>NZ_LMJM01000023.1:75429-149364 GCF_001429005.1 Ensifer sp. Root954
TCGGGAGGCCCTTTTTTGTTGCATTCGGCGATACGGCACAACTAACTTGCGAACCGTGGGCAAGGGTCGTGAATTGATCGCTGCTCCAACGGCAGTCTGGCGGGCGGGGGGCGCACCAGACGATTTGTGTTTGATCATGTGCTGTCGGAGCGCATTGCGGCGCGCCCGATGCACAAAGGATGGACGGAGGGGGCCCATCATGGTCGTGGCTGAAGCGACGTCGTTTCAAGCAGCGCCGACACGCGACGTGTCGATCGATTTTCACCGTTTCTCGTTCATGGGGAGCGGCAAGGAATATTTCGGCATCTGGATCGTCAACGTGTTTTTGACGATCGTCACGCTTGGCATTTATTCCGCCTGGGCAAAGGTCCGGCGCAACCGATACTTCTACGGAAACACGGTTCTGCTCGGCCGTACCTTCGAGTACCATGCCAAGGGCAAGCAGATCCTGATCGGGCGAGTGATCGTTTTCGGCTATCTGATCCTCTACAATCTTCTGCTGACATTCGTTCCGATCGTCGGCATCGCGCTATTGTTGCTTTCGCTCTTCTTCGTTCCCTGGCTGGCCGCACGCGGGTTGCGCTTCAGCGCGCGGGTGACGAGCTATCGAAACGTCCGCTTCGACTTCGTCGGCACGATGGGCGGCGCCTTCAAGGCGTTCATTCTGGGCGGGTTCCTTTCCATTATCACCTTGGGCCTACTGACGCCGCTCGCGAGCCGATGGGTTGGGCGCTACGTCGGATCGAACCTGCGCTTTGGCGGCAGGGCCTTTGAGACCAATCCTCCGTTCGGCCCGCTCTATCGCGGCATGTTCCTGGGCCTGGGGCTTGCGCTGGTTCTTGGCGTTGTTGTCTTCGCGATCTTGATGGGAACGCTTCGCGCATCGCCAAGTTTGCTCCAATCGCTGAACGATCCGAGGTGGGGATGGGTAGGCTTGGGCGCCGGATATGTGGCGTCAATGTCTTTCTACGCAGTCATCGCGTTGTTCTACAGTGCAGCCGTGCGCAACGCCGTTTGGGGAGCGACGGTTTTTGACGGAAAACATCGGTTCCTCAGCGGTCTTTCTCGGGGCCGCTACACGTGGATCGCCATATCGAACTTCGTCGTCACCATCCTGACGCTGGGCCTGCTGCGACCTTGGGCGGCCGTCCGCATGGCCCGTTACAAATGGACCCTGACGGGCGTAACCGTCTTTGGCGCGGTCGGAACGCTGATGAGCGAAATCGAAGCGGAAGCGTCGGCGGTTGGAGCGGAATTCATGGATTTCGAAGGGTTCGATTTTGGCTTCTAGCAGCATCGAGATCGCGCGTGGCGAATGGCATCCGGCCGGTTCCAGCCGGTCGGTGCCCTCGCGGCTGTTGGAAGAGGGGGGCAGCCTTAGGGCCGTAGACGATGCGAGCACCGAACTTGCCCGTGGCACCTTGGCAAGTGTCGATATTTCCGACCGCGTCGGAGCGATACCGCGTCGCGTCGAATTTGCAGACGGTTCGTTGTTCGAAACGCCGGACAACGAGGCAGTCGATCGTTTTCTGAAGCTGAATGGCAGGGTCAACCACATCCACGAATGGGAGCGCTTTCGTCCACGTCTCATCGCCGTCGTCGCAGCCACCTTGCTGTGCGGCGTTGCCATCTATCGCTATGCGGTTCCTGCGCTCGTCGAGGTCGCCGTCCTCGTGACCCCGCCGATCGTGCCGGAGATGATGTCGAGGGGCACGATGGAAACGATGGATCGGACACTGTTCGACAAGACGCAGCTGGCGATTGAGCGGCAGGAAAGGATCCGCGACGGCTTCAAGGCAATCGCCGCCCGATCAGACCGCGGCGAGGCCGGTTACACGCTCAATTTCCGCAAGGGCGGTGTGGTCGGACCAAATGCGTTTGCGCTTCCGGATGGCACGCTGGTCGTCACCGACGAGCTCATCGAACTTGCTGGGGACGATACCGAAATGATCGTTGGCGTGCTGGCGCACGAGATCGGCCATGTCGAGCTCGAACATAGTCTGCGGCAGATCTACCGTGCTGCCGGCGTTGCCGGCCTCATCATGATGATCGGCGGCGATATCGGTTCGGGCGTGGACGACGTCCTGGTGCAGGGCGCTGGTCTCTTGTCGCTTTCCTATTCGCGCGGCGCGGAAACTGCTGCCGACCGACACTCGGTCGAGCTGATGCAGAAGGCAGGGCGAGATCCGACGGCGGCCGCGCGCTTCTTCGACCTGCTTGAAAAGAAGCTAGACGATCACGGCGACACCAGCATTCTCTCAACGCATCCAGGGACGCCTGAGCGGCGCAAGGCGATCCTCGACTACGCCGCGGAGTTGCGCGCCAAGGCGCAATGAGCCTCCTTGAATTTCGCTTGTTGAAACGAAAACAGCGGGCCGATGGCCCGCTGTTCGCATTCAAGCAATTGCCTTGTTGATCAGTCCTGCGGACCGTCGTTGTAGCCGACCTTGTCGACCAGTTCCGAAGCCTTCTTGCGGTTTGCGGCGATGTCGGCGAGCGGCAGTTCGTCCGGCTTGATCGTGCCGAAGGACTTCACGACGTCAGACGGCTCGGCGCCCGGCAGAACCGGATATTCGAACACCTGCTCGGCGTAGATCTTCTGGGCTTCGCCCTCCGACAGGAATTCCATCAGCTTCAGCGCATTGTCCTTGTTCGGGGAATTCTTGGCGAGTGCCATGCCCGAAATGTTGACGTGCGTGCCGCGGTCCTTGGCGTTCGGGAAGAGTACCTTGATCGCCGCTGCCCAATCCTTCTGTTCCGGCTCCTTCTCGTTGGTCATCATCAGACCGACATAGTAGGTGTTGCCGAGTGCCAGGTCGCATTCGCCGGCCAGGATCGCCTTGGCCTGGTCGCGGTCGCCGCCGTCAGGCTTCTTGGCGAGGTTGTTCTTGAGGCCGGTCAGCCATTTCTCGGTCTCGGCTTCGCCATGGTGGGCGATCATCGAGGCGAAGAGGCCGATGTTATAGGAGTGCTGGCCGTCGCGGGTGCAGATCTTGCCTTTCCACTTGGGGTCGGCAAGCTCTTCATAGGTGATGTCGTCCTGGGCGACGCGCTCCTTGGATGCGTAGACGACGCGGCCGCGGGTGGTGAGGCCGAACCAGTTGCCCTCAGGATCGCGGAAATGCGCCGGGATATCCTTGTTGATCGTCTCGTTGACGACAGGCTGGGTTACGCCTGCATCCTTGGCTTCGGTCAGGCGGCTGATGTCGACGGTCAGGATCACGTCGGCCGGCGAGTTGGCGCCTTCGGCCTGGATGCGCTCGACGAGGCCCTTGTCGAGGAAGAGCACATTGGTGGTGATGCCGGTTTCCTTGGTGAAGGCGTCGAGCAGCGGCTTGATCAGGTCGGGCTGCCGGTACGAGTAGATATTGACTTCACCATCGGCCCAGGCGGCGCTCGTTGCCAGCAGGGTTGCCGTCAGGGACAGAACGCCCATCGCTGCTCTTGAAACGGACATCGCTTCCTCCATTTTCTTGTTTGAGCTAAGTTAACAAAATTCCTCATCTTTCTGACCGGAGCGCTGAAAACAGTCAATCAGGAAACCGTAAACGCTCAACAAGAAGTGACTTTTCTGGCTTTTTGGAATTGTTCCAAACTACGATCCGTCCTATATGATGAGTTCGTGAACCTCTCGATGCCGGAGTGAATGATGCGTCTGACGAAGCAAACGAACTACGCGGTTCGCATGTTGATGTACTGCGCCGCCAACGGGGAAAAGCTCAGCCGCATTCCCGAAATCGCCAGGGCTTATGGTGTTTCCGAGTTGTTTCTCTTCAAGATCTTGCAGCCGTTGACCAAGGCTGGCCTCGTTGAAACGGTGCGTGGCCGTAACGGCGGCGTGCGCCTGCCGAAGCCCGCTTCGGCGATCACGCTGTTCGACGTCGTCAAGGTGACGGAAGACAGTTTCGCGATGGCCGAATGCTTCGAGGCGGGCGAGATCGAATGCCCGCTCGTCGACAGTTGCGGCCTGAACTCGGCGCTCCGCAAGGCGCTGAACGCCTTCTTCGAAGTGCTGCAGGGCTACACGATTGACGACCTGGTCAAGGCGCGCCCGCAGATCAACTTCCTGCTCGGCCTGGAAGAAACCAAGCGTCCGCAGACCTCGGCGGCCTGATATCTCCGAGCAACGCCCGCGCAAATGGTGCGGCATGACCTGGCGGCTGAAGTGCCGCCGGGTGTTACTCTTGCGGTAGATATTCCCGCAATATGAAGTCGATCGCAGTGGGGTCGATTTCAGCCTTGTCGATGCGGAAATCGGCGCCGTAATCCTCCAGATTCTGAAAATAGGCATCGGCGAGCGATGCTGAGATTACCCCGATCGGGCCGATATAGCCCTGATGCCGGAGGGCCGGGACCGTCTCGCGGAAATCGAGCTGCGGCCGCAGACGGTTGTCGAGCAGGATCATCGATACGGGTTTGCCCGAGCGCAGGAATGCAAGCGCATCATCGATCGTCTGGCAGTAGTGCAGCTCGATGTCGATGCTGCTCACCTTGCGGATGAGCGCGCGCAGGATCAGGTTTTCTGCCGGGTCGTCGTCAACGAGCAGGATGTGTGCTTTTCGCGTCATGACCGAATACCCTTGCTGATGGCGGGCGTCCCGTTCGTTGGGCGTGGCGGTGCGAAACGCGGCCACGCATCGGCTGCTACTGGATGATCTGCTCTCGGATTGCCTTCGCCACCATCTGGGTGCGATTGACGACGTCGAGTTTCTTCAGGATCGTTGCGGTGTGTGAGTTCACCGTGTGCTCCGACACCGAAACGATGAGCGCAATCTCGCTTGCCGTCTTGCCATGCGAGATCCACTTGAGGATTTCGGTTTCGCGCGGCGTCAGTCCCATCCCGGCCTTGTTGGCAAGCGCGATGCGATAGAAATAGTCGAAGGCGGCGATCGCGTCATAGGCGAGCGCCACATGCTCGGCCCGGCCGATATCCTCCCCGTCTCCGAGAAAGAGCACGGCGTAGCGCGCGCCGGTGGAGGCTGCGTGCACCGGCGCGCTGACGAGCAGTTCGAAACCGAGCTGCACCAGCAGGTTCTGGCTGGCGTCGCAGCCGGGGTCGTCCGCCCGCCATACCGACGAGATCGCCGAGCGGTGCAGCGTCTTGTAAAACACGGAGTCGCCAAAGCGATGGCGCTTGTCGTATTCCTCCGCGAGCCCGGAGGGCAGGTCGTGCAATACTAGGCGGGTGGACAGCATGCAGGCGTCGTTCTCGTTGCCGAGCTGCAGAATGCCGAAATGGCTGAAGCCGTAGCGCAATGCCATGGTATGAAAAATGCGGAAGAAATCGACGCGGTTGAGCGCCTTCTCTAGCTCGTCGCGAAGGTCGTATCGCCTGTGATTTTCCAGCAAAGCCGCCACGGACTGGCTATCCCCTTATCGTCGTGCGGCAGTTTATCCCGCGAGCCGCAGCGATCAATCGGCAAAGTGCGTTGCCGGTATTGCCGACAGGCAGGGTCATGCGCGTCCCTCGGCAAGCCCACCGAGCGACTGAAAGCTGTAAAAGGCGGCTGCCGGTCCCTCCCAAGGACGTCTGGGCACGTCGAGTATCTCCCCCGAGTTTTGTATACATTTTATTGCACAATCCCGTTCGGGATTTCTACCATAGTATCTTGGGATTGACGAAAACCTGTCGAGGCCGAATCGCGTGTTCGTGCGGCCAATGATCACGGCATTCTCGGTAGGGGTATTCACCCGGAACCAAGGTGGCTTCCCCGGTGTGGCATCGCGCCGCCCAAGGGGCTGGCGGGGGAGGCTGCAGACCCTGTGGAAGCGGCCGGAACGTCGTGGATTTTAGGTGCCGCGGTGTACTGTTTTGTCAGGCGATTCTAAAACAGTGGACGAATATCCCGGCTCTACCTGCGGACGAATTTTTCGCATAGACAAATTTCTGCGGCGACTTATTGCAATGCGACGCCAAATGTCGTTCCATCCGGCCTTGACCGGGGGCAACGGCATTCCGCGTCAGGAAAACACGAGAACAAAAACAAATCTGGGAAGCAAAGCTCATGAAAAAGCTCACTACTCTGTTTGCAGCGACGGCGCTTGCCACGCTGATGGCCGGCTCCGCCTGGTCGAAGACGTTCGTTTATTGCTCGGAAGGTTCGCCAGAGGGTTTTGACCCGGGCCTGTACACCGCCGGCACGACCTTCGACGCGGCTGCGCACACGGTTTACAACCGCCTGCTCGAGTTCAAGAAGGGCACGACCGAAGTTGAGCCGGGCCTCGCCGAAAGCTGGACGATCTCCGACGACGGCCTGGTCTACACCTTCAAGCTGCGTCCGGGCGTCAAGTTCCAGACCACCGAATTCTTTACGCCGTCGCGTGATTTCACTGCCGACGACGTGGTGTTCTCCTACGAGCGCCAGCTGAAGGCTGACAATCCGTGGAACAAGTACATTGCTGGCGCTTCGTGGGAATACGCAGCCGGCATGGGCTTCCCGGAAGTCATCAAGTCGGTTGAGAAGGTCGACGACCTGACCGTCAAGTTCACCCTGACGCGCAAGGAAGCGCCGTTCCTCGCCAACATCGCGATGCCGTTTGCTTCGATCCTGTCGAAGGAATATGCCGACAAGCTGCAGGCTGACGGCAAGATGGAGCAGATGAACCAGATGCCGCTCGGCACCGGTCCGTTCGCTTTTGTCGCCTACCAGCAGGATGCCGTCATCCGCTACAAGGCAAACCCGGACTATTGGGGTGGCAAGCAGAAGATCGACGACCTCGTCTTCGCGATCACGTCTGACGCTTCGGTTCGCTTCCAGAAGCTCCAGGCTGGCGAATGCCACCTGATGCCGTTCCCGAATGCTGCCGACGTTTCGAAGATGAAGGCAGACCCGAACCTGAAGGTCATGGAACAGGCCGGCCTCAACGTCTCCTACCTCGCCTACAACACGACCCAGGCTCCGTTTGACAAGCCGGAAGTCCGCAAGGCGCTGAACAAGGCGATCAACAAGCAGGCGATCGTCGATGCCGTCTTCCAGGGTGCTGCCCAGCCGGCCGTCAACCCGATCCCGCCGACGATGTGGTCGTACAACGACAAGATCGAAGACGACACCTACGAGCCCGAAGTCGCCAAGAAGATGCTTGAAGACGCAGGCGTCAAGGACCTGTCGATGAAGCTCTGGGCAATGCCGGTTTCGCGTCCGTACATGCTGAACGCCCGTCGCGCAGCTGAACTGATGCAGTCGGACTTCGCCAAGATCGGCGTCAAGGTCGAGATCGTCTCCTACGAATGGGCCGAATACCTCGACAAGTCCAAGGCCAAGGATCGTGACGGTGCCGTCATCCTCGGCTGGACCGGCGACAACGGCGACCCGGACAACTTCCTCGACACGCTTCTCGGCTGCAACGCTGTCGGCGGCAACAACCGTGCACAGTGGTGCAACCAGGAATTCGATGCTCTCGTGAAGAAGGCGAAGGAAACCTCTGACCCCGCAGAGCGCACCAAGCTCTACGAAGAGGCGCAGGTCGTCTTCAAGCGCGAAGCGCCGTGGGCGACGATCGACCACTCGCTCTCGGTCGTGCCGATGCGCAAGAACGTCGAGGGCTTCGTTCAGAGCCCGCTTGGTGATTTTGCCTTCGACGGCGTGGACATCACCGAGTAATTTAGTTAACTGATCCTTAAGGGGGCGTTTGCCAAGGGCAAGCGCCCCTCTTTGCATCCACTATAGCGACCCTGAGTTCCGGCTGGAGCGCAAAAGGTCGCTGTGGCATTTCGACTTGCTGTATGCTTGGCCGTTAAGTGGGAAAGCATGCGGTGGTGCCAGCGGCGGGATACAATGCCGCGGCAACATGGCGCGGGGTTTAACATGTTCCGATTTCTCTTGGGGCGATTGGCTGTCCTGATACCGACCTTCGTCGGCGTCTCCATCATCGCCTTCTCCTTCATCCGCCTGCTTCCGGGCGATCCGGTTGCGCTGCTTTCGGGCGAGCGCGTCATGTCGCCGGAGCGACATGCGGAAATTTCACACGCACTCGGCTTCGACCGGCCGATCGTGGTGCAATACCTCGATTATCTCTGGGGCGTGCTCCAGGGTGATTTCGGCACCTCGATCGTTACCAAGAAGCCGGTCATCGATCAGTTCTTCGAACTGTTTCCGGCAACCGTCGAGCTTTCGCTCTGTGCGATCCTGTTTGCGGTCATTCTCGGCATTCCGGCTGGCGTGATTGCTGCGATCAAGCGCGGCTCGGCCGTCGACCAAGCGATGATGGGGACGGCGCTCGTCGGCTTCTCCATGCCGATCTTCTGGTGGGGCCTGCTGCTCATCATGCTCGTTTCCGGCATGCTGCAGTGGACGCCGGTCTCCGGCCGCATCTCGCTGATGTACTTCTTCCCGCCGGTAACCGGATTCATGCTGATCGACTCGCTCCTGTCCGGTCAGGCCGGCGCGTTCAAGTCGGCCGTCAGCCACCTGATCCTGCCGACGATCGTGCTTGGAACCATTCCGCTTGCGGTCATCGCGCGCCAGACGCGCTCGGCGATGCTTGAAGTTCTCTCCGAAGACTACGTGCGCACGGCACGGGCCAAGGGCCTTTCGACCTTCCGGGTCGTCGGCGTCCATGCGCTGCGCAATGCGATGATCCCGGTGGTCACCACCATCGGCCTGCAGGTGGGCGTCATGCTCGCCGGTGCGATCCTGACGGAAACGATCTTCTCCTGGCCGGGCATCGGCAAGTGGATGGTGGATTCGGTGTCGCGTCGCGACTACGCCGTCATCCAGGGCGGCCTGCTCGTCATCGCCGCGGTGATCATGCTGGTCAACCTCATCGTCGACCTGCTCTACGGTCTCATCAATCCGCGCATCCGGCACTAAGGAGGGCGTCATGTCTCAAGCTGCTGCAACAAGCACCGTTTCGACCGATCCGTCCCGCCGGGCGCGATTGGCCGAGTTCTGGTATTACTTCTCCGAGAACCGCGGCGCCGTGATCGGTCTCGTGTTCTTCGTGTTCCTCGTTCTGCTCGCGGTCTTCGCACCGTGGGTCGCACCGCACGATCCGGTGGCACAGTACCGCGATGCGGTGTTGGTACCGCCGGTATGGCAGGAGGGCGGCCGCGCCGGCTTCCTGCTCGGCACCGACGCCGTCGGCCGCGACATGCTGTCCCGCCTGATCTACGGCACGCGCTTCTCGCTGTTCGTCGGTGTCATCGTCACGACCCTGTCGCTCGTCGGCGGTATCGCGCTTGGCGTCATCGCCGGCTACTTCCGTGGTTGGGTCGATACCGTCATCATGCGCGTGATGGACATCATCCTGGCCTTCCCGTCGCTGCTGCTCGCCCTCGTGCTGGTCGCCGTCCTCGGCCCGGGCCTCGTCAACGCCATGATCGCCATCGCGCTCGTCTTCCAGCCGCACTTCGTGCGCCTGACGCGTGCTGCCGTCATGAGCGAAAAGACCCGTGACTATGTCGTTGCCGCCAAGGTGGCCGGCGCCGGTCATGGCCGTCTGATGTTCAAGACGATCCTGCCGAACTGCATGGCGCCGCTGATCGTCCAGGCGACGCTCTCCTTCTCGAGCGCGATCCTTGACGCTGCCGCCCTCGGCTTCCTCGGCATGGGCGCACAGCCTCCGACACCGGAATGGGGCACGATGCTCGCCGAAGCCCGCGAGTTCATCAGCAGCCACTGGTGGGTGGTGACCCTTCCGGGTATCGCGATCCTGATCACGGTGCTGGCGATCAACCTTATGGGTGACGGCCTGCGCGATGCGCTCGATCCCAAGCTGAAGAGGTCCTGATCATGGCGCTTCTCGAAATCGAAAACCTGGTCGTCGAATTCCAGACGGCCTCCGGTCCCTTCCGCGCCGTTAACGGCGTGTCGATGAAGGTCCATGAAGGCGAAGTGCTTGCGATTGTTGGCGAGTCCGGCTCGGGTAAGTCCGTGTCGATGCTGGCCGCCATGGGGCTTCTGCCCTGGACGGCGAAAGTGACCGCCGACAAGCTCACCTTCAACGGCCGCGACCTGCTCGGAATGTCGGCAAACGAACGGCGCAAGATCGTCGGCAAGGATATTGCCATGATCTTCCAGGAGCCGATCGCCAGCCTCAACCCGTGCTTCACCGTCGGCTTCCAGATCGAGGAAGTGCTGCGCATCCACATGGGCCTCGACAAGGCCGGTCGCCGCAAGCGCGCGATCGAACTGTTCGAGGCGGTCGGCATTCCCGATCCGGCCGAGCGGCTCGGCCACTATCCGCACCAGATGTCGGGCGGCCAGTGCCAGCGTGTGATGATCGCGATCGCGATCGCCTGCAACCCGAAGCTCCTGATTGCCGACGAGCCGACCACCGCGCTCGACGTGACGATCCAGAAGCAGATCCTGGACCTCCTGATGAGGCTGCAGGCCGAGCACAAGATGGGCCTGATCATGATCACGCACAACATGGGCGTGGTCGCCGAGACTGCCGACCGGGTGGTCGTGCAGTACAAGGGCCGCAAGATGGAAGAGGCCGACGTGCTGACGCTCTTCGAAAACCCGAAGAGCAACTACACGCGCGCACTTCTGGCGGCGCTGCCTGACAACGCGACCGGCGATCGTCTGCCGACGATTTCCGAACTCTTCGTCGACGAAGGAGCGGCCCAATGAGCGTGATCCTCGAAGCGCGCAATCTGGTGCGCGACTACCATATCCCCGGCGGCCTCATCAAAAAGGCAAAGACGGTTCATGCGCTGAAAGGCGTGAGCTTTTCCGTCGAACAGGGCAAGACGCTGGCGATCGTTGGCGAAAGCGGCTGCGGCAAGTCCACGCTGGGCCGCATCCTCACCCTGATCGACCCGGCGACCTCCGGCGAACTGCTGATCGAGGGCAAGAAGATCGATATTTCCAAAGGCGACATGACGCCGGAGATGCGCCGCAAGGTGCAGATCGTCTTCCAGAACCCCTATGGCTCGCTCAACCCGCGCCAGAAGATCGGCGACATCCTGATGGAACCGCTGGTCATCAACACCGACACGCCGGCCGACGAACGTCGCGACCGGGCGATGACGATGCTGAAGAAGGTCGGCCTCACCGAGCTGCACTTCAACCGCTATCCGCACATGTTTTCGGGCGGCCAGCGCCAGCGTATCGCCATTGCGCGCGCGTTGATGCTGAACCCGAAGCTGCTGGTGCTCGACGAGCCGGTGTCGGCGCTCGACCTGTCGGTCCAGGCACAGGTGCTGAACCTGCTCGCCGACCTTCAGGACGAACTGAAGCTCACCTACGTCTTCATCAGCCACGACCTCTCTGTCGTGCGCTATATCGCTGATGATGTCATGGTGATGTATTTCGGCGAAGCGGTCGAATACGGCAGCCGCGACGAGGTCTTTGCCGACCCGAAGCACAGCTACACCAAGACGCTGTTTGCAGCGACGCCGCGTGCGGATGTCGAGAGCATCAAGGCGCGCCTTGCCAAGAAGAAGCAGGCGGCCTGATCCGCCGCTGCTGATTTTTGCTGAAGAAACAAGAGAAGCCGGGCAGCCAATGCCCGGCTTCTTTGACTTGGGGGCTTGATGGTGTAGAGGTGTCGCGCCGCCTTCACTTCTCGCCTCTTGGCGGCGGGCAGCCGCTTTTTGGCCGGACCGATCGTTCGGCCCAACCTCAGGAACACGTTCATGGAAATCAAGCGTTTCGAAACCGGCCCCCGTATGAGCCAGGCCGTGGTCTACAACAACACCGTCTACCTCGCCGGCCAGGTCGGCAACGCCGGTGACGATGTCGTGACGCAGACCAAGCAGGCGCTTGCCGAAGTCGACCGTCTTCTGGCGCTCGCCGGCACCGACAAGACCCGCATCCTCTCGGCCACCATCTGGCTCGCCGACATGGCAGACTTCCCGAAGATGAACTCGGTCTGGGACGCCTGGGCACCGCAGGGCCACACCCCGGCTCGCGCCACCGGCGAAGCCAAGCTCGCGACCCCGGAATACCTCGTCGAAGTCATCGTCGTCGCCGCTGCCGCCTAAGGCCTGCGCTACGGGATTTCCCGTCTTCTTATTCCTGCGCCGCCGGACTGCCGTCCGGCGGCGTTTTTCGTTCCCATTTCAGTTCCCTTGCGCGGAACCAAACGGCGCACCGGCACGTTAAGTGTCCAATCCGAAGAAGCAGGCCAAAACCGGCCGCCACGATTGGGAGGACTGTCTATGCTTTACTGGCTGCCCCGTGTCTGTGTCCTTCTCCTGGCGGGCGTCATGATCGGTTTCGGTCTTCTTCCCTACACCGCCGCAGGTGTCGCCCATACCTTGCTCGTCATCATCCTTGGGCTTGGCCTATTGTCGCTGACCCTGCATGTCTTCCCGCCGGAACACCATTGACCGTGCAAGATCATTCACGCGATGTGCCGCAAGCCGGGCCGGAGCAAAAGGCAGGGCGGCCTGATCTGTTGACCGGAAACGCGAACGAACCGCGCGCGGCCCTGACTGAAGGACGGCGAGGCATGATCGCGAATACGCTGCGTCGGGCGGGTGCCGCCCAGCAGCGCAAGCGTGCGCGGTGGATCGTCGAGGAAGAGGCTGCTGTGGCGACGGCGGCGCCATCGACAGCCCCGCGGCGCGACGGCATCGATCTGATGGTCGCCTGGAGTATTATCGGCCTCTTCGCCATTGCCGCATGCGCGGGCATCTACGCCATGGAAACGATCCTCCTGCCGATCACGCTCGCAATCGTCGTCGGCGTCGTGCTCGGCCGGACGGCCGACGGACTGGCGCGTTATGGCCTGCCGCCGATTTTCGGAGGGTTGCTGCTGGCGATCATTTTCGTCACCGGCCTCTCGTGGCTCGTCAATGCCCTCCTGGGTCCGTTGACGGCGCTCGCCTCGGAGGCGCCGAAGCTTGCCGAAAGCGTGGTGGCGCGGGTGATGCCGTTCATTGACCGGTTCGAGTGGCTGCGTCTGGCCGTCGCGCGCAGCGTCGGCAACGATGCGATTGCCGATACCGTCATGAAGAATGCCGGCCCGATGCTTGCCGCCACCGCCGCCGGGCTGACACCCGCTTTGGTGCAGACACTGATCTTCCTCGCAGCACTCGGCCTGTTTCTGCTCGGACGGTTGCAACTGCGCAAGGCGGTCATCCTTGCCTTTGCCAGCCGTGAGCGGCGGCTTAGCGCCATTCGCATCATGAACGGCATCGAGGATGCGTTGGCGCGATACTTCTCGATCGCCAGCGTCATCTATTTCTCGCTCGGCCTCGTGACGACGGTGATCGCTTTTGTCGGGGGTCTGGGCATGGCGCCGTTGTGGGGCCTGTTCGCTTTCGTCTCCAGCTTCATTCCCTATCTCGGCGTGACGGCGATGACGCTGAGCTTGCTGGTGGCGGGGCTGATGACGCACGAGGTGCTGTGGCTGGCATTGGCGCCGGCGGTGGCCTTCTTCGTCGTTCACCTTGCGATGGAAAACCTTGCCATTCCGGCCATCCTCGGCAACGAGCTCGAGGTGAACCCGTTCTTGATCTTCCTGGCGATCGTGTTCTGGACCTGGATGTGGGGGGCGGTCGGCGCCATGCTAGCGCTGCCGCTCTCTCTCATCGTCCTCGCCATCGTCGAGGAAATCAGCGACCAGCCGCCTGAACGTCAGCTGCCCGGATAAGGGGATGTGTTGCCCGGCCTAGCGCCGGGCAGAGCGTGCGTGCTCGTCGAAGAACAGCGCCTGGCTGATCAGTGCCTTCACCATGTCCGGATTGAACGGCTTGGTCACGAGAAAGGCTGGCTCCGGCCGCTTGCCGGTCAGCAGCCGCTCGGGGAATGCGGTGATGAAGATCACCGGCACAGCGGCCTGCGTGAGGATCTCGTTGACGGCGTCGATGCCCGAGCTGCCATCGGCAAGCTGGATGTCGGCCAGAACCATCTTCGGAGAGGTCTTGCGGTAGAGATCGAGCGCCTCGCCGTGGGTGCGGGCGATCCCGGTGACGCGGTGGCCGAGGCTGGTCACCATATCCTCGATATCAAGCGCGATCAGCGGCTCGTCCTCGATGATCAGGACGTCCGTTGCGACCTGGTGCGAAATGTCCTCCGAGGCGACTGTCAGGAGCTTCGAAAACTCGGCCTGGCTGAGGTTCATGACCTCGGCCGCATCGGCGATGGAGAAACCCTCGACCGATACGAGCAGAAACGCCTGGCGCGGCGCCGGCGCGATCAGCGAGAGATTGGCGGCCGCCTGTTTTTCCCATGCGAACGGTGAGGCATTTTCGCTGCGGTCGATCGAGATCTTTTCGAACTGCGAGCAGAACAGCTTGTAGAGGCTGATCCGGTCGTTCGAGGCTTCCGGAAAGAGGCTGATATCCTCGATCAGGGCTTCGAGAACGGCGGCCACATAGCCGTCGCCTGCGGCCTGCGAGCCTGTGACGGCCCGCGCGTAACGGCGCAGAAAGGGCAGGTGGGGCGCAATCCGGGTCGAAAGTGACATCAACGACTTCCTTACGTGCAATGCGATTCGTTTGATTTCTGAGGATAGGGGGTATGGGGCGGAATAGATGGATGTTTTGAACACGTTTTTCGGCTTAGAGCAAATGGGGGACGTGTTCGAAACGGTGTGCCGGCGATTTCGCAAGGGCAGCAAAAGCCGTGAAGGACTAAGCGGTGGTGGGACGCAGCATGGATGAAGAAACCGGAAAGCACGGCGGCGTAGGCCAACAGCGCGGAGGCACTGCCGAAACGCTCGACATCGGCGGCTCGATCGGCACCAGCTTGAGGGCGCTCTATCGGTCGCTGGAGCAGGAGCCCGTTCCGGAACTCTTTCTCAATCTTCTTGAAAAACTCGATGAAGCGGAGGCTGCGGCCAAAGTCCCGTCGAAGGGTGGGGTTCCGCTTTGAGGGGGGAAGAAACGGGCGGCTGCCCGTTTCTTCATGAGATGCGCCGATCAGCAGGCGGCTTCGTAGCGGCGGCCGTAGCGGTCGCGATAGATGCAGCGGCCCGGTTCGTTGGCGTTGCCGATGAGCGCACCGGCGACGCCGCCGATGGCCGCGCCCACGGCCGCACCCCTGACATTGCCCGTCGCCGCACCGCCGACGATGGCACCGCCGGTTGCGCCGATCGCCGCGCCCTTTTCTGTCTGCGTGCATGCCGCGAGGGGGAGGATCAGGCTTGCTACGATAAGTATCTTCTTCATGACGCGTTCCTATCCGAGGGTTGCTTTGTTGAACTGAGAATCAATTTTCGGTGAAATCGATTTGCCCGCGACTGGTGACGAACAGAATGACGACAATGAGGCATAGCCCGTACCCGATGCCGCGCCGTCCTGATCGACTTTTGATGTTACCTTTCGGCGCTCGCAATGAGCGAGCCGCTTGTGGTGTGTCCTTGCCTCGCCAGTATCTCCTCCGTCGCTCGGCCGCGGTCGCAGCGCTTGTTATCGTTGCGAAAACGAGACCGGGGCATTTTTGTTCCATTGTTGGGGTGGCCGACGGTCGATGGCCGTCCCGGTTGTGGGCCGTGGTCGCCCGCTGAACGCTGTGGGCGAATGACGCCTCCCGACCGTCTCTGGGCCGCTCAAACGCGCAGCTGACGCCAAGGTTCCAGGAAATATTTCGCGCCCATTCGCGGAACCGCAGATCGCACATTTCCGTTTGCTGTTGGAGTTTGACGCAAGGGAGCATGCGAATGGAACACATTGCCGCCATCATGGTCCTGGTCGGCTGCATGCAGACGACAGAGGCCTGCCGCGAAGTGCCGGCGCCCACCGTGGCTTTCGAGACCGTAGACGAATGCCGCGAACTGCTTTCGCCTGCGATCGAGGCGACATCGACGAGCTTCAAGCACGCTTATGGCGCCTGCGCGGAAGTCGATCCGGCGCTGTTCGTAGAAGACGCGACCATCGAGTGGCAGGTGAAGGCGCCTGGCCGTCTGCAGGTCGAGGTCAAGGTCGATGACGGCAGCTATGCCGTTGCCGCGCGAAGCGAAAGCGGCGCCAAGGCTCGTAACTGATTTCACCGGTAGCTCTTGGGCAATTGCGCTAGGGCGACTGCATCAACCGAAAGGATCGGAAATGAACTGGGACATTGTTGAAGGCAAATGGCACGAGTTGAAGGGTAAGGCTCAGTCGCAGTGGGGTAAGCTCACCAACGACGACCTCGATATCATCGATGGCCGCAGGGAAGAACTCGCCGGGCGGATCCAGGCGCGATACGGCGTTGCACGTGACGAGGCGGAGCGGCAGATCGACGAATGGATGTCGCGCCGCTAGGCGGTTCGCGGCAAGCAGTCAGTCTTGCTTCCCCGGAAGAACGACGCCAAGACAAAAGCCGCGCGACACCTGTCGCGCGGCTTTTTGTTTGTCATGCGCATCGCGCTTATTTCTTCTTTGCCTTGGCCTCTCGCCTGCGAAGTTCTTCAAGCAGAGACTGAAGCTTGGCGCTTTGTTTTTCGCCGTCCGTGTACAGGTCGCGCATCGTCTTTCCGATGTGAAGATTTCTATCGGAGAGATGCGTCCGCTCCCGTCCGGCTTCGGTCGCCGTTTTCCAGATATGTGCTGTCGGCATCTTCATTTCGACCCTGCGTTCCATGGATGAAGAACGTCAGAGTATTGCGAAGGTTCCGGGCATTTCCGGTGCAAACCGTGCCGATTTGGGACTCTTTCGTCTTTCATCGTAAACAGAATATTAATGTCGAGTGACGCCACGGAATTCCGCGCGCCGATTTTGATCGAGAACTGGAACAAATTGAAAGCTATCGCGTTTGCATTGCAGTGATTTAGGCAAGGAGAATTGCTATGTTATACTACGCGCTTGTCTTCCTCGTTGTGGCAATCATAGCGGGTGTACTTGGGTTTGGGGGTATTGCCGGCACGTCCGCGGGCATCGCGCAGATCCTCTTCTTCCTTTTCCTGGTCTTTCTGGTGATTTCGCTCGTTGCCGGCCTGGTGCGCCGCGGCTGAGCGGCCCTATTTGAGTTGTTAGGCATAAACAGGAAACGGGCGGCGTCACAGCCGCCCTCGATGTGTTTGGTGGCCGAATCGTCTTGCTTGCCCTTGCTGGTCCGCTTGGCTATTGATGCCCCAATTGTCGTTTTCGCCCCGGGGTATCGAACATCATGAAATCGCTGGAACTGCTCGTCGAGCGGATCATCCTGTCCAGCCGCTGGCTTCTCGTCATCTTCTACCTTGGCCTGGTCGCGGCACTTGCCCTCTACGGCATCTCGTTCGCCTTCAAGCTGCTGAAGATCGCCAGCATGGTCTTCGTCTATGACGATGCGCAGATGATTCTGGCGATGCTCGGCCTGATCGATGCAGCGCTCGTGGCCAGCCTGATCGTGATGGTGATGATTTCCGGTTACGAGAACTTCGTCAGCCGCTTCGACGAAGGCGATGCGGAGGTCTCCTTCCTCGGCAAGCTCGATTCCGGCAGCCTGAAGATCAAGGTTGCGTCGTCGATCGTGGCCATTTCCTCGATCCACCTGCTGCAGATCTTCTTAAACGCGCAGCAATATTCGAGCGAGCAGTTGATGTGGGCGACGATCATACATCTGGCCTTTGTCGTCTCGGCCGTACTGCTCGGCTATCTCGAGCAAATCATGAATGCGCTGAAGAAGAAGTGATATTGGTGCCGCGGCTTCAGCAAAGCCGCGGTTTGTCTTGATCGAGCAACGGGGCAGCCTGAGATGAAGACTGACGTAGTGGTTCTGGGCGCCGGCATCGTCGGCATTTCCACCGCCATCCATCTCGCCCGCCGCGGCAAGTCGGTGGTGCTGCTCGATCGTCGTGGCCCCGGCGAGGAAACCTCCTACGGCAACGCCGGCCTGATCCAGCGCGAAGGCGTCTTTCCATACGGCTTCCCGCATGATTTCGGCGCACTCTTCCGCTACGCGCTCAACAACACCATCGACGCCCATTACCATTTCCGCGCCCTTCCGGGCCTGGTGCCGTTCCTCGCCCGCTACTGGTGGCATTCCGGCTTTACCCAGCACCGGCGCATCGCCCAGCTCTATGCGCCGCTGATCGAGCATTCGATCACCGAACATCAGGATCTGATCGAGGCGTCCGGAGCCGGCGACCTCATCCGTAAGGACGGCTGGATGAAGGTGTTCCGCACCGAGAAGGAACGCGACGCCGCGTACAAGGAAGCGGAAAAGCTCTCGGCGGGCTTCGGCGTCAACCACCAGAAGCTTTCGACGAGCGAGCTGAAGACGCTGGAGCCGTCGATCAAGGCCGATCTCGTCGGCGGTCTGCGCTGGAGCGATCCCTGGTCGATCCGCGATCCGCACAGCCTCAACAAGGCCTATCTCGCCTACTTCCAGTCCCTGGGCGGACGGCTGATTTCCGGCGATGCGGCGACGACCGAACACGTACTCGAAGGTCCCGGTTGGCGCGTCGCCACCCCGGAAGGGCCGCTGGAAGCCCGCGAAGTCGTCGTGGCGCTCGGCCCCTGGGCCGATACGGTTACCCGCAAGCTCGGCTATCATTTCCCGCTGGCTGTGAAGCGTGGCTACCACATGCACTACGGCATGCAGGACGGCGCGCAGCTCAACAACTGGGTGCTCGATGCCGAAAAGGGCTACTTCCTGGCGCCGATGCTGCGCGGCATCCGTTTGACGACGGGTGCGGAATTTGCCTGGCGCGATGCGCCGAAGACGCCGGTGCAGCTGACGCGGGCCGAGCGGGTGGCGCGCGAATTCTTCCCGCTTGCCGAACGTCGCGACGAAGAACCCTGGATGGGCGCGCGTCCCTGCACGCCGGATATGATGCCGCTTATCGGCAAGGCGCCGCGTCACGAGGGCCTGTGGTTTGCCTTCGGCCATGCCCATCACGGCATGACGCTTGGGCCGGTCACCGGTCGGGCGCTGGCGGAAGCCATGACCGGCGAAAAGACGGTCATCGACATCGCGCCCTACCGGCCGGAGCGTTTCCTGGCCTGACACGGTCCGAAGCCATAGCATCACGAAGTAGGAAAAGGCCGGACGCTGCGTTTCCGGCCTTGTTCCTTGCCTGATCAGGCGTTGGTGCCGCCGTCGATGGTGAATTCGGCGCCCGTTACGCTGCGGCCGTCAGGCCCCGCCAGCCAGGCGACGACGCCTGCTACGTCGCTCGCCTCGTTGAAACGCGGGATCGCCATCAGTCCGCGCTGCGGGCCGGCATGTTCGCCGTTGGCCGGGTTCATGTCCGTGTCGGTCGAGCCAGGATGGACGATGTTGACGGTGATGCCCTTCGGCCCGAGATCGCGCGCCACCGCTTTGGTGAAGCCAATCAGCGCGCTCTTGCTCAGCACATAAAGGCTCATGCCCGGCCATGGGACGCGGGCGGCGAGGTTGCTGCCGATGTTGATGACGCGCCCGCCATCCGGCATGTGCGCCGAAGCGGCGCGCGTGGCGAGAAACACCGCCTTCACATTGACGTCGATCGTCCGGTCGAAATCCTCCTCAGTCACCTCGTCCACCGTTCCGGCGTCGAAGATGCCGGCATTGTTGACGAGGATATCGATGCGACCGTGTTTTTCCGCGACCGTCTTGACGGCGGCTTCAACCGCGCCCGGATCGCGGTTGTCCGCCTGGATCGCCAGTGCGCTGCCGCCATCCCCCGTGATCTCCGCCACGAGCGCCTCGGCCTTTTCTTTCGACTGGCTGTAGGTCACCGCCACGGTTGCGCCGTCGCTCGCCAGGCGCCTTGCGATCGCTGCACCGATGCCGCGGCTGCCGCCCGTCACCAGGGCCACCTTGTCTTTCAAACTCGTCACTGGTTTCTCCAAATCTGTAGTGATCGATACATATAAGGGGAAACGACTTGCCATCCGCTGTCAAGCGATTTATGTATTGATCGATACAAAAAAGGATCAGCCGAGATGAGCCGCGGGCGGCCACGCAATTTTTCGAGAGACGAGGCGCTTGCAAGCGCCATGCAGCTCTTCTGGGACAAGGGCTATGACAATACCTCGCTGTCGGATCTGACTCGGGCCATGGGATTGAACCCGCCGAGCCTCTACGCTGCCTTCGGCAGCAAGGCGCAGCTCTTCATCGAGGCCGTGGACCTTTACGGCCGCACCGACGGTGCCGGCATCTGGGATGAACTGGAGACGGTTCCGACCGCAAAGGCGGCGGTGCACGACCTGTTGAGACGCACGGCCGAGAATTTTACACAGCGTGGCGAGCCGAGAGGCTGCATGGTGGTTCTGTCGGCACCGCAGATGGCGGGTGGTGATGCGGAGGTCTGTGACGCACTGAAGCTGCGTCGGCTGGAGAAGCAGATGGCTCTGGAGCAGCGTTTCGAGCGCGCAGTCGAGGAAGGCGAACTGCCTGTGGGTGTCGACTGCGCCGCGATTGCCGCCTACGTCGCCTCGCTGCAGCACGGCATGTCGATCCAGGCGCGCGACGGCGCCACGCGGGAAACCCTGGTCGCGATCGCCGACTGCGCCGCAGCCGGCTGGGACGCGATGATATCCGCAAACATCCGGCCGGACTGACGAACGACGTCTAACGGACACAGCCGATCCGTCATTCGGCCTCATGATTTTTGTTCAGGTGAACGACGACGCGAGGGCCGGAGATCAAAAGCCTCCGGCCCACCGGTTTGCGCGTGCTCCGTCCTGCTTACGGCGCCGGCTGCGTCATTTCGGGTGTCGTGCCAGGGGTCGAGTTCGGGCTAGCGCCCTGTGTTCCCTGCTGCGGCGTTGCTTCCGGGGCCGGCTGGGTCGTCGTTCCACCGGCGGGAGCCGTGCCCGTATCGGCCGGCGGTGTGGCCTGGCCCGTCGTTCCGGTTGCCGGCTGGTCGGTGGTCGACGGCGGCGCTACCGTGTTGGCGGTGTCGCGGCTCAGTTCGGCCGGCAGCCAGGCGATCAACGCCAGCACCAAGCCGGCGAGCAGGATGATGATGATTGGCCAGCTGCTGCGTCTGGGGGGCTCGACAGGTACGTCGCTGAGGTGCGTTTGCGCAGTGGGTTGGGGCAGCGGCTGCCCAGTCACGGGGTCGATGACCGGCTTTTCCTTGAACTCTTCGTGCTGGTTCATTGCGTTGATCCTTTCTTGATCTCCTCGTGGCCTCGGCCGGCTGCTCCTGAACCTTCCCGGGGCAGCGGTGGGCGCCGGATTTCGTGCGCTCGCGAGACAGAGCGGCGGGGCGCGCTCGGATCGGCGCGCCGTAGGCGGGGCGCGCTCGGATCGGCGCGCCGTAACCGTAAACGCGTGAAAATTTGCAATGTTCCGACCGCTACAACCCAAGGGACGTTCGATCGTCGTCGCCCGCTTTACAGCGGAGGTTTCCGCTGCATGATGGTAGCGCTCACGGGAGGGTAGAACGGCATGGCGGATCCGGTATTTCAAAATGGCACCTTTGTCGGTCGCGCCTGGCGAGCCGATGTCGGCGGCCCGTCGGTAGTTGTGATCCGTGACGGCGCGCTCTTCGACATCACCTCGAAGGCAGCGCCCACCATGCGCGACCTCCTCGAACACCCGGATCCCGTTGCGCACGTCCGCTCCACCCAGGGCGAGCGGCTTGTCGCGCTCGAGGATTGCCTCGGACAGAAGGCGGATCCGTCCGCCCTGCATCTCCTTGCGCCCTGCGATCTGCAGGCGGTGAAGGCCTGTGGTGTCACCTTCGCGCGCTCGATGATCGAGCGCGTCATCGAGGAGCGGGCGGCGGGCGATGCGTCGCGCGCCGAAACGATCCGCGCCCGCGTCACAGCCGTCATCGGCGACAGTCTGCGAAACCTGAAGCCCGGTTCGCCGGAGGCGGCCCGCGTCAAGGCAGCCCTCATCGAAGAGGGCGTCTGGTCGCAGTATCTGGAGGTCGGCATCGGCCCGGACGCGGAGGTCTTCACCAAGGCGCAGGTTCTCTCGGCGGTCGGCCCGGGCGCCGATGTCGGCCTGCACCCGGCCTCACGCTGGAACAATCCGGAGCCGGAGATCGTGCTTGCGGTTTCCTCGAGCGGCCAGGTGAGGGGTGCCACCCTCGGCAACGACGTCAACCTGCGCGACATCGAGGGGCGCTCGGCGCTGCTTCTCGGCAAGGCCAAGGACAACAACGCCTCATGCGCCGTCGGTCCCTTTATCCGCCTCTTCGATGAAACCTACGGGATCGACGATGTCCGCAAGGCCGAACTGACGCTCCTGGTCGAAGGCGAGGACGGCTACCGCCTGACCGGCCGCAGTTCGATGGCCGAAATCAGCCGCGACCCGCTCGACCTCGTCGCTCAGACGATTGGCCCGCACCACCAGTATCCTGATGGCCTGATGCTGTTCATGGGCACCCTCTTTGCGCCCGTCGAAGACCGCGACGAGCCCGGCCAGGGCTTCACCCACAAGCTCGGCGACGTGGTGACGATCGCCAGTGCCGAACTCGGGTCGCTGACCAACACGGTCAGGCTTTCGACCGAATGTGCGCCCTGGAGCTTTGGCGCAGCGGCGCTGATGCGCAATCTGGCAGGACGGCGGCTGCTGTAAGGAGCAAGCTCACGGCCGAACGCGTCTGCACGGTCACTATGTCATGTCCCGCATAACCCAGAGCGACCGACCCGCATGCGCAATGTCAGGCACGGCCCGTAGGCGCGCATCATCCCGGAGCCGTATGGCCTCCACCGTATCCATGGAAAAAACCCGCCCATCCGTCTCGTTGGCGTTTGGGGTAATCCACCAGCGCCGACCCTCCTGGCAAAGTCCGGCTTCCGGATGTTCCTGGATGTACTCGATCGCATAGGCTGCATCCGCTTTTCTATCGGTATCGAGCATGAGTCTTCCTCCGCCTGATCGTTTCGGGAGAGGTGTGATCATGCGCTTGTTTGGCCGAGGCCGCCAATGTCGACCTTAGCCACCTGATGAATAGCGTGCTGCTTTCGACCGAGTGCGTACCGACACCTACTTGGGGAAAGTGATTCCCTTACTTAGGTCCTCCAGATCGTACCTGTCGTCATGCGGCGTTCCGTTGATGTCCCCAGTGATCCTCACGTCTGCGATGCCGTTGTTTGTATCAGCCGAGAATTTGAGGCTTGTGTCCTTTTTGACGCTGCGCCCGACGATAGGTTCCAACTTGTCGTCCACGCAGTAGCTGCCGGGCAATTCGTCTATCATCGTTAAATTGTTGCAGTCCTGCTTAAATTTCACGGTTGAGGTGATCGACATGACATTCTCCGTTAGAGAGTCCGGCTAGTCGCGGTTTAGTCGGCGGTCGCGATGCGCCATCGATTGGGTGATCGCATATGAGGTCGGCGACCGCTTTCCGGGCAGGTTCGCGTCTAGAATGAGCGTCTGCGCATCGCCAAAGCTAGTCGCGATTTCAATCAACTCTGTCGATGCCCGAATGCGCCACATTTGATAGGATGCACCTGCGATCGAATCGAAGCCGCAACCGACCGCTGCTTCGGCCTTCGGGCCTGTCACGATGAAGATTCGATGGGAATCCAGCCTGTAGCAATGCCCGTCGAATGCGTAGCCGTAGGCCAAGACGATAGAGTAGTCGCCCGCCTTGAGGCCGCCACCGTCCTTAAACAGTTGGACCCGAAGCTCGGTACTATGGCCTTCACCGATATCGAACCTGCCATAGTCATCGTTTGCGTTGAGCTTGACGCCGTAGAGAACAAGCTCGTCCGCTTTGTATCTGCCAGTTGCCGGTGCCGGTACATGTTCGTAGTCCATCTCGTTCTCCCTCTGTTTCACCAAAGAATTTCGCGCCATCGCATGCAATCTTCAAACTGTTCGACATAGGCTCGACCACGTCCCCGATCGGCGGCCGTCAAAAAGGCTTCCGCTGCCGCTTCGAAGGTGACGTCGTCGGGTTCCAGAAACCGCCAGGAGCGAACGACGCTCTCGCCGACGATGTCTCGCGCCTCTTCTAGGGCAGCCTTGCTGGCAAAGTGCTTCAGCTCGTAGTCCGCTCTTGATGGGCGCAACGTCGCTTCGATGAGCTCTGGCGCCAGTTGCTGGCGCAGGTTGCCGAACTGGCGAGGATCGAGGTCGGACAGTCCTCGCTCGAAGAGCAGTGTCTGATAGACCTCGACCAAGCAGTCGAAGAGCCCTCCGGCAAATGGCTTGGAATGATCGTGCACTTCATGGCTGACGTCGCCCGCGCGCAGCGAATTGTTGAAGGTGCGGATCTGCCTTTCGTCGCTGAGCTCGGCGAAGCGATCGAGTTCGTTGTTGATCAAAAGGTTGCCGCCGGTGCGGCGCAGGATGCGATCCGCGGCTGTATCGAAATGCAGCAAGCCGAGCAGCGATGCGAAGTCGGCGACCGCTTCGTGATAGGCAAAAAACTCGCTGCCGGCGCCGTCGCCCTCAAGCAGGCCCAGTTCGCTGAGAAGGATCAGGTGGCCCATCTCATGGGCGACGGAATCGAAATTGAGCGCGAATCGCGACGTCACTCTCGCAGGTTCGCTTTCCCCGAATTCCACAAAGCCGAAGCCCGATTGTGCGTTGTCCCAGTCGGCAATGTGCGGAATGATCTCCAGCCGGCTCAGGGTCGGTTCGAAGAACCATCTGATTTCGCGCCCGACATAGCCCTCGAAGATATCCAGCACGCGCCGTGCGCAGGCAAAGCTGTGTGTCGCCAGAAAGGCAGGCGAGTCCGGCGTGATGTAATCGAAATGTCCGTCAGCGTCCGGTTCCACCGGCGGGCAGAGTGCGCCGGCATAGGGCGGCAGGATAGGGTAGGCATAGGGCCTCTTGGTTTCGAGCGGATCGGCGACATACATGCGCCGGTCGGACGGGCCGGCCGTAATCCCGCCTGCCGAAGGGGCGAGCCAGACCACCTCGGGTTTCTCGTAACCTGGAATGTATGGGGGTTGCGGAAAGACAAGAAAGCGCGTTCCGAGACGCGGTGAAGCGGCTCTGCCCGGGTCGGCGTCGGACGTGTGAGCGGCGGCATCCATGTTGGCCTCTCTCGCGGTTTCAATATCACCTGTGATTGTAAAATTCGATTAACTTGTTCGTACTAATCCGCTCGGAATATTTCATCGAGCAGCTCAGCGTATTGAAGATCGTATGCAAAAGCCTCGGTCATCTCGAACGCGTTGCTCTTGTCCGGGCCTTTGCGCCGAAGTTTAAAGGTGGAGATCGCCTTTAGTAGTTCGATTGCGTCAAGTTTCTTCTGTCTCGGTAATCCGATTGCGAGATGACGTCTTAATCGCTCAATATCAGGGTCGTTGTTATTATTCCTGACACTGTCGAGGATGGTGCTGTAGCTGCGCTCGGAATAATGAAGCGATCGTGCCGCCTGTTCGAGTGCAACGCGCAGTTCGTGTGTGATGATGCCCCTTCGTTCAGACTGTTTCAGTGTCAGTCTGATGTCAATGAGGGCTTCGGTGAGAGCTCTTGAACCCAGTTCGGGCGGCGCCATCGCCACAGCGACGTCGGCGTCGTCGGCAAGCCTCGTGCGCCGATACCAACGGTAGACGAAGCCATAGCCGATCATTCCTTCGTCGCTGAGTTCCGCCGCGCGGACGGCGCCCATGCTGGATGCGCCGCAGACATACACGCCCTTTGCCAAGGCCCAGAGGATCTCCTTGTGCCGAACCGCCGGCCGCTGCGCAAACTCGCCATCGATGATCGCGATCACCGCTGGACGATGTTTCAGCACGGCGCGCACGACGTCCCCTTGCCCGGCTGGCGGAAGATAGGTCGCATCGAGCTGTGCTCGCGCCTCGGCGGCACTCAGCGTTGGTCCGAGGAAGACGATCGTTTCACTCCTCAATGCTCACCTCCAGGGGCGGGGCAACCACTCTGACCACATGCAGAGGGAGCGCTTCGTCCGAGAACAGGACCACGACGACGACCGCTTTGACACCAGCGGCGACCATCGCCTCGAGAATGGCCGGTAACGGGTTTTCGCCCCCGTGCGCAGGCTCGTTTTCGGGAAAGGGCAGACCGCCGCGCGACAGGGTTTCGAACCAGGCGATCAGTTCGCTTCGTTCCGGTGGGGCGTAGAAGCGGCCAATCACGTCTTCCCGGGTCGCGGCGATGGCGCCGAGGCGCGACTGGCACGCCTCGAGAAGAGCCTTGGCAAGGGCGCGGTCATGATCGATGTCGCAGCCGAAGCCAGACGCCGGCAAGGGGGCCAGCGGAACCCGCGCCGGGTCTTCCATGACATGACACCAATAGGCGGGCAGGCCACTCGGGCTTGGTAACGCCCATACGCCCGCAGCCAGCCCCGCCTGGCGCAGCCGGCCAAGGATTTCGCCGGATTTGCCCCCGCCAATGGTGTCGACACCGATCTGGTAGCGGTCGAAGAAATGCGGCCGCCTGGTGGCCAGATGATGCGCGTGGCGTTCGAGGATCTCAAGGCAGCTGTGAATCAGTGCCTGCTGCAGGCTCGTGCCTGCGGCAAGCCCGGTGGTGTTGCGTTGAAGCCATTGCGGATGCGGCGAGGGGATGACGTAATTTGTGTCGACCACCGCCAGCGGCACGGGCCGGAAAGAGCCGGAGATCAGATCCCAGCCTGAAATCCAGGCGAGATCGTGGCTGTCGGCCGGCGGCGTTGCAGCCGGATGGAGATGCGACCACATCCCGCCGGCATTCATGTCTGCAAGGCTGGCCCGCCACACGCGCTCGGCCGGTATGCGCTCCGATGCCCATCCTTCAAGCGATTCCATCAGGCCGGAAATGGCGGCTTGGGCATAGTTGAGGCCCTTGCCCTGATTGACCGAAACCGAGCGCGAGGCCGGGCGGACCACCTGCACGACCGGTATGCCGATCCGATCGAGCCCGGTTACCGATCCGAGCCGGGTGATCCCGAAATCCCGTCGCAGGGCGAGAATTTTCTCCACGGTTTGCCAGGTGTCGGGAGGGGCTGGGGAGGGGGCGTTCAGCACGCCCTCGAGCGATCGGTCCTGGATCGGAACGCTCGCCATCGCCGACTAGCCGAAGTGATGTCGCAAATCGTGCCCGGCGCGCTTGGCCAGCCATTCGGCGCCCTGCGTCTCGGCCGATTGCAAGGCATATCGCAGGTCGCGCCGTGCCCGCGCAGGAGCGTCGCCGAGCGCCAGCCGCAGATGCGCCCTTCGCCGGTAGAGCTCCGCAAGCCAGAACCATTGGCCGCTCTTGCGGCCAAGCGCGATGGCGTTCTCGATCGGGGCGACCGCCGCTCCGGGATTTCCCATGCGTTCCAGGATCTCGGAGTGCATGTCGCTGTGGATCGACAGATTGTCGTCGGTCCCCGTGAGCTTCTGGAGGCGCAGCCCTTCCTCGAAGCGCGCAGCGCCCCGCTCCGGTGACGAGGCCATGGCTTCCGCCCAGCCGCAATACATATTGGCGCGCGCCTGGCTCGCCACCAGGCCATTTTCGTCGGCGAGCGCCAGCATGCGTTCGCCGAGGCTGTGCACGTCTTCATATCGCTGCTGGCAGCGGCGCAAAACGATTCCGTAGTAGAGCGCATGCACCATGCTGCCGACATGCTCCGTCCTGTCGGCCCACTCCAGGCATTGCCGGATGGCCGCCTCGCTCGGTTCGTGTGCGTCCGTCAGAAGGTAGGACAAGGCGCTTTCGCCAAGGCCGCAGACCTTGGCGTCGTGGCCGCCGTAGAAGGCGCGATTGCGAAGCGCCCGTTCCGCGTCATATAGGGCGATGCCCTTGCCGACGCAGTCCAGGCAGTAGTCGTGATGGCCTGCATGGAAGCTCGTCGCCCAGCCGCAATGATAAGCCTGAAGCCGCGTTTCGGGATCCCGGGCGCCCTCCATGTCGCTCACCAGCACCCGCGCCCGCGATTGTTGCAGAGAAATGTTCGGAGCGGTGAACCACCAGCCCCAATAGAGCGGCAGGCGCTCTTCGCGGTTGGCAGAGCCGTCGCGCTTGAGCAGTGAAATGGCGCGCGCGTAGGTCCGGCGGGCCAGTTGCGACCCTTCGCCCTCGAGCGCCGTCGCCACGACGCCCTGAAGCTGCAGCAGGTCCAGCAGGAACTGACGGCGATCCACGTGCCGCCGCATCGCCGCGATCTCGCGGGCGCAAAGATCGAGCGACTGGCGGGCCTCGCGCATCGCCGATCGCAGGACGCACGCCTCCGCCGCCTTCATTGCAAATTGCGCCGCCTGGAGATGGAGGCCAGCTTCGGCGCATTGCCAGGCGGCCACGGCTGGCGGCACGCTCGGCACGTCCTCCTCGCTTAGCAATTGGGCGATGCGTTTGTGGAACCTGCGCCGGTCGGTGCGAAGCAGGCTGCCATAGGTCGCCTCGTGCTGCAGCACGTGGCGGAACTGGAAGGCGTCGTTGGATGTGGCGCCTTGTTCGATCACACCATGCGCGACGAGTGCGGCAAGGTCCGCTTCGAGCGAGGCTGCAGCTGCGCCATCGAGCAGCCGATTGAGCAGGCTGACGCTGAACTCCCTGCCGATGACGCTTGCCAGTTGGGCAACGCGGCGGGCGCTTCCAACCTTCGCAAGCTTGACGGCTAGGAGATCGTTCAGCGACGAAACGCCTTCTTCGACGAGCAGCTTCGTCCAGCTGGCGGCGGCAGGCGCGACGGAATGCCGGCTCCGAAGCAGAAGCGCGAGCTCCTTGGCATAAAGCGGCAGTCCGTCGCATTGCTGCAGAATGAAGGACACTAGGCCTGCGGGTGGCGCGCCGCCCCATACGGAGGCGACTAGGCTCTTCATCGCCGCGGTTCCGAGGCCTTGGAGGGGCAGGCTTTCGGCGGCTGCAACCGCCGTCGGTCCACGCGAGGTCTGGACCACGAGAACCGGACGATGGCGAGCGTGGCTCACCAGGTGCTCGAGCATCGTCAGGGTCATGCTGTCGGCCCAGTGCACGTCCTCGATCACGATGAGCTTGGCCGCGTCGCCAGCACACAGGATCTGCACGGCCGCCCGGATGACATCCTTTCGGAACGCCTCGCCGGAGAGATCGGCAACCTGGATATTGCCGGCCTTGCGTCGCGAATCGCCGCCGGTAAACGTGGCGATCGCGCGCGCCGCGCGCTCATCGACGGGAAGCCCGATGCCGTGCAGGGCCTCCCGCAGCTGCGGTGCGTTGCCGCGCTGCAGGACATCCTTTCCCACGCTTGCTTCCAGAAAGCCGATCAGCGGCTGCATGGGCTCGCCGGTCATCCGTGCATCGCATTGCAGAAGAATATCGGCATCGTTTTCGCGCCCGAGCGAGCGGCGCAGTTCGGCGACGAGCCGGGACTTGCCGATACCGGCTTCCCCGGTCACGGCGACCGATCTGCCAGTGCCGCTGCATGCGGCGTTCCACTCGATCGTGAGCCGCGCCAGCTCTTTCTCGCGCCCGCCCATCGGCGCGCCGCGCGCCGGGTTCGACCGGTCGCGGAGAGATCCAGGGCTTCTGGCAAGAGGCTGCCACAACGCCGACGGTTCAGAGAAGCCCTTGAGAGCGGCGTCGCGCAAGAAAGTATAGTCGAACCTGTTTCGGGTGAGCTGGTAGGTTGCCTCGGCAACAAGGACCGTATCAGGCTGCGCTTCCGCCTGAAGCCGCGCCGCCAGTATCGGTGCGGTGCCGACAATATCCTTGCCGTCGGAGGAGAGGACGACGACGCTGGTTGCGACACCGACGCGCAACTTGAAGGGTACCGTGCGCGGGCGGTGGCTTTGCCGGGTCGCCATCTCAATGAGCTCCAGAGCCGCCTGGACGGCCATTTCGGCTGCGTCCTCGACCTGCGCCGGATAGCCGAAGTAGCCGCATCCGCCGTCGCCAAGCCGCCGGCTAAGATTGCCCCCATGGCGACGAATGATGTCTTCCGAACTGTTGTGGAGACTGGCGATGGAGCGGAGGTATTTCTCCGGGTCGTTGCTGAGCAACAGCTCGGTCGAACCGACGATATCGTAGAAAACCGCCGTCACCTGGCGCCTTTCGCCGCCGAGCTGAATTCGCGAATCGGACCCCTTCATTCTCGCCATCGCCCAACGTCAGCCGAGTTGACCACATCCCACTCCATTTGCCACGCATAGGCAAGCGACCATGGGGCAGAATATCCTAATATTCCTACCTCAGAGGTGACGGAGCTTACGGTGGGCAGGGATTTCGGCGCCGTATCGGGCCGCCAATGGCGTCAAAGCGACATCCAGCGCGATCTGAAAATCAAGGATTTAAAGAGAGAAGATTGGCTGGGGAACCTGGATTCGAACCAGGACTAACGGAGTCAGAGTCCGTGGGTCTACCGTTAACCTATTCCCCAAAGCCGCCGTCGGAGCGAAGCCCGTCGGTGTGGTTGGCGGGCTTATAAACAAATCGGCGGCTGATGCAAATACCTTTTGCAAAAAAAATCGCGGCTGAAGTGAAGTCGCAGCCATCGAGGGTGGCCGGAACAGGGACCCAGGTGCTCAACCCGGTGTGTTTGCTGGGTTCGGGCGCCCGACGCCTTTGTTGTGCACAAGCCGGTTCTCAAAAAAAGTTTGGCGAATGGGGGTTGCGCTGGTACAGTCGCGCCAACGAAAAATCGAGAGAGCGCCTTGAGCGGCCCTAAGGCCTTGCGCGGCGCCATGGTTGAAACAAGTGAAAGACCCCGATCACGGCGATAAGCCGTCCGAATCCGGGGCGTCGGCAGCAGGCCGCAGTGATGGATCGAAGCTCGGTCCGCGCAACGGCAAGGGCAAGCGTAAACGACGCAAGTCGTCTGCTTCGCCGTCTGCAATTGCCAGCCAGTCCGGCGCAGCCGGTTTGGCAGGGCGTCCCGCAGGAGAGAACGAAACGGAGCCGGCGCGCAAGCGCAAGCGGCGGCGTCGTTCGAAATCAGCAAAACAGCAGGCTCAGGCCGGATCCGCGTCGCAAAGCAGCGGCGTTCAGGTCGTCGATGCGTCGCTTGGCGAACGCAAGGGCCACAAGCGCAGCAAGAAGGCCAAGCACCGCCGCGGGCTCCAGGGGCGCCCGCTGACGAGCGGCGAGCGCCAGCCGGCGCAGCAGCGTGGCGCCGATGGCGGCGGCAATGCGCGGCAGACTTCTGCCGCCGGCGGCGGTCAGGCGGGCGCACAGCCGCGTTCGGGCAATCGCGGCGAACAACCGCGTGCACCCTATATCGCTGCTAGCGAACCGCCTGCGCCGCTCTATGCCGCACTTGATCTCGGCACCAACAATTGCCGTCTGTTGATCGCTCAGCCGACCCGTCCCGGCCAGTTCCGGGTGGTCGACGCCTTCTCGCGCATCGTCCGTCTCGGCGAAGGGCTCGGTGCCAGCGGCCGGCTGTCGGACGAGGCGATGGAGCGTGCCGTCGAGGCGCTGAAGATCTGCGCGTCGAAGCTCGGCGCCCGTACCATTCGCCGCAGCCGCCTGATTGCGACGGAGGCTGCCCGCGCGGCTGAAAACGGTGAAAGCTTCCTTGAGCGGGTTGCGAGCGAAACCGGTCTCGATCTCGAAATCATCAACCGCGAAACCGAGGCACGGCTTGCCGTTTCCGGCTGCTCGTCGCTGGTGGATCGCGAGACGCGCTCGGTCGTGCTCTTCGATATCGGCGGCGGCTCGTCCGAGATCGCCGTCATCCGCATCGGTGATTCGCGCTCGAACCGGCTCGCCAACCACATCACCCACTGGACCTCGCTGCCGGTCGGCGTCGTGACGCTTTCGGAGCGCCATGGCGGCCAGCATGTGACGCCGGCAAGCTTCGAGGCGATGGTGCAGGAAGTGGAAGGCATGCTTTCCCGCTTCGACAGCCCGCCTGTCGAAGCTCTGGCGAACGGCACGTCGGGCAGCGGTTTCCACCTGATCGGCACGTCAGGCACGGTGACGACGCTTGCCGGCGTGCATCTCGACTTGCCGCGCTATGATCGCCGCCGCGTCGATGGCCTGTGGCTGACGGACGACGAAGTCTCGGCCATGCAGGCGCGGCTTCTCTCCTGGGATTTCGACGCGCGCGCCGCCAATCCCTGCATCGGCCCTGATCGCGCCGATCTGGTGCTTGCCGGCTGCGCCATCCTCGAAGCGATCCGCCGGCGCTGGCCGTCGACCCGCATGCGGGTTGCCGATCGTGGCCTGCGCGAAGGCCTGCTCACCGATATGATGGCGGACGACGGCGCCTGGCGCCGCTCGCGGCCGCGCCGCCACCAGCGCGGTTCCAATGCCTCCGGCAGCCACGAAGGAAACAAACCATGACGAAACCCCCCGTCGGCGCCAACCGTAGCGGCCGCAAGCTTGGCCAGAAGGTCAAGAAGGGCAAGCTCAAGGCATCCTCCCGCCGCTGGATCGAGCGCCACATCAACGACCCCTATGTGCAGCGGGCGCAGCTCGAGGGCTACCGCGCTCGCGCGGCGTTCAAGCTCCTGGAGATCGACGAGAAGCACAAGATCCTGAGCGGCGCGCGCCGCATCATCGACTTGGGCGCTGCCCCCGGCAGCTGGTCGCAGATTGCCGCCAAGGTCACCAACTCCACCGATACCGATCCGCGCGTTGCGGCGATCGACTTCCTTGAGGTCGATCCCCTTCCGGGCGTGCGCATTCTTCGGATGGACTTTCTCGATCCGGAAGCGCCGGGCAAGCTGATGGAAGCGATCGGCGGAACGCCTGATCTGGTGATCTCCGACATGGCGGCGCCGACGACCGGCCACCGCCAGACCGACCACCTGCGCACCATGCATCTGTGCGAGGTCGCGGCCTATTTCGCCGTCGACGTGCTGGCCAAGGGCGGGCACTTCCTGGCGAAGACCTTCCAGGGCGGCACCGAGCGCGAGCTGCTCAACATGCTCAAGCAGAATTTCCGTCAGGTCATCCATGTGAAGCCGGCCTCCTCGCGCGCCGAATCGGTCGAGATGTTCCTGCTTGCCAAGGATTTCAAGGGGCGCCAGCAGGCCGGCAGCGAAACGGAAACCGAAGACGAAGCGGCCAAATAACATGCTCCTTTACGTCACCGTCGGCAGCAACGATCTGACACGCGCCGGCGCGTTCTACGATGCGGTAATGCCGACCCTTGGCTACCGCCGGCAGCGCCAGGACGAGACCGAGATCGGCTATGGCGCTGAGGGCGATCGCATCCGCTTTTGGGTGGTGACGCCCTTCAACCGCGCGCCCGCCACCTATGGCAATGGCGTGAGCATCGCGCTTGCAGCTGAGACCCGCGCCGCCGTCGACGCTTTTCATGCCGCAGCCCTTGCCAATGGCGGCACGGACGAGGGTGCGCCGGGCCTACGCCCGTTTCACGCAAATTTTTATGGTGCCTGGGTTCGCGATCACGACGGCAACAAGATCGCCGCCGTCTGCGAGCGGCCGGAGTAACCTGCCGCTCGGGCGCCGAGTTTCCAACGATGTCCTGGTGGCGAAAGCACGCAGGCGCCACGGCGCCAGGCCGGCTTGTGCCGATCGGCCGCACTCCTGATCGCCCTCCAAAACCCGGTCCCCCCCAAAGACGGCGCATCGTGGTTAATCGGCCATTAACCAGTTGAGTGCAACTCTGGTGTTACTATCTGGTCCATTAGGACCTCCTAAGGTTTTAAATTTCACCGAGCGCTGGCTGCCGATCGACGATTGGCGACGGGTCGAGCACGTGCCCGGTTGGCTGCATGTGGAAGTACCTGGATGTCGATGATTTCGCTTGCCGTTCGGCTCAGAAGCCGCGCGCATTTTTCCGTCAAGAGGAATGGTGCCGGCAAGCCGGGGGTGATCATCGGTACCAGCGCCGGCCGCAGGAACCAGGCGCGGCAGCGCGTGGGGATCCTGATCGCCGGCTTTGCCGTCGTCTTTCTCGTGGTCGGCGGGCGGCTGGTTCAATATGGCCTGTCGGCGCCGGCCGAAACCGCGTCGATCGGCGGCAGCGGCCATGTCATCGCCTCTCGCCCGGATATCGTCGACCGCAACGGCCATCTCTTGGCGACCGATCTCAACACGATGTCGCTCTATGCGGAGCCGCGCAAGATCGTCGACGCCGACGAGGTCGTCGAGAAGCTCGCGACCGTGATTCCCAATCTCGATTGGCGCGATACGCATCGCAAGCTCCAGTCCGGATCGGCATTCCAGTGGCTGCGACGCCAGCTCACGCCGAAGCAGCAGTCGGACATTCTGGCGCTCGGCATTCCCGGCATCGGCTTCCGCCCGGAAAAGCGCCGTTTCTATCCTGGCGGCGTCACCGCTTCGCACATCCTCGGTCACGTCAATGTCGATAACCAGGGGCTGGCCGGCATCGAGCGCTATCTCGACCAGCAGGGCTTTGCCGATCTGCGGGCCGCTGGCCTTACCAGCAACGCCTCGCTCGAGCCTGTGCGGCTGTCGATCGATCTGCGCGTCCAGAACATCGTGCGCGAAGTGGTCGCCAACGCGATGACCGACTATGAGGCCGAGGCGGCCGGCGCTGTGGTTCTCGATGCAGAGACCGGTGAGGTGCTCGCCATGGCTTCGGTACCCGACTACGATCCGAACGAACCCTCGCGAACCTTGCCTGGCGGCGGCATCGACAAGGAGTACGAAAAGGGCTGGTTCAACCGGATGAGCAACGCCACGTTCGAGATGGGCTCGACCTTCAAGAGCTTCACGCTGGCGATGGGCCTCGACGCGGGCAAGGTCAACCTGAACTCGGTCGTCGACGCGTCGCGGCCGATCCGCATGGGCGGCTTCACCATCAAGGACTTCAAGGGCAAGAACCGCCCGCTATCGATCCCGGAGGTCTTCCAGTACTCCTCCAACATCGGCACCGCGGCGGTTGCCGACATGGTTGGAATCGAAGGTCACCAGCAGTTCCTGACGAAGATGGGCCTCCTGTCCCGCATGCAAACCGAAATGCCGGGGGTCGCCATCCCGACCCAGCCGCGCACGTGGAAGAAGATCAATTCGGTGACAATCTCCTTCGGTCACGGCGTGGCGACCACGCCGTTGCAGACGGCCGTTGCTGCCGCGGCGCTGATGAATGGCGGACACCTGATCCCGCCGACCTTCCTGCCGCGCTCGCCGGAGGAAACGAAGTTCGTCTCGCAAAGGGTGATCAAGGAAACGACCAGCGCCGACATGCGCTTCCTCTACAACTGGAACGGCGTGAAGGGCTCCGGCAGGCGGGCGCAGGTGGAAGGCTTCCATGTGGGCGGCAAGACCGGCACGGCCGACAAGGTCATCAACGGCCGCTATGCCAAGGACATCAACTTCAACGCCTTCCTTGCGGCCTTCCCGATGGATAAGCCCAAATACATCGTGCTGTCGATCATCGACGCGCCGAAAACCGGAGAAAACGGCGGGCGGACGGCCGCGGCCAACGCCGCTCCGATGGTCAAGTCGATCATCGGTCGGTCTGCGCCGCTCCTTGGGGTGAAGCCCCGGTTTGGAGACCTGGGCGCCGAACAGTGGCTGGCCAACTACTAAGGCCGGCACCGTTGCTGGGAAGGCACCGTCGATCAGTCGGTGCCCAAGGGATCATTTCCCCGCAGCCGTCTCGACTTCGCGCGCCGGCAGCCGGTGTCCCGACACGGAGGAGCCGGCGTTCTTCGCCATGGTGAGGAACGGGATCGCCGCGATCAGGTTGGCGGCGGCGATGATCATGAAAGCGGTGTGGAAATCGTCGAGCTGCAGCGGGCGGCCGCTGAGCTTCGTCTCGATTTCGAGGATCGCGCCGGCGACCGCAACGCCGAGCGCCAGGCTGATCTGTTGCAGCACCGCGCTCATCGAGGTCGCCTTGCTGGCATCCGCATCGTCGATATCGGCAAAAGACAGCGCGTTGACGCTGGTGAAGAAGAACGAGCGCGCAAAGCCGGCGATCAGGAGGATGGTGATCAGCACCAGATAGGGCGTCTCCGGCGTGAAGAAGCCGTTGGCGAAGGTGGTGATCGCCGCAATGATCGCAGCGATGATGAGCGTGGTACGGAAGCCGGCAAAGGCCAGAACGCGCCGCGCGTAGAACTTCGTGGTAATCGCGCCGACCGCGCCGATGAAGGTGATGAGGCCGGACTGGAACGGATTGAGGCCGAACCCCACCTGCAGCATCAGCGGCATCAGGAAGGGAACGGCGCCGACCGAGATGCGGAAGATCGTGCCGCCGATCGAAGCGGCGCGAAAGGCGTTGTCGCGGAAGAGCTTCAGGTCGAGGACCGGGGCCGGATGACGCCGCGCATGGCGGATGTAGAGCAGGGCCGAAACAAGGCCGATCGCTACCGAGGCGATGCCGACAACGGGGGGCAGGGCAGGCAGGCTGATCACCGACAGGCCGAAGACGATGCCGGAGGCAGCGATGCCGCCGAGCAGGAAGCCCAGCACGTCGACCGGCGGCGGATCGAGCGGCTCCATCTTCGGCAGGTAGATGCCCGACAGGATGTAGCCGGCGATGCCGACGGGCACGTTGATCAGGAAGATCCAGTGCCAGGAGAAGTAGGTGGTGATGAAGCCACCGAGCGGCGGTCCGGCAAGAGGACCCACGAGCGCGGGGATCGTCAACAGCGCCATGGCCGACACCAGTTCGCTGCGCGGCGTCCCGCGAACCAGCACGAGGCGAGCGACCGGCGTCATCATCGCGCCGCCCATTCCCTGCAGGAACCGGGAGAAGACGAAGGCGGGCAGGCTGTTCGAAATGGCGCAGAAGATCGATCCGGCAATGAAGACCAGGATCGCCGCGCGAAAGATCCTCTTGGCGCCGAAGCGGTCGGCCATCCAGCCGCTCAAGGGGATGAAGATCGCCAGCGCCACCATGTAAGCGGTCAGCGCCAACTTCAGCGTGATCGGCCCGACGCCGATGTCGCGGGCGATTGCCGGCAGCGACGTGGAAATCACGGTCGAGTCCATCTGCTCCATGAAAAGAGCGACGGCAAGGATCATCGGGACGATACGGTTCATGAAACGATGCTTCGGACGGTCAGCGATAAGCAGAAGCTAATAATGCCGGTCATGGCTTTTGTCGGGGCAAAACCGGTGATTGCGGATCAAAAGCCTGTGATCCCGACTGGCCTTTGCTGTCAAGACGCTAGTTCTGGCCGAGTTGCCGCCGATGGCAACGGATCCAACAGAAAGCGGAAACGAACCATGAGTGAAATGTCGATGAAGCGCAGGACCTTGATGGGAGCGGGAACGCTCGGCGTGCTCGCAGCGCCCTCGCTGATGACGGGCATTGCAGTCGCTCAGGAAAAATCGGAAAACACCGGCATGAAAGCCACCCCTCCGACAAGAATGCTCAAGCTTGGCGCGTTCAAGATCGTTGTCGTCAATGACGGCACCCGCGTCAGCGACAAGCCGCACGAGACCTACGGCACCAACCAGCCGCAACAGGCGGTGGCCGAACTGCTGCAGCAGAACTTCCTGCCGACCGATGCGCTGCTCAACAGCTATTCGCCGGTTCTTGTCGATACCGGATCGGACCTCGTGCTCTTCGATACCGGCATGGGCGAGGGCGGTCGGGAGACCGGCGCTGGCCGCCTGCTCGACGGGATCCGCGCTGCCGGCTATTCGCCGGAGCAGGTCTCGGTCGTCGTGATAACCCATATGCATGGCGATCACATCGGCGGCCTCATGGAGGCCGGAAAACCGGCCTTCGCCAATGCCCGCTATGTGATGGGTGAAGTCGAATACGCCTTCTGGAAAGATCCGGCGCGCGCCGGCACGACAGCAGAAAACGGTCACAAGGCCGTGCTGGAAAAGGTTGTGCCGCTTGCGGAAAAGACCACCTTCATCGGCGACGGTGCCGCGGTCGTTCCGGGCATTTCGGCCATTGCCGCCTTCGGCCATTCGCCGGGGCACATGGTGTTCCGTCTTGATTCCGACGGCAGGGCGCTGATGCTGACGGCCGATACCGCCAACCACTATGTGTTGTCGCTGCAGCGGCCGGACTGGGAAGTGCGCTTCGACATGGACAAGGCGAAGGCAGCAGAGACGCGCCGCCGGGTGTTCGACATGATCGCCAGCGAACGGCTGCCCTTTATCGGCTACCACATGCCGTTTCCTGCGGTCGGTTTCGTCGAGAAGCAGGGCGAGGGTTACCGTTTCGTGCCTGCAAGCTATCAGCTCGATATCTGATCGGTTGCCGCGCCTCTTCGCGCGAAATTGCTGCTCTGCAACAAATATCGGCCGACGGCGGGACATTTCCCGGCTTTGGCTATTTTCATCCTGACATATCCGTGTTACGAGCCCTCGCCAACTTCCAAGACACGCTTTGAAGTCGCCCGGTGGACAAATCGCAGCCCGTCCCCGGGGATTTTCGCTATTTGAAGGGAATTGGCCATGGCGCGCATCATCGAAACGGCAACTGGTCTGGAGGCTCTGACCTTCGACGACGTCCTGCTCCTGCCCGGGCATTCCGAAGTCATGCCGGGTCAGACCAACATCGCGACCACCATTGCCCAGGACATCGACCTGAACCTGCCGATCCTGTCGTCGGCCATGGACACGGTGACTGAAGGGCGTCTCGCAATCGCCATGGCGCAGGCCGGCGGCATCGGCGTCATCCACCGCAACCTGACGCCGGCCGAGCAGGCCGAAGAGGTTCGCCAGGTCAAAAAGTTCGAAAGCGGCATGGTCGTCAATCCGGTGACCATCGGTCCCGACGCCAAGCTCGCCGATGCGCTCGGCCTGATGAAGCAGCATGGCATTTCCGGCATCCCGGTCGTTGAAAACGGCGGTGCCGGTGGCCAGAAGCAGGGCCGCCTCGTCGGTATCCTCACCAACCGCGACGTTCGTTTCGCCTCAGATCCGAACCAGAAGATCCACGAACTCATGACCCATGAGAACCTGGTCACGGTCAAGGAAAGCGTCGACCAGCAGGAAGCCAAGCGCCTGCTGCACGCCCATCGCATCGAAAAGCTGCTCGTGGTCGACGGCGACGGCCGTTGCGTCGGTCTCATCACCGTCAAGGATATCGAGAAGGCACAGCTGAACCCGAACGCCTCCAAGGATGCGCAGGGCCGCCTTCGTGCCGCCGCCGCCATCTCGGTCGGCGATGACGGCTTTGAGCGCGCCGAGCGACTGATCGATGCCGGCGTCGACCTGATCGTCGTCGACACCGCCCATGGTCACTCGCAGCGCGTTCTCGACGCGGTCGCCCGCGTCAAGAAGCTCTCGAACTCGGTTCGCATCATGGCCGGCAACGTCGCGACCGCCTCCGGCACCAAGGCGCTGATCGATGCCGGTGCGGATGCGGTCAAGGTCGGTATCGGCCCGGGCTCGATCTGCACCACGCGCATCGTCGCCGGTGTCGGCGTGCCGCAGCTCGCTGCGATCATGGGCGCCGTCGAAGCCGCCCAGGCGGCCGGCATTCCTGTCATCGCCGATGGCGGCATCAAGTTCTCTGGCGACCTTGCCAAGGCGATCGCCGCCGGTGCTTCGGCCGTCATGATCGGCTCGCTGCTTGCCGGCACCGATGAAAGCCCGGGCGAAGTGTTCCTCTACCAGGGCCGCTCCTTCAAGGCCTATCGCGGCATGGGCTCCGTTGGCGCCATGGCGCGCGGCTCGGCGGACCGCTACTTCCAGGCGGAAGTGCGCGACACGCTGAAGCTAGTTCCCGAGGGCATCGAAGGCCAGGTCCCCTACAAGGGTCCGGTCGCAGGCGTCCTGCACCAGCTCGCGGGCGGCCTCAAGGCCTCCATGGGTTATGTCGGCGGCCCGACGATCAAGGAATACCAGGAGCGCGCCCAGTTCGTGCGCATCTCCGGCGCGGGCCTGCGCGAAAGCCACGCCCATGACGTGACGATCACTCGCGAAAGCCCGAACTACCCGGGCGCGCACTGATTGCGATTGCATTCGAAGGGCGCCGCGCCATCGCGCGGCGCCCTTCGCTATTTCAGAGTAAGCGTGTTTGAGGGAGTAGCGTAATGACGGGTTTCGAGATTTTCTGGCCGATCGTGGCGCATGTCTTCCTCGTCTTCTGCCTCTATGCTCTTCTCTCCTTCCGCCGGATGGGCCTGGTGCGCGCCGGTACGGCGAATGCCGGCCAGTTTCGCGAAAACCGTGACGAGCCGGGCGAAAGCCTGGTGGTGAAGAACAGCATCGCCAACCAGTTCGAGCTGCCGGTTCTCTTCTACGTCTGCTGCGTGCTGCTCTACATCACCGAGGCCGACAACATCGTCTCCCTCGCTCTTGCCTGGCTCTTCGTTGCCCTGCGCTATGTGCACGCCTTCGTGCATGTCACCAGCAATCGCCTGCGCTATCGCCGCCCGCTGTTCATGGGCGGTGTTGCAACGCTGTTTGCGATGTGGGTGTGGCTTGCCGTCTGGATGGCGATGAGCTGATCCGGATAGGCGCACCGCCATTCTGACGCAGATCTGAGACAGTCTGCGCCTTCATCTTCCCGTCTTGATGCGTATCAATTACCCGATGCCGCTTTTGCGCGTAGTCTCTCCGGCGTTGGGCAACAACGCATCGGAGGACGAGATGACCGCAACGATGAAAGCCGCCGTGGTGCGCGAATTCGGCAAGCCGCTGGCAATCGAGGATGTGCCGATACCGGAGCCGGGTCCCGGCCAGGTGCTGATCAAATACGAGGCGACGGGCGTCTGCCACACGGACCTGCACGCCGCCAACGGCGACTGGCCAGTCAAGCCGAAGCCGCCCTTCATCCCCGGTCATGAAGGCGTCGGCTATGTCGCCAAGCTCGGCAGCGGCGTTGCGCGGCTGAAGGAAGGCGACCGCGTCGGCGTTCCGTGGCTGCACACCGCCTGCGGCGGCTGCACGCCTTGCCGCACCGGATGGGAAACGCTCTGCGGCAGCCAGCAGAACACCGGTTATTCCGTCAACGGCACGTTTGCGCAATACGGCCTCGCCGATCCTGACTTCGTCGGCCGCCTGCCGGCAAAGCTCGAATTCGGGCCCGCGGCCCCCATCCTTTGCGCCGGCGTCACCGTCTACAAGGGCTTGAAGGAAACCGAAGTGCGTCCGGGCGAATGGGCGCTGATCTCGGGCATCGGCGGACTCGGGCACATGGCGGTGCAATATGCCAAGGCCATGGGCATGCATGTCGCCGCCGTCGATATCTTCCCGGACAAGCTGGAGCTTGCCCGAAAACTCGGTGCCGACCTCGTCGTCGATGCGCGCGACAAGGATGCGGTCGAGCAGGTGCGAGATGCGACCGGGGGCGTGCATGGTGCCCTGGTGACGGCCGTCGCGCCCAAGGCGATGGAGCAGGCCTTCAACATGCTCCGCTCCAAGGGAACCATGGCGCTGGTCGGCCTGCCGCCCGGCCAGATGTGCCTGCCAATCTTCGATACGGTTCTGAAGCGCATCACCATCCGCGGCTCGATCGTCGGGACGCGGCAGGATCTGGAGGAATCGCTCGAGTTCGCCGGTGAAGGCAAGGTCGCCTCGCACTTCACCTGGGACAAGATCGAGAACATCAACGCCATCTTCAAGCGCATGGAGGAAGGCAAGATCGACGGTCGCATCGTGCTCGACCTCAACGGCTGATCGGTGTGCGTGGGACCCTCGACCTGTGAGGGCGAAAGGAAACACGCGGCAGTAACGCAAGTTTGTATGTTCCAGACCGCCCGCCGACCTATTCTGTCGCGGGCGGTTCTGTCTGCCGCCGCGGGAGATAAGAACCGAAGGAGGCTGGCATGCAGGAACCGAAAATCACGCAGGCGATGATCGACGCCTACGACGAGTACACGCATCTGACCCTCGATCGCCGTCGCTTCATGGAAAAGCTCACCGGTCTCGCCGGTTCCGCGGCTGCGGCCGCGGCGATCGCGCCGCTGCTGGCGGCCAATGGTGCCAAGGCGGAGATCGTGGCTGCAAACGACACCCGGGTGACCGGCGAGGACATCACCTATCCCGGCGCTGCCGGCGATATGAAAGGCTATCTCGTTCGTCCGGCAGAGGTGAGCGGCAAGCTGCCGGCGGTCATCGTCATCCATGAGAACCGCGGGCTGAACCCGCATATCCGCGACGTCGCGCGGCGCATGGCGCTCGAAGGCTTCCTGGCGCTGGCGCCGGATTTCCTGTCGCCTGCGGGCGGCACGCCGACGGACGAGGACAAGGCGCGCGAGATGATCGGTGCGCTCGATGCGGCGGCAACGACCGCGGATGCGGCGGCGACCGTGGCATTTCTGGAAGGACACGCGCAATCGACCGGCAAGGTCGGCGCCATCGGCTTCTGCTGGGGCGGCGGTCTCGTCAACCGGCTCGCGGTCGGATCCCCGGATCTGAAGGCCGGCGTCGCCTATTATGGCGCGCAGCCCAAGGCCGAAGACGTGCCGAAGATCAAGGCGGCGCTGCTGCTGCACTATGCAGGCCTCGACGAACGCATCAATGCCGGCATCGACGCCTACCAGAAGGCGCTGAAAGACAATGGCAAGGACGCGACGATCTATGTCTATGACGGCGTCAACCACGCCTTCAACAACGACACCTCGGCCGCGCGGTATGACAAGGCCGCGGCCGATCTCGCCTGGAGCCGGACGGTCGAGTTCCTGAAGGCCAAGCTCGCCTGAGCGCTGCTACGCTCAGGCCGCTGCCGCCTGGACAATATCGTCGGCGCAGCCGCTGATCGCCGCTGCGAGCGCTTCCATGTCGCGCTCGCGCGGGCTGCTGCGCCGCCAGATAAGCCCGATCTCGCGCGCCGGTTCAGGCGCGGCGAAGGGTACGATGCGGATGGAGTTGCGCGCCGCCTCGGTCGCGATCGCGATCTCGGGGATGAGCGTCATACCCATGCCGTTGGCGACCATCTGCAGGAGCGTCGTCATCGAGGTGGCGCCAAACGAGACGAGACGGCGCTTGCCGGCCGTGCTGCAGACGGCGAGCGCCTGATCGCGCAGGCAATGGCCCTCTTCGAGCAGGAGCAACTGTTCGACATCCACCTGGTCTTCAGTCAGCGGCGACATCAGGATGTTTCGCTCGTCGTCCGCCATTGCCATGTAGAAGCGGTCGGAAAAGAGCGGCTTCGTCGAAAGTCCGTCGGCCTCGATCGGCAAGGCGGCGACGACGGCGTCGAGCAGGCCCTCGCCGAGATCGGCGACCAGTCTTGATGTCACCGATTCCTTCAGTTCGATCTCGATTGCCGGGTAGACCTGGCGCAGGTGCGGCACCAGCCGCGGCACGAGGTAGGGGGCAAGCGTCGGGATGACGCCGATGCGGATCCGCCCTTCGAGCGTGCCGGAACTGGCGCGCGCGCTCAACTCCAGCTGATCCACCTCAGAGAGGATGGCGCGGGTACGGGCCAAAACCTCTTCGCCCTTGCGGGTCAAGAAGACGCCGTTGCGGCTGCGCTCCACCAGCTTCACGCCCAAGTGGTTCTCCATTTCCATGATCTGGGCGGAGAGCGCCGGCTGGCTGACATGGACGAGTTCGGCCGCCTTGCCGAAGTGGCGAGCGGAGGCGAGCGCATCGAAATAGCGCATCTGTCTGAGTGTAAGCATGATAGGAAAATCTTATCGATTTTTTATTTTTATGCAATTGGAGATTATCGAAGCGCCGTGGGAAAACCCTCTTGCCAGAGCGTTCGGGCTTTGATCGCCGCGCAGTTTGCGGCCGGCTGCCGTCGGTCCTGTGCGACCACCCGGACGCGAAACCCTTTGACAGGAGGACGCGATGTCTGATCGACCCATATTGACGACGAGTGCCGGAGCCCCGGTGCCGGACAACCAGAATTCGCTGACGGCCGGCCCGCGCGGCGGCGTCATGATGCAGGACTATCAGCTTATCGAGAAGCTGTCGCATCAAAACCGCGAGCGCATTCCCGAGCGCGCCGTTCACGCCAAGGGTTGGGGCGCCTATGGCACGCTGAAGATCACCGGCGACATCTCGAAATACACCAAGGCGAAGGTTTTGCAGCCCGGCGCCGAGACGCCGATGCTGGCGCGTTTCTCGACTGTTGCCGGTGAACTGGGTGCTGCCGACGCCGAGCGCGACGTGCGCGGCTTCGCGCTGAAATTCTACACGCCCGAGGGCAATTGGGACCTCGTCGGCAACAACACGCCGATCTTCTTCGTTCGCGACGCCTACAAGTTCCCGGACTTCATCCACACCCAGAAGCGCCACCCGAAGACCAACCTGCGTTCGGCGACCGCGATGTGGGATTTCTGGTCGCTGTCGCCGGAAAGCCTGCATCAGGTCACGATCCTGATGTCCGATCGCGGATGTCCGGTGTCGCCGCTGCACATGAACGGCTACGGCTCGCACACCTTCTCGTTCTGGAACGACGCCGGCGAGCGCTATTGGGTCAAGTTCCACTTCAAGACCCAGCACGGCCACAAGCACTACACCAACGCCGAGGCGGCAGACGTGATCGGCCGGACGCGCGAAAGCTACCAGGAAGCGCTCTATGGCGCGATCGAAGAGGGCAACTATCCGCGTTGGACGCTGCAGGTGCAGATCATGCCCGAGCTCGAAGCCGAGAAGACGGCCTATGATCCCTTCGACGTCACCAAGGTCTGGCCGCATGCAGATTATCCGCCGATCGAGGTCGGCGTGCTGGAGCTCAATCGCAACCCGGAGAACTATTTCGCCGAGGTCGAGAATGCCGCCTTCTCGCCGTCCAACATCGTGCCCGGCATCGGCTTTTCGCCGGACAAGATGCTGCAGGCCCGGCTGTTCTCCTATGCCGACGCCCACCGCTACCGGCTCGGAACGCATTACGAGCACATTCCGGTCAACCGGCCGAAATGCCCGGTGCATCACTATCACCGCGATGGCCAGATGAACACGTTCGGCGGCATTCAGACCGGCAATCCGAGTGCCTATTACGAGCCGAATTCGTTCAACGGCCCGGTCGAGCAGCCCTCCGCGATGGAACCGCCGCTACGCATCAGCGGCGACATGGCCCGCTACGACCACCGCGAAGGCAACGACGACTACGTCCAGCCGCGTGCGCTCTTCAACCTCTTCGATGCCGGCCAGAAGGCGCGCCTGTTCTCCAACATCGCCGCGGCGATGGGCGGCGTGCCGGGGCCGATCGTCGAGCGCCAGCTCGCGCACTTCAAGCGCGTCCACCCGGACTATGAGGCCGGTGTGCGCGCCGCCCTTCACGCGGCCCACGGCTACGAAGCCGACGCCGTCGGCGCGGCAGCCGAATAGACTGGTATCGAGTTCGGCCGCGTGCTGATCTCTGGACAAAAAAAGGCCACGCACCGGCTTGGTGCGTGGCCTTTTCCGCTTTCTGCAGCTCTTACCAGCCCGGCAGCATATGGCTCTGCCGGAGGCGCGGATAACGCGGGAAGCCCTTGATGTCGGCCTCGAGGTCGTCGTTGGCGCTGATCGGCGTGATGTTGTCGAGGCAGGCGGTGATGTGGTTGCTGATCGCGTTCGAAAGCGAGGGCGAAAGGCCCGGACGCTTCATGATGCCGATCTGCACCGGCGCCAAGGCCGGGAAGCCGTCCGCAAGCGTCAGCACCTTCATGCCGGGACGAAGCGCCGATTCCGGCAGGACAGAGACGGCCATGCCGGCCAGCACAGCGGCGGCGACGACCGTCGACGACCAGCTGGTGAACAGGATCTGGTACTCCCGACCCGTCGCATCGAGTGCGGCACAGGCCGCCTGGCGCCACAGACAGTCGCGCCGGCCGACAGCAAGCGGGATCGGTGCGTTCTCGGGCAGCGGGTGGTTGATCGAGCTCACCCAGCAGAGCGGTTCGGTCCGCACCACGTCCGACGCGCGGGCACGCGGATTGTGCGTGACGAGCGCGATGTCGAGGTCGCCCTTGGCCATCTTCTCGGCGAGGTCCACGGAGGGCTCGCAGATGATGTAAAGCTCGACATTCGGATGCGTCTTGGCAAAACGCATGATGATCTCGGGCATGTAGCGGTCGGCGTAATCGTCTGGCGTGCCGATCCGGAGCGTGCCTTCGAGGCGATTGTCGTCGAAGGAAGCGATCGCCTCGTTGTTGAGGCGGATCATCCGGCGCGCGAAATTGAGCAGCCGGTCGCCTTCGACCGTGAGCCGGTTGCCGCGGCCGTCCTTCATGAACAGCGCCTTGCCGATGCGCTCTTCCAGGCGGCGCATCTGCATGGAAACGGCGGATTGGGTCTTGAAGACCCGGTCGGCCGCCTTGGTGAAGCTGCCCGTGTCGGCGATCGCGACAAAGGTCTGGAGCTGATCGATATCAAGGGGTGCGGACATGGCCGTAATGCATCCATAAGATTGTTTGATGAATATCATTAAAAACATTCGTTGGACTGATCAATAAGGATTTGCGATCTATCGGAAGCAAATTCATCGATCCCCGGCCGGCAATTTCGCCGGCGAATCCCAAACTCTTTGGCCCGCCCCTGCGTTTGATCTCCCCGCAGGGGATGGGCCTCTTCGTGCCTGAAAGGAGAAATTGTCATGCGCACGACACAGCACGCCCTCGATCTCGACCTCGTTGCCGGAACGCAGTCCTATGCCTCCCGCGCCGTCGGCGTGACAGGCATGCTAACGTCCGTATGGCAGCTCCTCCGAAATCGCTATGCGATCGGCCGTCTGAACGACCTGGATGACCGCCAGCTCCTCGACATGGGGCTGAAACGCGAAGATGTGCGTGAGGCGATTACCTCGCCCTTCTTCGACAATCCGGCGAGTTACCTGACACGCGCGTCGCGAAACCGGGCGAGCCTCTTCTACAAAGGGGCCCGCCACGACTGATCGTCCCCAATGGCGCATCCCGCCGCTTGAGATGTGCCAGTCGAGCATGATCCGCGAAAGCCTGCCGCCGCCGCGGGTCATGCTGCGAAATTCGGTGCCGCTGACCTCAACGGTCGCGCGCCCAAACGTTCCCCGCAGGGTAGAGCCAATAGACCCTGCCGCTTGGCCCGGTGCATGACCAAGACATGCACCGGGCCTTTTTCTTTCCGAAGCTGTTCGAAACAACGCGCTGACGCCCGCACTTGCAGGCGATTGCCGTCCGATGGAGGCGCGGGATGTGCTGACGGGGAGGCTTGGCCTCAGCTCTTCGTGCCGGGGCCGGTCTTGTAAAGGTCGAACAGCGCCTCGACGTTCTTCTGGTATTCTTTCTGCATCTCCAGCCCGGTGTCGAACATGCTGTTCATGACCTGGGAGAATTGGGCCAGCGCCGGATTGTCGGCTGCCGGCTTCTGCGCGCCGGCGGCACCCGCCTGCATCATGTCCTGAAACGCCTTGACGAAGGGGTTGTCGGCAAAGACGTCGGCTGTCTTCGGCTTCTCTTCCTTCTTCGGGGCCATGCCGAAGAAGCCCTGCATCGCCTGGGTGAAGGGGTTGTCGAACGGGTTCGGCTGCGGTTCCGGCTTCTTGGCGAAACCGGCCGCTTCCATCCATTGCCGCATCGCGGTCGCCATCGGGTTGTTGGCAAAGGCATCGCTTGCGGCGGCAAATTGCCCGGTTGTCTGCTTGAACAGCCCGCCCATCAGCGTATCGGCCATCACGGGCAGCATCTGCTTGTAGATCTCCTGGCTGACGCCGGTGACCTGGGCCGCCTGCGCGGCGATCGCGCGCGACATTTCCTTCGAGCCGAACAGTTGCCCGAGAACGCCGTTGCCGTCGGCCATGCCCTGCGGCGTGAAGGCCTGGCTCATGTCTTCGAAGTATTTGGCGTAGTTGCCGCTGCCGAGCGCCGTCAGCAAGGCGCCGAAGTCGTAGGGGTTGGCGGTGTTGCGCTTGAAAGCCGCCGAGAAGGCCGGCAGCAGCGCCGCTGTCGCCTTCGTCATCTGCTCCTGGGCGATGCCGAACTGTTGCGCCATCAGCTCGATGGCCTTGCCGTTCTGCGCCTGCGCGAACATGTCGAAAAGCGGTGCCATCCCAGTTCCCCTTTATGGACGCGCGGCGCTCTAAGCGACGCATATCCTTGCACTATAACGGGAAATCAGGGACTGGGAACCGCTTTTTGAGAGGGCCGCGACGTGCACCGCGCCCCTGTCCGGGCCTTAATACTGGTACTCGGCAAAGACCGGGTCTACGGAGCCGTTCCAGCGGCCATTGTAGAGCGCCAAAAGGTCTTCCGCGAGCGTTGCCTTCTTGGCCAGCGCCTCGTCGAGCGGCGCCAGGAACTGGCTTTCGTCGATACCATCGCCGTTCAGCCTGTTGCGGCGCTTCAGACCGCCGCGCGAAATGGAGATGACCTCGCGGGCAACGTCGTAAAGCGTGCCGGTGCGGAACTTGGCGGCAAGCGCCTGAGCCGGCACGGCGTTGCGCATGGCACTCACCTCTTCGAAGGTCCAGTCGCGCGTCAGTGCCTCGGCGGCGTCGAGCGCCTCGCGGTCGTAGAGCAGGCCGACCCAGAAGGCCGGCAGCGCGCAGATCCGCCGCCACGGGCCGCCATCGGCGCCGCGCATTTCGAGGAAGCGCTTCAGGCGCACGTCGGGGAACAGCGTCGAGAGATGGTTGGTCCAGTCGCCCATATTCGGCTGCCAGTCGGCGACCTCGCCCTTGAGTGCGCCGCCCATGAACTGGCGGAAGGTGATGTGGGTGCAATCGTGGTAGTGGCCGTCGCGCACGACGAAGTACATCGGCACGTCGAGCGCCCACTCCACGTAGTCGGCAAAACCGAAATCGGGACGGAAGGCGGACGGCAGCAGGCCGGCGCGCTGGTTGTCGGTGTCGCGCCAGATGTCGCCGCGCCAGGAGAGAAGCCCGTTCGGCTTGCCGTCGGTAAAGGGCGAGCTTGCAAACAACGCGGTCGAGAGCGGCTGCAGCTTCAAGGACACCTGCATCTTGCGGCGCATGTCCTCTTCCGAGGAGAAGTCCAGGTTCACCTGGATCGTGCAGGTGCGATACATCATGTCGAGGCCCTGGGTGCCGACCTTCGGCATGTAGCGGCTCATGATGCCGTAGCGCGATTTCGGCATGCGCGGGGTCTCATCAAAGGTCCACTTGGGGCTGCCGCCGATGCCGAGGAAGCGGATGCCGAGCGGCTCGGCGACTTCGCGCAGCACCGCCAGATGCTGGTTCGATTCCTTGCAGGTCTGGTGCAGGTTTTCGAGCGGCGCGCCGGAAAGTTCGAACTGTCCACCCGGTTCCAGCGAGATCGCGCCATTGCCCGACTGTTCGGCAAGGCCGATGATGTTGCCTTCGTCGATGATCGGTTCCCAGCCGCTTTTCGCCGCCATGCCGTTCAGAAGCGCCTGGATGCTGGCCTCGCCGAAATAGGGGACGGGGCTGTTGTCCGCCTTAAAGAAGGCGAACTTTTCGTGCTCCGTGCCGATCCGGAACCGCTCCTCCGGTTTCGAACCTTCTGCCAGGTAGGCGGTCAGGTCAGCGACAGAGGTTACCGGCGTCTGGTCGGTGGTATCTCGGGCCATGAGCGTCTTCTTTTGTTTGGGCGGCTCCCGCAGGTTAGCGGGAGTTGATGGAGGCTGCTTGAACCGTAATCAGGTGCGGTGCAAGTCAATTTCTTTCAAGATCTCATCAAAAAAAGTAGGACATTTGCTTGCTCTGGAGCAAGCGCCGCGGAAATGGGTACTGGTGACCCAATCCTGCCTTGCCGGAGAGATCGTTCCCTTCTAGGGGAGCGAGCGGTGTCCGATTTGCCCGGGAACGACCGGCTATCGCCAGTCGCCGACAGTTGCCTGGATGACCGCCATGGCGGCGACGGCTGCCGTGTCGGCCCTGAGGATGCGGGGCCCGAGCGGAATGGCGGTGACGAAATCGAGGCTGTGCAGCAGCGTGCGCTCGGCTTCCGAGAAGCCGCCTTCCGGGCCGATCAACAGCGCAAGCTTCTTTTCCTTGATGCCGGCGAGGATCGGCAACGGATTCTGGCTGTCGCTGCCTTCGTCGCAGAAAATAATGCGCCGGTCGCTCTGCCAGGTGGCAAGCAGGTCTTCGAGCCGGCGCGGTTCCTCGACATCGGGAATGCCGAGTACGCCGCATTGTTCGGCCGCCTCGATGACGTTGGCGCGAACCCGCTCGATGTTGCCAAGCTTGCCCTGCACATGTTGCGTCATGACCGGCTGCAAAGTGCCGGCGCCCATTTCGACGGCCTTCTGCACGAGATAGTCGAGCCGCCCGACCTTGAGCGGGGCAAAGAGATAGACGAGATCGCAAGGCGCCGGCTGGGGGCGCGTCTGCTCGACGGGCGTCAGCACCAAGCGCTTCTTGCTGGCGAAGGAAAGCTCGGCCCGCCACTCGCCGTCGCGCCCGTTGAAGACGAGGATCGAGGCGCCTTCTTCGTAGCGCAGCACGTTCACCAGGTAGTTGAACTGTTCCTTGGACGCCTCGTGCGCCGAGCCGGCACTCAAGGGGTGTTCGACGAACAGTCGCTGCATGCGAAAATTGGCGCGCATTGAGGAGGCCTTCAGGTGAAAATGCCGGAGAGGATGAAATAAAGTACGGCCGACAGGGCGGCAGAGGCCGGGACGGTGATAACCCAGGCGCCGATAATGGTGAGGAAATGCGAGCGACGGACCAGATGCCGGCGCCGCACCTCGGCAAAGTTGGTTTCCGCCGATTCCATGAAATCCGCCTGTCCCGTTTTTTGCCGGACATATTCGAGCCGCCGCTTGGAATTGCGGATGTACCATTCGCGGAAGAAGCCGACGCCGAAGACGGCGCCGACGGCCGTGTGCGTCGAGCTGATGGGCAGGCCGAGCGCCGATGCCAGCAGCACGGTGACCGCGGTGGCCAGTGCCACACAGAAAGCGCGCATCGGATTGAGCTTGGTGATCTCCTGGCCGACGACTCGGATGAGCTTCGGGCCGTAGAGCAGCAGACCGATCGAGATGCCGAGCGCGCCGATCGCAAGTTCCCACAGGGGCGCCGGTGATTTGTCCGTCGTGATGACGCCGTCGAGCGCCGAGACGATCGCGGCCAAAGGACCGATGGCGTTGGAGACGTCGTTGGCGCCGTGAGCGAAGGAAAGCAGTGCCGCCGCTACGATCAACGGCAGGCGGAAGAGTCGGCGCAGCGACTGGTTGCGGTTTTCGAGCCCTTCCGATTGGCTGGCGATCCAGGGCTTTGCCTGCAGATAGACCGCAAAACCAGCGACGCCGCCGGCAGCAAGACCCACGGGCATGGTGATCGCGGCCACCTGAACCAGTGCGATCACCGCGAGATAGGCCATGAAGCAGCCGGCGGTGACGCCAAGGATGACCGGCATCCATCGCTTGGCCGCGGCGATCTTGTCCTCGCGGTAGATGATGAATTCCTTGAGGAAAGCGAGGAGGGCTGCGGCGATGGCGCCGCCGAGTAGCGGCGAGACCGACCAACTGAGCGTGATGCCGGCGAGCGACCACCATTGCACGCTCGAGAAGCCGGCCGCCGCGATGCCGGCGCCGACGATGCCGCCGATGATCGAGTGCGTGGTCGAGACCGGTGCCCCGGAATAGGTGGCGATGTTGATCCAGGCCGCCGCGGAAGCGAGTGCCGACATCATGATCCAGACGATTGCCTGTGGTCCGAGCACGTCTTCGCCATAGACGATGCCCGCCTCGATCGTCAGCGCGACCTGCCGGCCGGCAAGCAGCGCCCCGGCGATCTCGAATATCGCGGCGATGGTGAGCGCCGTCGCCATCGACATCGCCTTGGCGCCGACTGCGGCGCCAACGTTGTTGGTCACGTCGTTCGCGCCGATGTTCATGGCCATGTAGCCGGCAATGGCAGCCGCCGCGATGATGATCGGCGCGCTGGCGGAGCTCGTCACGAAGCTCGCGGCGAAGGCCATGCTCAAGAGCAGGAACAGCCCGGCGAGCGCAGGTGCCGCAAGGCTGCGCTTGACATGTTGCGACGCCTCTTCGGCAAGGCTGAGCTTGTCGAGGTCTTTGTCGATCGTTTGTTTTGCGAGGCGTATGCGCGGCTGTGCCACTACCTGGAACTCCATTGTCACGACGGCCACTAAGGCCACAGCGACACGCATTCAAGTGGATTTGATGGACATCCGTATGGCGCAGGCCGGGAACCCGCGTCTGGCGGCGTCGAATGCTCTTGGAATGCTTGAAAAGGCTAGCCGTTCACAGCCTTCGGCATCGGGCTCGACGCGCTCCCCATGCGTTCACCGAAGGCAAGGATGAGATCTTTCAGAGACGGTTCGGCAACCCGCGAGGCCGCTTCCTTGTAGTCGACCCATTCGAGCTGTCGGCGCCCTTCCTCGGGGAAGTGCTTGCAGAGATCGTCGACTTCCAACGCGTGCACCTGCACCTTGACCGAAATCTTCAGCCCGTGATCCATGCGCTTCTGGTAGAGATAGTAGCCGGCGGTCGCCTTCTGCACATGCCCCTTGACGCCGGCTTCCTCGTAGGCTTCGCGCTCGGCCACTTCATGGGCGCGCTTGCCCTGCATCGGCCATCCCTTGGGAATGACCCAGCGGCCAGTATCGCGGCTGGTGATCAGGAGGATTTCGAGGGCCTTGGTCTTCTTGCGGATCCGATAGCAGAGCGCGGCATACTGCATGCGCGCCGGTCGACGCAGCATCAATTGGACATCGGATGCGAGCCTGTTCAAGAAGTTCAAGGTCGTCTGTGCTCCTCTCGGCGAATCAGTGGCTTTAATTGCTTTGCCGGCCAGTATGGCAGCGTGCTGCAGCGTGTAAATGTCGCGGGCATTCGGCAGCCGGATATGCGGTTTGCTTTCCGCAGAACTGTGGTCCGGATACGACAGGATATGGTGTTTTCGCGGCATATTTGCAAACCGACCGACAGCCATACGTTGTCGTCGGATCACGATTGGTTTCGGGGTGGAACGGTTCGAGATCGCAAGGGCGATTGATTCCGACCGGAGAGGCGGCTGCAGGGTAGAGCCGGGGGACGGGCGCGGGCCCGATCTGTCAGTTCGCGCGGTCGCGCTGCTGCATGCGCAGGCGGGCGATGCGGTTCCATTCTCCGGTGCGTTCCGCCTCGCGGGTGGCGGCGGCGACGAAGTCGATATGGCTCTGCGAGGCGGCTTTCGCCTTCGCCGGATCCCTTGCCATGATCGCCTCGTAGATCGCTTCGTGCTGCACAAGAAGCCGGTCGCGCGCCCCCGGCGCATCGAAGACCGAATTGCGATGGAAGAATATGCCCTGCTGCAGCAGCCGGTAGCAGGCGCGCAGCGTATGCAAGAGAATGATGTTGTGGGCGCTTTCGCCGATCGCCTGATGCAGTTCGATATCAGCTTCGAGTTCGGCGTCAAAATCGCCGGCGCCGTGCGCTCTGCGCATGCGCTCGATGATCCGTGTCAGGATGTCCCGGTCGTAATCCGTCGCGCGGGTGGCGGCGAGTTCCGCTGTCAGCCCCTCAAGCTCGCGCCGGTATTCGAGGTAATCCTGGGTTGCCTTGTGATGGCGCGCAATGAGGTCGATCAGCGGCCTGGAGAAGATCTGCCCGACGACGTCGGCGACGAAGGTGCCACCGCCGTGGCGGCTTTCGACCAGGCCACGCCCTTCGAGTTCCTTCAGCGCCTCGCGCAGGATCGGCCGTGACACGTCGAAGCGCTTGGAGAGTTCCCGCTCGCCAGGCAGACGGTCGCCGTCCCGCAATACGCCTTCGAGGATCAAAAGCTCGATCTGCTGCACGACCTCGTCCGCCGTGCGGCTATGGCTGATACGGGCGAAAAGGTCGATCTGGTCTTCGGTCACGTCTGGTCTCCAGATCACGCGGATTTCGGCCCGGGTTCGTCCGAAATCGCGAATGTGGTCGGTTTGCATGCGGCAAGGGCGAAAGGAGCGTCGATGCTCAGCGCCGCCTCCTGTCAGCGCCGCAATCTAGGCAGGTCGCGCAAAGTGGTCAATTTGATTGTCCACTTGGGTGCGTCGGATTGGATGCGACTGACAAAAGTCAAACTGCGGCAATGCGTCCTTTGTTCTTTTGCTCTTTCCGTTGATAAGAAAGTTGTGATGAACGCGTGAGGGGGACAAGGCGCTTCATGGCAAAGGGTAGTTTTGCATTTCCGGTGGCGCCGATGCGCGCTTTGGCCTTGGGCGAGGTTCATTCGCGCCCCTATGCGCTGGTGACCACGCCGCGGGTGATCTTTCAGCTGGCCTTCCTGACAGATGGCGGCTCGATCGTCGATCACGCCGTGCTGTCGGAGCTTTCGCGGGCCCGCGGCATCGCGCCGCCCGGCCGTGACGCCAACCATCACGCGATGCCTTGGGGGCAGGGCACGCTGCGCTGGGAGCGTCATACCGAATTCTCCACCTATTTCTGGGACGCGCCGCCGCCGGAGAAATTCGGCGGCGATGTGCCGATCCATCCGTTCGGCGACGGCTTTTCGCCGCCCGGGTCTCTGATCTCGGGCATCCGCCTCGAGATCCGGCCGGATACGCCCGAGACCCGCGAGGCCATCGGCCTCTTCGATCCGACGAGCCTCTGTTACAGCGAGACCAAGAACGGCCAGGCGGTGATCGTCACCGACTTCCGCCAGAACGGTGACGGCCTGACGCAGATCCTGGTGATCGATCGCGGCATGACGGAAGCCGGTACCGGCGCTCTCGTCCAGCGCTTGCTCGATATCGAAACCTACCGGACGCTGGCGATGATGGGCCTGCCGCTTGCGCAGTCGCTGTCGCCGGAAATCCGCCGGACGGAGGACGGGTTGACGGCGGTGACCCAGCGCATGAAGGAAAACGTGCGCGAGGAGGCCGACGACATGTTGGCCGAGATCACTCGGCTCGCGGCCGATCTCGAGGCCGGTGCCGCGCTCAGCCTCTATCGCTTCGGCGCCAGCCGCGCCTATTACGGCATCGTCCAGGAGCGCATCCGCACGCTCGCCGAAACGCCGGTGCCAGGCTACGAGACCATCGGCACCTTCCTCGAACGACGTTTGGCGCCGGCCATGCGCACCTGCCAGTCGGTCGAGGAGCGCCAGGCGAACCTGTCGCGCAAGCTCGCCCGCGCCACGGCGCTGCTTCGAAGCTGGGTCGACGTCGAGCTTGAACGACAGAACAGCGCGCTTTTGAACTCGATGGACCGGCGCGCCAGGTTGCAGTTGCGCCTGCAGCAGACCGTCGAAGGCCTGTCGGTCGCCGCCATCTCCTATTACGTGGTCGGGCTGTTCGGCTATCTCGCCAAGGCGGTCAGCCACGAGCTGCCGATCGATCCCGGTCTCCTGACCGGGCTTGCCGTGCCCTTCGCCGTTGCCGGGGTCTGGCTGATCGTGCGCCGCATTCGCCGCCACCACGAGGACAGCGAGCATAAGTAAGCAATTCCAGCAAAAGTGTGCAGCGGTTTTGCGTCCGGAATTGCGGAAAACAAAGATGCCAGGCCGGTTCGCCTACTGCTCCCAATAGGGAATCGGTCCGTAGAGTTCTGCGAGATAGTCGATGAAGAGGCGCACCTTGGCCGGGAGGAACTGGCGGCTTGGGTAGACGGCCGAAAGCGTCAGCTGCTTCGAACCTTCCCATTGCGGTAGCACCTGCACCAGCTGGCCGCTGCGCAATTCCGGGCCGATATCCCAGGTGGAGCGTAGTGCAACGCCGGCGCCGGCGATGACGGCGGCGCGCACAATCTCCGAGGAATTGGTGACGAGCGGCCCTTCCGGGTGCCAGACCAGCGCGCCCTCCGGCCCTTCGAGCTTCCAATTGTCGTTGTTATGCGCCGGCAGGCAGAGGTGGTTGGCGAGGTCGCCGATCTCTTTCGGTGCGCCGTTGCGGGCGATGTAGTCCGGCGAGGCGCAGAGCAGCCGGCGGACGGGGGCAAGCTTGCGGGCGACGAGCGACGAATCCACCAGTTCGCCGATCCGGACCGCCATGTCGAAGCCTTCCGCGACGATGTCGGTGAATTCGTCCGTCAGCACGATGTGCAATTTCAGATCCGGATGGTCCTTCATGAACTTGGTCAGATGCGGCGCGATGTGCATGCGGCCGAAGGAGGTGGGCGCCGATATCCGCAGCACCCCGAGCGCATGCGACGAGCGGCCCGACGCATAGGCTTCCGCCTCCTCGATGCCGGTCAGAATGCCGAGCACCCGGTCGTAGAAGCCCTGGCCGGCTTCCGTCAGCGAAATCTGGCGCGTCGTGCGTTGAAGGAGGCGCGTGCCGAGCCGGTCTTCGAGTCTCTTGATGCGCTTGGAGATCACAGCTGGGGAAAACCCCAGCGCCCGCCCCGCTGCCGACATACTGCCGGTGGAAACGACCCGTGCAAAAATCTCAAGATCGCCTAAATTCGTCATCAATCGTTGCCATTATTTCCAAAACGGAAAAGCTCAATAGCATTTGCGAGGCCTCTGTCCTAGTGGTAAAGAAAATGAACCAATCGATACGCGGCGGGAGGAGCTGATGGCGGAGACAATCGGTTTTCTGCAGCCGAAACCAGAGGTTATCGCCCGGCGCCGCGAGATTATCGCCGACCTCTCGGACCTGCTGCCCGAGGACTGTCTGATCAGCGACGAGCGCGGACTGAAGCCGTTCGAGACCGATGCCTTCATCGCCTATCGCCGCATGCCCCTGGCGGTCGCCTTGCCGGAAACCACCGAACAGGTGGCCGCGCTCCTGAAATACTGCAGCCGCTACGGCGTTCCGGTCGTGCCGCGCGGGGCCGGTACCTCGCTTTCGGGCGGTGCCATCCCACAAGAGGATGCGGTCGTCATCGGCCTCTCGAAGATGTCGCGCATCCTCGATGTCGACCTTTTCAATCGCACCGCCACCGTTCAGGCGGGCGTTACCAACCTCAACATCTCCGAGGCGGTTTCCGCCGATGGCTTCTTTTATGCACCCGACCCGAGCTCGCAGCTCGCCTGCACGATCGGCGGCAACATCGGCATGAATTCCGGCGGTGCTCATTGCCTGAAATACGGCGTCACCACCAACAATCTGCTCGGCGTGAAGATGGTGCTGTTCGATGGCACCGTCGTCGATCTCGGCGGCAAGGCGCTGGATGCGGCGGGCTATGATCTGCTCGGCCTCGTCTGCGGCTCGGAAGGCCAGCTCGGTATCGTCACCGAGGCGACGGTGCGGTTGATCGCCAAACCGGAGGGAGCCCGCCCGGTGCTCTTCGGCTTTGCCTCCTCGGAGGCGGCCGGCGCCTGCGTCGCTGATGTCATCGGTTCCGGCATCATTCCCGTCGCGATCGAGTTCATGGACAAGCCGGCGATCGAGATCTGCGAAGCCTTCGCCCACGCCGGCTACCCGCTCGATGTCGAAGCGCTACTGATCGTCGAGGTCGAAGGCTCCGAGCCGGAGATGGATGCGATGCTCGCGAGCATCGTTGCGGTCGCGCGCCGTCACGGGGTCGCGACCATCAAGGAATGCCAGTCGGCCATGGAAGCGGCCGCGATCTGGAAAGGCCGGAAATCCGCCTTCGGCGCCACCGGCCGCATCGCCGACTATATCTGCATGGACGGCACCGTGCCGCTCAGCCAACTCTCCCATGTGCTTGCCCGCACCGGTGAGATCGTCGCGAGCTACGGCCTGCGCGTCGCCAATGTCTTCCACGCCGGCGACGGCAACATGCATCCGCTGATCCTCTACAACATCAACGACCCGGAGGATGCGGCGCGCGCCGAGGCTGCCGGCAACGATATCCTGAAGCTTTGCGTCGACGCGGGTGGCTGCCTGACGGGCGAGCACGGCGTCGGCATCGAAAAACGGGATCTCATGCTGCATCAGTACAACCAGATCGACCTCGACCAGCAGATGGAGGCGCGCGCCGCCTTCGATCCGCAATGGATCCTGAACCCGTCCAAGGTCTTCCCTCTTAAAGGGCGTCCCGCCGCATGATCGTGCATTTCGAACCGGCCAGCGAAGAGGGGATTGCGACCGTCGTTCGCGCCATGGCGGCGGACAAGGCGTCGCTCACAGTGATCGGCGGCAACACGCGCTCCGGCCTCGGCAATCCTGTGCGTGCCGATCGGGTGCTGTCGACCCGACGCCTTTCCGGCATCGTCAGCTACAATCCGGCCGAAATGACGATTACCGCGCTTGCGGGAACGCCACTGCGCGAGATCGGCGAGGCATTGGCCGAAAACCGGCAAATGCTCGCCTTCGAGCCGATGGATCACCGGCCGATCTTCGCCTCCTCGGGTGAGCCGACGATCGGCGGGGTCTTTGCCGCCAACGTGTCCGGCCCCAGGCGCTATGTCGCCGGTGCCGCCCGCGACAGCCTGCTCGGTGTGCGTTTCGTCAACGGCGAGGGCGAGGCGATCAAGGCCGGCGGGCGTGTGATGAAGAACGTCACCGGTCTCGATCTGGTCAAGCTTTTGGCTGGCTCGCATGGCACGCTCGGCATCCTCACCGAAGTCACCTTCCGCGTCCTGCCGCTGCCGCCGGCGTCGGAGACCATCGTCGTCTCCGGGCTCAACGATGCCGAGGCGGCGGCGGTCATGGCCGAGGCAATGGCGCAGACAACTGAGGTTTCCGGCGCGGCGCACCTGCCGGAGAGCGTGCGCGGACGGTTCCTGGATGGCAACCTTCCGGATGGTGCAGCCACCGTGCTCAGGCTCGAAGGGCTGGAGGCATCCGTTGCGATCAGGGCTGAAAAGCTGACGAAGGCGGTCGGACGCTTCGGCGCGGTGACGCGGCTTGATGCATCGCAAACAGCAAGGCTTTGGACGGAGATCCGCGACGTCAAACCCTATGCCGACGGTACCAGGAAGCCGCTCTGGCGCGCGTCCGTCGCCCCGTCGCTTGGCCATCAACTGGTTGCAGCACTGCGGCTGCAGACCGGCGTCGACGCTTTCTACGACTGGCAGGGCGGTCTCGTATGGTTGCGCATGGAGGCCGATCCCGAGGCGGAACTGGTGCGCCGTTACATCAAGGTTCTCGGTGGCGGCCACGCGACCCTCGTCAGGGCCGATGACAGCTACCGTCAGGCCGTTTCATCGTTTGAACCGCAACCCTTGCCCGTGGCACAGTTGAGCGAGCGCGTGCGCGCGAAGTTCGACCCGCACCGGATCTTCAATCCCGGCCGCATGGCCGCGATTTCCTGAGCGCATTCGCAAGGGAACAGGAGAGACAAGCATGAGCGATAAGGGTCCGCAGACACCGTTCTCCCGGGAGACCGATCGCTGGCTGGAACCGGGCAAGATCAATGTGCAGGTGATCTATGTCCTTTATCTCGTCGGGTTTGCGGTGGGCATCACGCCGATCATCGGCGTCGTCATGGCCTATCTCAATCGCGGCAAGGGCGCGCCGTGGGTCCAGACGCACTATGTCTGGGCGATCCGGACCTTCTGGATATCGCTGCTGTTCCTGTTGATCTCGCTGTTGCTGACGGTGGTGCTTGTCGGCATCCTCGGCTTCATCGCCACCGCCGTCTGGATCGTCGTGCGCTGCGTCGTCGGCCTGCAAAGGGCCGCGCGCGAAGAGCCGATTACCAATCCCGAGGGCTGGATGGTTTAGGCCGGTATGCAACCGGAGACCGGCAAGGTCGAAGGAAGCTGAAAACAGAATGTTGCAATCGACCGCGGCGCGAAGCGCCCGGTTCCGCAGGACGAAGAGTGGAGTTCGCACTTGCAGACCAATTTTACCGCCGCGCAGCTCGCCGATCCGCACGTGGCCGAATCCGAGGCCATTCTGCGCAAGTGCGTGCATTGCGGCTTCTGCACCGCGACCTGTCCGACCTATGTGACGCTCGGCGACGAGCTCGATAGCCCGCGTGGGCGTATCTATCTCATCAAGGACATGCTGGAGAACGGCCGGGCGGCCGACAAGGAAACGGTCACCCATATCGACCGCTGTCTGTCGTGCCTCGCCTGTACCACCACCTGTCCCTCCGGCGTCGACTACATGCATCTCGTCGACCATGCCCGCGTGCATATCGAAAACACCTATCGCCGCCCGTTCAAGGACCGGCTGGCGCGTTCCGTGCTCGCAGCCGTGCTGCCCTATCCGCACCGCTTTCGCCTGTCGCTGAAGGCAGCCGGCCTTGCCCGGCCGCTCGCCGGACTGATGAAGCGCGTCGCCTTCCTGAAAACCTTTGGCGTGATGCTCGATCTGGCGCCCGCCGTCGTGGCGGAGCCCTCGGCTTCGGCCGCACCCGGCGTTCATGCGCCCAAGGACAAGCGTGTCGGCCGCGTTGCGCTGCTCAGCGGCTGCGCCCAGCCCGTGCTGAAGCCGGAAATCAACGAGGCGACGATCCGGCTTCTGACGCGATTTGGTGTGGAGGTGGTCGTTTCGGCCGGCGAGGGCTGCTGTGGCGCGCTGGTGCATCACATGGGCCGCGAGAACCAGGCGCTCGAAGCCGCGCGCCGCAACGTCGATGCGTGGCTCAAGGTTGCCGACGAAGGTGGACTCGACGCCATCGTCATCACCGCTTCGGGTTGCGGAACGACGATCAAGGACTACGGCCACATGCTCAGGCTCGATCCCGCCTATGCGGAAAAGGCCGCACGGGTCTCGGCGCTGGCCAAGGACATCACCGAGTATCTGGCGACCCTCGACCTGCCGGAACAGGAGGCGCGCGGCATGACGCTCGCTTACCATTCCGCCTGTTCGATGCAGCACGGCCAGAAGATCACGCTTGCGCCGAAGCAGCTTCTGAAGCGCGCCGGCTTCGTCGTGCGCGATCCGGCCGAGAGCCATCTCTGCTGCGGTTCGGCCGGTACCTACAACATCCTGCAGCCGGAAATCTCGGCCAAGCTGAAGGCGCGCAAGGTGAAGAACATCGAGGCGACGAAGCCGGATGCGATCGCGACCGGCAACATCGGCTGCATCACCCAGATCGCCAGCGGCACCAAAATCCCCATCCTGCATACGGTCGAATTGCTCGACTGGGCCTATGGCGGGGCAAAGCCTGAGGGGCTCTGAGGCAAAGCAAAAGGCCGGCCACCTTTCGGGAGCCGGCCTTTTTGGTGGGTGGAAGTTTCGGCGTCCTCAGCCGCCAAAGATCTGGCGGAAGATGTCGACGCCGCGATCGTCGAAATAGGTGTCGCCGGCCTTGCTGCCGGGGCCGATGACGATGACCTTCGTGCCGACGTCGGCGCGGTCGTAGAGATGCTCCACGTCCTCGTTCATCATGCGGATGCAGCCGGAAGACATGTTTTGGCCGATGGTCCAGGGCTGGTTGGTGCCGTGGATACGGAAGATCGTGTCGCGGCCGCCCTTGTAGAGATACATGGCGCGGGCGCCGAGCGGGTTGTCGATGCCGCCTTCCTGGGTGATCGGCAGGATGCGGCCCTTGGCGGCCTCGCGGCGGCGCATTTCGGCCGGCGGCGTCCAGGTCGGCCATTCGGCCTTGCGGCCAACCTTCACGACACCCGACCAGCCGAAGCCGTCCCGGCCGACGCCGATGCCGTAGCGCGTCGCGCGGTTCGGGCCGTCGATGTAGTAGAGAAACTTGTTGTTGGTATCGACGATGATCGTGCCGGGGGCTTCGTCGGTGCGGAAGCGAACCTTGGTGCGCCAGTATTGTTTTGCCGGCTTCTTCGGAGTGGCCACGAGTACAATGTCTGACGACTGGATCTTGGGGCCTGCTACGGGCGCCGGCGTGAAAGCCGAGGCGCTGGCGGCCACAAGAATAGTGCTGGTCGCAATCGCGATTGCGACCACTTTGCTGGCATGACGCTTCATTTACGATTCCCTCTAAACCCTCGTTGCAGGCAGGCTATGCAAAACGCATCGAAGTTCAAGCCCGCGATACATCCGGTAGATCAAACGTGATCACAAAACTTGCCTGTCCTTACGCTGCTGTTGCCTGAAAATCACGCATAGGCAACAGCAACACGGGTGAGGAGAGGGGAATATTCTATGCAGTGCTGCAATTAGATGACGATAACCTTCGTGCCCACTTTCACGCGCTCGTAAAGATCGACAACGTCTTCGTTGCGCATGCGGATGCAGCCGGAGGAAACGGCATAGCCGATCGTCCAGGGCGCGTTGGTGCCGTGGATGCGGTAGAGCGTCGAGCCGAGATACATGGCGCGTGCGCCGAGCGGATTTTCCGGGCCGCCGTCCATGCGGGCCGGCAGGTAATGGCCCTTGGCCGCCTCGCGGGTGATCATCTCCTGCGGCGGCGTCCAGCTCGGCCATTCCGCCTTGCGAGTGACCTTGTGGGCGCCGGCCCATTCGAAGCCCGGCTTGCCGACACCGACGCCATAGCGCCGTGCCTCACCGTTGCCGGTCACCAGATAGAGGAAGCGGTTGTTGGTATCGATGACGATCGTGCCCGGCTTTTCCTTGCTCTCATAGGCGACCGTCTGCGGCAGGTACTGCGGGTCGAATTTCGATTTCACTGGCCGCTGGGCGCGCATGGCATTTGCCGGCTGGATCAGCGGATTGACGGCGCGGCGCTTGACCTGAGGTTTCGCGACCTGTCCCTGCTGATAGAACTGTTTTCGGGTGGCCTGCGGAATCTGCTGCCGGTAGATCACCTGCCGCGTGCGCGCCTGCTGTCCGCCGAGCTGCATCACCCAGGGGGCGGTGAGGTCGGGACTGACGACGACGGGCGGCCTGTTCTGATACCGGTCCTGCGCTCCGGCTGGGCCAGCCACGAGGGTTAGAAGAGAGGCGGCTATAAGAAGAGACTTTTTCAACATCGGACGGACTCGCTACCTTTCGCCGAAAATCACTGAAGGGGGCGCAGTCTGCCGGTGAGCGGAATGCTCGAACGGACGGGTTGCGCCTTGGCAATGGGGGCAATCGTGTCATTTGGAGGGCGACCGAATGGTAAACGGTGCCTCGTTAAAAGCCGATGGCGCCGATAAGGCTTTGGGTAGGGTTATCCGCTGCTTTAGGAATCTGGTTTGCAAATGGTAAAGGCAGGAAAATGAGCAGGATGGAGCAAAGAGGGCGATGACGGCCAAGGGCATTGTGATCGGTGAGGACGGATTTTTGCGTTGCGCCTGGCAGGGCAATCTCGACGATTATCGTCGCTACCATGACGAGGAATGGGGGCGCCCGGTCACCGACGACCGCCGGCTTTTCGAGAAGATCTGCCTGGAAGGTTTCCAGTCCGGCCTGTCCTGGCTGACGATCCTGCGCAAGCGCGAGGCGTTTCGCGCCGCCTTCGCCGGTTTCGATTTCGACGCGGTCGCAAAGTTCGGCGAAGCGGAAATCGAGCGTTGCCTTGCCGATACAGGCATCGTGCGTCATCGCGGCAAGATCGTCTCGACGATCAACAACGCGCGCCGCGCCCAGGAACTGAGGCAAGAGTTCGGTTCGCTGGCGGCCTATTTCTGGTCCTATGAGCCGCAGGCAGCCGAGCGTCCGCAGGTGGTGACCTATGAAGCGATCGTCGCCAATCCGACGACGCCGACCTCGACCCGCATTTCCAAGGATTTGAAGAAGCGCGGCTGGACCTTCGTCGGCCCGACGACGATCTACGCCTTCATGCAGGCCATGGGCCTCGTCAACGATCACATCGAAGGCTGCCACTGCCGCACGGTCGTCGAGGAGTTGCGTGGCAAGCTTGCAAGGCCCCAGGCCCGCGTCGCCTGATGAGTGCGCCCGTCGTCTGCCTGACGACGGGTGTTTGCCGGTGGCGTTGGGACTGCGGGTTCAGCCGCCGTTCTTGGCGAGCCACGCCTTCATCGTCCTGATCTCGCCTTCCTGCGCCTTGATGACCTCTTCGGCCAGCTTGCGCAGCGTTTCGTCCTTACCGTATTCGAGCTCCACCTTCGCCATGTCGATCGCGCCCTGATGGTGGGCGATCATGCCGCGCACGAAGTCGATGTCCGCCTTGCCGGTGTAGGTGATGTCCATGTCCTTGTGCATGCGGGCATTGGCTTCGGCGAAGGCTTTGCTCGAAGGCGAATTGTCGCCCTTCGGCATCGCGGTTTCGGTCGCTCCATGGTGCATGCTGCCGTGTCCGGACTCCTCTGCCAACGCAGGAAAGCCGAGGCAGGCGGAAAGCGCGAGGGCGGCGATCAGCGGTTTCAGCGACATGGTGTTTCCTTCCTTATCTGATGTCTCGTGCCAAGAGGCCGGCCGTGGCCGGCTTCTTGGCACTCCATCAATCTAGGGAAGGGGTGGCTGCGGATTCAACCCGTCCGTTCAGGCGTCAAGCGCCGGACGATCGCGCGGAAAGGCGAAAATGCCCTGCAGCATGTTTTCGCCGGTGGACGCGTCGAGCGACGACCGGCCGACGCAGAAAAGCTGTGCCGCCTTCAAACTTGGCAAGCGCACGAGCGCCGTGAAGCAGAACGAAGACGGCGACGCGGTTGCCTGCTCGAGGATGTTGAGCACTGTCACGCGATCCCGGCTGTCATAGGCACGCACCAGATCGACGATGCCGCAGGAGCGGTTGGAAGCGCCAAGCAGGGCGGCGGTTCGCTCGCCCAGATGAAAGACGCCGCTGGCCAGATCGCAGCGCCATGTCTCCACGAAATAGTCGCTTTCATCGAGGTGGTCCATCCAGGCCGAATGCGCCCCGAGGTGCCCGGGTTGGATGGCTCCCGAGCCAGGTGTCATGAACCTCAACATGATGCCCTTCTTCTCGCCGCGCGGACGTGATGTCTCGTTACCGGAGACCGCCACTGCCGCAAGGCGCTTCGATGCGTTGTTTGCCATTGAAGTGTTTTCCCGATGCAGTCATTGCATCGAAAACTCGTTTGTAGGTACTCGGCACTTGGCCGCGAAGATAGACGATCATCGGTGCAGCCGGAACGTCGCCGATCGGTCAGGCGATAAACTTTTAGTGATTGCATATCGTCTAATGCGCCTTGTGGTTGAGGTCAAGTCCTCCCCGACGCGTCGCGATGGTGCGTGTCGATCCCGATGACGCGAAGCACACCCGTGCTAGGCTTTGACGCAAAGCGCCGGCGCATGGCCCGGGCGAACGCTTTGCGCGGTGCAAACCCTTGCCGCCCCCCACTTGATCCGATAGGGAAAGCAGCCAACAAGAGACAGTCCGGAATGCTCCCATGACCGAGAAACAGAAGAAACCGCAGAAGCTCAAGGCGCGTCTTCCGCGCGGCTTCGTCGATCGCTCCGCTGCCGATATCCGCGCGACGGACGAAATGATCGGCAAGATCCGGGCGGTCTACGAGCATTATGGTTTCGACCCGGTCGAAACACCGCTGTTCGAATACACCGATGCGCTCGGTAAGTTCCTGCCCGACAGCGACCGGCCGAACGAAGGCGTCTTCTCGCTGACCGATGACGACGATCAGTGGATGTCGCTGCGCTACGACCTGACGGCGCCGCTCGCCCGTCACGTCGCCGAGAACTTCAACGAGATCCAGCTGCCGTTCCGCACCTATCGCGCCGGCTACGTCTTCCGCAACGAGAAGCCTGGCCCGGGCCGCTTCCGCCAGTTCATGCAGTTCGATGCCGACACCGTCGGTGCCGCCGGCGTCCAGGCGGACGCCGAAATGTGCATGATGATGGCCGACACCATGGAAGCCCTTGGCATTGCGCGCGGCGACTACGTGATCCGCGTCAACAACCGCAAGGTGCTCGACGGCGTCATGGAGGCGATCGGTCTTGGCGGCGACGACAAGGTCAATGCCCGCCTGACGGTGCTGCGCGCCATCGACAAGCTCGACAAGTTCGGCCCCGAAGGCGTCAGGCTCCTGCTCGGCGAAGGCCGCAAGGACGAAAGCGGCGACTTCACCAAGGGTGCGGGCCTCAATGGCGAGCAGATCGACAAGGTCCTGTTCTTCGTCGGCATCCAGAATTATGCCGAAAGTGCCGACGAACTGGCAGCGCTCGTTTCAGGCACCGCCAAGGGCGGCGAAGGTGTCGAGGAACTCAACACCATCCGCAGCCTGGTCCTGAGCGCCGGCTACGAGGCTGACCGCATCAAGATCGACCCCTCGGTCGTGCGTGGTCTCGAATATTATACCGGCCCCGTCTTCGAGGCCGAGCTGCAGTTTGCCGTCACCAACGAGAAGGGCGAAAAGGTCGTCTTCGGTTCGGTCGGCGGTGGTGGTCGCTACGACGGTCTCGTGTCGCGTTTCATGGGTCAGCCGGTCCCGGCGACCGGTTTCTCGATCGGCGTTTCCCGCCTTATGACGGCGCTGAAGAACCTCGGCAAGCTCGGTGCATCTGACGTGCTCGCGCCTGTTGTCGTCTGCGTCATGGACCGCGACATCGAGGCGATGGGCTATTACCAGCGTTTCGTGCAGCAGCTCCGCCATGCCGGGATCCGCGCCGAAATGTACCAGGGCAACAAGAAGAACTTTGGCGATCAGCTGAAATATGCCGACCGCCGTGGCTCGCCGCTCGCCATCATCCAGGGTGGCGACGAGCGCGCCGCCGGTGTCGTGCAGATCAAGGATCTGATCGAGGGCAAGCGCCTGTCGGGTGAGATCGAGGACAATGCGGCCTGGCGCGAGGCGCGCGTGGCCCAGGTTTCCGTGCCGACGGCCGAACTGGTCGAAAAGGTACGCGAGATGCTGGCGGCACAGGCCGAGGATCGGGCAAGGGGCTGACGACTATGGCCCTCATCAATCTGCCCGCCTTCGCCGATGCGCTGCTTGCCGACTTCGAAAGCCTCGGCGCGCTGCGTGTCGACACTCCGGTGATCCAGCCGGCCGAGCCTTTCCTCGCCATGGCCGGCGAGGATCTGCGCCGCCGTATCTTCATGACCGAGAGCGAGACCGGCGAGAGCCTGTGCCTGCGGCCGGAATTCACCATTCCCGTCTGTCTCCGACATATCGAGGCGGTGACCGGGACGCCGAAGCGCTATGCCTATCTCGGCGAGGTCTTCCGCCAGCGCCGCGAAGGCGGCAACGAATTCTACCAGGCCGGCATCGAGGATCTTGGCGACACCGATACGGCGGCAGCCGATGCGCGCGCCGTCTCTGACGCGATGCGCATCGTCGCCAACCGGGTGCCGGGCCGGTCTCTCAGCGTGACGCTTGGTGACCAGGCCGTGTTTGAAGCCGTCGTCGGCGCCTGTGGCCTGCCGGCTGGCTGGCAGAAGCGGCTGATCCACGCCTTCGGCGACCAGAAGCACCTGCAGAAGCTTCTGACCGAGCTCGCCCATCCGCGCACGGTCGGCGTCTTCGGTCCTGAAGTCGTGCGGCTGTCGATGGACGGCCTGCTCGAAGACGAGGACCGTCTCGTCGCGCATGTCGCCGCAACGATGGAAGCGACCGGCTATTCGACCAACGCTAGCCGTTCGCCGCAGGATATTGCGCGCCGGCTGAAGGAGAAGATGGAACTGGCGAACACGCGGCTCGACCGCAGAACGCTGGATCAGGTCGCCGCGTTCCTGGCGCTCGACGTGCCGCTTGCCGATGCGCCGGCCGCACTCTTCGCTTTCGCGCAGAAATCCGGCCTCAAGATCGATGACGCGCTCGCCCGTTTCGATGCCCGCGTCGCCGCACTTGCAAAGACAGGTTCCGACATCGGCGCCATTCGTTATCGAGCGGCCTTCGGTCGTCCGCTCGACTATTACACTGGCCTCGTTTTCGAGGTTGAGCTTGCCGGAACGCATGCCGTTCTTGCCGGCGGCGGCCGCTTCGATCGGCTGCTGACCCTGCTCGGCGCCCGCGAGCATATCCCGGCCGTCGGCTTCTCGCTCTGGCTCGACCGCATCGAAAAGGCGATTGCCTCTGAAGGAGGCGCCCAATGACCATCACTATCGCCTTGCCGTCCAAGGGGCGGATGAAGGATGACGCCTCGGCGATCTTCGAACGCGCCGGCCTGAAGATCGTTGCCGTCGGCAACGACCGCTCCTATCGCGGCCGCGTCGAAGGTGCTGATGATGTGGAGATTGCGTTCCTTTCGGCGTCGGAAATCTCGCGCGAGCTCGGCAACGGCTCAATCGATTTCGGCGTAACCGGCGAAGACCTGGTGCGCGAGGGGCTTGCCAACGCCGATGCGCGCGTCGAGTTCTGCGCCCGTCTCGGCTTCGGTCATGCCGACGTCGTCGTCGCGGTGCCTGAGGTCTGGTACGACGTCGACACCATGGCCGACCTTGGCGACGTTGCCGCCGATTTCCGTGCCCGCCATGGTCGCCGTCTGGCGATCGCCACCAAGTACTGGCGGCTGACGCAGAACCATTTCTCGGGCAGCCACGGCATCCAGCTTTACCGCATCGTCGAAAGCCTCGGGGCGACCGAAGGCGCGCCGGCCTCTGGTTCCGCCGACATCATCGTCGACATCACCTCGACCGGTTCGACGTTGAAGGCAAACCACCTGAAGATACTCACCGATGGCGTGATCCTGCGTTCCGAAGCTTGCCTGGTCCGGGCGCGCAAGGCGGCTCACGACGGCGATCCGGTCGTGGCACGGATTATCGCGGCCGTTCGTAGCGTCCTTTGACGCTGCGAACGGGGCAGGCGCGGTCTTGACGATCCCGCCGGTTACAAAAATAAAGTAGGGCCCTCAAAAGGCGCGCCCTCCGCTCCTATGTAAGTCTGCGTGCGGCGTTTCTGCCGCTTCCCGCTGTTCCGTTCCAGGAGACCTTCATGGCCGATCTGTCCGCCTTTCCGATCACCAAGCGCTGGCCGGCGAAAAACCCTGATATCATCCAGCTCTATTCGCTGCCGACGCCGAACGGCGTGAAGGTTTCGATCGCGCTCGAAGAGCTGGGCCTGCCCTACGAACCGCACCGCATCGCCTTCGATACCAATGACCAGAAGTCGCCGGAGTTCGTCTCGCTCAACCCCAACGGCCGCATCCCGGCGATCATCGATCCCAACGGCCCGGATGGAAAGCCAATCGGGCTGTTCGAGTCCGGCGCGATCCTCATCTATCTCGCTGAAAAGACCGGCAAGCTGCTGGCTGCCGACGCGGCCGGCCGCTACGAAACGATCGCCTGGGTTATGTTCCAGATGGGCGGCGTCGGTCCGATGTTCGGCCAGTTCGGTCACTTCTTCAAGTTCGCCGCCGACAAGGTCGCCAACAATTCCTACCCCGTCGAGCGCTACCGTGACGAAGCCAAGCGGCTGCTCGGCGTGCTTGAAACCCGCCTTGAAGGGCGGCAATGGCTGATGGGCGACGATTACACGATCGCCGACATCGCCACCTATCCCTGGGTCGAAGGCGCGCGCAGATTCTATGGCGGTGCCGAGGTCCTGGATTACAAGAGCTTCCCCAAGGTGATGGCCTGGGTCGAGCACGGCCTGTCGCGCCCGGCGGCTCAAAAGGGCATGGACGTGCCGCGCAAGGAATAGCAAACGGCGTGGCCTGTGCCAGAGTTGACGAAGCTCGGGTGGAAGGTTAGGCCTTGTTGTACAGATGAATAAAGGCAGGTGGAAAGCGTGTCCGGAAGGCTTGTTGTTGTCGGTGGCGGTCAGGCCGCCTTTGCTCTGGTTGCGAAGCTCCGTGCGCTCAAGGACGAGCGGCCGATCACCATCGTCGCCTCCGAAGCAAGCCTGCCCTATCAGCGCCCGCCGCTCTCCAAAAAGTATCTCCTGCGCGAGATGAGCCTCGACCGCCTGCTCTACCGGCCGGAAGCCTGGTACGGCGAGCACGCTGTCGACGTGCGCCTCGAAACGACCGTGATCGGGCTCGACCGGGCCGGCAAACACGTGACGCTCAGCGATGGCACATCGCTCGACTATGAAGTGCTGGCCTTTGCAACCGGCGCCACGCCGCGCCGGCTGCCGGCCTCGGTCGGCGGCGATCTCGAGGGTGTCTTCGTCGTTCGCGGCTTCAGGGATGCCGACCGCCTTGCCGAGGAGATGAAGCCCGGCCGTCTCGCGCTCGTCATCGGCGGTGGCTACATCGGTCTTGAAGCGGCAGCCGTCGCGCGCACCTGCGGCCTGGACGTCACGGTCATCGAAATGGCCGACCGCATCCTGCAGCGTGTTGCCTCCTCGGCGACGTCGGGGCTCGTGCGCGACATTCATCGTGGTCGCGGCGTCGATATTCGCGAGGGTACCGGTCTCAACCGCCTCGTCGGCGACAATGGCCGTGTCACCGCGGCGGAACTCTCCGATGGTTCCACCTTGCCGGTCGATGTCGTCATCGTCGGCATCGGTGTGACCGCCAACGACCGCCTGGCCCACGACGCCGGGCTCGAAACCGCAAACGGCATCGTCGTCGACGCGCATGGCCGCACCTCCGATCCGGCGATCTTCGCGATGGGTGATTGCGCCGTTCTTCCCTTCGAGGATCTGCGAATCCGGCTGGAGTCGGTGCAGAATGCCGTCGATCAGGCCGAAGCGGTCGCGGCGATCCTTGCCGGCAGTGATGCCCCTTACGATCCCAAGCCCTGGTTCTGGTCGGACCAGTACGACGTCAAGCTGCAGATCGCCGGCTTCGGGCTCGGCCACGACGAAACCATCGTCAGGCCCGGCCAGCGCGAAGGCAGCGTATCGGTCTGGTATTTCCGGCAGGGGCGCCTGGTGGCCGTCGATGCGATCAACGACGCCAAGGCCTATGTGACCGGCAAGAAGCTGCTGGAGAGCGGCATCAATCCTGACCGAGCCGTCATCGCCGATCCCCAATCCGACCTCAAGGCGCTGCTGTCGCAAGCATAGGCGGCGAACCACGCCAGGCGGCGCTTTTTGGCAGGCTGCAACTTGAAGGCGGCGTGGTTTCAAAATTCGTTAACGACGAAACTATTGTCTTGCTGGGCAATTGCCCGGCAGAGCCTCGATTTATCACTTCCTTAAATCACCTGACGCCAACACAGGCAGCTTAAGTGGAGGCGAGAGGTCTCGTTTCCCGACAGAATTTGATTTAGGCGATTGGCGATGTTCAAGGTTCTTACATGCCTGGTGGTAGAGCATAATCCCAGACTGGTCGTTTTGGCCGCACTTGTGTGCTTTCTCGCGAGTTACGGAGCAGTAACGCTGCTGCAGCGCGCCCGCGGCTCCTCGGGCAAGGCAAAAGCGATCTGGGCGACAGCCGCCGGCATCGCCAGCGGCTTCGGCATCTGGGCGACCCACTTCATCGCCATGCTCGCCTATGATCCCGGCGTCGTCCTCGGCTACCAGATGGATCTCACCGGCCTGTCGCTGGCCGTTGCCATTATCCTCACCACGACGGCCCTATTGATCGCGACCCATGTTCAGGACCGCCTCGGCTGGATTGCTGGCGGCTTCGTTCTCGGCGGCGGCGTCGCCTGCATGCATTTTCTTGGCATGGCGGCGCTCGACGTGCCGGGCAGCATCCGCTGGAATGCGGCACTGGTCGTCGCCTCCGTGGTCGTCGGCTCGCTGTTTGACATCGCCGCCCTGCGCACGATCGCCAGTGTCGGCAAGCCGCTGAAGGCGAAGATCCTTGCCACCCTGCTGATGACGCTCGGGATCGTCGCGTTGCATTTCACCGCCATGGGTGCGGTCACGATCGAGGCCGATCTGCTGACGCCGGCCCATGCGGGCATGATCCAGCCGCATCTGCTTGCCTTCGTCATCGCCGGCACCGCCTTCTTCCTGCTGTCGATGGTGCTGATCGCCGCCGGCTTCGCCCATCATGCCGAGCTTTCCGCCGCTGCTGCCGAACGGGAATTCGCCCGCTTCGTGCGCAGCGTGAAGGACTACGCGATCTATATGCTCGACACCGACGGCCGCGTCGCCAGCTGGAACGCCGGCGCCGAGGCCAACAAGGGCTATAAGGGCGAGGAAATCGTCGGCAAGAATTTCGCCTGCTTCTACTCGCAGGAGGATCAGCGTGACGGCGTACCGCAGCGGGCGCTCGAGGTCGCACTGGCCGATGGTAAGTACGAGAACGAAGGCTGGCGCTATCGCAAGGACGGATCCCGGTTCTGGGCTCACGTGGTGCTCGACCCCTTCATGGACGACGACGGCAAGCACGCCGGCTTCATCAAGATCGTCAAGGACATCACCAAGGCGAAGCTTGACGCCGACCGTATCGCCGAAGTCAGCAACAATCTCGATGTCGCGCTCGAAAACATGTCGCAGGGCATCTGCCTGTTCGACAGCAGCGACCGGCTGTTGCTCTCCAACCGTCGCTGCCGAGAGATCTTCGGCTTCTCCGAGACACTCGCCGGCAAGGGGCTGACCTTCCGCGAAATCCTCGATATCGTCTTTGCCCGCATCTACACAGATCCGGAGATGGCCCGGACCAAGGCCGAGGAGCTCTACCAGAAGCACCGGATCGAAATGGTCGGCAATGGCGGCGGCGATATCGTCGAAAAGCTCGTCAACGGCCGCTCGATCCTGACCAAGCATCGCACGCTGCCCGATGGCGGCTGGGTTAGCACCTATGAGGACATCACCGAGCGGCTCGACACCGAGGAGCAGATTACCTTCCTTGCCCGCCACGACAGCCTCACGGGGCTGCCGAACCGGCTGCAGTTCAGCAGCTATCTCGAAGAGGAGCTGGACGCGGCCGCCTGGTTCAACCGCAAGGTCGCCGTCATCGGCATCGACCTCAACAAGTTCAAGGAAGTCAACGATCTGCACGGTCACGCCGCTGGCGACTTCGTGCTGGTGACGATCGCCCAGCGCATGAAGGGCCTGTTGCAGGAGGGCGAGTTCGTGGCGCGCTTCGGTGGCGACGAGTTCGCGGCGGTCAAGCGCTTCGAGGAACTCTCCGAACTCAACGACTTCCTGCGCCGGATCGAGAAGAGCCTGCATGAGGAAATGCGCTTTGGCGATTTCGAGCTCAAGTCCGGCGGCAGCATGGGTGTCGCGATCTATCCGCAGGATGCCGAGACGGCCGACACGCTGATCAACAATGCCGACCTTGCGATGTACCGGGCGAAGGCCGCCCTCAACCAGACCGTCTGCTTCTACGAGGTGTCGATGGATGAAGCTGCCCGCCAGCGGCGCGCGCTTGCCAACGATCTCTGGGACGCGGTCGAGAAGAAGCAGCTTGCCTTGCACTACCAGGTGCAAAAGTCTGTGATGAGCGGCGCCGTCATCGGCTACGAGGTGCTCCTGCGCTGGAGCCATCCGGAACGCGGCATGGTGCCTCCGAGCGAGTTCATCCCGCTTGCCGAGGAATGCGGCGCGATCCTGCCGATCGGCGAATGGGTGCTGCGCGAGGCCTGCCGCGAGGCGGCGGGCTGGGAGAGCAGTCACAAGATTGCCGTCAACCTTTCGCCGGTCCAGCTTGCCAACGGCGACATCGTCAGTCTGGTTCAGGACGTGCTTGCCGACACGGGTCTCGACCCGAACCGGCTGGAGCTCGAAATCACGGAATCGACGATCATCGACGACAAGGAGCGGGCGCTGCTGACGCTGCGCCAGATCAAGGAACTGGGCGTCACCATCGCGATCGACGACTTCGGGACCGGCTATTCGTCGCTCGAGACGCTGCGCTCCTTCCCCTTCGACAAGATCAAGCTCGACCGGAGCTTCATGTGGGAAGTGGAAGGCAGTCCGCAGGCCAAGGCGATCGTGCGCGCCATTCTTGCGCTCGGCCAGAGCCTGTCCGTCCCTGTCCTTGCCGAAGGCGTCGAAACGCAGAAGCAGCTCGATATCCTGCAAGCCGAGGGCTGCGACGAGGCGCAGGGCTATCTGCTCGGTCGCCCGGCGCCGATCACGGTGCTCTTCACGGGCAAGGACGACGCGGCGGCAGCCTGAGCCGTACGTCCGCGTCTCTGTCGCACCCTTCACCGCAATCGCCCATGAGGCGGTCGCGGCGGCCATATGTGATCGAGGGTTCTCTACACCCAGGCCCGTGCGCGGGCAGGGGCGGGCTTACTGGCGCAGCAGCGCGCGACCCGCGACTTCCACGAGAAAGCGTGGAAAGAAAAAGATGCCGGTGATCATGCCGGAATAGCGCTGTTCGAGGCCGGAGGATTCTCCGATGCAGAATAGCGGCTGCTTCTGGCCGGACTCCTCGAGCGCGATCGTCGTCGAAAAGCAGAAAGACGAGCAACTCGTTGCCGCCTGTTCGAACAGTTCGAGCACGTGATTGCGATCGGCCGGATCGTAGCAGCGAACGAAGTTCAGAAGGCCGCACTCGCCGTCACGCAGGCCATGGATCGCGGCCGCCTTCTCGCCGAGCCGGAACAGGCCCGTCGACAGGTCGCCGGACCACCCCTCCGAGACGCAAAACTGCTCCATGAATTCATGATGCGGTAGGCCCGGATGCAGATGTCCCGAAGAGCCGAGGGGCGCGGAATTTGCTCTGGTGATCTTAAACACGGTCTACCCCAGCAGAGTTCCCGGAGCTGCCTTTGGCGCTCCAGGGAAACGCGTCCCAATGTGCAAACTGCGTCCGACATGACCAATACGAGAGCGCACGCCACGTGATGTGGGTGTTTTCTCAAGTAGAAAGGTCTATAGATGGTAGTGGATCTCGCCGGCGAACTTATTTCGAAGGAGAGTGTCGGCTTAATTTGCGATTAAATACTTTTATTCTTTAGGTGTAGTCTCGAAGAATTTCCGGATGGGCAGCGAATACGAAAAAGCCCCGGCGATTGCCTGTCTGCCTTAAGTGTGCCGCCCAGTCTCCCCTCAATCTTCGCTCACTTGGGGCGCTGTTATAGTTCGTTTTTTTTCGACTTCAACGGTTTTTTGAAGCCTGACTACAACCGATGGGTTTTTTCCTGCCGACTGTTCGGCAGATGCTCTCCGGCGATGAGTGGCATTGATAAAAAACAAGAAAGGCGACCCGAAGGCCGCCTTTCCGATCCGGATGGATCCTTGCAATAAGGCTGTCGCCATTATCACATCATGTCCATGCCGCCCGTTCAGCGCGCTTGACGCGCTGA
>NZ_LMJM01000023.1:149431-149514 GCF_001429005.1 Ensifer sp. Root954
ACCACTTTAAGTGCATGGGCGAAGCTTTATGGACGATGCTGCGATAAGGCTGTCGCCATTATCACATCATGTCCATGCCGCCC
>NZ_LMJM01000023.1:149564-247059 GCF_001429005.1 Ensifer sp. Root954
ATGCCGCCCATGCCGCCAGGCATGCCAGCCGGGGCGTCCTTCTTCGGCAGTTCGGCGATCATGGCTTCCGTCGTAACGAGGAGGCCGGCAACCGAAGCAGCGTCCTGAAGGGCGGTGCGAACGACCTTGACCGGGTCGATGATGCCCATCGAGATCATGTCGCCGTATTCGCCGGTCTGGGCGTTGTAGCCGAAGTTGTCCTGGTCCTTGTCGAGGATCTTGCCGACAACGATGGAGGCTTCGTCACCAGCGTTCTCAGCGATCTGGCGGGCCGGAGCCTGCAGAGCGCGACGAACGATGTTGATGCCGGCTTCCTGGTCGTCGTTTGCACCCTTGACGGTGATCTTGACGGAAGAACGCAGCAGGGCAACGCCGCCGCCCGGTACGATGCCTTCCTGAACAGCAGCGCGCGTCGCGTTGAGAGCGTCGTCGATGCGGTCCTTCTTTTCCTTCACTTCGACTTCCGTCGAGCCGCCAACGCGGATCACGGCAACGCCGCCAGCGAGCTTGGCAAGACGTTCCTGCAGCTTCTCGCGGTCGTAGTCGGAGGTGGTGTCTTCGATCTGGGCCTTGATCTGGGCAACGCGGCCTTCGATGTCGGCCTTCTGGCCGGCGCCGTCGACGATCGTCGTGTTTTCCTTGGAGATCGAAACCTTCTTCGCACGGCCGAGCATGTCGAGCGTGACGTTTTCGAGCTTGATGCCGAGGTCTTCGGAGATCACGGTGCCGCCCGTCAGGATGGCGATGTCTTCGAGCATGGCCTTGCGGCGATCGCCGAAGCCCGGAGCCTTGACGGCAGCGATCTTCAGGCCGCCACGCAGCTTGTTGACGACGAGCGTTGCAAGAGCTTCGCCTTCGACGTCTTCAGCGATGATGAGGAGCGGCTTGCCGGTCTGAACGACAGCTTCGAGAACCGGGAGCATGGCCTGGAGGTTCGAGAGCTTCTTCTCGTGAAGGAGAACGAAGACGTCGTCGAGGTCAGCGACCATCTTTTCCGGGTTGGTGACGAAGTAGGGCGACAGGTAGCCGCGGTCGAACTGCATGCCTTCGACGACTTCGAGTTCCGTTTCGGCGGTCTTGGCTTCTTCAACCGTGATGACGCCTTCGTTGCCGACCTTCTGCATCGCTTCAGCGATGTCGAGGCCGATCTGACGCTCGCCGTTGGCCGAGATCGTGCCGACCTGTGCAACTTCTTCCGAAGTGTTGATCTTCTTGGCCTTGGCCTGGAGATCCTTGACGACTTCGGTGACAGCGAGGTCGATACCACGCTTCAGGTCCATCGGGTTCATGCCGGCAGCAACAGCCTTTGCGCCTTCGCGAACGATCGCCTGGGCAAGAACGGTTGCAGTCGTGGTGCCGTCGCCGGCGATGTCGTTGGTCTTCGAAGCAACTTCGCGGACCATCTGGGCGCCCATGTTTTCGAACTTGTCTTCGAGTTCGATTTCCTTGGCGACCGATACGCCGTCCTTGGTGATGCGCGGAGCGCCGAAGGACTTGTCGATGATGACGTTACGACCCTTCGGGCCGAGCGTGACCTTTACGGCGTCAGCGAGGATGTCGACGCCACGCAGCATCTTTTCGCGCGCGGTGCGGCCGAACTTGATTTCTTTTGCAGCCATTAGAGAAAACTCCCGGGCTCATTGCCCATTGGTTGTCATAAAAAGGGGTGGACGCCGGCTGATCAGCCGATGATGCCCATGATGTCGGCTTCCTTCATGATCAGAAGGTCTTCGCCGTTGATCTTGACTTCGGTGCCCGACCACTTGCCGAACAGAACGCGGTCGCCAGCCTTGACGTCGAGGGCAACGACCTTGCCGCTTTCGTCACGGGCGCCCGAACCGACGGCGACGATTTCGCCTTCCTGCGGCTTTTCCTTGGCGGTGTCCGGAATGATGATGCCGCCCTTGGTCTTCTCTTCAGACTCAACGCGGCGAACGACGACGCGGTCGTGCAGCGGGCGGAAGTTGGTGCTTGCCATTAGTCTAATCCCTCGATCAAATGACATTACGGATCGCTGATCGACCCGATGGATGGGTGTTAGCACTCTCATTTATCGAGTGCTAGCGATGCCGAGATAAGCTTGGGTATGGGGTGAGTCAAGGATCGGCGCCTAGATTTTTTGCTGACGGCAGGTGCCCCGGACGGGCGCAGCAGGCGCGGGCACAGGCAGCCTAGCCCCATTCTTGGCGAAATGTGGGCGATCGCGTCGATGAGTGGCATGGGCGGGATTTTGACGGTTGATAACCACGACAATGTGCTTCTGCGCGGCGGGCCGCATCTGCAGTGCATTTTTCCTGGTTCTCGACACCGCCGGAATCCTTGGGAGGGTGCGCCTTTTTCGGGAGACGAGACTTGTAATCTCCTGCCTTCCTTGCCATGCAAGCCGGAAACCGTGTTTGCAGGAAGCCAGGATGGCCGCAAGGATCAACAGTTTTCGCGAAATCGCCAAGCGCTACGATGTCGTTTTATGTGACGTCTGGGGCGTGCTTCACAACGGCGTGCAGGCTTTCGCGTCCGCCTGTGAAGCATTGGCCGAGGCGCGCGCCGCCGGACTGACCGTCGTGCTCATCACCAATTCGCCGCGCCCGAGCCCGATGGTGAAGGTGCAGATCCGCAGTCTCGGCGTGCCCGACGAAGCCTATGACCGGATCGTCACTTCGGGCGACGTGACCCGGGCGCTGATCGCTGCCGCCGACAAGAAGATCTTCTTCATCGGCGCCGAGCGCGACCTGCCCCTGCTCGAGGGTCTGGGGACGCAGATCGTTTCCTCGGAAGATGCCGAGACGGTCGTCTGCGCCGGCTTCTACGACGACGAGACCGAAACGCCCGAGCATTACCGCGCGACCCTGACGGGCCTTGCCAAGCGCAAGATCCCGTTCATCTGCGCCAACCCGGATCTCGTCGTCGAGCGTGGTCACCGGCTGATCCCCTGCGCCGGTGCGATTGCCAAGCTTTACGAAGAGCTGGGTGGCGAGGCGCGCATCGCCGGCAAACCCTATATCGCGATCTATCGCGCCGCCCTGGGCGAGGCGAAGGCCGCGCGCGGAGCGATTGACCTGACCCGTGTCATCGCCGTTGGCGACGGCATGCCGACGGACGTCAAGGGCGCGCAGGACGCGGGCCTGGATCTGCTCTATATCAGCGCCGGTATCCACGCCCAGGAATACATGAACGAAAGCCGGACCGACGAGGCGAAGCTTGCCGCCTTCCTCAAGAAGGAGGGCGCCTCGCCGAAATACTGGATGCCACGGCTCGCCTGACGGGAAGACGGAGATGACGGTTTTTCATCGCAACGAGACCCGTGATCCGCTTCCGGAGCACTTGCGCGGCGGTGTCGTCGCCATCGGCAATTTCGATGGCGTTCACCGCGGCCACCAGTCGGTCCTTAACCGGGCGCTGGAGGAGGCCAAGTCGCGCGGCGTGCCCGCGCTGGTCCTGACTTTCGAGCCGCATCCGCGAACCGTTTTTCGCCCGGACACTCCAGTCTTCCGGTTGACGCCGGCGCCGCTGAAGGCGCGCATCCTCGAAGGCATGGGCTTCGGCGCCGTCATCGAATATCCCTTCGACCGTACCTTCTCTCAGCTTTCCGCCTCGGATTTCATCCACCGCATCCTGCTTGAATGGCTGCATGCCTCGCATGTGGTGACCGGTTTCGACTTTCATTTCGGCAAGGGCCGCGAAGGCGGGCCTGCCTTTCTGATGGCGGCAGGCGGCGACAACGGGTTTGGTGTGACGCTGGTCGATGCCTTCCGTGATGAAAATGCATCCGTCATCTCGTCGAGCTATGTCCGTGCGCTGCTCGGCGAAGGCGATGTCGCCCAGGCCGCGGGCATGCTCGGCTACCGTTATCTCGTCGAAGCCGAGGTGATCGGCGGCAAGAAGCTCGGTCGCGAACTCGGTTTTCCCACCGCCAACATGCGGCTTGCACCCGAGGTGGAACTCCGACCCGGCATCTACGCCGTGCGCTTCCGTCGTCCCGACGGCTCGCTTTACGACGGGGTCGCCAGTTTCGGGCGCCGGCCGACGGTCGACAGCGACGGCGAACCGCTGCTCGAGACCTTCGTCTTCGACTTCTCCGGCGATCTCTATGGCGAAGTCTGCGCCGTGACTTTCTTCGGTCACCTGCGCGACGAATTGAAATTCGATGGCCTCGATCCGCTGGTGGCGCAGATCCGGCAGGACGAGGCCGAGGCCCGCGCGCTGCTTTCCGGCGTCACGCCACTCGGTGACATCGACCGCAAGCTCAACTTCGCCCGATAAAAGATTTCGGTCTTCGCGCGGCGGCGGACCTTTTCAAAAGGCCGAAAACGCCTTAAACAACCGGCCACCATGACCCGGCACCGTCGATTGATCATCGATCAGCGAATTATTGGCCCGGCCTTCCGCGTGCTTTGATCAGCCGGAAGGTCCGGGATTTCGGCGTTTCCGACGCCCCAGTCATCTCTCGATACCGAGCCCATTTCGTATGCGCGGCCGTTCGCGCGAAGAAGCGATTGCAAAAACCATGACCGACACCGCTGAAAAGATCGACTACTCCTCGACCCTCTATCTGCCGCAGACGGAATTTCCGATGCGCGCGGGCCTGCCGCAGAAGGAGCCGGAAACGGTGGCCCGCTGGCAGAAGATGGGCCTCTACAAGAAGCTGCGCGCATCGGCTGCCGGCCGCGACAAGTTCGTGCTGCACGACGGCCCGCCCTATGCTAACGGCAACATCCACATCGGCCACGCGCTGAACAAGATCCTCAAGGACGTCATCAACCGCTCGTTCCAGATGCGCGGTTTCGACGCCAACTACGTGCCCGGCTGGGACTGCCACGGTCTGCCGATCGAGTGGAAGATCGAGGAGAAGTACCGCGAGAAGGGCCAGAACAAGGACGAGGTTCCGGTCAACGAGTTCCGTCGGGAATGCCGCGATTTCGCCGCCGGCTGGATCCAGGTCCAGGCCGAGGAGTTCAAGCGTCTCGGCATCGAGGGCGACTTCGACAATCCCTACACGACGATGAACTTCCACGCCGAAGCGCGCATCGCCGGTGAGCTGATGAAGATCGCCAAGCTCGGCCAGCTCTATCGCGGCTCGAAGCCTGTCATGTGGTCGGTTGTCGAGCGTACGGCGCTTGCCGAAGCCGAAGTCGAATACGCCGATGTCGAAAGCGACATGATCTGGGTGAAGTTCCCGGTCACCGAAGGTCCCGACAGCCTTGCCGGCACCTTCGTTGTGATCTGGACGACCACGCCCTGGACCATCCCCGGCAACCGCGCCATCGCCTACTCGTCGCGTTATGCCTATGGCCTCTACGAAGTGGCGACCGCCGAGAACGATTTCGGCCCCCAGCCGGGCGAGAAGCTGATCTTTGCCAAGCGCCTGGCCGATGAGTCTGCCGCCAAGGCGAAGCTCACCTTCAACTTCGTTCGCGACCTCGAGGCCGATGAACTGTCGTCCGTGACCTGCGCCCATCCGCTGCACGGTCTGGGCGGCGGCTACGCCTTCAAGGTGCCGCTGCTCGACGGCGACCACGTGACCGACGATGCCGGCACCGGCTTCGTGCACACGGCCCCGAGCCACGGCCGCGAGGACTTTGATGCCTGGATGGACAATGCCCGCGCGCTCGAAGCCCGCGGCATCTCCTCGGCGATCCCGTTCACGGTCGACGACGCCGGCTACTTCACCGCTGACGCCCATGGTTTCGGCCCGGACGCCGAAGGTGGCGCCGGCCGCGTCATCGACGACAAGGGCAAGAAGGGCGACGCCAACGATCGCGTCATCAAGGCGCTGATCGCCCGTCACGCGCTCTTCGCTCGCGGTCGCCTCAAGCATTCCTATCCGCATTCCTGGCGCTCGAAGAAGCCGGTGATCTTCCGCAACACGCCGCAATGGTTCGTCTACATGGACAAGGCCTTTGGTGATGGCACGACCCTGCGTTCGCGCGCGCTGTCCGCCATCGACGACACCCGTTTCGTTCCGGGCGCCGGCCAGAACCGCCTGCGTGCCATGATCGAGGGACGTCCGGACTGGGTGCTCTCGCGTCAGCGCGCCTGGGGCGTGCCGATCGCGATCTTTGCCGACGATCAGGGCGAGATCCTGATCGACGAGGCCGTCAACGCTCGCATCCTCGACGCTTTCGAACAGGAAGGTGCCGATGCCTGGTTCACCGAAGGCGCCAAGGATCGCTTCCTCGGCAACGACCACGATCATGCCAAGTGGCATCAGGTCATGGACATCCTCGACGTGTGGTTCGACAGCGGTTCGACCCATACCTTCACGCTCGAAGACCGTCCGGACCTGAAGTGGCCGGCCGACGTCTATCTCGAAGGTTCGGACCAGCATCGCGGCTGGTTCCATTCCTCGCTGCTCGAAGCCTGCGCCACGCGCGGCCGCGCACCCTACAACGCCGTTGTCACCCATGGTTTCACCATGGATGAGAAGGGCGAGAAGATGTCGAAGTCCAAGGGCAACACCGTCACCCCGCAAGAGGTGATGAAGGATGCCGGCGCCGACATCCTGCGCCTGTGGGTGATGACGACGGATTATTGGGAAGATCAGCGCCTCGGCAAGACGATCATCCAGACAAACATCGACGCCTATCGCAAACTGCGCAACACGATCCGCTGGATGCTCGGCACGCTCGCCCACGACAAGGGCGAGGACATTGCCTATGCCGAGATGCCGGAACTCGAAAAGCTGATGCTGCATCGCCTGGCCGAACTCGACCAGGTCGTGCGCGAAGGCTACGACGCCTTCGACTTCAAGAAGATCGCCCGTTCGCTGATCGATTTCTCGAACGTCGAGCTCTCGGCCTTCTATTTCGACGTTCGCAAGGATGCGCTCTACTGCGACGCGCCGTCGAGCCTGCGCCGCCGTGCGGCACTCGCCGTCATCCGCAAGCTCTTCGATTGCCTCGTGCTGTGGCTGGCGCCGATGCTGCCGTTTACGACCGAAGAGGCCTGGCTGTCGCGCAAGCCCGATGCGGTCTCGGTGCACCTCGAACAGTTCCCGGCGATCCCGGCGGAATGGAAGAACGATGCGCTCGAAGCCAAGTGGGAGAAGATCCGTGCGGTCCGCACCGTCGTCACCGGCGCGCTCGAGATCGAACGCAAGGACAAGCGCATCGGCTCGTCGCTGGAAGCCGCACCGGTCGTCCACGTCGCCGATCCGGAGCTGTTGAAGGCGCTGGAAGGCCAGGACTTCGCCGAGATCTGCATCACCTCGGGGATCACTGTCGAGACCACCGAAGGTCCGGCCGACGCGTTCCGGCTGGCTGACGTGGCCAAGGTCAGCGTCGTGCCGAAGCTTGCCGAAGGCCAGAAATGCGCTCGCTCCTGGCGGATCACGACCGATGTCGGTTCTGACGCACTCTACCCGGACGTGTCCGCCCGGGATGCCGCTGCCTTGCGCGAGCTTGGTTTCAAGGCTTAACGCATTGTTACCGGATGAATTGCACTCCTTGCGTTCATCCGGTAAAACCTGCCCGAAATTTGGCGGATTTCTCCGCCATGGGCGCTTGAGTGGCCGCGCTGACTGGTGGCCGGCTGGAAGGAATCTCATGGAAATGACGCGAGAGTTGCGAGTGTTTGCCAGCGTGGCCGCCATTTTGACGAGCGGCCTGGTGCTTACGGGCTGCATCGGCGGCCCGACCTACGGCACGGACAAGACCGCCGGCGAACAGCTCATGGACGACCTCGGCAGCGTCGCAAGCTTCGGCCCGCCGAAGCGGGATCCGGTCAAGTACCAGCCGCGTCCGGGTCTCGTCCTGCCGCCGTCGGCCCAGCAGGCCTCGCTCGTCGAGCCGCAGAAGTCGCTCGCCAGCCGCGAGGGGAACCCGGAATGGGTCGAGTCTCCGGAAGAGGTGCGCAACCGCCTGCGTGAAGAGGCCGACGCCAACAAGAACAACCCGAACTATGTCTCGCCGCTTGCCAAGGCAAGCGCCAACGGTCGCCGGCTCTCTGCAAAGGAGCAGCAGGAGGCCTATCGTGAAGGGCGCAAGATCGAGATGGGCGCCTATTCCGACAAGCGCCGCTTCCTGAGCGATCCGCCGCTCGATTACCGCCGCCTGCCCGAGGGTACCGAGACCGATCTCGGCGAGCCGGAGAAGGACAAGGAGCGCCGCCGCAAGAAGGAGGCGCAGATCAAGAATACCGGCTCCAAGTGGTATTGGCCCTTCTAAACCCGTTCTCGCCGTTCCCTTGAACGGCGAAATGCCTCTCTCCCTTGGATCTATGCAGTTCCGGTCGAAAGCGCGTTTGCTTGGCTGCTGGAACTGCTTGAGAAGCGCCTGAGCCATGACCATCAGCATTCGCGACGCCCGCCCGGAAGACGCCGAAACCATTCTGCGCTTCATCACCGAACTTGCCATCTACGAGAAGGAGCCCGACGCCGTCGAGGCGACGGTCGAGATGCTGCAGGCCTCGCTCTTCGGTCCCGGTGCGATCACCCGCGCGGTGATCTGCGAGAAGGATGGCAAGCCGGCTGGTTTTGCCATGTGGTTCTACAACTATTCCACCTGGCAGGCGCGCAAGGGTCTTTACCTCGAGGATCTTTACGTCACCCCGGATTGCCGCGGCTCCGGCGCCGGCAAGATGCTCCTGAAGCATCTGGCAAAGATTGCCGTCGAGGAAGGCTGCGGGCGCTTCGAATGGAGTGTGCTCGACTGGAACGAACCGGCGATCCGCGTCTACGAATCGGTCGGCGCAGAGCCGATGTCCGAGTGGACGCGCTACCGCCTTTCGGGTGTCGCGCTCGAGAGCTTCGCCGCCGACTGAAGACGTTAAGGGGTCTCACCGCTTGCCGGCAAAGAAATCCCTGAGGATATCGGCGGCTTCCCGCTCGGCGATGCCCGAATAGACATCGGGCGCATGGTGGCAGGTGGGCGAGCCGAAGAAGCGCACACCGCTGTCGACCGCGCCGCCCTTCGGGTCGTCTGCGCCGTAATAGAGGCGACGGATGCGGGCGAATGAAATCGCCGCCGCGCACATGGTGCAGGGTTCGAGCGTGACGTAGAGATCGGCGCCGGTCAGCCTTTCGTCCTCGAGAACGGCGGCAGCCTCGCGGATGGCGACGATCTCCGCATGGGCGGTCACGTCGTTGAGCTCGCGGGTGCGATTGCCGGCGCGCGAGATGATGCGGCCGTCGAAAACCACCACGGCGCCGATCGGCACTTCGCCGCGTTCGGCAGCCTTGCGGGCCTCTTCAAGGGCCGCATCCATGAAGCGTGTCGTCTCAGCCATCGCTCAAACAATAATTTCTCTTAACCCACGGGCCGCGACCTGATAGGACAGCCGCAAAAGGCAGGCAACACAAATGACATCCAAAGACAAGCCCACGCGGCCTGGCGGCAAGTCCGCTGGCCGGGACAAGAAACCGCATTTCGCCGACAAGAAGGGCGCTGCGCCGAAAAAGGCTGCAGGAGCCAAGGCTTCCGGCCCGAAGTCTTTCGGTGCCAAGGGCCCCGGCAGGAGCTTCGACGCAAAGACGTCTGATCCCAAGGCCGGCGCTTCGCGTCCGGCCCGGGAGCGCCCGGCAGCGGCTGCAGCGGCCGCCGACGAGCCGCAGCGCATCTCGAAGATCCTGGCGCGCGCCGGCGTTGCCTCGCGTCGCGACGTCGAGCGCATGATCATGGAAGGCCGCATCAGGCTCAACGGTGTCATCCTCGACACGCCCGTGGTCAACGCGACGCTCGCCGATGCGATCGAGGTCGATGGCCAGCCGATCCGCGGTATCGAGCGCACGCGCCTCTGGCTCTATCACAAGCCGGCCGGTCTGGTGACCACCAATGCCGACCCGGAGGGCCGTCCGACCGTATTCGAGAACCTGCCGGACGAGCTGCCGCGGGTTCTGTCGATCGGCCGCCTCGACATCAACACCGAGGGCCTGCTGCTCCTCACCAATGACGGCGGCCTTGCCCGCGTGCTCGAACTGCCGTCGACCGGCTGGCTGCGCCGTTACCGCGTGCGCGCCCATGGCGAGATCGATCAGGAAGCGCTCGACAAGCTGAAGGACGGCATCGCCGTCGACGGCGTGCTGTACGGCGCCATCGAAGCGACGCTCGACCGCGTCCAGGGCTCGAACGTCTGGATCACGATGGGGCTTCGCGAAGGCAAGAACCGCGAAATCAAGAACGTGCTCGGCGCGCTCGGCCTCGACGTCAACCGCCTGATCCGCATCTCCTACGGCCCGTTCCAGCTCGGCGAACTGCCGGAGGGACACGTCCAGGAAATTCGCGGACGCACGCTGCGCGACCAATTGGGACCGCGCCTGATCGAGGACGCCAAGGCGAACTTCGACGCGCCGCTTTACAATGATCAGGCGGCGACCGTTGCCGGTGAGGCTGAAGACGACGCCGCCGACACGCGCAGGCCGGAGCGCAACAACCGCTGGGAAAAGCCGGAGGACAAGCGCGAGCGTGCCCTTTCTCGTCTGGACACCCGTCGTGACGACCGCCGCGACGGTGGTGGTCGTGGCAAGGATGGTGCCCGCGGCAAGGGTGGCCCGCGCGAAGACCGCGACGCCAAGTTCGAGGATCGGCCGAAGCGCGCGCCGGCTCAGCGCGCCCGCACGGCCAATGTCTGGATGGCGCCGGGCGCCCGCCCGCTCGCCGAAAAGAAGCCGAAGTCCGTTGATGGCGATGCCACCGAGAAGTCCGCCCGTCGCGAGCGTCCGGAAAGCGCGCCGAAGTCCAAGCGCTACGGCCGCAACAAGGATGGTCTGGCGACGAAGACGACCGGCAAGTTCGACCCGGACCGCAAGGGTGGCCCGCACAGAGACTTCGACCGCGCCGATCGTCCGGCGTCTGCCGCGCCGGTCAAGCGTCGCGACGACGAGGGCGAATGGATCAGCGCCAGCGAGCCTGCCCGTCGCGGCAAGGACGAGGGCCGCGATGGCGGCTTTGGCCGACGCAAGTCGGGCGACGCGGGTGACCGCAGGTCGCGCGATCACGGTGACCGTCCTGCGCGCCGTGACGGCGGCGACCGTCCCCGTTCTGAAGGCGGACCGCGCAGCTATTCCGACAAGCCGAGGGCGCCACGCGCCGACGGTGATCGTCCGCAGCGTCGCGAAGGCGGTGAGCGTTCGTTCAGTGACCGTCCAGCTCGCAGCGACGGCGGTGATCGCCGGTTCGACAAGCCGCGGGCTCCACGCGCTGACGGTGACCGTCCGCCGCGTCGCGAAGGTGGCGACCGTCCGTTTGGCGACAAGCCTCGCGGCAAGTCGTTCGGCGGCAAGCCCTCGGGCGGAAAATCCTTCGGTGAACGCTCCGGCGGTCCGCGCGGCGGTAAGCCTGGTGGCGGCAAGCCCGGCGGTGGACGCCCCGGCGGTCCTGGTCGCTCCGGCGGCGGGCGCCCGGCTGGCGGCGGCAAGCCGCGCGGCAGAGGAAACTAAGCGGTCGTGCGGATCGTCGGCGGAGAGTTTCGGGGTCGCAGCCTGGCGACCCCCAAGTCCAACGATATCCGGCCGACCACGGACCGGACGCGCGAAAGCCTGTTCAACATTTTGAGCCATTCCTATCCGAACGCGCTCGACGGCACGCGTGTGCTCGACCTTTTCGCGGGCACCGGCGCCGTCGGCTTCGAGGCGCTGTCGCGCGGGTGCCGGCATGCGCTCTTTGTCGAGCAGGGCGTCGAGGGCAGGGGCCTGATCCAGACCAACGTCGAGACGCTCGGCCTGCAGGGCCGGGCCAAGGTCTTCCGGCGCGACGCCACCAGCCTTGGCGGCGTCGGTACGATGGAGCCGTTTCATCTCGTCTTCGCCGACCCGCCCTATGCCAAGGGGCTGGGCGAAAAGGCCTTGGAGTCGGCTGCCATCGGCAACTGGCTGGTGCCCGGCGCCCTGGTGATCCTCGAAGAGCGGGCAGATGTCCAGCCGGCGCCGGTCGCCGTCTTCGAAAACCTCGACGTCAGGGTGTTCGGCGACACGCGCATGCATTTCTATCGGTTTCGCGGAGCCTGATGCCGTAATTTCGGTTGAGTTGCCGGGATAGGCTCAGCCGGATGACGCCATTTTCTCAACCCGCCCAGCGCGGAGGCATGCCGATGAAGCAGGATCTTTCGATGACGCATGGATCGGCGGAAGCCCCGGCGCGGCCCACCGTCGCGCTGGCGCTTGGCGGTGGCGGCGCCCGCGGTCTTGCGCATATCCATGCCATCGAGGCGCTGGATGAACTCGGCATTCGGCCGGTCGCGATCGCGGGCTCGTCGATCGGCGCGATCATGGGCGCGGGCATGGCGGCGGGTTTGCGCGGCGAAGAGATCCGGGCCCATACGCTTTCCACCGTCGGCCACCGGCGCGAAGTGGTCAACCGCCTGTGGCAATTGCGGCCGTCGAGTCTTTCCGAAGCGATGGCGAGCGGCTTCCGTTTCGGCCAGTTCAATGTCGAGCGGGTGCTCAAGGCCTTCCTGCCCGAGGCCATCCCGCAAAAATTCTCCGACCTCGAAATCCCGCTGAAGGTAGTCGCCACCGACTATTACGGTCAGACGGAGAAGATCTGCGAGAAGGGCGACCTCCGCAAGGCCCTGGCTGCGTCTGCGGCGCTGCCGGCGATCTTCACGCCGGTCCGGATCGACGGGCGGGTCATGATCGACGGCGGCATCTACAATCCCATTCCCTTCGATCACCTGCGCGGCCTTGCCGATATCGTCATTGCGGTCGATGTCGTCGGCGGGCCGGATGGCGACGGCAAGGCGATCCCGAGCCGGATCGACAGCCTGTTCGGCGCGAGCCAGCTGATGATGCAGTCGATCATCGCCATGAAGCTGAAGGAGGGGGCGCCGGACATCCTGTTGCGTCCCGATGTCGGCCGCTACCGCGTGATGGATTTCCTGCGCGCCCAGGACGTGCTGAACGCAACGGCTGCGATCAAGGACGAACTGAAGCGCGCCCTCGAAGAGCGGATGACAGCGCCAAGGCTCACCTGAACCTTGGTGTTTGAAGCTTGGGGCCTGAACAACCTTGGCAATGACGGCGCGTGCCGTCGCAGCGTGAGCGGTTAGGCGCTTTCGCGCTCGTCCGCGGGAAGGCCCGGGAGGATCCGTTCGCCAGTCTCTTGCGAATGGTCGACCTCGCGCTTCGGCTTGACCAGCGGCTCCGGACGCACAGGCCGCGAGTGCAGCATGTCGCGGCCGGCGGTGATGCCCTCGGCCTCCTGTAGCACGAGGCGCGCCTCGTCGCGCTTGCGGATGTCGTCCATGATCGCGATCGCCTCGTCGTCGCCGACCCCCAGTGCCTCCAGTGTCTTGCGGCCGAAGAGCAGGCCGGACTCGAAGGTCTCGCGCAGTTCGTAGTCGACACCCTTGGCGCGCAGTTCCAGCGTGTGCAGACGATCGTAGGAGCGGGCGTAGATGCGGGCATTCGGATATTCGGATTGCACGAGGTCGATGATGTGGTCGGTCGTTTCCTTCTTCTGGGTGCAGACGGCGACGATCTTGGCCCGTTCGATTCCGGCGGCGCGCAGCACGTCGAGGCGGTTGCCGTCGCCGAAATAGATCCGGAAGCCGAAGGTCGCGGCCTGGCGCACGCGCGCGGCGGAATGATCGATGATCGTCACATCGCGACCGCCGGCAAGCAGGATCTGGGCGGCGATCTGGCCGAAGCGGGAGAAGCCGATCATCAGCACATCGGCATTGGCGCCATCGAAGTCTTCTTCGATCTCTTCGTCCATCTCGTCCTGCTCGCGCATCAATTTCGGCGCGAGCATGGAGGCAAGGGGCGTCAGCGCCATCGACAGGGTCACGATCGCGACCAGCAGCGAGGCGTTGCCGTCCGAGAAGACGCCGGCGCTTGCCGCCGCCGTGAACAGCACGAAGCCGAACTCGCCGCCCTGCGGCAAGAGCAGGCTGATGCGCACGGCGTCATTGTGATGTGATCCGGTGAAGCGGCAGAGCCAATAGAGAACCAGGCTCTTCAGTGCCATCAGCAGCGGCACGGCGATGATGATCAGCTGGTAGCGCTCGACGATGACGCCGAGCTCTAGCGACAGGCCGACCGCCATGAAAAACAGCGCCTGCAGGATACCGCGAAACGGCTCGATATCCGCCTCGAGTTCATGGCGGTAGGAGGACTCGGCCAGCAACACGCCTGCAAGGAAGGCACCCATGGCCATCGACAATCCGGCGAGCTGCATCATGGTCGCCGCCCCCATGACCACAAGCAGTGCGGCGGCGATCATGACATCGCGTGCGCCGGTGCGAGCGATGAGCTGGAACAGCGGATTCACCAGGTAGCGCCCGGCAGCGAAGAGCACGACGATCGCAGTGGTGGCGATGGCGAAATCCTCGAGCGGTGGCGTGGTGTCCTCGGGCGCCTGTGCCGCCAGCAGCGGGATCAGCGCCAGAAGCGGCACGATCGCGAGATCCTGCAGCAGCAGGATCGAGAAGGCGCGCTGCCCGTAGCGCGTGTTGCGGTCGTTGCCCTCGTCGAGAATCTGCATGGCGAATGCCGTCGACGAGAGGGACAGTCCGAAGCCGGCGATGATGCTGCCGCCATGATCGAGGAGGCCGAGGGCATAGATGGCGTAGGAGAGCAGGATGCCTGTCAGCAGCACCTGCGCCGTGCCGAGGCCGAAGATGTCGCGCCGCATCTGCCAGAGGCGCGAAGGCTTGAGTTCGAGCCCGATGATGAAGAGCAGGAAGACGACGCCGAGTTCCGAGACGTGCAGGATCTGCTCGCCTTCGGTGATGCTTTGGGCGACAGGTCCGATCAGCACGCCGGCCGAAAGGTAGCCGAGGATCGTGCCGAGCCCGAGCCGCTTGAAGATGGGAGCGGCGATCACTGCGCCACCGAGCAGCATCAGGGCCTGGGAATAGATGATCGGTGTCGTTGCCATGCCTCAGGCTTTCACTGTTGCTGAACCCGGCCCCCAAGCGGAGCTTTCGAGAGCGCTTCATTTGCGGTGTTTGAGCGGGAATCGGGTCGATGCCCTTGATGCCTGCTTCGCCGCACAATAAATGGGGCAGGAATGAAAGGCCACACCATGTCAGACACGATCGATTCTGCCGACCTCGAAAAACGTGCATCCGAACTCGTGGACCTCGCCCGCAAGGCCGGCGCCGATGCGGCGGACGCGGTGGTGGTGCGCGGGCGCTCCCGCTCCGTCGCCGTCCGCCTCGGCAAGGTCGAAGCGACGGAAGCCTCCGAAAGCGACGACTTTTCGCTCCGTGTTTTTGTCGGACGGCGTGTCGCCAGCGTTTCGGCCAATCCGGGTTTTGACCTGAAGCTGCTCGCCGAGCGCGCGGTTGCCATGGCCAAGGCTTCGCCGGAGGATCCCTTCGCCGCGTTGGCGGACGCCGACCGGCTGGCGAAGTCCTATCCGGACCTCGACCTTTTCGACGCCACGGCGGTTTCCACTGAAACCCTGACCGAGGCGGCGCTTGCCGCCGAAGAGGCGGCACTTGCGGTCTCGGGTGTTACCAATTCCAGCGGCGCTGGCGCATCGGCCGGCATGGGCGGACTGGTACTCGTAACCTCGCATGGCTTTTCCGGCTCCTACATGGCCACCCGCTTTGGCCGCTCCGTCAGCGCGATTGCCGGCGAGGGCACCAAGATGGAGCGCGACTACGATTATGATAGCCGCCTCTTCTTTGCCGACCTGCGCGACGCCGACGAAATCGGCCGCCTTGCCGGCGAGCGCGCGGTCGCCCGCATCAATCCGCGCCAGGTGCCGACCGCCAAGAATGTCACCGTCGTCTTCGATCCACGCATAGCCCGCGGCTTCGTCGGCCATCTGGCCGGCGCCATCAATGGCGCGGCTGTCGCCCGCAAGACGAGTTTCCTGCGCGACATGATGGGCAAGCAGATCCTGAAGTCGGGTCTTTCCGTGACCGACGACCCGCTGATCGTGCGTGGCTCCTCTTCGCGTCCCTTTGACGGCGAAGGGGTCAGCGGCGAGAAACTGGCGATGGTCGAAGATGGTGTGCTGAACCACTGGTTCCTGTCCACATCGGCAGCGCTCGAACTCGGGCTTCAGACCAACGGTCGCGGCGTGCGCGGCGGTCCGACGGTCAATCCGTCCTCGACCAATCTGGCGCTCGAGCCGGGATCGATCTCGCGGGACGATCTCATCCGTGGGGTTGGCACCGGCTTCTACGTCACCGAGCTGATCGGCCAGGGCGTCAACATGGTGACCGGCGAATACAGCCGCGGCGCCTCCGGCTTCTGGATCGAGAACGGCGAGCTGACCTTTGCCGTCTCTGAAGTCACGATCGCGTCCAATCTCAAAGACATGTTCATGGCGCTGACGCCGGCAGACGACATCGACCGCAAGTTCGGCGTCGCGGCGCCGACGCTCGCCATCGAGGGCATGACGCTCGCCGGCCTCTGACAAGGCCGCTGGAAAAGCAGGCGCGGGAAGCCCGCGCCGATCCCGCCTTCCGGACAAGGGAGAGGCGGGCTGACGGGGTTTTGAATGTCTGACACAGCACCACCGGGCGCGGACTGGAAGCCGGATCTCGACGTGATCCGTGCCGCGGCGGTTGTCGCCGGCGAAACCGCGCTCGGCTATTTCCGCAAGGCGCCCGACGTCCGCTGGAAGAACGAAGGCCGCTCGCCGGTAAGCGAGGCGGATCTCGCCGCAAACGATGTGCTGAAGACGCGCTTGCTTGCGGCCCGGCCCGATTACGGCTGGCTGTCGGAGGAGACGGACGACGATCTGAGCCGGCTGTCGCGCGAAACGGTCTTCGTCGTCGATCCGATCGACGGCACGCGGGCTTTCATCGCCGGCAAGGAACTCTGGTGCGTCAGCGTCGCCGTCGTGCATCGCGGCCAGCCCGTTGCCGGCGTGCTCTATGCCCCGGCGCTCGATGAACTCTTCGAGGCGGTCGCAGGCGGCAGTGCGCTGAAAAACGGTGCCCAAATCTCGGTGCGCGAGGCAAAACCCGGGGAAACACTGCATCTGGCGGCTGCCGAGGACACGATCGGCAAGCTTCCGGCGCCCTATCGCAGCGCCGTTACCCGTATCCCGCATGTGCCGTCGCTTGCCTATCGGCTGGCCATGGTTGCCGACGGGCGGATCGACGGCACGCTGGTGAAGAAGAACTCCCACGACTGGGACCTGGCTGCAGCAGATCTCATTCTAGCGAGCGCCGGCGGCGCGCTGGCCGATCTCGATGCGCAGCCGCTCTCTTACAATCGATCCACTGTCGTTCACGGGGTTCTCTGCGCGGCGGCAAAGCCGCTCTTGCCGGGCCTGATCGCCGCATCGCGGTCCATGGAGCCCCATTGACCTTTGAGGCTGAATGCCTCAAATCAACGCCCACACCCAACAAGAATAAATGGAAGTCCGATGGCTCACGACACCGAGAAAAAACAACGTCTGCACCTCGTCTTCGGCGGCGAACTCACCACGCTGACTGACGTACATTTCCGCGACCTGGACAAGCTCGATATCGTCGGCATCTACCCGGACTACGACAGCGCCCTGACTGCCTGGAAATCCAAGGCGCAGATGACCGTCGACAACGCTCACATGCGTTACTTCATCGTCCACATGCACCGTCTGCTCGACCCGGAAAACGGCTGATGCCGATGAGGTCGGGATGCGCGGTGTTTACCCGCATGCCAGTCGCCCTTAAGTCTCTCCGGGCCGGAACGGCCGGGGAAGGTGGCCTGTCATGAGCAGCTTTCGCGCGCGCCTGGCGCTGTCCAGCTACCGCTGGATCGGCTCGGCCATCTATCCCCTCGTCTGGTCCTACCTTGCCATTCGCGCGGCGAAGGGCAAGGAGGATCCGGCGCGCCGCCGTGAGCGCTACGGCCATGCCAGCGAGCCGCGGCCGCAAGGCCCTCTCGTCTGGTTCCACGCAGCAAGCGTCGGCGAAACCAACGCCGTGATCCCGATGATCAAGGAAATCAGGCGGCGCGGCATCCACGTCGTGCTGACGACCGGGACGATGACCTCGGCGCGTGTCGTGGCCGAGCGCCTGGGGTCGACGGTGATCCACCAGTATGTCCCGCTCGATTTCAAGCCGGCCGTCAGCCGGTTTCTCAACTACTGGGAGCCGGATCTGGCGATCATCGCCGAATCCGAGATCTGGCCGATGACCATCCTGGAACTCGGCCGCCGCCATATCCCGCAGGTTCTGGTCAACGGGCGCATGTCCGACCGGACCTTCGCGCGCTGGAAGCGCCGACCGGCGCTCGCCGACGCGCTGTTCGAGAATCTCGCGCTCGTCATTGCCCAGTCCGATGTCGATGCGGAGCGCTTCCGCACGCTCGGTGCGCTGCCGGTCATGGTGTCGGGCAATCTCAAGGTCGACACCGACGCACCGCCACACGATCCGCAGGCGCTGAAGGAGTATCGCCAGCAGATCGGCGCCCGCAAGACCTGGGCGGCGATCTCGACCTTCGACGGCGAGGAGGCGGCCGCCGGTGTCGTGCACCGTGCGCTCAAGGAGCGAACCGGCCTTCTGACGATCATCGTTCCGCGTCATCCCGATCGCAGCGACGCCATCGAGGCGGCGCTGACGGCCAAGGGGCTGAAGGTCGCCCGGCGCACGCGCCGCGATCCGCTGACGCCCGACGTCGATATCTTCCTCGGCGACACGATCGGCGAAATGGGCCTCTATCTTCGCCTGACCGAGGTCGCCTTCGTCGGCCGGTCGCTGTTTGCCGAGGGTGGTCAGAACCCGCTGGAGCCGGCGATGCTCGGCTGCGCCATACTTTCAGGCGGCAACGTCCAGAACTTTCGCGAGACCTATCAGACGCTGGCCAAGAACGGCAGCGCCAAGATCGTGCGCGACGTCGAGATGCTGGCCAAGGGCGTCAACTATCTGCTCGCCAACGACGACATGCGTCGCTCGATGATCGATGCCGGCCTCGAAACCGTGCAAGAGATGCGCGGTGCCCTGTCGGCGACGATGAAGGGACTTGAGCCCTATATCAATCCGCTCGTCGTCAAGGCGCGTCTCAACCCGCCGACCGACAACTGATCCAGCAGGAGACGAAGCCTCGTCATGACAGCAGCCAAAGCCATAGCCGGCATCCTGTTCGACAAGGATGGAACCCTGCTCGACTACGCAAAGAGCTGGGTACCGGTGAACTACGAACTGGCGCGGATCGCGGCAAAGGGTGATGAGGCTCTGGCCCGCACGCTGCTTGCAGCCGGTGGCATGGACGCCGACACCGGCCACGTGCTGCCCGACAGCCTGCTTGCCGCCGGCAACACTGTCGAGATCGCGACCGGCTTCGTCGGCGCGGGCGCGCCCTTCACGATTGCCGAACTGACGAACCTGTTTGACGGCCTGTTTGCGCGCTCGGCGGAATATGCGGTGCCGGTGACCGATCTCGGCGCCTTCTTCGCCGGGCTGCACGCCAAAGGTTACCGCCTCGGTGTCGCCTCGAGCGACAACGAGCGTTCGATCCGCGAAACGGCAAAGCGCTTCGGCTTCGAGGATTACCTACACTATGTCGCGGGCTATGACAGCGGCTACGGCGTCAAGCCGGAGCCGGGCATGGTGCTTGGCTTTTGTGCTGCGACCGGCCTTGAGCCGCGGCAGGTGGTCGTCGTCGGTGACAACAATCACGACATGCACATGGGCCGTAGCGCCGGCGTCGGCATGACGGTCGCCGTCCTGACGGGTACCGGCTCGCGCCAGTCGCTTGCAGCGGCTTCCGACCATTGCCTCTCGGATATCACCGAACTCGAAGCTGTCCTCTAGATCGAGTTGCGGCAGCGCTTGCCGCGATTGCCTTCAGTTTTGCATCGTGATCGGCCCGGTTCAGCGCCCCTGCCGTGGCCGTATCGGTCTCCATAGCTTGCGTTTTTTCCCGTTCTGACGTTTTTTGTCGCAATCCGCCGGTTTCGACCGGCGAACAAACCGTCCCTCCCGGAAACGGAAGGACCTGAGCGGCCGGGAGGCCACGGAACAAAGATGGTATCGGAAGCGCCGCCATTCTGGTGGACCAAGGCGGATTGGCGTGCGCGCGCGTTGTGGCCGTTCTCATGGGTTTACGGACGGATTGCCGGCATGCGCATGGATCGCGCGCAGCGCGCCTCGGTGCCGGTCCCGGTCATCTGCATCGGCAATTTCACCGTCGGCGGCGCCGGCAAGACGCCGACCTCCATCGCGCTTGCGCGCGTCATCCGCGAAAACGGGCTGAAGCCCGGATTCCTCAGCCGCGGTTATGGCGGCTCGCTCGACGTGACGACCGTCGTCGATCTGGAACATCATCGCGCCCGCGACGTCGGCGACGAACCGTTGCTTCTGGCGAAGGAGGCCTTGACCGTCGTCTGCCGCCGCCGCGTCGATGGGGCTCGTCGGCTGGTGAAGGAAGGCGTCGACATCATCATCATGGACGACGGTTTCCAGAGCGCGCGGCTGGCCTTCGACTTCGCGCTTTTGGTGATCGATTCTCGCCGCGGCATCGGCAACGGCTATCTGGTGCCGGCGGGCCCGGTGCGGGCGCCACTGTCGAACCAGCTCCGCCACGCCACGGCCCTGCTCAAGATCGGTGACGGCACCGAGGCCGACGCCTTGATCCGTCGCGCCGCCCGCGCCGGCAAGCAGATCTACGAAGCCGACGTCATAAGCCGCGACGACGGATCGCTAAATGGCGTCAAGGTGCTTGCCTGGGCGGGCATTGCCGATCCGGAGAAGTTTTACCGCACCGTTCGGGAGACGGGCGCCGTCATCGAGGAAACCCGCAGTTTTCCCGACCACCACCATTTCTCCGAGGACGAAATCGCCGATCTGCTCGACCAGGCTGCAGCGCTCGGCTGCCAGCTCGTTACCACCGCCAAGGATCTGGTGCGCCTGGAGCCCGGCCACGGCCGCGCCGCCGAACTTGCCGCAGCGAGCAGGGTGATCGAGATCGATGTGCGCTTCGACGACCCGATGGCGCCGAAAAAGATCATCGAGACGGCGCTTGCCGCGGCGCGTGCCCGCAAGCTGCGCGAAGGCGCGGCTAAGTAACGGCGCCCTGTGGGTCGTGGCGCCGGAGTGCCGTTGTTGGTGTCCGGGCTTGATTAGCGGCGCTGGTTGGGCAGCGCGCCTGCGCGCTTTTCCGCCTCGAGCGAGGCCTCCGCGTCGACATAGGGCTCCTGCCGGGCGACGCTCCAGTAACGCAGTTCGTCGACGGGGATGATCTTGCCGGTCATCGCGCAGACCACGTGCGAACCCGCGAGCACGATCTGAAAGTCGCCGTCGAGATAACGGATCTTCGCTTCGCGCGAAGCGCTTCCTTCAAACCGGTTCATCATGCTCGGCGCCTGTTTCCGTCTTCGTTATTGGTTCTCTGGTCTAGCTCGCCGTCCGGAAAAATGCCAGTCGCATTTCGCCAGGCGTGAAGATCAGCTCCGGCCGAACAGCCGTTCGATATCGGAGAGCTTGAGTTCGATATAGGTCGGCCGGCCGTGATTGCACTGGCCCGAGCCGGGCGTCGCCTCCATTTGCCTCAAAAGCGCGTTCATCTCCTCGGTGCGCATGCGCCGTCCCGAGCGCACCGATCCGTGGCAGGCCATGGTCGCGGCGAGATATTCGAGCCGGCTCGTCAGCCCGCTTGCCGTATCCCATTCGGCAAGCTCGTCGGCGAGCTGGCGCACGAGACCGACGGCATCCATTTCGCCGAGCATGGCCGGCGTTTCGCGCACCGCAATCGCGCCCGGTCCGAAGCGCTCGATCGCGAGACCCAGGCGGGAGAACTCCTCCGCATGGGCCATCAACCGGTCGCAATCGTCTTCGGGCAGGTCGACGATCTCCGGGATCAGCAGCGCCTGGGCGGCGACCGGCCGCGAATGCAGCGCCGTACGCATCGCCTCGAACACCAGCCGCTCGTGCGCGGCATGCTGGTCGACGATGACGAGGCCGTCATCGGTCTGGGCGACGATGTAGTTTTCGTGCAGCTGGGCGCGCACGGCGCCGAGCGGGAACGATTGCGGCGGCGGCGGTTGCTTGGCCTCCGGCGCCGGCACGGGCATTTCCCGCTCGAACGGGGTGGCAACGCGCGCCGAAGGGGCGGAAAATGCCGCAAAGCTTGCCTGCGGCTGCTCGCCGAGGTGGCGCAGCATCGCGTCGAATTGTGTCGGCCGGGAAGGCGACGTCTCGGCGCTCCAGGGCTGCGGGCGGTAATCGCCGGAGCGGAACGCCTGCATCATGCCGCGGGCGCCCGTCGTTGCGGCGCGGTCGCCGTCGCGCGTCAGCGCCTGACGGATCGCGCCGATGATCAGCCCGCGGATCAGGCCGGGGTCGCGGAAGCGCACGTCGGACTTTGCGGGATGCACGTTGACGTCGACGAGCGCCGGGTCGAGCGTGATCGACAGCACGGCGACCGGATAGCGGCCGCTCGGGATCGTCTCGGAATAGGCGGCACGGATCGCCGACAGCAGCAACTTGTCCTGCACCGGGCGGCCATTGACGAAGACATATTGCTGCAGCGAGTTGCCGCGATTGTAAGTCGGCACGCCGGCAAAGCCGGTCAGTTCGACGTCTTCCCGCGCCGCATCGATCTCGATCGCATTGTCGCGAAAATCCTTGCCGAGCACTTGCGCCATGCGCGCTAGCCGGTCGTCGCCGGTTGCCGGGAATTCGAGCGTCGAGCGGTCGCTGCCGGAGAGCACGAAACGGACCGCCGGAAACGCGATCGCCATGCGGCGCACCACTTCCGAAATGGCCGCTGCTTCCGCCTTCTCGGTCTTCATGAACTTCAGTCGGGCCGGGGTGGCGAAGAACAAATCGCGCACTTCGACGACGGTGCCGGTATTGGCCGGCGAGGGGCGGACCGCCTCGGTTTTGCCGCCGGTAACCGCAATGACCGCGCCTTCGCTGGCGCCGGCCGTGCGCGTCGTGATCGACAGCCGGGCGACCGAGCCGATCGAAGGCAGGGCCTCGCCGCGAAAGCCGAGGGTGCGGATGTCGAAGAGGCTGTCGTCGAGCTTCGACGTGCAGTGCCTTCGGACCGCAAGTTCGAGGTCGCCAGGTGCCATGCCCGAGCCGTTGTCGGTGACCCGCAGCAGCGTCTTGCCGCCGCCGGCGGTCGCGATCTCGATGCGGGTCGCGCCGGCGTCGAGCGCATTCTCGATCAGCTCCTTGGCGGCGCTGGCCGGACGTTCGATCACTTCGCCGGCGGCGATCTGGTTGATGAGGGTTTCTGAAAGCTGCTTGATGGCCATGGCCCATTTTCCGGGATTCGCCGCGGAAACGGAAGAGGGGACGGTATCTCGTCCCCGGTCGCGAGCGCTTGGTGCCGACACCCTTGAAAAATGATCGAGGGTTTAATCGGCCCTTAACACTCTGCTGCGATTTTCCACAACAACCTGAATGATCACGGGTTTTGTCTTTTGAGCCTTGCGGCGTAGCTGGACGCCGCACTCCCGCCGCTCGAAGAGACGCCTGCCAAGGCCACCCCAGCATGTCCCGAAATGAAACCGCCGTTGCAGCGCCGCGCGTCATTATGAAGACGCGGCAGGCCGTTGTGGCACTTTGGATGGCCGCCTGTTCCCCCTGATCTGACGATCCAGGGACACATGCGGTAGGCGAGTGAGGACAGTGCGATGAGCGATGGGGCGCCGAACGGCGCGGACATCAACAGGGTCATTCTTGAGTCGAGTTGCGACGCACTCGGCATCGCTGTGCTTGTCTGCAGCCGGGACGATACCATTCTCTTTGCCAGCCGCACGATGCTGCAATTTTTCCCGGTCCCGGCGGAAGCCCTGATGCCGGGCGCGCGGCTCAGGGACTTCCTCGGTGCCGTCTATGACACCGGTGTCCGTCCGGGCACCGTCCCGGAAAACAGCCGCCGACGCACCAACCGCGAGGAATGGATTGCCGAGCACATGGCGCTGCATTGGCGCGAGCGCTACGAGAGCGTAGAGCGCGCCGGCCGCACCCGCTGGGTTTCGATGCGCAAGCGCCGCCTGTCGAGCGGCATGGGCATCCTGTCGATCAGCGACGTCTCCGACCAGAAGAAGCGCGACGAACAGCTTCAGACCGACCTAGAGCGGGTGGAACTGACCGAGCAGATCCTCGACGCGCAGCCCAATCCCATCTGCGTCAAGGATCGCAATCTCAATTACATCGCAGTCAACAAGGCCTTCTGCCTGATCCATGACCTGGCGCAGGACGCCATCCTCGGCCGCTCAGCCTGGGACCTGGTCGAGAGCGACCTGGCGGAGCGCTTCGAACAGTCCGATCGCATGGTGCTTGAAACCGGCAAACCGTTTTCGCAGGCCGAGCACATCGTGCGTGCCGACGGTAGCGACCTCTGGGTGCTGACCCGCAAGTACCGCGTCGGCATGCCCGGCCGCCATTTCGTCGTCACCTGCATGAACGACGTGACCGATATTGCCGTCTGGTATCAGGGCGGCGAGGAGCCCTCGGGCGAGGTCGCCCTGCAGATCCGCGACTACAGCATTTTTGCCGCGGCGCAGAATTTCTACGATCCTTTCCGGGCGCTGAATGTCCAGCAGCTCGTCGAGGCGGGGTCGATGATCGAGACCTTGCCGGCGCGCGGCCTGCGGGTGCTTCTGGCGACCGACGACCGAGCGCTGGAGGAGCGGCTTGTCGCCCGGCTGCGCGGCTCCGGGCTCGACGCCTGCGCCGTTCGCGATGCCGACGAATTGTACGCCTTCTGCGCTGCCGTCGACGAGGCGGGGCTGAAGCTCGACATCCTGTTGCTGGACGCGGCTTTCCCCGAGCGGCAGAAGATCGCTGCCGGCTGGCGCGACAGCCCGATCCTCCCGGTGTCCGCCGATCAGGACGGGGCGGCGGTGCTTGCGGAAGTCTTCCGTGTTTGTTCCGAGCGCGCGGGTGCCGCGCTGCAACCGGAATGGTCGCTGTCGTTCGAGGCCGAAGAGATCGCGCCGCCGCCGCCGGCTCCGCAGGTCGACGTGCTCGTTGCCGAGGACAATCAGATCAACCAGTTCGTCTTCACCCAGATCCTCGAGGGGCTCGGCGTTTCGCATCGGATCGCCGCCAACGGTCGCGAGGCCATCGAACTCTGGCACGAACTGCAACCGGCCCTTGTGCTGATGGATGTGTCGATGCCGGTCATGAACGGCTTCGACGCAACCGTCGCAATCCGGTCGGCTGAAAAGGGACGCGCACAGAAAACTCCGATCATCGGGGTTACCGCCCAGGCCTTGGATATCGACCTGCAGCAATGCAAGGCATGCGGCATGGACGACCACATCATGAAGCCGGTGAGCCCCGATATGATCGAGGCGGTGTTGAGAAAATTCATGCCGGTGAAGGCAGTACGAACGGCAGGTTGAGTAAAAGGCGTGTCAACTCGCTAGAATTGGGGAGGCCAATGGCAAATCTTGGAGCGGCACGATATCGGATTGTTAACCGCCGATTGCGATCGTCTGCCCCGAATTGCCGCTAAAGTGTAGAGCCCCATCCGTATGCCTCGCATCCACCTCGTTGCCCAAGCCCCGGTCGTGTCGGAAAGACACAGCCGGTTTGCGTCGTGGCGCATGCTGGCGGCGGGCTCGATCGCACGCCATCCCTGCCAGATGAGTGGGGGACGGCGATGATGACAGCGGAAACACCTTACCACCGTGTTGGCCGCGAGGCGCCTGCGGCCCGGGGTGATGTCGATCAACTGACCGGGCTCGGCAACGCCCGTTGCCTGCGCCAGTGTGTCCTTGATCTCGCCGAGGAGCGTGCCAGTGACCCGGCTCCGTTCACCATCGGCCTTGCCAATATCGATGGTTTCAAGCCGATCAATGACCTGTTCGGACCGGAAGCGGGCGACGAGATCCTCTGCCAGGTGGCCTATCGCCTGAAGGCCTGCGCGCCCGAGGGTGCCACGATCATCCGTTTCGACAGCGATGAATTTGCCTTCGTGTTGCCGCTGATCTTCGAGCGCAAGGGCGCCGAGAAGATCGGACAGATGCTGAAGGAGGTGCTGTCGGCCCCCTTTGATCTCGGCGACCGTCACGTTCGTCTGTCCGCCTCCTTCGGTTTCGCCGTTTATCCCTTTGCCGGAGAGGTATTCGAGGACCTCCTGAAAAGCGCCGATACCGCGCTTTATCGCTCGAAGCGCCGCGGCCGCGGGCAGATCACCGTCTACTCGCAGGAGATCGCCCAGGAGATGAAGCGCGCGACGCAGCTTGAGCAAGCGCTGCGCAACGCCATCATCGCCAACGAGGTTGACGTGCATTTCCAGCCGATCGTCGATCTGCGCAACGACGCGGTTGTCGGCTTCGAGGCCTTGGCGCGCTGGTGCGATGCCGATCTCGGCTATGTCTCGCCGGCGGTGTTCGTGCCGCTCGCCGAAGAGCGCGGTTTCATCGATTCGCTCGCCGAGGTCCTGCTGCGCAAGGCAGCCCATGCCGCGCTTTCCTGGCCGAAGGAGCTCTTCCTCTCCTTCAATCTCTCCTCGGCGCAGCTCACGGATCCGACCACCAGCCGGCGCCTGCTGTCGATCATCAGCCAGATCGGCCTCGACCCGCGGCGCCTGGAGCTGGAGATCACCGAAACGGCCGTCATGGCCGATGCGGATATCGCCCAGAAGATCGTTGCGGAACTGCGCGCCGCCGGCGTCCGTGTCTCGCTCGACGACTTCGGCACGGGCCAGTCGAGCCTTGGCCGGCTACGCGACTTCTCCTTCGACAAGGTCAAGATCGACCGGGCCTTCGTCTCGCGCATTTCTGCCGATCGTGCCTCGGAGCATATCATCAAGGCGATCGTGTCGATGTGCGAGGGGCTTGAGCTCGAAGTCGTCGCCGAAGGCATCGAGGATTTTTCCGAAGCCCTGAAACTGAAGGCGCTCGGCTGCGGACTGGGGCAGGGCTACTTCTACGGAAAGCCCGCCGATGCGGTGGCGACGATGCGCTATCTTGCCGATCGCTACCGCGATCTTCCCGCCCAGGCCTGATCCGGGTTAGTCGTCGGCGCCGGACATCGCTGCGCGGTCGCGCCGCCCCTCATCCAGCAGCCAGTCACGCACCCTTTTGGCCTGCGCATTCAGTTCGCGCGATTTCGGCCAGACGACGTAGAAGGCAAGGCCCGTCTTCAGCACGTGTCCGGCGACCGGAACCAGCGCGCCCGAGCGGATCTGCGGATAGATCAAGTGTTCCCATCCGAGCGCCACGCCTTCGCCGGATAGCACCGCCTGGATCACCAGGACATAGTCGTTGATCGAAAGCCGACGGGCCTGTTTGGGATAGGCAAGACCGGCGCTCGCAAACCACTCGGTCCAGTCGCAGGCGCGTCGGACCGGCTCTTCCAGGTGGATGAGATTGTGGCGTGGCAGGTCGGCGGCCGTTTTCGGCAAGCCGTGCCGCTCGATATAGGCGGGTGTGGCGACCGCGTTGACCACCTCGTCGGCGAGCAGGGCGGCATGGTAACGCGGCCAATGGCTTGGGTCGCCGCCGCGGATGCCGAGCGGGATCGGCTCTTCTTCCAGATCGAGGTCGCGCACGCTGGTCTGGATCCGGAGATCGATTTCCGGCAGGTCCTCCCGCATGCGGTTGAGGCGCGGCAGCATCCACATCGAGGCAAAGGCGGTGGAGGCCGCGAGCGTCACGTTGGTCTCGCGGCCCTTTGCGCGAATGTCTTCGGCCGACTTCTGGATGCGCGACAGGCCGACGGAGACGTCGGCATGAAACTTCTCGCCCGCTTCCGTCAGCTCGACCGCGCGGTGCACGCGATGAAACAGCGGCACGCCCAGCTGTTCCTCAAGACCGCGCACGGCGTAGGAGACTGCAGCCTGGGTCATGCCGAGCTCGTTGGCAGCACGGGTGAAGTTCTGGTGGCGGCCGGCTGCCTCGAACACGATGAGGCTTGCGGCGGACGGGAGCAGGCGGCGAAGGTTTTCCATAAATCACGCTTATAGCATGAATCGAATTTTTCCAGCGTTACAGTGGAATTTTTCGCCCATAGCATCACCTGAGATGATGGGAGGATATGGGCATGGATACGGCACTGGCAACGGACGCGGCGGCACCGAGACGGACACGCGGCACACGGCCGAACCGGCGCGAGGGCGCAGGACGCAGCCTCGGTGTTCCCTACATCACCAGAAACATTCCCACCTACGATATCCTTGGCGAGGAAAGCCTGCTTCGGATCGAGGCGATTGCCGATCGAATCCTTGCCGAAGTCGGCATCGAGTTTCGCGACGACCCGGTTTCTCTCGATCACTGGCGAAGGGCCGGCGCGAAGGTCGACGGCGTCCGGGTGACCTTCGCGCCGGGCATGCTGAAGGAAATCGTCGCCTCGGCGCCGCACCAGTTTACCCAGCATGCCCGCAATCCGGCGCGCAATGTCGAGATCGGCGGCAACAACGTCGTCTTCTCGCCGGCCTATGGCTCGCCCTTCGTCATGGACCTCGACAAGGGCCGGCGCTACGGCACGATCGAGGACTTCCGCAACCTGATCAAGCTGGCGCAGTCGAGCCCCTGGCTGCACCATTCCGGCGGCACGATCTGCGAGCCGGTCGACGTGCCGGTCAACAAGCGCCACCTCGACATGGTCTACAGCCACATCAAATATTCCGACCGCGCCTTCATGGGTTCGATCACGGCGGAAGACCGTGCCGAAGATTCGATCGAGATGGCGCGCATTCTCTTTGGTCGCGATTTCGTCGATCGCAACTGCGTCATCCTCGGCAACGTCAACGTCAATTCGCCGCTCGTCTGGGACGGGACGATGACGAAGTCGCTGCGCGCCTATGCGCGGGCAAACCAGGCCGCGGTCATTGTGCCCTTCATCCTTGGCGGCGCCATGGGGCCGGTCACCAATGCCGGCGCCATCGCCCAGTCCTATGCCGAGACGCTTGCCGGCTGTGCGCTGACCCAGCTGGAGCGCAAGGGCGCCCCGGTCATTTTCGGCAATTTCCTGTCGTCCATGTCGCTGCGCTCGGGCTCGCCCACCTTCGGCACGCCGGAACCGGCGATCGGCAGCATGGTCGTCGGCCAGCTTGCGCGCCGGCTCGGCCTGCCGCTGCGCTGTGCCGGCAATTTCTCCAATTCGAAGCTGCCGGATGCACAGGCGATGCAGGAAGGCGCGATGTCGATGCTCTCGGCGGTGCATTGCGGCGCGAATTTCATCCTGCATTCCGCCGGCTTCGTCGATGGGCTGCTCGCCATGTCCTACGAGAAGTTCGTTATGGACACCGACTTCTGCGGCGCGCTGCATTCCTATCTTGCCGGCGTGGTCGTCGACGACAACACGCTGGCCATGGACGCCTTCCTGCAGGTCGGTCCCGGCAGCCATTTCCTCGGCTGCGACCACACCATGCGCAACTACCAGACCGCCTTCTGGGATTCGGCCCTTTCGGACAACGAGCCCTTCGAGAAATGGGTTGAGGAGGGCGAGACCGACATGGCGACGCGTGCCAACCGCGCCTGGAAGAAGACGCTTGCCGAATATGAAGCGCCGCCGCTGGATGTGGCGCTCGACGAGGCGCTGATCGATTATGTCACGCGCCGTAAGGAGAGCATGGCGGATGCTTGGTACTGACGAAGCCGGCATTCTCGGTCGCCTTTCAAGGAACAGGAAACGACATCGTCGAAAGATCCGCTGCTGCAGTCTTGCCGCCTGAGCCGACGACCTCGTCGTGTCGAGCTGGTGGGATATCATCGCCGGGACGGTGAAGCCGGAGGGGCGGTGCCGCTCTATGACGACAACGGCGCCTATAGCGGCATGATGGCGGCCGAGCTGATCGCGCGCGGCGGCGGCGAGCTCGAGATTGTCTCGCCCGAGCGCATGTTCGCGCCCGAGGTCGGGGGGCATGAACCATGTGCCCTATGCGACCGCCTTTGCCGAACACAATGTCCGGGTGACGATCAACACGCGGCTGAAATCCGTTCGGCGGGAGTGCAATGGCCTTGTTGCGACGCTCGGTTCCGATTTTTTGGACAAGGCAACGATCAAGGGGCGTGTGGCGCAAGTGGTGGTCGAGCATGGCACGGTGCCGATGGACGACCTCTATCGTGAACTGAAGCCGCTTTCACGCAAGCTGGGGGGCGTCGATTACAAGGCGCTGCTTCGCGGTGAGAACACCACCCCGCAGAAAACCTCGATGCCCGCTTCGACATGTTCCGCATCGGCGATGCCGCCGCCAGCCGCAACATCCACGCGGGCATTTACGATGCCTACGCGACGGAGTGCTCGTCTGACGCAAAGCCAAGGCGGCGGTGCCTGGCACCGCCGCCCATTGGAAGGCGTACTGAACAGCTTGGAATGCTACGACGTTACTGCTGCGGCTGTTCGGTACCCTGCTGCATCGGCTGCGCCGGTGCAGTAGTCGTGGTCGAAGAGGTCGTCGACGTGTCAACCGGCTGGTTGGCGTTCTGTTCGGCAACCTGCTGCGCCTTCGTCTTGAACTCCGGAGCCGCCTTCAGCGTATCGGCGGTTTCGGTGGTCGTCAGCTTCAGCTTGTCCGTGTTGGGCTGCTCGGCGATCGTGATGCGATCAAACGGAACCGCTACGTCCTTTTCACCGAGACCCAGGAAGCCGCCGACACCGATTACGGCCGCTTCCACGCCGCCATCCTTCTTCATGATCAGGTCGTTGATCTCGCCGATGCTTTCGTCACCGGCATTGTAGACGCTCTGGCCGATATAGGTGCTGGCTGCGATCTGGTCGCTTGCCTGCTCGGTCAGATAGGTGGCGTCCGATTGCGCCATATCCGCGGGCTTGGTTTCCGTGATCGGCGGCTTCGTTTCAGCCTGATCGGCCGGAGCCATGGCGTCCGGGGCGGGCTGCGCCGGCTGCATCGTCTGCGGCTGTTCCATCGGCTTGGTTGCGTCCTGCGCGAAAGCCACCGGGGCGACAGTAAGACCCGCGAAGAGCGCGCCGGCTGCGACGGTTGTTACGAGTTTCTTGATCATCTCAAACTGCCTTTCCTTGACGTTTCGATCAGGGCGCGGCCTGGCTTCTGCCGCCAGGTCGACCGCGCCGGTGATATGGTGTCAACGCCCGGGAGCCCGAACGGTTCCGGAAAAAATAGTCAAAGTTTCAGGTCGAAAGGTCCGTTGTCGCTGAACATGACCCTCCGCCGCGATTTTCCAAGGATTGTCGGCAATCTCGCGCGGACATGTATTTTGTTTTTCGAATATATGTATTTTAGTGATCAATTATGTACTTTGGGCCATTCATGAATTCTTGAGCGTTCTTGTCGATACTTGGCAGATGGCAGGAAATAGCGCGCAGCGTCGTCACCCTGTTATCCCGGGATGGTTTTCACGATGTTTTTGCCGCGCCGCTTTCTTTCTGTTTCCTTGCTCTCCGTTCTGGCGATGGCCGGCCTCGTTCTGATCGAGCGCAATCTTTTTGGGCTGCGCTATTTTTCGGAACGGGTTCCTGGCGTCGAGCCCTACAATCTCTGGCATGCCTGGGTGGCGCTGAGCCTGTCGCTCGCGGCTGTTCAGGGCTTTACCCGCGATGCCGCCTGGCTGGGCGCGCCGGAACTGCGGCTGGCGTCCGGCCGTGAGCTTGGGCTTTGTGTCGCCGGCTGGATGCTCGCCGTGCTGATGGCGCTGGTGTTCGTTGCCGATCCCCTCGGTTTCAGCCTTCTGGCGCGTGAAGACGGCCTGGTCGAATGGGTCTCTGCCCTGCTGATCTTCATCGCCAGCGGTTTCTTTGCGTTTGCTGCCGTCGGGCAACTGCGCGTGGCCCGTTCAGGAATGGGACGTCGCGCCTGGATGGCCGCGGCTTTTGCAGCGCTTCTGGCGCTTTGCTTCTTCGTGGTCGGCATGGAGGAGATATCCTGGATGCAGCGCGTCTTCGGTATCGCCACGCCGGAGGGCCTGCTCGCGCTCAACAAGCAGCAGGAATTGAACCTGCACAACATCTCCACCGGCTTCTCGGAACTGCTCTACTACACCGGCAGCTTCTTCCTTTTGACGCTGGCGCCCTTCGTCTGGCTCTATCTGCGCAAGAGCATCAGCCTTGGCCGGCTCGATGCTTTCGCCCCGAGCGTGCTGGTGCTGGCGGCAAGCGCCCCGATGGCCGCCTTCAACAGCGACAACTGGAGCATGCTGCCGACGCAGATGATGGTGATGATGACCGTGATCATACTGCTGGTGATTGCCGATATCGCGCTGAGGGCGGGGCACTGGCGCGAGTTCATCGTGCTGACGGCAGGCGCCATTCTGATCGTCGCGATCCAGGAGCTGTTCATTCTCCAGGCTTCCACGCTCGTGCGCCTTTGGGATCCGACCGAGTACAAGGAGTTTTTCATTGCGCTCGGGCTCGCCATCTACGGCTTTGAAACCTGGTCGCGACTGCGTTCGCCGGCCGCAAGGCTTTCGCCGTTGGGCTCCCGTTCCCTGGCCGGATAATAATACCCCGCCTGACGGGCGGGGTATTTGAAACGCGTCTGCCTCGAACTGCGTCCGAAGCCGTCAGTGGCTTTCGCGCAGCACTTCGCTGCCGCTGCCGCCGACGAGGAAGTCGAGGTCCGCACCCTTGTCGGCCTGTAGCACCGTGTCCTGGTAGAGCTTGTAGTAGCCGCGGGTCCATTTCTGCGGCGGCGCCTGCCAGGCGGCCATGCGCGTCGCAAACTCTTCCTCGCTGATCATCAGGTTGAGCTCGCCCTTCATCGCGTCGAGGCGGATGCGGTCGCCGGTCTTGACGATGGCGAGCGGCCCGCCGGCATTCGATTCCGGGCTGACATGCAGGACCACGGTGCCGAAGGCGGTACCGGACATGCGGGCGTCGGACACGCGCACCATGTCGCGCACGCCCTTTTCGACGAGGCGCCGCGGGATCGGCATGTTGCCGACCTCGGCCATTCCCGGATAGCCCTTGGGTCCGCAGCCCTTGAGCACAAGGATCGTGTCTTCGGTCACCGGCAGGTCCGGATCGTCAATCTTCGCCTTCAGCTCCTCGATCGTCTCGAAGACATAGGCCGGACCTTCATGGACGAGGAGATGCTCGCTTGCGGCCGACGGCTTGATGACGGCGCCGTTCGGGGCAAGGTTGCCCTTGAGCACGCGAATGCCGGCGGCAGCCCGCAGCGGATTGTCGAGCGGGCGGATGACGTCGTCGTTGTAGACTTCGGCATCTTCCCAGTATTTGCTGATCGGCACGCCGAAGACTGTCGGCGCGTCGGCATGCAGCAGATGCTGTATGCGGTTCATCACCGCCGGCAGGCCGCCGGCATAGGCGAGGTCTTCGATCAGATACTTGCCGGACGGCATGCAGTTGACGATGCACGGCACCTGGCTGCCGACGCGGTCGAAATCCTCAAGACAGAGATCAACGCCGGCGCGGCCGGCGATCGCCAGCATGTGCACGACGGCATTGGTCGAACCGCCGACGGCGGCGTTGGCAATGATGCCGTTCTCGAAATTCTTCTTGGTCAGCACCTTCGACAGGCGCAGGTCTTCATGCACCATCTCGACGATGCGTTTGCCGGTCATGTGCGACAGTGCCATGCGGCGGGCGTCGACGGCCGGCAGCGCGGCATTGGTCGGCAGCGACAGGCCCATAGCCTCGACGATCGACGCCATGGTGGTGGCGGTGCCCATGGTCATGCACACACCCGGTGAGCGCGACATGCCGCTTTCTGCCGCCATGAATTCCTGCATGCTCATATCACCGGCGCGTACGGCCTCGGAGAACTTCCAGACATCCGTGCCGGAGCCGATGTCCTTGCCCTTCCACTTGCCGTTCAGCATCGGGCCGGAGGAGACGACGATCGTCGGCAGGTCGACCGACGCCGCACCCATCAACTGGCCGGGGGTTGTCTTGTCGCAGCCGCCGAGCAGCACCACGCCGTCGATGCCATAGGCACGGATCGCCTCTTCGACATCCATGGCGAGCAGATTGCGAAAGAGCATCGCGGTCGGGCGCATCTGCGTCTCGCCGAGCGAAGACACCGGGAACTCGACCGGGAAACCGCCGGCCTCCCACACGCCACGCTTCACGCCCTCTGCCAGAATGCGCAGATGGCTGTTGCAGGGCGTGAGTTCCGACCAGGTGTTGCAAATGCCGATAATCGGGCGGCCGTCGAAAACGTGGTCCGGAAATCCCTGGTTCTTCATCCAGGAGCGATGGATAAACCCATCCTTGTCGGTGCCGCCGTACCAGTGACGGCTGCGCAGTTCTTTCTTCTTGTCGCTCATGCGAGCTTCCTCCTCACCATGCGATCAAACGCGTGGCTGAATTGTATGACTTTTTATTGGCGCTTCGCCAAGAGTTACTCGGCCAAGAATTTCCGGTCAGAGACGGAAAGACGGTTCGAACCGGCCCTTGACGCTGACGCCGAGATCGAAGGTCTTGCCGGCATGCGGGTCCGCCGCACGCGTTGCCTCGTCCATGTCCTGCCAGGCGGATGTGACCAGTATGCGGTCGGCCTTCGCTCCGATGAAGGCGGTACAGCTCGGCTGGCTCGTCGGCACGGCGTAGCGCGCGATGCGCGCGCCGTCGGGGCGGTAGACATCGACCGTGCCGCTGCCCCAGCGGGCGTTCCAGATCAGGCCGTCGGCATCGCACACGGAGCCGTCGATACCGCCAGCTTCGCCACTGCCGTCGACGAGCAGGCTCGGTTCGCCTTTCGGCAGCCCGGTCGCGGCGTCGATATCGACGCGCATCAGGTGATTGATGTCGGTATCGACGAAATAGGCGACGGTTCCATCCGGCGAGAAGCAGATGCTGTTGGGAATGGTGATGGCGGCATAGAGCTTCGTCACCTTGCTGCCGGCGACGTGATAGATCGCGCCGGAGCCCTTTTCGGCGCTGCGGCCCATGGTGCCGATCCAGAGCGAACCGGACGCATGAACCCGGCCGTCGTTCGAGCGATTGATGGGTTTGTCCTCAAGCGTGGTCAGCAGGCTGAAGGCACCGGTCTGCGTATCCCGGATGAAGAGGCCCTGGTCGGAGGCGATCAGCTGCCGGGTCGGATCGATGACGGCGAGCACGCTGCCGAGGAAGGGTAGGGCGTGCACGGTCTTGCGCCCGCTTTCGAGGTGCAGTTCATGCAGTTCCTGGCCCTTGATGTTGAACCACCAGGCGGTGCCGGTGGCCGGGTCATAGGTCGGACCTTCGCCGAGGATCGACGTCGCTTCGCAGAGAATGTTGCCGGAAAAGGGGATGGTGTCGCTCATCAGCGCGCTCCGTAGACGGCGTCGTAGGCCTTGATGGTGGCAACGGCGCGCTCGCGCACTTCAGCCGCGCTCATGCCGGGCTTGTAGAGGCTGGAACCAAGACCGAAGCTGCGGATACCGGCCTTGGCATAGTCGCCGAAATTCGCGTCCGAAACGCCGCCGACGGCAGCGATTTCCAGCTCTGGCGGCAGGATCGCGCGGATCGCGGTGATGCCGGACGGGCCGAGCACGCTTGCCGGGAAGAACTTGAGGCCGGTGGCGCCCGCCGCCGCGGCCGAAAGCGCCTCAGTCGGGGTGAGCACGCCTGGCATGGTCACCATGCCCTTTTTGGCGGCGAGAGAAATCACCGCCGGCTCGACATTGGGGCTCACCATCAGGCGGCCGCCGACATCGGCGAGTTGTTCCACCTGTGTCGTCGTCAGCACCGTGCCGGCGCCGATCAGGCATCCCTCGGGCGCCATCTTCACTGCCGTCTCGATCGACCGGAACGGATCGGGCGAATTCAGCGGGATCTCGATCGCGGAGAAGCCGGTCTCGATCAGGGCACCAACGACGCCTGCGGTTTCCTCGGGCTTGAGGCCGCGCAGGATCGCGATCAGCGGGTACTTCATCGACGGAAAGGGAATGCGGGTCATGAGCGTGTCTTTCGTTCAGAGGGGCCAGATCGCCTGGGCGGCGGTCGAAAGGCCGGAGCGGACGGCCGTGTCGGCATCGACCACCTGAAGAGGGCAGTCGAGGCTTTCGAGCGCAGCCTGATAAAGCGTACCAAGGGATCCGGAGGCGACGAGGCAGATGCTGTCGATCGTCTTGGCTGAAGCCAACGCGCCGGCGATCTCCAGGCCGATCAGCGTGCCCGACAGCAATGCCTTGGCGTCGGTCGCGCTTGCGCCGTGCAGCAATTGGCCTGAGCGCGCGCCGAAGATCAGGCTGGTGGCGAGCGCCGGATTTGTGCGTGCCTCGGCCACCGCCGCCGCAAAGGCGGGATGATCGCCGGTAAACGCGTGCGCGTCGGCGATCGAGTGGCTGAGGATCGAGTGCTTGGAGATCACGTCGAACAATTCGCCGGTCATGAAGGTGGAAAAGCCGCTGACGGCGCCGTCTTCGAGCCGCACCCATTTGCTGTGCGTGCCCGGCATGCAGACGAGATGCCGGCCGCGACCGAGGTCGCTTGCCGCGCCGAGCAATTGCGTCTCCTCGCCGCGCATCACATCCGGGTGCCGCCGGTCACGTTGCGCCAGACCCGGCAGGATACGGATGTCGCGATCGAGATCCGGCACGGCCACGGCATGGAAGGCGATATCGGCGAGCGCGGCCGGCGTATCGAGATAGCCGGCCTCGACCCAACCCTGCTTGGCACCGGCCATGCCGCAGATGATCGCCGGCAGGTGGCCTGGCGCATCGACGGCGGCCAGGTGCTTTTCTAGGATCGCATGGAACCCGGCCTTGTTGGCCGTGGTCATGCCTTCGCCGCTTCGGCGCTCGGCGAGCACCGAGCCGTCCTCGCCGATGATCCACAGCCGGAAACTCGTGGTTCCCCAGTCGACCGCGGCATAATAGGCTGCCGTCATCAAAGTGCGCCTCCATCGATGATCATTGTTTGCGCGGTCATGCCCGACGAGCACGCCGACGCGAGAAAAAGGCAAGGGTCGACGAGATCGTCGGCGGTGAGGCTGCGCTTCAGGCACTGCCGTTCCTGCATGCCGGCGATTGCCGCGTCGCTCAGCCACAGTCGTTTCTGGCGCTCGGTGACGATCATGCCGGGCAGGATCGCGTTGACGCGGATGTTGTCCTGGCCGAGCTTTCCGGCGAGCGATTTGGTCAGGCCGACAATCGCGGCTTTCGCCGTCGCATAGGCCGGGATTTCGGCCATGTTGAGCAGATAGGCGATCGACGAGAAATTGACGATCGACCCGCCGCCGGCTTCGCGCATATGCGGTGCAACCGCCTGGCTCATGAAGAAGAGGTGCCTGAGGTTAACCGCCTGGCTCTCGTCCCAGCTCTCTTCGGTCACGCTTTCCAGTGGCTCGCGATCGTCGCGCGCCGCATTGTTGACGAGCACGTGGATCGCGCCGAGAGCGGCCGCCGCAGTCTGCGCGGCCTTTTTTACCGCTTCAATGTCGCGCAAATCGGCGGGAATATAGACCGGTGCCGTGCTTGCCTTGATGGCGAGCCGTTCGACGAGGTCGAGGCTTGCCCTTTCGTCGATATCGACGAAGGCCACCCGTGCACCCTGGTCGACGAAGCCCTCGACAAGCGCTGCGCCAATGCCGGAACCGCCGCCGGTGACCAGCACCGCGCGGTCTTTGAGATCATGAAATTGTGCCTTCGGCACCGGCATATTCCTGTATCCCCGATCAGTCCTATGGTGAAGAATTGTTCCATTATTCGGAACTTGATTTTATTATATGGAATTATCACGTCGAAGCGTCTACCTTGTCAAGGTCGCGCGCCCGATCGCGCGACTGCAATCGGAAACAAACAAGCGAGCGACGATGACGGGTGAAGCGGCAGGCGGAGGGGACGAAGTGCGTGCGGAGGCTGGCACGGGCACGCTCGGCAAGGCAATCACCGTCCTGGAAGCGGTGGTCACCGCCGATGGCCCGCAGCGTTTTACCGATATTCTCGCCCGGTCCGGCCAGCCGCGCGGCACGTTGTACCGGCTGCTCAGCCATCTGGTCGAGGAAGGGCTGCTGATCCAGCGCCGCGACCTCTCCTATGAGCCTGGCCTTCGGCTGCTGACGCTGGCCTATCGCTCCTGGTCCGCCAATCGCTTTCGCGATGTTGCCGAGCCGCACCTGCAGCGATTGCACGAACTGACCGGCGAGACCGTGCATCTCGGCATCCTGCGCGAGACCGAGATCGTCTATGTCGACAAGGTAGAAAGCCGCCAGACGGTGCGCATGAGTTCGCAGATCGGCAAGGCGTCGCCGGCCTATTGCACCGGCATCGGCAAGGCGGCGCTGTCCTTGCTTGGACAGCCGGAGTTGGAAGGTATTTTGGCCCGAACCGAGTTTCACGCCTTCACGCCGCACACCCATCGCTCGGCTGCCACCTTGCTGGCGGAGATCGAGGAAATCCGGCGCGACGGCCACGCTTTCGACCGCGAGGAACATGAGACGGAGATCCGCTGCGTTGCAGCACCTATCCTCATTCCCGGCAGCGAACTTGCGGCCGGCCTGTCGGTAACCGGGCCTGCCTATCGGGTGACCATGGAACAATTGTCGGCCTGGGCGGCCGCGGTTCGGGCAGCGGCGCAAGCGGTTGGCGAGGACGCGGCGATCCGTCTTGGGCCCGGCCGTGGTGGACCTTGAATTCACTTTACGGTAAATTAGAAACATCGACTGGACGTGGCGCGTCTCGCTCGATAGCTTTAATATATCAGACTCAGGTTCGTGGATGGTCTTAGTCTGGTTCGTTTTTGGTATTGGTATAAATTTTTGACGTGATCTTCATGCGGCGTCAGCGGCCGGTTCCCGCATGGAACTGGATGTGGAGAAGGGCGGAAGATGATTGATTTCAGCGCGAATTTGTCGGCGTTGGCGCTTCCTGATGGGCGAACCATCCGTGGGCCGATTTGTTGCGAAGAGGATATCAGGCGCGTGATCACCCAGGTTGCGGATTCCTACGGTTTCCGTGGTTTCCTGGTGCTTGCCATTCCGGAAACGGAAAGCAACAGCCTGTCCGTCAACGCCTTGATGACGAACTACCCGGCCGCCTTTCTCAAAGGCTATGACAGTGCCGGCTTGATCAATGGCAGCCCGGTGATCCAGCGGCTTCGGCGCAGCACCATCCCCTTTACCTACGACGCGCACCAGCTTGCGCGCCGCCGAGCCGACGGCAAGGGCGATGCGGCGGTCTGCGTCTTCGAGCAGGCGAACATGCCGCGCGGCCTCTATCTGCCGGTGCACGATGCGAGCGGCCACCGCGCCGCGATCGCCTTTGGCGGCGACCGTCCCGTGGTTTCCAATGACGAGCTTCAGGAGCTCAACCTTTGGGCCGGCGTGCTCTACAGCAAATACATGGAGGTGCGCGATCGCGACAAGCGCGGTGCGGGAAGCCTTTCACGCCGCGAGGTCGAGTGCCTGCGCTGGGCGGCCGCCGGCAAGACCACCAGTGAAATGGCGAAAATTCTGGCGCTGTCCGAATATACCGTCAACCACTACCTCAACCGGGCAACGCGCAAGCTGGATTCGGTCAATCGCGTTCAGACCGTTGCAAAGGCCGTGCGCGCCGGGTTGATCAACTGATCGCCGGCACGCGTCGTGCGCGAGCTGATGGCAATATCGGCCTTCACGAGGGGAAATACACAGACTTTTGGGTCGAAGCGGCAGGGATTTTCGATCATCTGTTGGCATTGGCAGGCGGCTCGGTCTATTTGATACGTGATGAATGCCATGGAACGCGCGAATGCAGGATACGATGACGACCGGGATGACTGACGCAGATCTGCCCCGGGGCGGCGATTTCGCGTCCGAGATCGCAAAGCTTGAGACCCAGTTCGATATCATCCGCTATATGCGGCGGATCACGCAGGTTTTTGGCTTCAAGACGTTTCTGATCTGCTCGATCCCCTCGATCGACGTGGAGCGCCTCGCCGCGAGCACCGTCATCTCCAACATGCCGGCCGAGCTGCTGAACAAGTATGACAGCCTGTCGATGCTGCGCTTCAGCACCGGCGTGCGCCGCCTGCGCGAGACGACGACGCCGTTCCAGGTGACGCTTGCAGCCTGGGAGGGAGAGGGCGGCAAACCGGAATCGGCGGCCGAATACATCGAGATGCTGCGCGAAAACGGTATCTTCCAGGCAAGCTACTTCCCGGTTCATGACGCCGAGGGCGGCCGCGGCGCGGTCATCCTGATGGGCCCGCTGGTCGAACTGCCGATGACCGTCACCATGGAACTGCAGATGATTGCAATCCATGTCTATAACCGCCTCGCCGAAATAGGCTCCGTGTGGAAGAGCAGCGGCGCAGCACTTTCGGAGCGCGAGATCCAGTGTTTGAGCTGGACGGCTGCCGGAAAGACCAGCGCCGAGATCGCCGGCATCCTCGGGCTCTCCGAGCATACGGTCAACCACTACCTCAACCACGTGACCAAGAAGCTCGACGCCGTCAACCGCACTCAGGCGGTCGTGAAGGCGATGAAGAAGGGCTACATCAGCTAGCCCCAAGTCGGCCCTGCGCCGCAAGCCTCTTCCTGAATGTCCTCGACCTGATGCGATCGAAAGAAGCTTGGGGAAGCCCGGCATGCTGTCGCCAAGGTTCCGTCATCTGGGCGATCTGCTCCATCCTTGGACGATTTGCAGACGGTTGCTCAGAAACTGGGCATATGCCATCGCCGGCCGATGAATGGCGGTCGAGATTATCTTTTTGAAATTGCTGCTTATTTCCGCCAGATCTGAAACTGGCACGCATCCTGCATTTCTATTGGCATGTCCAGAGGGGACTAAAAAGAAGACAGCGCCCAAGAAGGTCGCGACCGAAAGGGCCACTGCCCGCCTTGAAGGTGATCCCGGATGTACGGACACCGAGGCGGGTGGTGGCCCTTCCTTTTTCCGTTATGTCGCATTGGCGAAGCGCCCCGCCTCGACTATCTAAGAGATAACAAAAGAATGAGAGGGCGCGATGCCGGAAGTCACGAAAGAAGTGGTGCTTGAAAAGTTGCGCACGGTGCGTGGCCCGGGCATGGAAGGCAATATCGTCGACCTCGGGCTCGTGTCTGATGTCTTCATCTCCGACGGCAAGGCCTATTTCTCGATCACCGTGCCGGCCGAACGCGCCAAGGAGCTGGAGCCGATGCGGGCTGCAGCCGAGCGCGTGGTGCGTGACATTCCCGGGATCACCGCGGCAATGGTCGCTCTGACGGCCGACCGCAAGGCAGCCGCAGGCAGCGCGCCGGTGCAGCGCCCGCAGCCGCAGGCACCGTCCCATGCAGGCCACTCCCACGCCCCGCGTCCGGCTGGCGGACCGCCCGCCAAGGCGGGGATCCCCGGCGTCGGCGCGATTATCGCCGTCGCTTCGGGCAAGGGCGGTGTCGGCAAGTCGACCACGTCGGTCAATCTGGCGCTGGCACTCCAGGCAAACGGCCTGAAAGTCGGTCTGCTCGATGCCGATATCTACGGCCCCTCGATGCCGCGGCTGCTGAAGATTTCCGGCCGGCCGCAGCAGATCGAGGGCCGGCTCATCCGCCCGATGGAAAATTACGGCCTCAAGGTCATGTCCATGGGTTTCCTCGTCGATGAGGAAGTGGCGATGATCTGGCGCGGACCGATGATCCAGTCGGCGCTTCTGCAGATGTTGCGCGAGGTCGCCTGGGGCGATCTTGACGTGCTCGTCGTCGACATGCCGCCGGGCACGGGCGACGCCCAGCTCACCATGGCCCAGCAGGTGCCGCTTGCCGGTGCCGTCATCGTCTCGACGCCGCAGGACCTGGCGCTGATCGATGCGCGCAAGGGCCTTGCCATGTTCCGCAAGGTGGAAGTCCCGGTGCTCGGCATCGTCGAGAACATGAGCTACTTCGTCGCGCCCGACACCGGAAACCGCTACGACATCTTCGGGCACGGCGGCGCCCGCAAGGAGGCAGAACGCATCGGCGTGCCCTTCCTCGGCGAAGTGCCGCTGACGATGGGAATTCGCGAGACGTCGGATGCAGGAACGCCGCTGGTCGCCTCCGACCCGGCAGGCGAGGTCGCGCGCGTCTACCGCGATATCGCGACAAAGGTCTGGGAACAGGTATCGGCCACGCAGCAGGACAAGAGCCGCGCCGCGCCGAACATCGTGTTCGAGTAGTTTGTCTCGAAGCGGTTCTGCCCGGCTGCCGGGCACGAATCGTTTTGCCCTTGATTCGGTTTTGATTTAAGCAAACATGCTATAGGGTGGCGCCGAACTGGCGGCGCATGCCCGCGTGCCGGATTGCAAGAGGGCATTGATTTTGCGTTTGCGTTGCGCCATATGCCTTGCCGCACTTGCGAAGGTGCCCAACTTGACGCCCTCTCGCCCGAGATCTTGGCCTCTCGCGATGACTGAGTTGAAGACTTTGTCCTGACTGGCGGAACGTCCCATCCGATGGATCTCTATTGTGGGTATTTTGTGGCGCACGACCTTTCGCCTCTTCCATTCGACCCTAAGGTTGGCATGACGAGGACGCTCGCATGATCACCGGCTATTGCGCCGATGGCACGGCCGTCGTCCTGACGCCCGCCGACCCGCCCGAGAGCTTGCGTTCGGACCTCATCTGGCTGGATCTGGTCGAGCCGAACAAGGCGGAAGATCTGATGATGGAAAAGCTGCTCGGCATTTCCATCCCGACGCGCGACGACCTCAAGGACATCGAGCCTTCGAGCCGTCTCTATATCGAGGAGAACGCCGTGTTCATGACGGCGTCACTGGTGTTTCGTTCGGACACGGAGATACCCGGCCTGACCGACATCGGCTTTATCCTGGCGGGTAGCCGGCTCATCACCATCCGCTATGCCGAGCCTCGATCCTTCGCCCTCTTCAAGGCGTCGATGCACCGCTTCCCCGGAAATTGCCGAGACGGCGCGGTGGTTCTGACCCGGCTCCTGGAAACGATCGCCGACCGAACCGCCGAAATTCTCGAAGAGGCCGTGACCAAGATCGACGATCTGTCGATCGCCGTCTTCGGCGACAAGGCCGCCGGCAAGCGCCGCCCGCCGCATTTTCTCGAGGCGCGCCTGCGCGACGTTGCCGGGCATCATCGTCTGGTCGCCAAGACCCGCGACAGCCTCGCCTCGCTCTCGCGCCTGCTGACATTCGTCTACACCGTTCCGCAGGTGCAGGACGACAAGGAAACGCGCGAACTCTGCCGCTCGATTTCGCGCGACATCCAATCGCTGTCCGAACATGCCGGGTTCATTTCCGGCAACATTACCTTCCTGCTCGATGCATCGCTCGGCCTGATCAACGTCGAGCAGAACGCCATCATCAAGATCTTCTCGATCGCGTCGGTCGTGCTTCTGCCGCCGACGCTGGTCGCCTCTGTCTACGGCATGAACTTCCGCGTCATGCCCGAGCTGGAATGGCAATTCGGTTATCCCTGGGCGATCGCGGCGATGGTGATATCGGCCGTGATCCCCTTTTTCTTTTTCCGCTGGAAAGGCTGGCTTTGAACGCCAGTAGGTTTGCATGACCCAATCGCATGCCCCTTCCACTCATGAGCCGAAGGACCTGCGCCGTCTGCTGGTTCTCGGGCTTGGTTCGATCGGTGTCGTCTATGGCGATATCGGCACCAGCCCGCTCTATGCCTTTCGCGAAGCGTTGCGCCCGGTTTCCCATGACGGTGTGACCGATGCGGAGATCATCGGCCTGATCTCGCTGATGATCTGGACGCTGACGATCATCGTCACGATCAAATACGTGCTGTTTCTTCTGCGCGCTGACAACCAGGGAGAGGGCGGTACGCTGTCGCTGCTTGCCCTGTTGATGAAGTCCGCCAACGGCCACGCCGCCATCCTCTTCTTCATGGGCATTGCCGGTGCCGCGCTCTTTATCGGCGACGCGATGATCACGCCGGCGCTGTCGGTTCTTTCAGCGGTCGAAGGTCTGAAGCTGGTGACGCCGGCGCTGTCGGAATATGTCGTGCCGATCGCGGTGGTCATCCTGTTGATGCTCTTTGCGGTGCAGTCGAAGGGAACCGCGGCGGTCTCGAACTTCTTCGGTCCGATCACGCTCGTCTGGTTCCTGGTGATGGGCGGCATCGGTTTCGTGCACATCTCCGACGACTTATCGATCTTCAAGGCCTTCAATCCCTACTACGCCGTGAGCTTCATGCTCAGCGAAGGCTATGTCGGCATCATCGTGCTCGGCGCCGTCTTCCTGACGGTGACCGGTGCAGAGGCGCTCTACGCCGACCTTGGCCATTTCGGCCGCCGGCCGATCCAGTGGGCCTGGTTCCTGATCGTCTTTCCGGCATTGACCCTCAACTATCTCGGCCAGGGCGCCTTCGTCCTGAAGAACCCGGAAGCGATGTCCGACCCGTTCTTCCTGATGTTCCCGAAATGGGCACTGCTGCCAGTGGTCATTCTGGCGACGGCGGCAACCATCATCGCCAGCCAGGCGGTGATAACCGGTGCCTTCTCGCTGACGCGCCAGGCGATCCACCTCGGCTTCCTGCCGCGCATGGCGATCTTCCATACGTCCGAGACCCATACGGGCCAGATCTACCTGCCGAACGTCAACACGCTCCTGATGTTCGGCGTCATGGCGCTGGTCTTCGTCTTCGGTTCGTCCGAATCGCTGGCGACCGCCTACGGCATCTCGGTGACCGGCGCGATGGTGGTGACGACGGTGCTTTCCTTCGAGTTCCTGCGCATGCGCTGGAACTGGTCGGCGCTTGCGGCCGCCGCTGTGCTGTTGCCGCTCTTCGCGCTGGAGTTCATCTTCCTCGGCGCCAACATGCTGAAGATCCACGACGGCGGCTATGTTCCGGTGCTGATCGCCGCCACCTTCATCATCATCATGTGGACCTGGCGGCGCGGCACCGAAATCCTGCACGCCAAGACCCGCCACATCGACATTCCGCTGGCGAGCTTCATCAAGTCGATCGAGCGCAAGAGCGAGCATGCGCCGGTGGCCGTGCCCGGAACCGCCGTGTTCCTGACGAGCGATCCGGAATCGACGCCGGCCGCACTGCTCCACAACATCAAGCACAACCACGTGCTGCACAATCAGAACTTCATCCTGACGATCCGCACGGCCAATACGCCGAAGGTGCCGAAGTCGGAACGGGTGAGCATGCAGCCGTTGTCGGACCGGTTCACATTGCTCGAAATGCGCTTCGGCTTCATGGAAACGCAGAACGTCTCGCAGGCGCTCGGTCTCTTCCGCAAGTCGGGTCTGAAGTTCGACATCATGTCGACGTCCTTCTATCTCGGCCGCCGCAAGCTCGTGCCCGATGCCGAGAGCGGCATGCCGCACTGGCAGGACCGGTTGTTCATCGCGCTTGCGAATGCGGCAATCGATCCGTCGGACTACTTCCGCCTGCCGACCAACCGCGTGGTCGAACTCGGCTCGCACGTGATCATCTGACGTTTGCCCGGTCCTTGGCCGGGCGCGGGATGGGCCGGATCTACAACGCAACGAAGCCGCCTTCCGATGGGGAGGCGGCTTCGTTGCGTTGTGGGGGCATCCACCTTTCAGCGATCGCGCATTAACCAAACATCAAGGTTAATGCTTCATTTTCAAAGCACGAACGGAGCAGTCCCGGCGAAGTGTCCGGTTGCTTGATTGTCTAATCTTCCCGCGCGGAATTCTCGACGCTGGCGCATAGCCGGCGCGGGCGAAGCCGTGCCGCCTGATAGCGTTGCGTGGAGTCGGTTGGTGCGTAAGAGTCGGAACCTGCGTCTAAAGTCTCGCCTGAACCCGTCCGCCTGGATGGCGCCCGCGATCATCGGCCTTGCGCTTTATCTCGGCTTTCCCTCGTCTGCGGCCTATGCCGACCTCGCGACCTTCCTGTCCGGCATCAACCGGGGCGGCGAGCGCTGGCGCATGTATATGACGCCGTCGCCGGCCGGCTCGATCCACGAAGCCGAAATGGTGTTTGCCGATCCGGTCACCACGGGCGCGCTTGACGGCGGCGCCGGCATCACCATGCCGGACGGCAGCCGCGTCGCGCTGACCGCGGAAACCAAGCACTCGGGCACGCCCGACGAAGACCGCGTCAACCGTCAGGCCAAGAAGGGTCGCGTCGTTGCCGTGACCCCCGTAACGCCGCCGAAGGATTTCTCCGCCGGCTCCATCCTGCAGCGCACCAGCTCCCTGATGGAGCCAAGCCTGGGGGAGGGGGAGAAGATGGTCTTCGCCAAGTCCCGCATCGAAGGCAAGGAGATCGAGATCGCCACCGCCTTCTACCGGAAGACGCCGCCAAAGGCGGAGCCCGGCGTTTCGCCGATGCTGGCCAAGCTCGTTACCAACGATCGCCCCGACATTCTTGCGACTGCTTACGTCCGGCCCGAGCCGGACTATGCGCGTGAATCGCCCTTCGATTCGATCCTGCGCGAAGACAGGAACGCCGGGCGCTTCATTCCCGAGATTGCGCCGGACGACCACGCCTGGGCCGCCACCGCATTGCCGGGGTCGGTTTTCAGCAAGGAAGAGCAGACCTGCCTGGCCGAAGGCATCTACTTCGAAGCCCGCAGCGAGCCGCTCAAGGGCCAGGCCGCCGTCGCGCAAGTGATTCTCAATCGCGTGCGCAATCCCACCTATCCGAAGACCATCTGCGGCGTTGTTTATCAGAACAAGGCCTGGCGCAACCGTTGCCAGTTTTCCTTCGCCTGCGACATGATCCGCGACCTTATTTATTCCCGCTCGCACTGGAAGACCGCCAAGGAAGTCGCCATGGCCGTCACCGCCGGCAAGATCTGGCTGCCGGAAGTGGGCTCTGCCACCCATTACCACGCAACCTACGTCAATCCGCCGTGGGCGAAGACGATGAAGCGGGTCGGCAAGATCGGCATGCATATATTCTATCGCACCTATGGCGGCGGCTGGAGCTGATCCGCGCCCGACGCGATTCCGCCGCCTTTCCTGCGCACACGCGGAAGGGGGATTCCCGCCGGTCTCCGGCCGGAATCCTGCCGCGACCTTGTCGAAGATCGATGAACGTGTGCTTAACCCATTGAATTTCATGGAAAACATTGTCCACGATCAAGCGACCTGCACGCCTTGACTATGCGGGTGCCTAAAACTATGTTGCGCGCGACTTCAAATGGGGCCGAAACGTGGCTTGTGCGAAGGCCTATTGTATGACCGAAATCGCGGTCTGAGACCCGATAAGGACGACAAGGGAGTAGCCACGTGGCGGAGAAACCTGAAGAAAGTCTGGAAGCGCGGCTGAAGCAGCTCGGCGACAAGATTGAGGCCAAGAGGCCCAATACGCCTGATGTAGCGGAAGCCAGGGCCGCCGAAAGCCGTAAAGGTTATGCGGCGGCGATGAAGCTCTCGAGCGAGTTCATCGCCGGCATCGTTGTCGGGGCGTTTCTGGGCTATCTTTTGGACCACTTTGCGGGTACAGGGCCGTGGGGATTGATTATCTTCCTGCTTCTCGGCTTCTGCGCTGGCGTGCTGAATGTGCTGCGCTCGGCCGGTATGGTGGCGACACCGGAAGCCGGAAGAGGCGGTTCTGGGAATGACAAGAAGGACGGCGACGCCCGCTGAGGCGTTGCCCCGAAGAAAACGGTTTCCGCTCTCGGGCGGGTAGAACGAAAGAGAAGCGCGGTGTCAAACGATCCGACCCACCAGTTCTTGGTCAATAAGATTGTCCCGATCGAAATTGGCGGAATGGACTTTTCCTTCACCAATGCGTCGCTGTTCATGGTCGCGACCGTGGGTGTTGCCGCAGGCTTTCTTTATCTGACGACGTCGCAGCGCGGTCTTATCCCGACCCGCATGCAGTCGGTCTCGGAAATGTCCTACGAATTCATCGCCTCGATGCTGCGCGAAGGTGCCGGCAGCGGCGGCATGAAGTTCTTCCCGATGGTGTTCTCGCTGTTCATGTTCATCCTGACGGCGAACCTGCTCGGCATGATGCCCTACTTCTTCACGGTCACCAGCCAGATCATCGTCACTTTCGCTCTGGCGCTGTTCGTCATCGGTACCGTCATTCTCTACGGTTTCTACAAGCACGGTCTCGGCTTCCTGAAGCTCTTCGTGCCGCATGGCGTTCCTGGCGTCCTTCTGCCGCTCGTCGTCGCGATCGAAGTCATCTCGTTCCTTTCCCGCCCCATCAGCCTCTCGGTCCGTCTTTTCGCCAACATGCTGGCCGGGCACATCACGCTGAAGGTCTTCGCAGGCTTCGTCACCTCGCTCAGCGCCCTCGGCGCGGTCGGCATCGGTGGCGCCATCCTGCCGCTCATCATGACCGTCGCCATTACCGGTCTTGAGTTCCTCGTCTGCTTCCTCCAGGCCTATGTCTTCGCGGTACTGACTTGCATGTACCTCAACGACGCTGTCCATCCCGGAAGCCACTAAGGAATAACAGTCGCTTGCTTCCGGCCGGACCTCCGCCGGAAGCGCAATCCTAAGCCGCAACACCATTCGAAGGAGTTCAAACATGGAAGCGGAAGCAGCAAAGTACATCGGCGCAGGTCTCGCTTGCCTCGGCATGGCCGGCACGGCTCTCGGCCTCGGCAACATCTTCGGCAGCTACCTCTCTGGCGCGCTGCGTAACCCGTCGGCTGCTGACGGCCAGTTCGGCCGCCTCGTATTCGGCTTCGCCGTTACGGAAGCTCTGGGCATCTTCTCGCTGCTCGTAGCCCTGCTCCTCCTCTTCGCCGTCTAATATCGGCTGGAGTTTCGGCCGCGACCCGTCAAAAGGTCGCGGCCGCGCATATTCTTGAGTGCACCTGGAGGTGAGCATGTTTGTGACCGCGGCTTATGCCCAGCAGTCAACCACCACTGAAGGCGCCGAAGCACACGATGCCGCTGCGGCCGGTGAGGTGCACACCGAAACGGGTGTGGCTCACGAAGGCGAGGCTGGCTCCGGCGTGTTCCCGCCCTTCGATACGACCCATTTCGCATCGCAGCTGCTTTGGCTCGCGATCACGTTCGGCCTCTTCTATCTCCTGATGTCGAAGGTCATCATTCCGCGCATCGGCGGAATTCTGGAAACCCGTCACGATCGGATCGCTCAGGATCTCGATGAAGCGTCCCGCCTCAAGGGCGAAGCCGACGCTGCCATCGCTTCCTACGAGCAGGACCTGGCAGCCGCCAAGTCCAAGGGTCACAAGATCGCCGACGACGCCCGCGAATCCGCAAAGGCCAAGGCCAATGCTGACCGCACCGCCGTCGAAGCCGACCTTGCCAAGAAGATCTCGGCTGCAGAAGACCGCATCGCCGACATCAAGGCAAAAGCACTGGCCGACGTCGGCGCCATCGCCGAGGAAACCGCAACGGCTGTCGTCAAGCAGCTGATCGGCGGAACCGTCACCAAGGCCGAGATCACCGCTGCCGTCAAGGCATCGGCTGGCAACTGAGGAGCACTGAACTATGCATCTTGATGCAACTTTCTATGCCTTCGTTGGCCTGATCCTGTTCTTCGTCCTGATTGCCTATCTCAAGGTTCCGGGCATGGTCGGCAAGGCGCTCGACGCCCGCGCCGAAAAGATCGGCAACGAGCTGACCGAAGCCAAGCGCCTGCGCGAAGAAGCACAGGGCCTCGTCGCTGAATACCAGCGCAAGCGCAAGGATGCCGAAGCGGAAGCTGCTGGCATCGTCGCTGCGGCCCAGCGCGAAGCCGAAATGCTGACCGCGGAAGCCAAGCAGAAGACCGAGGAATACGTCGTTCGTCGCACGGCTCTTTCGGAACAGAAGATCAAGCAGGCCGAAAGCGATGCGATCAACGCGGTTCGTTCCGCTGCCGTCGATCTCGCGATCGCCGCTGCCGAGAAGGTCATTGCCGCCAAGGCGGACGCCGGCGCCCAGAGCGATCTGTTCAAGAAGGCACTTGGCGACGTCAAGGCACGCTTGAACTAAGCGCTCGGACATTCGATTGAAGAAAGCCCCGCTTCGTGCGGGGCTTTTTTTATGCCTGTCTGCAGAGAACGCGCTGGCCCGAACAATGGGTGGTGCCAGCCTCACTCAGAGATTTGCGTAGGCGTTTCGCCACATCAGGTTCGGCCGCCGAAGTAGGACCAGTGTTCAACGGCTAGCGTAGCGCACGTCAGCATGCGCGCCGCCGGTATGGCTTTTGACGCGAGAAAAGCTGTTGACGAGATATGTCGGAAGCGGAACCGAAAACGCCTGCGTAGCGCTGGTCAGGGATTGCGCAAAGGTTAGTCGTCCCGGCGCAGCGGCCGGAAGCTCATGCGGTGCAGCGGGCAGGGGCCGTGGGTCTCGATGGCGCGACGGTGGGTCACCGTCGCATAGCCGGCATGGAGCGCGAAGCCGTAGCCGGGATGTGCGAGATCGGCACGGGCCATCATGCGGTCGCGGGTGACCTTGGCGACGATCGAAGCGGCGGCGATCGACAGCGACCGCGCATCGCCCTTGACGACCGCCTTGGCGTGGCAGGTGAGGCCGGGCGGCACGTCACGGCCGTCGACGAGCACGAAGCGTGCGTTCGAGGGCAGGCCGGCCACGGCGCGCCGCATGGCTTCAAGGCTTGCCTTGCGGATGTCGGTGGCGTCGATCGTGCCGGCCGAAGCCGAGGCGATCGACACTTCGGACGTGGCGAGGATTTCTTCGAACAGTTTTTCGCGCGCCTGCGCCGTCAGCTTCTTGCTGTCGTCGAGGCCTGCGGGAATGGCGTCCGGATCGAGGATGACGGCGGCGGCGACCACCGGTCCCGCGAGCGGCCCACGCCCGGCCTCATCTGCTCCGGCGACCGGCCAGAAGCCATCGCCCTTGGCCGAAAGCTCGAAACTGAAATCGGGCGCTTCGATGATATCGGGAAAAAGGGGAGAATCGGACGATCTGCGAGACATAAGTCTAATTCGCATGATCGCCCGATTCTCTTCAAGCCCCCAGGTCCGAGTGCGGCGGCGGACGGGGGATTACCGGGGCCCACGGCGGGTAAGGGGCACCGGAACTGCTATGCGATCTGAGGCGCCCGCTATCGGGTTCGCCTGGCGGTGCGGGGCGATCATCTCTCGCCGCGCGCCGATTACGAAATTGCGGGATGGCTACCCAGGCGACCGGAAAGCCTTCAAAGAAGCGAGAGCTGCACCCCCGTTCCGAGCGGCGGCACGAAGAGATCGTCGCGCAGCTGCCGGCGCGTCGGGTTGAAGCCGAGGCGCTTGACCGCCAGGTCGAAGCGGCGGCCAATCTGCCACGCATAGGGGCCGGCGCCCTTCATGCGTTTGCCGAATTCGGCGTCATAGTCCTTGCCGCCACGCATGGAGCGGATGAGCGACATGACGTGCCGGTAGCGGTCCGGATAATTGCGCAGCAGCCAGTCGCGAAAGAGCGGGCTGACCTCGAGCGGCAGCCGCAGCAGGACATAGCTTGCTTCGGTTGCTCCGGCTGTCCTTGCGCCTTCGAGCACGCGCTCGATCTCGTGGTCGTTCAGCGCCGGAATGATAGGGGAAACGAGAACACCGGCCGGGATGCCCGCTTCGGCAAGCATGCGTATCGCCTCCAGCCGCTTGCTCGGCGTAGAGGCCCGCGGCTCCATCGTGCGGGCGAGCTTCCGGTCGAGTGTCGTGACGGAGATGCCGACGCGCACCAGTCCCTTTTCCGCCATCGGCGCCAGGATATCGATATCGCGGGTGACCATCGCTGATTTGGTGACGATCATGACCGGATGGTTGGCGTCCCGCAGCACCTCGAGGATCTGGCGCATGATGCGCCACTCCTTCTCGATCGGCTGATAGGGGTCGGTGTTGGTGCCGATGGCGATCGGCCTCACCTTGTAGTCCTGCCGCGCCAGTTCGCGCTCCAGAAGTCGCGGTGCATCCGGCTTGGCAAACAGTTTTGCTTCGAAGTCGAGGCCGGCCGATAGGCCCATATACGCGTGCGTGGGGCGGGCAAAGCAATAGATGCAACCATGCTCGCAGCCGCGATAGGGATTGATCGAGCGGTCGAAGGAGATGTCGGGAGACTCGTTCCTCGTGATCACCGTGCGCGGCTTCTCGACCTGAACCTCGGTCTTGAACGGCGGCAGATCCTCCAGGCTTTCCCAACCGTCGTCGAACGTCTCGCGGCTGCGCGGTTCGAACCTGCCGGACATGTTGATCCCGGCGCCGCGCCCCCGGCGGCGATCGATGTCGATCCGGAGGCCCGTTGCGCTCATCATCGCGTCGGCCACATCTGCCGTGTTGGCGGGCGCAAGGGCACCCTGCCTGATCTGAGACAGCTCGGTCATTGGAATCTCCCCGGAATCAGATATTTGATCCCGTTTTGTTCTGATTATTTTCCTATCGCGAATGAGGGAACAATTCAAGAACAAAAAATTGGAATTTCGGTTTTGTCGATCAAGGCACCGCTTCGGTCGATGTCCTGGATGTAGCAATTGCCGTGCCGATGCGTTACGAGAAACCATGCTCACGATCATCATGGAAACCCGCGACAACGAAGCCGAACTGGCGCAGACGCTTGCTGTGTTGGTTGCCGGCGCCGTGGAGGGGCTGGTCAGCGATGTGATCATCCTCGATCATGGTTCGAAGGATGGTTCGTCCGATGTGGCCGATGCCGCTGGATGCCGTTTCTGCCGGAATTGGGATCTCGCCGATGTGGTGGGTTCGGCGCGTGGCGAATGGCTGATGTTGCTGGAGCCGGGCGCCCGCCCGATCGGCCGCTGGATCGATGAACTGGCCGAGTACGTGTCGATGAACAAGGCACCGGCCCGCTTCTCCGGTTCGAGGCTGCATCGCATGCCTCTCTTCCGCCGGCTGACCCGGCGGGGAAAGCCGCTGGAGACAGGCTTTCTCCTGCGCAAGAACGATGCTCTTGCGGCCGCCCGCGGCAATACGGGCCTGGATGCCATGACGAATGTCCGCTCTGTCCGCAAGCTCTCGACCGAACTTGTTCCGGCCTGGGTCGCCGTCGAAGCCAGGCGGTAACGCCGGTTCGTAGCGCGCAAAATTAAAGGTGCCAGTCCCGGGGGGACGGCACCTCCAAGCGGCTCTCAAATGACCTTGTTTGGTAGATTTCTATCCGGGCAGCATTCTGGCTACCCGTCGTATCCAACATTGCATTCCGCCTGGGGGACAGAGGCGGAAGGGTCTTGCGGCGCGAGGAATAGAACGTGCGGCGGTCGTTCCTCGCTGTGTCAACGCTTGGAGACTAACGAGAGGAGAAGCGACCGTCAGTTACTAAGGTAACAGGTCGGCCAAGCCGGAACGGTCCAAGCTCTTCAGCCACGTTTCAGATGCTCGTCGAGCCGCGGCATGATCTCCACGAAATTGCAGGGCATGTGCCGATAGTCGAGCTGTTGCTTGAGGATGCCGTCCCACGCATCACGGCAGGCACCGGGCGAACCCGGAAGGACGAAGATGAAGGTGGCGTTGGCAACGCCGCCAGTTGCCCGCGACTGGATCGTCGAGGTGCCGATCTTCTCGAAGGAGATACGGTGGAAGACTTCGGAGAACCCGTCCATGCGCTTCTCGAACAACGGTTCCAGCGCCTCAGGCGTCACGTCCCGCCCGGTGAAGCCCGTTCCACCTGTCGTGATCACTACGTCGATGTTGGGATCGAGCGTCCAGGCCTTTACCTGGTCGTAGATCTTCGTCTTGTCGTCGGAAACGATGGCGCGCGCCTCAAGCCGATGGCCGGCGTCACGCACCCGCGCTTCCAATGTGTCGCCCGACTTGTCGTCGGCGCGCGTGCGCGTGTCGGAGACCGTGAGGATGGCGATCCCGACAGGAATGAACGGACGCTTTTCGTCGATACCGGCCATGCTATTTCCCTTTGCCCACTGTCCTGCAGGCGAGAACGTACCACCCGGGGTAGGCCTCCGAAAGAGCGCGCGCTGTCGCAGCCGCGCGCACGTCGCTGTCGAAAAGGCCGAAGCATGTGGCGCCTGAGCCCGACATGCGCGTGAGCGCCGATCCGGCTTCGGTCAATGCCTTGCAGACCGTGCCGATCACGGGCTCAAGGCCCTCTGCCGGCAGCTGCAAATCGTTGCGCATCGTGGCGATGGCAGAGATCCACTCGGCCGCCGTACCGGCTCTGTAAGGCGCAACGAGCGGCGGGTTCGTCTTGTTGGCGAGGGCCCGGAAGACAACCGGCGTCGAGACGGCGACGAGCGGATTGACCAGCACGACCGGTAGCGCGGGGAAATCCGCAAGCGGCGTAATGTCCTCGCCGATCCCCTTCGCGAGCAGTGGCGTGCCGGCAAGACACATCGGCACGTCCGCTCCGAGCTGCAGCGCGATGGCGCCGAGGCGGGAGGGTTCGATCGTCGCGCCCCAAAGATCGAGAAGCCCAAGAAGCGTCGCCGCCGCATCCGCGGATCCGCCGCCAATGCCCGAGGCGAGCGGCAGGTTCTTCTCGAGATGCAGGTGGACCGGCCCGGCCGTGTCGGGGTTAAGCGCCTGCAGTTTGGCGCGCAGCAGATCCCGTGCCTTCAGAACCAGATTGCCGCCCTCAGCGCCGGCATCCATCGGCAACGCGGCGGCAAACGCGCCCGAAACCGTGAAGCGATCCGCATCCGCCGGCGAGAGACCGATGCGATCGCCGCGATCGGCAAAAGTGACGAGACTTTCGAGAAGATGGTGGCCGTCGGCGCGCTGGCCGACGACGTGAAGGGCCAGATTGATCTTGGCGAGGGCTGCACGCGTCAGCGCGAAGCCCGCGATGTCACCTTCCGACATGGAACGGTCAGGACTTCTTGTCCGGCGCCGGTGCTTCCGGGGTCACCTTCTTCGGCGCGGTTTCCTTGGCATCGGCCGAGGCGGGGACTGTTTCCTTGAGCGGCGGCAAGCCGTTCTCGATCTTTGCCTTGATCTTCGGGATCTCGGCTTCCTCGGGCTTCAGTTCGAGCGTCTGCGTCCACTGGAACACGGCTTCGAGCTTGCGGCCGACGCGCCAGTAGGCGTCGCCAAGGTGATCGTTGATCGTCGGGTCGCCGGCCATCAGTTCGGCCGCCTTCTCCAGTTCCACGACGGCGTCGTCGAAGCGGTTCATGCGGAAATAGGCCCAGCCGAGGGAATCGACGATATAGCCGTCATCCGGCTTCAACTCGACGGCCTTGCGGATCATCTCCAGGCCTTCTTCGAGGTTGATGTTCATGTCGACCCAGGAATAGCCGAGATAGTTCAACACCTGCGGCTGGTCCGGATTGAGCTCCAGCGCCTTGCGGAAGTTCGGCTCGGCCTTGTCCCAGAGCTTCTGGCGCTCATAGGCGATGCCGCGTTGGAAGAACACCGTCCAGTCGCTGCGCTTCGGGACGGAGCCGATCTGTTCGACGGCGCGATCGTAGAGTTCGCCCATCTCCTTGTAGTCCTTGGCGTCGGAAAGCACGCTGCCATAGGCGAGATAGTTGCGGATGTTCTTCGGATCGACGTCGATGAGCGCCTTCAGGTGCTTCTTCGCCTCGTCGACCTTGCCGATGCTGGCGAGGCTGAGCCCGAGCTGTAGTTCCGAAACGCGCCGCATCGGCGAGGTCTCGGGAATGGCCTTGTAGAGTTCGATCGCCTCGTTCGGTTTCTTCAGGTTTTCGGCGATGCCGCCGAGCATGACCAGGATGTCGGCGCTGTCAGGGTCGAGCCGGCGCGCGGTCTGCAGGTAGAGCGAGACGATGTCCTCGGCGCCGTCGCGGTTGAGTGCCGCACCGATCGAGAAGAGCACGGCCGCAGCGCCCTGGGTGGCGTTCTTGACCTGCTGTTCCTGCGGAACACCATTCTCGATATCGGTCCTCAGCGCCTGCAGCGGCGTGTAGTTGTTGACCATGTTTTCGCCGACGGCGACGGTATCGAGCGCCTTCTGCTTGTTGCCTTCGCGCGCCTCGAAACGGGCAAGCGCTTCGACCGCGCGCATGAAGGTGTCGGGAGCGGCACTTCCGCCCTCGCGGTCGAGAATGGCATCGTTGAGCCTGGTGCGCGCCGTCTGCTTGTCACCCGCAGCAACCGCGATCGCGCCCGCATGATAGTTCTTGAACACGCGGAACCATTCAGGACCGTCAAGGCCGTTAATCTCGGCGAGTGCTTCCTTCGGCTTGCCCTGGCCGAATTTCGCCCAGGCCGAAAGCAGGCCGTTCATCAGCCGGTCGAGATCGTTCGGACCCTGGTAGTTCAGAAGCTTCTGTGCGTTGCGATACTCGCGCTTGCGGATCGCCTCGATCGCGCGAATGACCGTCGTGATGCGCTCGACGGCCGGGTCGGACTTCAACTGCTCGGCAATCTTCGCGCCTTCGTCGAACTGGCCCGCCATCAGAAGCGTGATCATCAGCCGCTGCTTGACGTCGTTGTTGTTCGGCTCGAACTGCAGCGCGATGCGGTAGAGTTCCGTAGCGGAAGCGAAGTCGCGGTCCGTATCGGCGGTGCGGGCAGCGAGAAACGCGCCGGAAAAGGTATTGACCGACTTGATGTCGAACGGCTCAGTTTCCTCGACGGCTGCGGTCTTCTCCTCGGCAAATGCCTGGTAGCCGCCGCTGACAGCAGCGAGAGCCAGCAGTGCTGCGCCGCTGAGGAGGCGGAGAATCGTCTTTTGCCGCATGTCAAACCTTTCGCGCCGATTGCTCGGCTTTCGCACCACTAAGGGTTGTTTTCGGAGTCAGCCACATATAGCCCAACGCAACTCTTGAGGAACAGAATGGCTTTTTTGGCGCAACGCGGCAAGAAAATCCTGTCGCTCGTTCTGACCTGCCCGGAGCCCGTCAGCTGACGCGATCGATGCAGAAGTCGATGACTTCGGTGAGCGCCGATTTCCAGGGAGACGCCGGCAGCGGCGCCAGCGCATCGCGGGCAATCGTGCCGTAATGCTGGGCGCGCGCGATGGTGTCGCTCAAGCCCCCATAGCGCTTGATCAGGCCGAGTGCCTTGTCGAGGTTCGCGTCGCTGCTGTCGCCGCCTTCGATCGCCTCGCGCCAGAAGGCACGGTCTTCCGCCGTCCCGCGGCGATAGGAGAGGATTACCGGAAGGGTGATCTTGCCCTCGCGGAAGTCGTCGCCGACATTCTTGCCGAGGTCGCTCGACGAGCCGCCATAGTCGAGCACGTCGTCGACGAGCTGGAAGGCGAGGCCGAGGTTCATCCCGTAGGATTTCAGCGCGTTGCGGTCCGATTTGCTGGTCTGGGCAACGATCGGCCCAACTTCGGCCGCGGCGGCAAAAAGGGCTGCGGTCTTGGCACGGATGACCTGGAGATAGTCGTCCTCGGTCGTCTCCATGTTCTTGGCGACGGAGAGCTGCAGCACTTCGCCTTCGGCAATGACCGAAGCTGCGGTCGACAGCACGTCGAGCGCGTCAAGCGAGCCGACATCGACCATCATGCGGAAGGCCTGGCCGAGCAGGAAGTCGCCGACCAGCACGCTTGCCTGGTTGCCCCAGATCGTGCGTGCGGTGGATTTGCCGCGGCGAAGGTCGCTTTCGTCAACGACGTCGTCATGGAGAAGCGTCGCGGTGTGCATGAATTCGACGCTGGTTGCGAGCTTGACGTGGGCGTCGCCCTCGTAGCCGAACATCGCAGCGGAGGCGAGCGTCAGCATCGGGCGCAGGCGCTTGCCGCCCGAAGAAATCAGGTGGTTGGCGACCTCGGGAATCATCTGAACGTCGGAGCCGGCCTTCGACAGGATAAGCTGGTTGACGCGCTCCATGTCCGCAGTGGTCAGATCAACGAGCGGCTTTACGGACGCCTGTTTGTTTTTGCTGTCTTCCAGCGGTATCACTACGCCCACACCGGGACTCCTGTTTTCATTGTCGCTTTCGACAATAGGAAGGGGTGTCCCGTGCGGCAAGAGGCGAATTGTCCCGCTTGCTGAAATAGGACAGGAAAAACCGCCGGATGAAGGAATTGATCCGTACCAACGATGCCGTCGTGCTCTCCTTTGCCGAGAGCCTGATGAAGGATGCCGGCATCGCAAGCCTCATCGCCGACCAGGGGATGAGCATTCTTGAGGGCTCGCTCGGCCTCTTGCCCCGTCGCTTTCTGGTCGCCGAGGAAGACGCGGACGCGGCGCGCCGGATCCTGATCGATGCCGGGCTCGAGGCGGAGTTGCGCCCTTGAGCACGGAGCCGATGCCGGCTGCGACCGAAACCGTAGATGCATTTCACCGCGGCAAGTTCCATGTCGTCCAGCCACTCGGCAAGGGGCATCGCTCCGGCATGGACGCCATGCTGCTTGCGTCGCTCGTTGCATCGGATCGTCCCTGCCGGGTCGCCGATCTCGGTGCGGGCGCGGGTGCAGCCGGCATGGCCGTCGCCTCGCGGATCGACGATGCGGAAGTGGTGCTGGTGGAGCGCTCGCCCGTTATGGCGGAGTTTGCCCGCCGCAGCCTGGCGCTTGCCGAAAACGCCCGTCTTTCCTCGCGCGTCTCGGTCGTTGAGGCCGACGTTTCACTGACCGGCAAGGCGCGTGTCGCGACGGGTCTGGCGGATGACAGCTTCGATCATGTGATCATGAACCCACCCTTCAACGATGCCTCGGACCGCAAGACTCCGGATGCGCTCAGGGCCGAGGCCCATGCGATGAGCGACGGGCTGTTCGAGATCTGGGTGAAGACGGCGGGCGCGATCATGAAGCCCGGCGGGCAACTGTCGTTGATCGCTCGGCCGGAATCGATCGCCGAGATCATCGCCGCTTGCGGCCGCCGCTTTGGCGGCATCGAGATCACGGCGCTGCATCCGCGGGTCGGTGAAAACGCCGTGCGCATCCTGGTGACGGCGATCAAGCAGAGTCGCAAACGGCTGGTCTTCCGCGCCCCGCTCGTCATGCACGAGGAGGGGCATCGCTTCGCAGACCATGTCGACGACCTCAACAATGGCCGCGCCGCCTATCGCCGCCGCTGATTTACCGTATGCGGCATTGCGTTCGCCGCATCAGTGCATACATGGCATGGAAGAGCCCCTGGCGGGCGATCGGGCGAAGCATTCCGCTTTCGCCGATGAGACGCGGTCATGTCTATGATTTCCGGTCGTTCCGGCTCAAAATCATGGCATGTCCCAGCAGGCAGGAGTTGAAATGAAGGCGTTCCTGAGATGGTTGTTGCCCAAGCGTTTTCGCAAGGAAGGCGTGACGATCCCCGTCGTCCGGCTCCACGGCGCGATCATGGCCGGCGGCGGTCAGTTCCGGCCGGCGCTCAACCTGGCGACAGCGGCCCCGCTTCTCGAAAAGGCCTTCGCAAACAAGGACGCGCCTGCTGTCGCGATCTCCGTCAATTCGCCTGGCGGCTCCCCTGTGCAGTCGCGGTTGATCTACCAACGCATCCGCGATCTCGCCCAGGAGAAGAAAAAGCGTGTGCTGATCTTCGTCGAGGACGTCGCCGCATCCGGCGGCTATATGATCGCGCTTGCCGGCGACGAGATCATTGCCGACCCGACCTCGATCGTCGGCTCGATCGGCGTTGTCTCCGGCGGGTTCGGTTTTCCGGAACTCCTGAAGAAGATCGGCGTCGAGCGGCGTGTCTATACCGCTGGCGAAAACAAGGTGATGCTCGATCCGTTCCAGCCGGAAAAGGAAAACGACATCGCATTCCTGAAGAACCTGCAGCTCGATATCCACGATACCTTCATCCAGATGGTCAAGGCCCGTCGCGGCCAGCTGCTCGCCGACGATCCAGATATCTTCTCCGGCCTTTTCTGGACCGGCCGGCGCGGGCTGGAGCTCGGCATCATCGATAGTCTCGGCGATCTGCGCGGCGAGGTGAAGAAGCGCTATGGCGACAAGGCGCGGCTCGAGCTCATCCAGCCGGTGCGCAGCCTTTTTGGCCGCCGGCAGAGCGGCGCGGCCATTGCCGGTGCTCTGGTCGAGCCAATGGCCGCTTCCGCAGCGGCGGGACTTGCCGAAGCCATCGAGGAAAGGGCATTGTGGGCGCGGTTCGGGCTTTGATGCCTGCCCGGCCTGAAATGTCCTTGGAGGGAAAATGCCGCAACTCATCCTGCTCCTGATCGCAGGTTTCGTCTTCTGGCTCGGCTATCGCAAGTTCGTGGCGGATGCCCAGAAGCTGACGCGCCAGCGCGAACAGGCTCGCCGCGAGGAGCAGACCGGGGCGCAGGGAACGTTGGTGCAGGACCCGGAGACCGGCGAATACAGGCTGAAGCGCGACGGCGAGTGAGGGCGGTCGGAACGCGTCAGTGTGGCTGCGGTCTATTTGCCCGCCTGCTGCCGTAGCGCTTGACCCCTGTCATCAGGCGTGGCACCTGTCCGGCACATTTTCTAGAAGAAATCCGGACGCGATCCATGACCACTCTGCCTGATCATATGAACCCGAAGCGCTCGTTTCAGGCTCTGATCCTGACACTCCACAATTACTGGGCCGACAAGGGTTGCGCCGTGCTGCAGCCCTACGACATGGAAGTGGGCGCCGGTACCTTCCATCCGGCAACGACCCTGCGCGCGCTGGGCCCGCGTCCCTGGCGTGCGGCTTACGTCCAGCCGTCGCGTCGCCCGACCGATGGCCGCTACGGCGAAAACCCGAACCGCCTGCAGCACTACTATCAGTATCAGGTAATTCTGAAGCCGAACCCGTCCAACCTGCAGGAACTCTATCTCGGCTCGCTCGAGGCGATCGGCCTCGACCCGCTGCTGCACGATATCCGCTTTGTCGAGGATGACTGGGAAAGCCCGACGCTCGGCGCTTGGGGTCTCGGCTGGGAGTGCTGGTGCGACGGCATGGAAGTGTCGCAGTTCACCTATTTCCAGCAGGTCTGCGGCATCGAATGCTCGCCGGTTTCGGGGGAACTGACCTACGGTCTCGAACGCCTCGCCATGTATGTGCAGGGCGTCGACAACGTCTACGACCTGAACTTCAACGGTCGCGAGGGTGCCGAGAAGATCAGCTATGGCGATGTCTTCCTGCAGGCCGAACAGGAATATTCGCGCTACAATTTCGAATACGCCAACACGGCGATGCTGCATCAGCACTTCATCGATGCGGAAGCCGAGTGCCAGGCGTTGCTGGCTGCCGGAGCACCGGGCGACCACAGCAACAACCACCTGCACAAATGCGTCTTCCCAGCCTACGACCAGTGCATCAAGGCAAGCCATGTGTTCAACCTGCTCGATGCCCGCGGCGTGATCTCGGTCACCGAGCGCCAGAGCTACATCCTTAGGGTGCGCACGCTCGCCAAGGCCTGCGGCGAAGCCTTCCTGTTGACCGACGCCGGTGGCGCGAACCTCAACCGGGACGCCGCTTGAGCGTAGAACCGTCCGGCCTTGTCGTTCACATCAACGGCTGGCCGGGCACCGGTAAGCTGACGATCGCGCGCCATCTTGCTGAAAGGCTGGGCGCGCGGCTCGCCGACAATCACACGCTGATCAATCCGGCCGAGGCACTGTTTGCGCGCAGTGACCCGCTTTATCGCTCGCTTCGATCGGCGGTCCGCCAAAGCGTGTTCGAGCACCTGGAAAGGGCGGCAGCCGAACGGTCGTTCATCTTCACCGATGCGCTCTCGGACGATACCACCGACACGCGTGCCTTCGAGGACTGCGCCGCACTCGCGCAAAAACGCGGCGCTCGCTTCGTTGCGGTCGTGATCGATTGCGACGTCGAGGAAAATGTCAAGCGCCTGACACGCGCCGGCCGGAGCAAGCTGCACAAGCTGACCGATCCGGAAGTTCTTCTGGGATTGCGGCGCGCGCACCGGCTGCTGCGCGGCAGAAGCGACCGATTGATTGAGATCGATGTGACGACGCTCGGCGCTGATGAGGCAGCAGCGGCGATCGCGGCGCGGATCGCTGAACCTTCAACTGTCAGATGACGAAGGTCGTGCCGGCGTCGTTCTTGCAGTACGGCTTCATTGTGGGATAGGCGCCGGTATAGACCTGACCGGAGTAGGTCTGAAGAGCGCGGCGAACACCGCTCGGCCGTTCCGGAGAATGCGCGCTCGCATAGGCAACGAAGAGCGCCGTAAAGGCGATCACGTTGATGAGAGTTGCGAGCGTTTTCATGGTCTTCACTTCGTTTCCGGGGTTGTTCGATGAACCGACTATCGCCCATCACCGGTCCGGTCGCCGTTCCCGATGGAACAGGAAAGCCGGTCTTTTGACGTGAAAAGGCGTGGCATCGGGAAACACAGTGTTCACGGTGCAGGCGGGAATTGGGGAGGAGCAGGTTTCTCTGGCCAAATGCTGCAGAAAGCGCTTTGAAGCTGAGAAGCGAATGCTAATCTCTGCGCGAGTTTTTGGAGGGTGCCCTATGATCGGTCTGGCAATCGCCGTCGTCGTGATTCTGTATCTGGTTTTCGTCTATAACGGTCTCGTCAAGGCGCGGCAGATCGCCGAGGAGGCGTGGTCCGGTATCGATGTGCAGTTGAAGCGCCGCGCCGATCTGATCCCGAACCTGATCGAAACCGTGAAGGGCTACGCCGCACACGAGAAGTCGACGTTCGAAGAGGTGATCGCCATGCGCAACCGCGCACAGGCGGTGCCAGCCGGCGACGTCGAGGGGCGGGCCCAGGCGGAAGGCGCGCTCTCCCAGGCGCTCGGCAAGCTCTTTGCGCTGGCGGAAGCTTATCCGGACCTCAAGGCCAACGAGAATTTCGCCGAGCTGCAGCGCTCGCTGGAAACGATCGAAGGCGAAATCCAGATGTCGCGCCGCTATTACAACGGTGCGGCCCGTGACTTGAACGTCAAGGTCGAGAGCTTCCCGTCCAACCTGATCGCCAACGCCTTCCGCTTCGTCAAAGCCGGCTATTTCGAGATCACCAACGAAGCCGACCGCGCGGTGCCGCAGGTCAAGTTCTGACCGCCACGCCTCCCGAACATTCCTCGCCGCGGGATCCCGCCGCGGCGCCATTCGCATCAAGAGACCTATTCGATGACCTCCGCTAGCATGAAAAAACTGACCATCCTGCCGACCGACCACCCGCTCCGCGGCCATGTGCGCCCGCCGGGCTCGAAGTCGATCACCAACCGGGCGCTGCTTCTGGCCGGCCTTGCCAAGGGCACGAGCCGGCTGACGGGTGCCTTGAAGAGCGACGACACCCGCTACATGGCGGAAGCCTTGCGCGCGATGGGCGTCGAAGTCAGCGAGCCGGATGAAACGACCTTCGTCGTCACCAGCACGGGCAAGTTGCTCCCGCCGGCAGCTCCCTTGTTCCTCGGCAATGCCGGAACGGCGACACGCTTCCTGACGGCTGCTGCCGCGCTCGTCGATGGCACGGTCGTGGTCGATGGCGACCAGCACATGCGCAAGCGGCCGATCAAGCCCTTGGTCGAAGCACTCGGAACGCTCGGCGTCGAAGTCACCTCCGAAACCGGCTGCCCGCCGGTCACCGTCAAAGGCACCGGCGGCTTCCCGGCCGGTCGCGTCGTCATCGATGCCGGCCTGTCGAGCCAGTATGTCTCGGCCCTGCTGATGGCGGCCCCCGGCGCCAAGGGTCCTGTCAACATCGAGCTTGCCGGCGACGAGATCGGCGCGCGCGGTTACATCGACCTAACGGTTGCCGCCATGCGTGCCTTCGGCGCCGAAGTCGAGCAGCTGAGCCCCTCCGTCTGGCAGGTCGCGCCGACCGGCTACAAGGCAGCCGACTATGTCATCGAGCCGGATGCTTCGGCGGCGACCTATCTCTGGGCTGCGGAAGTCCTGACCGGCGGCGCCATCGATATCGGCGTTCCGGCGGACGCCTTCTCGCAGCCGGATGCCCGCGCCCATGCGGTGATCGCGAGCTTCCCGAACCTGCCCGCCGTTATCGACGGCTCGCAGATGCAGGACGCGATCCCGACGATCGCCGTACTTGCCGCCTTCAACAAGACGCCGGTGCGCTTCGTCGGTCTCGCCAACCTGCGCGTCAAGGAATGCGACCGCGTGCGCGCGCTGTCGCTCGGTCTGACAGCGATCCGGCCGGATCTGGCGCATGAGGAAGGCGACGACCTGATCGTCTCTTCCGATCCCACGCTTGCCGGCCAGACCTTGCCCGCCTCGATCGACACCTTCGCCGACCATCGCATCGCCATGAGCTTTGCGCTTGCCGGCCTGAAGATCCACGGGATCGCCATCGAAGATCCAGGCTGCGTTGCCAAAACCTACCCGGCCTATTGGGATGCGCTCGCCTCGCTCGGCGTCGAATTTACCGGCGACCGGCCTTGATACCGTGCGGGATGTGCGGCCGTGTCTGCGGTTTCCGCGCGCATCCCGTTCTCACCCATAAGAACCGATCTCGTGTCTTGAACCTCAACCGGAAGAAAGCTTGATCCGCATGGTCCGTTTCGCTGCCGCATTTGCTGTTCTGGTGTTTTTGCTGGCAACGGCAGGCGTCGGTCGGGCGGAGGAGGTCTTCTCCGCCTATCGCTCCGTCATCGATGTCGCCAAGGACGGCACGATGACGGTGACCGAGACGATCACGGCGACGGTCGAGGGCAACAAGATCCGCCGCGGTGTCTATCGCGACATGCCTTTGACCTTCACCGACGCGAATGGCAAGCGCAGCAAGGTCGATTTCAAGCTGCTCTCGGTCGAGCGTGACGGTGAGGAGGAGCCCTATCGCACCGAGACGATCAACGGCGGCATCCGCATCTACACCGGTTCGGCCGAGGTCTTTCTGGAGCGGGGCGAGCATACCTTCCAGTTCACCTACGAGACTGGCCGGCAGATTCGCTTCTTTGACGATCACGACGAACTCTACTGGAACGTCACCGGTACGGAGTGGGATTTCCCGATCGACGAGGCGAGTGCGACCGTGACGCTGCCGGACGGCGTCAGGGCCGAAGCGCTCGATTACTTCACTGGCGGCTATGGCGCGACCGGCAAGGATGCGCGTGCATCCAGGGACGGCAGCGAAATCTTCTTTGCCACCACCCGACGTCTCGACCCGCGCGAAGGGCTGACGATCGCCATCAAGATGCCGAAGGGCAGCATCGACAGGCCCACCTCCAGCCAGGAAAATGCCTGGTGGCTGCACGACCATCTGGCGCTCGTCATCGCCGGTGCCGGCCTTGCCGTCGTCCTGCTCTACTATAGCCAGGCCTGGCTCAGGGCCGGGCGTGACCCGGACCGCGGCGTCATGGTGCCGCGCTGGGATCCGCCGGAGGGCATCTCACCGGCGCTGGTCAATTACATCGACAACAGGGGCTTTTCCGGCGAGGGCTGGACCGCGTTGTCGGCGGCAGCACTCAATCTCGCGGTCAAGGGCCACGTGGTTCTCGAAGACCTGAAGAACGCCATCGTCATTGCCGCCACCGGCAAGAAACCCGACGAAAAGCTGCCGACCGGCGAGGCGGCCGTGATGAAGGCGGTCAATGCCGCTGGCGGCAAGCTCACCATCGACCGCGCCCATGGCACACGGGTGCAGGCGACCGGCGCCGATTTCCGCAACGCCATGGAGCGCGAGCATCGCGGCAAGTACTACCACGCCAACAGCGGTTACATCGTCGCCGGTGTCATCCTTTCGGTGTTGGCGGTTGCGGCCGTGTTCCTGTTCGGGGATCTCAGCGAGGACAGCCTGCCGCTGGTGATCGTTCCTGTTTTCATCGCCTTCTTCGTCTCGATCCTCGCAGTCTCCTTCGGCAAGTCGCTTCGCCGCGAAAGGAGCCTGATGAGCCGGATCATGTCGATCGTCGTGGTCGCCTTCATCGGCTTCGTCGCCTTCACCATCTTCTCGACCATCCTTGCGGCCGTCTTCTATTCGGCAGCCGAAACCGACGAACTGCCGCTGCTCTTCGTGATCGGCGCGATCGTGCTCGTCAACGTGCTGTTCTTCTTCCTGATGGGTGCGCCGACGCCGCTCGGAACGCGGATGATGGATGGCATCGACGGGCTCAGGCAATACATGACGCTCGCCGAGAAAGACCGGATGAACATGCAAGGCGCGCCCGAAATGTCGCCCCGGCATTTCGAGACGCTGCTCCCTTACGCCGTGGCGCTTGGCGTCGAGAAGCCCTGGACCGAGACCTTCGATCGTTGGCTGCTTGCCGCGGCGGCTGGGGCGGCTGCGGCCGCTGCCTATCAGCCGGGCTGGTATCACGGTGACGGCTTCGGCTCGAGCACCTTCGGCGATCGCATCGGCGGATTTGCCGGATCCATGGCGGACACGATGACGTCGTCGCTGCCTCCGCCGCCCAAATCGTCATCGTCGGGCTTTTCTTCCGGCGGCGGCTTCTCCGGCGGCGGCGGTGGTGGCGGTGGTGGCGGCGGCTGGTAAATCCGCCTCGCACTTGCCCTTGGAAAATCAAATTCATCGCGGCGCTTGGTGACAATCTTGCCAGAGATTGCTAAGTCCGCCGCAACCGTCAGGAACAGAAAAAGTCACTCCCATGCCCGATCTTCTTATCGAACTCCGCTCCGAGGAAATTCCTGCCCGCCTGCAGCGCAAGGCGGCCGGTGACCTCAAGAAGCTGCTGACCGATGCCCTGGTCGAAGCGGGCCTGACCTATGAGGGGGCGCGCGAGTACTGGACACCGCGCCGGCTGACGCTTGACATCCGCGGCCTCAACGCCCGCTCCGCCGATGTTCGCGAAGAGCGCAAGGGTCCGCGCACCGACGCCAACGAGAAGGCGATCGAAGGCTTCCTGCGCGGCGCCGGCCTTTCCTCGATCAGCGAGGCGCACGTCCATAGCGACCCGAAGAAGGGCGACTTCTACGTCGCCCATATCGTCAAGCCGGGCCGTCCCGCCGAAGAGATCATCGCCGAGGCGATGCCGGATATCATCCGCAATTTCCCCTGGCCGAAGCCGATGCGTTCCGGCGTGGCATCGGCCAGGCCCGGCGCGCTGCGCTGGGTCCGCCCGCTGCAGTCGATCGTCTGCACCTTCGGGTCGGAAACCGAGGAAACCCATGTGATCCCGTTTGAAGTCGACGGCATCGTCGCCTCGAACGTCACCTATGGTCACCGCTTCCATGCACCGGAAGCGATCACGGTTCGCCGCTTTGCCGACTATGCCGAGAAGCTGGAAAAGGCGAAGGTCGTTCTCGATGGCGAGCGCCGCAAGGAAATGATCCTGGCCGACGCCCGCAATGTCGCCTTCGCCAACGGCCTCGAGCTCGTCGAAGACGAAGGCCTGCTCGAAGAAGTCTCCGGCCTCGTCGAGTGGCCGCAGGTGCTGATGGGCAGCTTCGAGGAAGCCTATCTCGAAATCCCCTCGGAAATCATCCGACTGACGATCAAGACCAACCAGAAGTGCTTCGTCACCCGCGCGCCGGGCGCCGACACGCTCTCCAACAAGTTCATCCTGGTCTCGAACATCGAGGCGAAGGACGGCGGCAAGGAGATCGTGCATGGCAACGGCAAGGTCGTGCGCGCCCGTCTTTCGGACGCAGCGCATTTCTGGCACCGCGACCAGGGCAACTTGCCGGATCTCGAAACGCTGGAAGCATCCGCCAAGAAGTTCAATCTGGACCTCGGCAAGCCGCTCGATCAGCGCATGGCCAAGCTCGATGCGCTGAACGTTACCTTCCATGCCAAGCTCGGCACCCAGGGCGAACGCGTCGCCCGTATCCGCGCGCTTGCTGGTGAACTTGCCAAGGTCACCGGCGCCGACGCCAAGCTCGTCGACCGCGCCGTCGTGCTGGCCAAAGCCGATCTGCGCACTGAAGCCGTCGGCGAATTCCCTGAGCTTCAGGGCATCATGGGGCACAAGTACGCCCTGCTTCAGGGCGAGAACGGATCTGTCGCCACGGCGATCGAGGACCATTGGAAGCCGAATGGTCCCTCTGACCGTGCGCCTACCGATCCGGTGGCAGTGACCGTTGCGCTTGCCGACAAGCTCGACACGCTCGTCGGCTTCTGGGCGATCGACGAAAAGCCCACCGGTTCGAAGGACCCCTTTGCGCTGCGCCGCGCCGCACTCGGCGTGATCCGCCTGATCCTGGAAGGCAAGGCGCGCCTGGCGCTGTTGCCTGTATTCGAAACGGCACTCGTCGCCCTGCGCGCGCAGAAGCCGGCGCTTGCGGACGACATTTCGGCCGATCTGCTCTCCTTCTTCCATGATCGCCTCAAGGTCTATCTGCGCGACCTCGGCGCCCGTCACGACCTGATCGACGCCGTGCTGACGCCGGAAGCCGACGACCTGCTGATGATCGCCCGCCGCGTGGAAGCGCTGACCGCCTTCATCACCGACGAGGAAGGCCGCAACCTCTTGGCCGGCACCAAGCGCGCCACCCAGATCCTCGCAGCCGAAGAGAAGAAGGGCACTGCCGTCGCCGACGCCGTCGATGCCGGCCTCTTCCGTCTCGACGCCGAGAAGGCGCTGCACCAGGCTGTCGAAATTGCTTCGGCTGAAGCACGCGATGCGATCGCCAAGGAAGACTTCCGTTCGGCCATGGAAGCGCTGGCCAAGCTGCGCGAACCGGTCGACCAGTTCTTCAACGACGTACTCGTCAATGACGATGATGCGGCAATCCGTGCCAACCGTCTGGCGCTGCTCGGCCTGATCCGCTCGGCCACCGGCACGGTCGCGGACTTCTCGAAGATCGTCGGCTAAGGCCGGGTCGCCGCCGGGAGACCGGCGGCCTCACACCCGCGCACAAACGTTCAAGCGGCTCGCTGCCCGGCGACCTATATGCTGTCTCGATCACGCAAGATGGAGACAGCCGATGACTATCGCGACAAAGGCCTACAAGCCGATCAATTTTGCCGAAAAACTCTCGCTCTTCAGCGATCAGTGGCAACCGCGCGTCCTTGCCGAACTCAACGACTACCAGTTCAAGATCGTGCGCATCGAAGGCGATTTCATCTGGCACGATCATGAAGATACCGACGAGGCCTTCATCGTACTCGAAGGAACATTGCGCATCGATTTCCGCGATGGGGCTGTGACGCTCGGTCCCGGCGAAATGTACGTCGTGCCGAAGGGCGTCGAACACAAGCCCTATGCGGAGCGCGAGGTGAAGATGCTCTTGATCGAGCCGCGCGGCACGCTCAACACCGGGCATGAGGGTGGCGAACGCACCGCGCAAAACGACCGCTGGATCTGATCCCTTGTCCGGGCACTGCGATCGCGCTTGCTGACCGGCAGGGCGCCGGAGTAGAGAAAGGCATGCCCGCAAAAATTCTCGTCAGCGCCTGCCTCATGGGCCATGCCGTCCGCTACGACGGCCAGTCGAAGCCGCTCCTGCACCCGGCGATAGACCGCTGGCGCGCGGAAGGCCGTCTCGTGACCATCTGTCCGGAAATGTCGGCCGGCATGCCGGTGCCGCGTCCGCCGGCCGAGATCGCCGCCGGCGCTGTCGGCAAGGACGTGCTCGCCGGCAAGGCGAGGGTGGTGGAGATAGACGGCGGCGACGTCACCGAGGGGTTCATACAGGCTGCCGAAAACGCTCTTTCGCTTGCCAGGCAAGCCGACTGTCGCTTCGCGCTCCTGATCGATGGCAGCCCGTCCTGCGGGTCGGGTTTCGTCTATGACGGGAGCTTTTCCGGCGCGCGCCATCCGGGTGAAGGCGTAACGGCCGCCTTGCTCCTCGCCAACGGCGTCGAAGTCTATTCTGACAGACAGATAGAGGCGCTGGTCGCGCGGATCGATGAATTGGAAGGCTCGCAATAAAAAGATTGCGCCCCCGCTTCTCTCAGGGGCGCAATCTCTCGCTCTTACAGCGATACGCCCGTCAGCCTTTGAATGCAGGGGACGGCTGAGCGGGGCAGGGAACTTTCCCGATAGGCGATCAGTCTAGCCGAAGTTCGAGGGTGGACGGATCAAAATCCTGTGAGCTCTCGTCGGCCACGGGCGCAGCCACCATGGACGCGCCGATCGGGGTCACCGCGGCGGTCTTTGCGGTCTGATCGATGGAAAGAAACTCCGGCCTGGACGCCTGCGGGTTCTGGTCGTTTGCGATGTTCGAGACGGTCACCGTTGCAGCATCGTCGGTTTCGGCCGCGGCCGTCCTGATCATCTCGTGGGACGGCTTGCTGACGAACACCACCGGCGACCCGCCGAGCCAGGCCTCCGTGCGCACCATCTTCATCTCGCCGTTGATTTTCTTGAGCTCGATCGTCTCGTCGCCCGCCGCGATCGTCGGGACGACGTAGGTGACCTTCTTCCGCGACTGCAACGGCGGGCAATCGGCGCAGGAAACCGTGGAGACGCTGGCATTGTCGGTCGTGCCGGAGGCGATCGCTTCGATCGACGACGCCGCGGCGTTGCCAGCAGCAAGCCCAAGGACGGTGGTGATCAGCAACAGGCGCATCGTTTTTCTCCCGGATCGTTACCGGCGAGAATATGCGCGCTCCCTTACTTTCCCGTCAGGAGAATTGGTAAAAATAGAATGATCCGCGAATTGACCGGTTTCCGGTCAGGCCTTCTCGCGCGCGACCGCGCGCCAGCCGATATCGTGCCGGTAGAAGCCGTTGTCCCAGGAAACGGCCGACAGCGCCGCATAGGCCCTGTCCTTGGCCTCGCCGGCACTTGCCCCTGTCGCCGTAATGTTGAGCACACGGCCACCGGTTGCGACCAGGCCTCCGTCCTTCATCGCTGTGCCGGCGTGGAACACCTTGGTGGTGTCGGATGCTGCGGGGAGGGCGTCAATCGGGGTGTTCTTCGCGTAGCTGCCCGGATAGCCCTTGGAGGCCATCACGACGGTCAGCGCCGTCTCGTCGCGCCATTCCACAGTCATGCCGGCGAGCGTGCCGGTCGCCGCGGCATAGAGAAGCGGCAGAAGATCGCTCTTCATGCGCATCATCAGCACCTGGCATTCCGGGTCGCCGAAGCGGACGTTGTATTCGATGAGTTCCGGTCCTTTGGCGGTGATCATCAGCCCGGCAAAGAACACGCCGGAGAAGGGATGGCCGCTTTCCGCCATGCCGCGCATCGTCGGCTCGATGATTTCCTTCATCGTGCGCTCGATCATCTCTGACGTCATGACCGGGGCCGGCGAGTAGGCGCCCATGCCGCCGGTGTTCGGTCCGGTATCGCCGTCGCCGACGCGCTTGTGGTCCTGGGCCGACGCGAGCGCCAGCGCCGTCTTGCCGTCTGAGAGGCAGAAGAAGCTTGCCTCCTCGCCATCGAGATAGGCTTCTACGACCACTTCGGCGCCGGCGGCGCCAAAGGCGCCGGCGAAACAGTCGTCGACGGCGGCGAGCGCCTCGTCGAGCGTCATGGCGACGGTGACACCCTTGCCGGCGGCGAGACCATCGGCCTTGATGACGATCGGTGCGCCCTGTTCACGCACATAGATCTTGGCGCTCTCCGCATCGGTGAAGCGGCCATAGGCGCCGGTCGGAATATCGTAGCGGGCGCAGAGATCCTTGGTGAAGCCCTTGGAGCCTTCAAGCTGGGCGGCCGCGGCAGAGGGGCCAAAGACGGCGATGCCGGCTGCGCGCAGCACGTCGGCGATGCCGGCGACCAGTGGACCCTCAGGTCCTACCACGACGAAATCGATCGCTTCCTTGCGGCAGAAGTCGGCGACCGCTGCATGGTCGTCCGTGTCGAGCGCGATGATTTCCGCTTCTTCGGCGGTGCCGGGATTGCCCGGTGCGGCATAAAGCTTCGTCAGTTTCGGCGACTGCGCGATCTTCCATGCAAGGGCGTGTTCGCGCCCACCCGATCCGATCAGAAGAACCTTCATTGCAGCCCCCGATATCCCGAAAAATGTTGCGCTGCGGTTAGGACGGCAGGGCGGCAAGGTCAAGGGAAAACGGGAGTTCGGGTGGCGATTCTCGCAATCGCCACCATCTCAGGCGATGGCCTGGCGGCTCTGTTGCTCGTCCAGCGCTTCGTCGTGCGCATAACGCGCGGTGCGTGTCAGCGCCCAGATCGCCAGATCCTCGATCGGCAGCGGCTTGCTGATGAGGTAACCCTGGAACAGGTCGCAGCCGGCAGCCGTCAGCATGGAGAGTTTCTCCGGCGTGTCGATGCCTTCGCCGACGACCGCGACGTCCTTGGCGTGGCAGAGCGCGATCAGCGCCTTCAATACCGGCAGGGAATGCGACGCGGTGAGGTTCGACACCAGCGCCCGGTCGAGCTTGATGGTATCGGCGGTGTATTCGATGATCTGCTGCACGGACGTGTAGCCGGCGCCGAAATCGTCGATCGAAAGCCGGAAGCCGTTCTGGCGGAGCGCATCGATGTTGCGGCGAAGCTGGTCGCTGAACTTGACGGCGAAGGTTTCGGTAAGCTCGATCTCGATCGAGCGTGCCTCCAGCCCATGCCGTTCCAGGCAGTCGGCGAAGTGGTCGGCGATCGCCTTGGAATGTAGTTCGGCCGAGGAAATGTTGATGGCGAGCACTGTTTCGGGGCCGAACAGGGCCTTCAACTGGCCGCAGTCGGACATCGCCTTGTTGATCACCCACCAGTCGATCTTGGTGAAGAGCCCCGAGCTTTCGGCGATCGGCACGAATTCATCCGGGGTGACATTGCCGAGCACCGGCGAGTACCAGCGCAGCAGCGCCTCGCAGCCGGTGACCCGGCCCTCGGTATCGACCATCGGCATGTAGACGAGGTGGAACTGTTCGTCCGGATCGAGCGAGCGCAGCTCGTCCTGGATCTGGCGCAGCCGCGTGCGCTTGTCGTGAAGTGCGCGCGAGTAGCGGGCGGAGCGGTTCTTGCCGCTGGTCTTGGCCTGATACATTGCCGCATCGGCATTCGCGATCAGTTCGGTGAGGTTGGTGGCGTCATCCGGGCAGATCGCAGCGCCGATGCTTGCGGTCACCGGATAACGCTTGTCGGAGACTTCGAAGCCGTCCTCGAACAGCGAGAGGATGGCGCCCGAGATTTCCCGGACCGTTCCGTCGCCCGGGCGCGAGCGCACCAGCACGGCGAATTCGTCGCCTGAAAGGCGCGCGAGGATCGCCGGCTTCTGGCCGCGGCGCTCGGTGATCACGTCGACCCGCTCGGCGATGCGGGCCGCCAAGGTTTTCAGGAGTTCGTCGCCGATCTCGTGACCATGCTTGTCGTTGACGAACTTGAAGTTGTCGATGTCGATGAAAAGCAGGCTGCACTTCTCGCCGGCCGCGATCGCCTCGCGAACGACGCCGGCAGCGAGTGCGTTGAAGTGGCCGCGGTTGCTGATCCCGGTCAGCGTATCGGTCCAGGAACTGCGCTGCACGAGCTTCAGCGATTGCACCGACTGGCGGTGCAGTTCGCGGATGTTTTCCGTGAGGCGGCCGATCTCGCCCTTTTCTTCCATATCGCGGATTTCGTCGCGCGCACCCACCATCACGGCCATCACATTGGCGTCGAGAGTGGCGATCGGATCGGTGATGAAGCGGCGGATCAACATGATGATCAACCAGATCGAGAACAGGCTCATGGCGACGGCGCCGAGCGCCAGCAGGATTTTCTGCCGCGCCATCAGCGCGTCGAAATGCTCGCTCGAAACGGTGAGCGTCGCATAGAGCGAAGGTCCGAGATGCACGCTTGCCGAAAGGTCGTCGGTGATGGCCTGCGGCCAGGGCTGCAGAACGATGTCGGATCCGTATTCCTTCTTCAGCGCCTGCTGCATGTCGAGGAAGCGGTCGGGCTGGATCGCGACCTGGACGAGCAGGGCGTTCGATTTCTTGCTCGGCAACGGCCGGGTAAAGGCAATGGGGTCGAGGAAGAAGGAATAGACGATGCGCGGTCTCTGGCCCGCTTCGTAGAGATAGGTCCAGTCAGCGAGCTTGTCTTCGCGGATCAGCCGGCGGGCAAGGTTGAGCTGCGCCTCGTCGATTTCGGCGAACGGATCCCAGCTGTTTTCAAAATAGTATTCGGACTTGAGTTCCGAGCTCAGAAGCGCGAGCGAAACATAGCCCGTCGGATCGTCGAGCAGCGATTTGACGCTCTCCTGCAGCCGGACGCCGAGCGCATTGGCCCTGTAGCTCGCATCGGTTTCGGAAACGTACTGGCGCAGCGAATTGCCGTTCAGCAGCGCATTGAGAAAGCCCTTGCTGCGGCCGATCTCGTTCTGGAAGACGGCGGCCGCATGTTCAAGGCGCTGCGACAGCTTGGCATGCTCGAGCGCGCGGATGGAGCGGCTCTGCGTGACGTGGACCGAGACCGCCGCCAGCAGATAGCCGGCAAGCACCACGGGAAAGATCAGGATGAGCGCGCGTTTGCCGAGGTTCACTGGAAATTCGCCAATGTGCTGATGATACGCCGGCGCAGTTGCACCGACTCTGTGGACAGTTCCTGTTGATACTGGCTCTTGGCCAGAATGTCGGGCGAGGGGTAGATCGCCGGGTCGGAGCGAACCTCTTCCGGCAGGAGTGCGTGGGCCGCCCGGCTTGCCGTCGGCATGTTGAGCGCCAGCGCGTTGGCGGCGGCACTTCCCGGCGAACCGAGATAGTCGAGCAGCGCCAGCGCCCGATCCTTGTTTTGCGAATTGGCAACGACGGACATGCAGTCGAGCCAGGAGAGTGTGCCTTCCTTCGGAACCGCATAACGCCACACGCCAGGGGTGCCGGCCTTGGCGTTCAGCACGTGCTGGTCGCCGCTGTAGCCGAGCGCCATGTAGATGTCCTTGCTGACTGCAGGGTTCTGGATCGCGCTGATGATGTATTCGTAGGTGAGCACCGAAGGGGCCTGTTCCTTCATCAGCGTAAAGGCGGCCTTCAGCGTGCTGCTGTCGTTGGTATTGATCGATTGGCCGAGCAGCATCAACGGGGCGACGAAGGCCTCGTTGTGGTCGTCGTACATGGCCACATGCTTGGCAAGCGCAGCGGCAGGGCGCATCAGGTCCTGCCAGGAGGTCGGCGCTTCGGCTAAGACGTCGGAACGGTAGAGAATGCCCATCGTGCCCCAGAGATAGGGCAGGCCCCGGCCGGAGCAGCGCTTGCGCCAGCTCTCGTCATAGTCTCTGAGCGAGGCGACGTTGGTCTCGTCGATTTTTTCGAGAACGCCCTTGCGACCGAAGAGGGCGGCGCTGTTTTCGCCGGTCACCACCAGGTCGACGCGGCTGTTCGGATCGGCCAGCACCTCGTCGCGGGTATCGCCGCTGTCGTAATAGACCTGGTGCACTGACACGCCTGTAATCGACGACCAGCGGTCGAGGATCTTCTGGTCGATATAGGATTCCCAGATGAGCAGGTTCAGGGTCTCGGCCGGTGCCGCCGTTGCAAAGAGCAACGTCGCCAGTAAGGCCGGAATCGCCGTTCGCCCCTGCATTGTGTACCCCTGCCCAAGCCCGTCAGACGACCGTAGCGCGCAAAAATTGATGAATGATTACGTAGGGCTGCGACGAGTGGCCGGGGTGCCGCGTGCCGTTTGCCGCACAGACGAAAACCGGGCGCCGCATGGCGGCGCCCGGTCCGGTTTTCTGTTTTTTTCTGCCGGAGCGGCTATCGCGTCGGGATCTTCGGCAGGAGGATCGTCAGGATGCCGAGCAGCGGCAGATAGGAGCAGATCGTGTAGACGAACTCGATGCCCTGCCGGTCGGCGAAGATGCCGAGTACGGCAGCGCCCATACCGCCGAAACCGAAGGCGAACCCGAAGAAGACGCCGGCAATCAGTCCGACGCGACCGGGAACCAGCTCCTGGGCGAAGACGACGATCGCCGAGAAGGCCGAGGAGAAGATCAGGCCGATGATGACGGAGAGCACGCCGGTCCAGAAGAGGTTCGCATAGGGCAGCATCAGCGCGAAGGGGATGACGCCGAGGATCGAGAACCAGATGACGAAGCGGGCGCCGTAGCGGTCGCCGATCGGGCCGCCGAGGAAGGTCCCGGCGGCGGCAGCGCCCAGGAACAGGAACAGCATCAACTGCGCCTGCTGTACGTCGATGCCGAATTTCTCGATGACGAAGAAGGTGAAGTAGCTGGAGATGCTCGCCATGTAGACGTTCTTGGTGGCCGTCAAAAGCACGAGCACGGCAACAGCCCACATCACCCGGCCTTTCGGCAGAGGCAGCGCCCGGCTCGGCGCAGCGCGGCTCATGGTCGTACGGCGATGGCGGACATACCAGGTGCTGACCCAGGAGAGCACGAAGAAGCCGATGATCGCGACGATCGAGAACCAGCTGAGGCTGCCCTGGCCGAAGGGGATGACGATGAAGGCGGCGAGCAGCGGACCCATGGCGCTGCCGGCATTACCGCCCACCTGGAACAGCGACTGCGCCAGGCCATGGCGGCCGCCGGAGGCGAGGCGCGCGATGCGGGAGGACTCCGGATGGAAGATCGCCGAGCCGACGCCGATCAGGCTGGCAGCAACCAGAAGAACCCAGAAGTCATGGGCGTTGGCGAGCAGGATCAGGCCGCTGCAGGTCGACAGCATGGCGAGCGGCAGGGAATAGGGCAGGGCCCAGCGGTCGGTGATGATGCCGACGGCCGGCTGCAGCATCGATGCCGTCAGCTGGAAGGTAAAGGTCAGTAGGCCGATCTGCACGAAGTCGAGCGAGTAGTTCGCCTTCAGCAGCGGATAGAGTGCCGTCAGCAGCGACTGCATGATGTCGTTCAGCATATGGCAGAAGCTGACTGCCAGGATGACGGAGAAAGCCGTCTTCTCCGGGGAGATCCCGGAAGTTGAAGTCACGGTAGACATGGGTGATTCCTTGCCGTCTCGAAGGTTGTGTGCGGCGTGGCCTATCTCTACTGAGGTTGCGGTTGGCCTGCTTTTGTGATCTGGTCGATTTCTTTCGTGAGTGGGCCAAATGCCGATCCGCCGATATCCGCTGCCGCAGCTTCCCGATGACGATCACTTCCGGAACCTCGACTGGGTCGAGACGGGAAACGCCCCGGTGCTCGCGCTCGGACGGGATTACAATGCCGGCCTCCTCGTGCCTTTTCACAAACACACCCGGACCCAGCTGTGGTGGGCGCGCGGCGGCGTCGTGCTGATGCGCACCGAGCGCGGGCGATGGATGGTGCCGCCCGGCCACGCTCTGTTGATCCCGGCGGGCGTGGAGCATTCGGCCGAGATGATCAGCGACGTGCGCATGCACTCGATCTATTTCGCGCCGGACCTTTTGCGCGCCGAGCGGCCGATGGTGATGGAAATCAACCCGCTGGCCGGCAGCCTCGTCGATGCGCTCGTCAGCGTAGAGAACGAGGCGATGTCGGAGCGGCGCGAACAACTGGTGACTGATCTGCTTTTGGAGGAAATCGGCCGGCTGCGGGAGCGCCCACTCGGCCTGCCGTTCCCGCGCGACGAAAAGCTTGCGGCGCTCTGCCGGCAATTCCTGCAGGCGCCGTCGGCGGCCGCAAGCATCGACCAGTGGGCCGACAGGCTGGGTCTCAGCCGCCGCTCGTTCACGCGGCTGTTTCGCAACGAGACGGGCGTCAGTTTCGTCACCTGGCGCCAGCAGGCCTGCATCTTCGCCTCGCTGCCGCTTCTGGCCGACGGCGAGCCGATCATCAATGTGGCGCTCGATGCCGGTTATGAGAACGTCGCGGCCTTTACGACGATGTTCCGCCGCATGCTCGGCAGCCCGCCGAGCGTCTATCTGAAGACCTATCTCGGCCAGTGACCGCGGGCAGCTACGGCGCTCATGGGAAACGAAAGCTGAATTGACCTGGTTAACGGAATCGTAGGAACAAGGGCCAATAACTCGCCCTGTGCCGTTCCTGCCCACTCCCTCCTTCGGCCCGACGGCACGGCCAATTTCGCCCCGGCGAATGAATCTTCCGGAGTTGTTTCTTGCGTATCCGTTCTCTTGTTTTCCTTTCTGGAACCCTTTTGCTGTCGGCAAATGCCGCCTCCGCCGGTGACGGCCAACATTTCTGGTCCGGTGACTGGTACCTGAAGGTCGGCGCCACCGGCTTTTACGGCCCGAAATACGAAGGCGCTTCCAAGCGCATGTTCCAGGCGGCCCCGCTGATCTCGCTCGGCAAGGCCGGCAGCACGGTCCGCTTCTCCTCGCGCAACGACAACATGTCCTATGCGCTGGTCGACCAGGGCAGCTTCCGCGCCGGTCTTGTCGGAAAGCTGATTTTCGAACGCGATGCCGGCACGTCCAGCGACCTCAAGGGACTTGATCCGGTCAAGTTCGGCGGTGAAGCCGGCGGCTTTGCCGAGGTCTACCCGACCGACTGGCTGCGTGTGCGCGCCGAAGTCCGCCAGGGTATCCGCAGTCACCACGGCGTCGTTGCCGATGTCGCGGCGGACGCCTTTGCCGATGTCAGCAGCAATGTCCGCATTTCCGGCGGCCCGCGCCTGTCGGCAGCCAGCAGCGGCTACTACACGGCCTATTACGGCGTGAATGATCGCGAGGCGACGGCCTCCGGTCTCAGCAACTATACCCCGCATGGCGGCGTCGGCTCGGCCGGTATCGGTGCTGCGATCACTTGGCAGGCAACCGAAAAGCTCGAGACGAGCGCCTATGCCGAATACAAGCGCCTGCTTGGCCCGGCGGCCGATTCCAGCCTCGTTCGCGAACGCGGCAGCCGCAACCAGGTTCTCGTCGGTCTGTCAGCCACATACCGCTTCGACTTCACGCTTCCCTGATCAGGCGTTTTCCTCCCGTGGTCGGCGGCGATCTCGCCGCTTGACCGGCCGGGCCTGCGGCGTCAAACAGGGATATGAACACAATCTCTGCCGATTCCGGCCGCGTTCAGGACGCGCCGTCCAACAACTGGGTCTATCGCGTGCTGCCGCGTGCGCTCTGGCCCTATGCGCAGCTTGCCCGCTGGGACCGTCCGATCGGCTGGCAATTGCTGCTGCTGCCTTGCCTCTGGTCCGTGGCCCTGGCGTCGGGTGTGTCGGCGAGTGCCGGTCAATTCTCCTTCGGCCGCTTCCTGTTCCATTGCTTCCTGTTCACTGTCGGCGCCATCGCCATGCGTGGTGCTGGCTGCACCTACAACGATATCGTCGATCACGACATCGACATGGAGGTTGCCCGTACCCGCTCGCGGCCGCTGCCGTCGGGGCGTGTCTCGCGCCTTCAGGCCAAGGTGTTCACGGTGCTGCAGGCACTTGTCGGCCTTGTCGTGCTGCTGCAGTTCAACACCTTCTCGATCGTGCTCGGCATCCTGTCGCTGGCGATCGTCGCGATCTATCCCTTCGCCAAGCGGTTTACCGACTGGCCGCAGTTCTTTCTGGGGTTGGCGTTTTCCTGGGGCGCGCTGATGGGCTGGGCGACCGAATTCGGCACGTTGTCGGTTGCCGCCGTTCTGCTTTACGGCGCGGCCATCGCCTGGACGATCGGTTACGACACGATCTACGCTTACCAGGACAAGGAGGACGATGAGCTGATCGGCGTGCGCTCGACGGCGCGGCGTTTCGGTGAAAACCCGCGCCCCTGGCTGATCGGCCTTTATGGCATCGCGACGCTGCTCGTCCTTCTGTCGTTCGTCGCAGCCGGCGCCGGTGCCGTCGCCTATGTCGGCCTCCTGATCGCAGCAGCGATGCTGACCTATCAGATCCTCGTCCTGAACATCCATGATCCTGCACAGTGCCTGGCGCTGTTCAAGTTCAACAGCATCGTCGGTCTGATCATCTTCGCCGGGCTGGTGCTGGCGCTTCTCCTGCGCCTGACATGAAAAATCCTCCGTTGCGGCGGAGGATCGTCTTCATTGCCCCATGGTCGGCCCGCCTGTTGCGGGCCGCAAAAATCTCAGGCCCAGCTGATGTCGCGGGCGGCCTTGCGCTTCCTCGCCTCGTGACGCGCACGGAAGCTGGACAGGACGGCGGCAACGACTGAGGCGATGTGCTTGCGCATCGGGTTTCTCCTTCTTTCGTGGACTTGGCTATGCAGCCCATATGGCACGAAGAAGGCGACGCAACTGTTTCCGGGGGAACATTCGGTAAATCGTCAGGGGAGGCGGCGACGACCCCAGTGCATGCGTGCACGAAGAAAATGTCCCGACAGATCTGGCCTCGCCAAACGCGACAGCCGGCCGCAGGGAACGGCCGGCTGTCGCGCTGGAGGTAGGCTCTGCAATCAGCTGCGGGCGATGATCTCGCGCCCGTCGATCTTCATGTGTACGCCAAGCGTGCCGGTGGAGCGGCGCACGAGGAAGCGCGGGCGGCGCTCTGCGAAGAAGGAGTGGCGGCGGCGCGGCTTGACGGGCGCGGTGCGCACGTCGCCAAGGTGCTCTTCGAGCGGCCTTGCCACGCCATCCGCCTCGACCATGAGCATCGGAATGCGATAAGCTTCTGCCCAGGCGCGCCAGTCGGCTGCGATGTCGGACAGGTCGTGTGCGACGAGCAGCGGGACACAGAGGTCCGGGTCGTCGTGATGAAGTTCCAGCGTCACTGTAACGTCTCCGTCGCCGTGATCGATCGCGCGAGCCGCGACCCCCTTGAATGCGCGCGCCGGCAGTGCGATCGAAAGCGGCAGGCCGCTCGATGGTAGCACCTTGCGCAGAACTGCGCCACGCTCGTCCAGGCTGATCGTGACATTACCGGTGTGACCGCGCAAGGCGTAGCTCGCCTGCTGTGGAAAGCGCTGCGGATCAAGACGGAGCGTGTTTTCGACCCATGCGGGTTGAGAGAGTGTGTTGCGCATTTCAATCGCCCTTGTTTTTCCTTGAGAGCCGGTTTCCGGTCTTCTCGTCGGGACTTTTCGTCCTCTATGAGCGGGAGAATAGGCGGCGCCCTTTCCGAACGACTTAAAATTCGCGGTTAAGAAAACTTTGCGTTTCTCGATGGTTAGCAAAAGCCGACCGGTCAGGGTTTCCGTTTCGTCAACAGCGCGGCCGCATTCGTTCCGATCAGGCGCACCTTTGCCGTCGTTCGAACTGCCGGGAAAAGCCACACGCAAGCCAGTCCTGCAATCATGACGCGTCAGAATTCTGTTTCGGGGCTCGGGTCCAGCCTGTCCCCATGGGTAACCGACAAGGCGCCAGGGCATGGTATCGACCTATCTCGACTACAGTCGCATCACGCGGGACATGAGGAGCAGCCTCAACCGCATTGCCCAGCAGCCGCAGATCGCGCGCGAAGCGGAGTATTATAAAGAGAACATCGGCAGCGTGAAAACTGTCGAGGAGTTTCTGAACGACTATCGACTCTACTCATACGCGATGAAAGCGCATGGCCTGGAGGACATGACCTATGCCAAGGCCTTCATGCGCAAGGTGCTGGAAAGCGATCTTTCGGACGAAAGCAGCTTTGCCAACCGTCTCACCGATGAACGCTACCGCAACTTCGCGCAGGCCTTCAGCTTCAGCTCGTCGAAGCCGGTGGCTCAAACCAACGCACAGCAGGATGCGCTGATCGGTCTCTACAACGAGCGGATCGCCAGCCTCGACACGGCCATGCGCGGAGAGATGGCCTATTTTGGCGCGGCCATGGATCTCGTCACCGATGTCGACAAGTTCCTCGGCAACGAACGACTGCGTTCGTTTGCCTTCACCGTCTTCGATATTGACCCGAAGACGTTCAACTACACCGAGGTCCGCGACGCGCTGACCAGCGACCCTGCCGCTCTGACCGCAAGCCGCACGGCCGCTGTGACGAGGCGGGAAGAAGCGCTCAAGCTGCAGACTGACCTTCAGACGCGGCTCAAGTCCCTCGGGGAGATTAACAGGCTGACGTCCGAACTTGCGGAGGCGCCCGCTGCCGACAAGCCGGCGATTCAGGCCAAGATCGACGAGCACAACGCGATCGTCGCCGATCTCGATGCCAAGCTTCCGCCACGCGACCAGGCGCCCGCGCTGCTCGCATCGCTCGGCGAGGAATTGAACACGCTGAACGGGCGCATCCGCAATCTCGAAACCTACATCAAGTTGGCGGAAACCTTTAACTTCAACGCTGATGGCAGCGTGCCGGCCGGCGAAAAGGCGATAAGCGACGCAAAGAAGACGGAACTCAACAACATCTACGTGTTCAAGAAACCGGGCGAAACGCCGCTCGGCGGCGCGCGCCTGACCGGCGCCGGGGCACTGCTGAACAAGGAATATTACGAAGGCAAGATCGCCGGCGTCACCAGCATCTCCGAGCTGACCAGCGACAGCCGGCTGTTCAACTACCTCGTCACGGCCTTCGGCCTCAAAGCGTCGACGACCGTGCCGTCGACGATCGAAAACATCCTCACCAGCGACATCAACGACCCGAACAGCTACGTCAACACGCAGGGCGGCGAGTACAATGCCGCCTTTAAGGAAATGCACAAAGCCTTCAACTTCCGGCCCGACGGCACGCTGCAGCCCGGCAAGACGGCGCAGGACGCCGATCAGTTGAAGAAGACGTCCGACGGCTACATGGTCCGCTACAATGACAAGGGCGATGCCGAAGACGAAGCCTTGGTCAAGCGCTTCAAGCTGCTGGTCAATTCGATGGAGTCGGTCGACAAGCTGCTGGCCGACAATGGCGTACTGAAGTTCACGCTCAGCGCCTTCGGTCTCGAAGACGAGGGCCTGAGCAAGCGTGATCTGAAGCGCATTCTGACGAGCGATCTCAACGATCCCAGAAGCTACGTCAACACGCTGCGCGACGAACGCTACGTCAAGCTCGTGAAAGCGTTCAACTTCAATCCGGACGGGACTCTCGGCGCACCAAAACTCGCCCAGAGCGACGGCGACATCATGAATACGGCGCGGGCTTATATCGTCGCCAAGTCCCGCTTCGGCACGGACGACGAGAAGAAGATCGCGAAGGAAAAGGCCCAGGAAGAAGCCAAATATTACACCTCCGAGATCGCGAAGATCGAAACGCTGGATGCCTTCCTCAAGAACCGCCGGCTGGTCGACATGGTTCTCGTCGGCGCAGGTATCGATCCGGAGACGGTCAAGTCCGACTATCTCAGGAGTATGTTTACGTCGGATCTCGAAGATCCGAAGAGCTTCATCAACACCGACCCGAATGGGCTGAAGTATCGCGAGATCGTCTCGTCCTTCAACTTCGACAAGGACGGCAAGATCGTCAGGGGCGAGGCAGGGCAGATCCAGACCCGCCGCGGTCTCGTCACCACCGTTGATCTCTTCCTCAATCAGTCGCTCGAAGAGAAGGAGGGCGCCGATAACGGCGGCATTCGCCTGGCGCTCTATTTCAAGCGCAAGGCCTCGGACATCAACACGGCCTACGACATCCTGGCCGATCGCGCCCTGTTCGAGGTCATCAAGACCGCCTACAGCATGCCGGAGGGCTTGCAGAACGCCAAGATCGAGGCCCAGGCGGCCTTTATCGAGCGCACCGTCAACATCAAGGAACTGCAGCAGCCGGGTCAGCTTGAGAAGCTTCTGCAACGCTTCACGGCGCTCTACGACGTCGAGAACAACCAGGATGTATCGCCCGGTCTCGCGATTCTGACTGGCGGCGGCAGCGCTGGCGTCAGTGCCGAGACCTTGCTGTCGCTCTCGCAATTGCGCGCAGGCGGCCGCTGACGCACGCCGTCTGACGGTCAGCCCAAGACTGTTGCTGCATCGCCGCGCACCGCGCGAAACGGCGCGTCGTCAACCGTCGGCGCGCAGCACTTTATCGGGGTTCATGATACCTGCAGGATCGAACGCGTGCTTGATGCGTTGCATCAGCTCGATTTCGATCGGCGCCCGGACCTCGGCGAGTTCGTCGCGCTTCAACTGGCCGATGCCGTGCTCGGCGGAGATCGAGCCGTTGTAGCTCAGAACGATGCCGTGGACGATGGCGTTGATTTCGCGCCAGCGGTCGAGGAAGGCCTGCTTGTCGGCGCCGACTGGCTGCGAAATGTTGTAATGGATGTTGCCGTCGCCCATGTGGCCGAAGGAGCAGATGCGGGCGCCGGGGATCGCTTTCACAACGGCGGCATCCGCCTCCTTCATGAAGGCCGGAATGCTGGAGACGGGCACGGAGACATCGTGCTTGATCGAGCCGCCCTCGGGCTTTTGTGCCGGCGACATGCTCTCGCGCATGTGCCACAGCGCCTTCGCCTGTGTCTCGTTGGCGGCAATCACTGCATTCTCGACGAGGCCGGCCGCATATCCCTGCTCCAGCAGGTCCTGCACCATCCGTTCCGCGCTTTCGGCGCTATCGGACGTCGAGATATCGATCAGCGCGTACCAGGGATGGACCGTTTCCATCGGATCACGAACGCCGGGGATGTGCTTGGTGGTGAATTCGACGCCGAGCCGCGGCATCAGCTCGAAGCCGGTCAACGCCGGCCCGCAAAGGCTGGACGCCTTTTCGAACAGAGCGAGCGCATGCTCGACGCTGCCGACTCCGGCAAAGGCGACCTGATGCCCGAGCGGCTTCGGGAAAAGCTTGAGCACGGCGCCGGTGATCACGCCGAGCGTGCCCTCGGCACCGATGAAGAGATCGCGCAGGTCGTAACCGGTATTGTCCTTCTTCAACCGGCGCAGCCCGTCCCAGATTTCGCCGGTCGGCAGCACCACTTCGAGGCCGAGGCAGAGCTGGCGCATATTGCCATAGGCAAGCACGGCGGTGCCGCCTGCATTGGTGGAGAGATTGCCGCCGATGCGGGCTGAACCTTCCGAGCCGAGCGACAGTGGGAACAGGCGATTGTGCTCGTCCGCCGCCTTCTGGATATCGGCGAGGATACAGCCGGCATCGGCGACGATGACATTGCCGACCGGATCGATGTCGCGAATGCGGTTCAGCCGTTCCAGCGAAAGAACGATGTCTGCCTTGCCCTCCCGCGGGATCTGCCCGGCGACATGGCCGGTGTTGCCGCCCTGCGGCACAATCGCCGTGCGGGTGGCGCTCGCGAGCTTCATGATGCGCGAGACCTCGTCGACGTTGGCCGGACGCAGGACCATCGGCGTCGTGCCGCGGTAAAGTCCGCGCGATTCGACGAGATAGCGCGCCTTGTCGGCTTCGTCCGTCAGCACGTTGGTGTTGCCGACGATCTCGGCGAAGGAAGCGATGAGTTCGGGAGAGGGAAGGGTGGTCATGGGCCTCACTTCGCATTGCGCCTGCGCGCGCTATCGGATCGGTCGATCTGAGGATCTGGTCCTCGGTTCCTGGTCGGCGGCGATCATAACCGCAATTGGTGCCGTTCGATGAGGGTGGGTGCGGAGAAGATGCCGCACACTATCTTACCCTCGTGGTGCCGCCGCCCGTTGTAACCGGTCGATGATGGCTTCCCCCAACCCGTCCGAAGGGATCGGCCCGAAGGCGATGGTCTCTGCGCCGCTGGCATCCGCCCGCTTCATATAGTCGAAGAGATTGGCGGCGGCTTCGCGCAGATTGCCAGTCGGGCTGAGATCGAGAACGACGGCCGCCTGCTCTTCGCCGGCGATCCGATTGCCGCCGAAACGGATCAAGGCTTCGCCCGCATGCACCTCGGCGGCATCGAGCCGGACGGCAGCGCCGGGCGCGTAGTGCGAGGCGAGCATGCCCGGCGCCTCGATCGTCGCTCCCGCCGTCTCCGGCCGGGTCACCGGACGGCCAAGCAGGCGTTCGATCTCGGCGGCATCGAGGCCACCCGGCCGAAGCAGCCGGATCTCGTCGCCGTCTACCTTGATGATCGTCGATTCAAGGCCGATTTGGGCCTGGCCGGCGTCGAGGATCAGCTTCAGTTTTTCGCCGAGATCGGCTTCCACATGGACCGCACTGGTCGGGCTGATCTTGCCCGACGTATTGGCGCTGGGTGCGGCCAGTGGTCGCCCGAAGTGGGCGATTACCCGGCGCGAGAAACCGTCGGGCATGCGGATGCCGAGCGTGTCGAGGCCGGCGGACGCCAGCGCATGAACCGTGCTGTCGGCGCGCTGCCGAAGGATCAGCGTCAGCGGGCCCGGCCAGAAGGCTTCGGCCAGCTGCCTCGAAATCGGATCGAAATGCACATGGGCTTCGGCCATCGCCATGTCGGAAACATGCGAGATCAGCGGATTGAAGCGCGGGCGCCCCTTCATCTCGTAGATGCGACTGATCGCATCGGGATTGGTAGCGTCGGCGGCAAGGCCGTAGACGGTCTCGGTCGGAATGGCGACCGGCTCGCCTTCGGCAAGAACGGCGCAGGCGCGCGCGATCGCGCGGTCCGGTTCTCTATCCGTGTCGATGATCTCAGCCATGCCGTTTCCTTTCCGACGCTTCCTTAACGGACGCACCGGAAAAACAGAACGATTTTCTTTGAAGGAACCGGTTCGGCTCAGAGGCTGCGAATGATGCGACGCAACGCGTCATCCTTGGCGCCAAGCATCAGTACGTTTTTCAGCGCGACCTTGGGATCATCGGTGCGAAACAGCAGCCCGTTGTCACGAAAGTTGCGGTTGATGACCATTTGCCCGGCTTCGGCGCCCGGTTCGATGGCGACGGCGAAGTACATGCGTGAATAGCCGGGCTGGATACTCTCGAAAAAATGCGTCTCGTCGCCCAGGTTGCAGAAGAAGTTGGCGAAGTAGAAGGACCAGGTGATGTCCTTGGAGGGAGTAACCGGCGTACGCGCCGCCGTCACGTGACAGTAGCCGAGATGCGGCCGGCCGACGAGCGTGCGGTGGAAGATCATCTTCGGGAACTGGATCGAGGTGTGGAACCCGTTGATCCGCTTATGGGTCGTGTCGCCGGCGGTGCTGAGCTTCTTGCCCGTCCTGTCTGCGACTTCCTCATAGCTCAAATACCGGCGTTCGCTCGGCAACCATTGCCTGCGGTTGATCCGGCCCGTGCGCAGGAATTCGGTATGAACCGCCACCTTCGGCGGGATTGTCGGCAGCTTCTCGGCTGTCGCGTCGTAGTATCTCAACTTTGCCATGATCGTCAGCGCGCCATCTGCCTGCCTGCAGGACCTCTCTCGTCCGCCGGCTAGGCTAGCGGCTCATGGTTAATGAATGATTTCGTCCTGGCTGCATCATTAGCGTTCTCTATCTGACGCGATGTCGCAAACGGGCGAAACCCTCCCGCATCTGCGCCGACCGCGCCGCAAAAGTCGGCAAATGCCCAAGATGTGATCTATCTATATGTTTGCAATGTAAAAATTCTAAGACGGTGGCCTTTTGTGGCGGTTTTTTCCGTGTCGTCATTCTGGAATTGGATGTCGCTATCGGGCAGCTGCCAAGGCGACTTCCGCGATTACATATCCTTACTCAAGGTGCCGTCTTCGAAGGGAAGATGGAGAATTGGGAAGCCGGTCAAATCCCGGCGCTGCCCCCGCAACGGTGGTGGAGCGAAAGCCTCGGCAAAGGCCACTGGACGGTTCGTCCGGGAAGGCGCCGGGCAGGTCCGAAAGGACGGCTCCTGAGCCCGGAAACCAGCCTTGACGGACATAACCGTAACGGGTTGCGGCGGGCAGCCGGATCGGAGCCTCAAACGCATGGGCGTGCGCCCGTGCGGGTTCCTGTCCTGCCTCTCCGAAACATGGCGCATGAGGACAGGACATGGACACCAGAAACGATATGCTTCGAAAGCTGAAGGGCAGGCGGGACGGCTACAGCCTCGACCGGGCCTTTTACATCGATCCCGACTACTACAGGCAGGATCTGGAAAACATCTGGTACAAGGATTGGCTGTTTATCGGCCATGACTGCGAGATCCCGCGGGCCGGCAATTACTTCACCGTCCAGGTAGGCGACTACCCCGTTGTCATCACCCGCGACCGCCAGGGCGCCATCCGGGCGCTGCACAATTCCTGCCGCCACCGCGGCTCGCGCGTCTGCACGCAGGCGAAAGGCTCGTCGGCAAAGCTTGTCTGTCCCTATCACCAGTGGACCTACGAACTCGACGGCTCGCTGCTCTTCGCCCGGCAGATGGGAGAGGATTTCGACAAGGCCGCCCACAGTCTGAAGCCGATCCATTGCGAAACGGTCGGCGGCTACATCTTCATCAACCTGTCGGAAAAGCCGATGGATTTCACGGCGTTCCGCGACATGGCCTTGCCCTATCTCGCGCCGCATCGGCTCGGCGAAACCAAGGTCGCGTTCGAAAGCACCATCATCGAGAAGGGCAACTGGAAGCTCGTCTGGGAAAACAACCGCGAATGCTACCATTGCGCCGCCAATCATCCGGAACTCTGCCGCACCTATCCTGAGGCGCCGACGGCGACCGGGGTGCAGGGCGCCAAGGATGATCCTGTGATCGCAGAACATTGGGCGAAGTGCGAGGCCGAGGGCCTGCCGAGCGAATTTAAGATGTCGCCGACCGGTCAGTTCCGCGCCGCCCGCATGCCGCTTGTCGACAATGCCGAAAGCTACACCATGTCGGGCGCCCGCGCCGTCAGGCGGGCCCTGTCCGCCGACGTCTCCCAGAGCCAGATCGGCACGCTCTTGATGTTCCACTATCCGACCACCTGGAACCATGTGCTCGCCGACCACGCCATCACCTTCCGGGTGCTGCCGCTCGGGCCCGAACTGACGCAGGTGACGACGAAGTGGCTCGTCAACAAGGATGCGGTCGAAGGCGTCGACTACAATCTAGAAGAACTGACGCATGTCTGGACCGAGACCAACGATCAGGACCGTCAGATCGTCGAGGAAAATGCCTTCGGCATCCGCTCACCGGCCTATGAGCCCGGTCCCTATTCGCCCGAGCACGAGGGTGGCGTGATGCAGTTCGTCGAGTGGTACTGCAAGTTCATGGAGCAGCGCCTTGCCGGCGACGCGGCTCCGCTTTCAAGGGTCGCCTGACATGCAGATGGCCTCTTCGTTTCACCATTTCGACGCGCTGCATGTCTGGATCGACCGGCAGCAGATGCTCGAATGCACATCGGCGGTCGTCGAGACCGCCGATGTCATGACCTTCACCTTCCGGGCCGAAAAGCCCGCCTGGTTTCGCTATCTGCCTGGGCAATTCGTGACCCTCGAACTGCCCGTCGCCGACGAGCCAGTGATGCGCACCTACACCCTGTCGTCGACGCCCTCGCGGCCGCTGTCGATCGCCGTCACCGTCAAGGCGCAGTCAGACAGCATCGGCACCCGCTGGATGTTCGAGCACCTGAAGCCCGGAATGAAACTCCGCGCCTTTGGCCCGCTCGGCGATTTCAGCTTCGTCCGCCATCCCGGCGACAAATACCTGTTTATCTCGGCCGGCTCCGGCATCACGCCGATGATGTCGATGACGCGCTGGATGGCGGACTGCGTGCCGGAGACGGATGTGACCTTCATCTCCTGCGCGCGTCGTCCGGAGGACCTGCTGTTCCGTTCGGAGCTGGAGGTTCTGGCGACGCAGATGTCCGGGCTGAACCTCGGCTTCATCGTCGAGGGACATGAGGCACGCCACGGCTGGCACGGGCTTCGCGGCCGCATTGATGGCGCCAAGCTGCCGCTGCTTGCGCCCGATTTCATGGACCGCACCGTTTTCTGCTGCGGCCCCGAACCGTTCATGCGCGGCGTGCGCGAGATGCTGAAATCGGCCGGTTTCGACATGGGCCGCTACCACGAGGAGAGCTTCCAGCCGGCCGCCGCACCTGCGGCGGAAGAGATTGCCGTGCGCGCCGGCGCCGGTGACGAGGGCGAGGTCCAGGCCGCCAAGATCGCCTTCACCATGAGCGGCAAGGAGATCGAGGCCAAGCCCGGCCAGACGATCCTGCAGGCGGCGCGCGCCAACGGCGTCAGGATCGGCGCTGCCTGCGAAGGCGGCATCTGCGGCACCTGCCGGGTTATGAAGGTCTCAGGCGAGGTGGATATGAGCCACAATGGCGGCATTCTCGACGACGAGATCGATGAGGGCTACATCCTCGCCTGCTGCTCGCGACCGCTCGGAGACGTCCAGATCGAAGCTTGAAGGCTTTAATGATGTCGCGCAAAAGTGTGCAGCGGTTTTGCGGCAACGACATGCATAACAACAAGCGCTTAGTGCCTGTCGCGTGAATGCTTTTTCAAGCGAGAGGCTTTAGGGCGCGTTGCAGGGGATCGGATTGGCTGAAACGCTTGCCGGGGCGTCGGTGCCGGCCTCCGTCTTGGAGCATGCGCCCTGGGCGGCATCATTGCCGGCGATCGCCACCTGCAGGGCACGTTCCTGGCGGGCGAAATCGATCGAGCCGGTCACCAACATGTCGACGCCGCTGCCGGCGCCGCTCGTAGCGTCGGCGCGGCTCACGAGCAGCGGCTCGCTAAACATCGCAGTCGCCCTTGCGATCGCCTGCATGCCCGTTCCCCGCTCGGCTTGGGCGACGAGCATCAGTGGCAGTGGCTTTTCCGGCAGCAAGGCGCCCTGTGCCCAGATCGCTTTCAGCGCCGGCGGCGACATTGCCGCCACATTCACGTCGATGTCGTCAAGCGTTCCCGGCACGCGGTAGGGGCAGCGGCGCTTGCCGCAGTTGATGCCCGAGGAGAACTGCCACAGCGCGTAACTATCCCAGTTGCCCATCGGGAAAACCTGGCGGATATCCGGTTTGTAACGGGCGTACCAGAGCGGCAGGCGCGACAGCAGCCGGTGTTTGGCCCGGTGCGCGGCGATGTATTTGGCGGTGATGTGGTTGGTATAGAGGATCGGGTAGCGCCCGGTCCGGGTCTTGATGTGCCCGGCGAAGATGGCGGCGTCCTCCAGCGACATGTACTTGTCCGGATCGATGCCCTCGAGATCGAGCACCATCAGTTCGTCGTCGCGCGGATCGGCGTAATCGAGGAAATGGTTCGCCTGGTCGACGGGATTGCCCGGGCGGGCAAGATGGTAGGCACCCCACAGCAGCCCGTGCGAACGGGCAATCATCCGGCGGGTCTGGTAGAGCTCGCGGCTGACGGCGTATTTGCGCCACATGGTCTTGCAGTGGTTGAAGGTGTCGCCGTTGTGGTCGCCGGTGCAGGAGAAGCTTTCGGGCAGGCCGTCGGAGGCCTTGGCGATGAAACCGGAAACGCGCTTGTCGCCAAGCATCGTTTCCCAGTCGATGCTGTTCATCTCATAGGCGTCGACGATGATGGCATTCGACTTGGTCTTCCAGGGCTCCAGTTCACCGGCGCGTGCGATCGCCGCCGCGAAAGCCAGACCGATGAAGGTCGCGAGGCGCAGAATCATCCCTGTCGTGGAGATACACCGCTTTGCCATTCTCTGAGATTGCCGACAGTATCGTTAACGCATCGTAAATCCCAGCCCCCGAGCGGACTGTGCGGGAGCGACGCGCGAATGTATACCGACCTGTGGCTGTATATAAGCAATTGCTTTCATGTTCGCGATCTGACGATCAGCCGGGAAGGCGTTGGTCGACGATGCGGCAATGCCTTGCTGCAGCAACGGGTGCTGGCCGCGCCACCTGATCCCGCAGGAGGCGGAAGATGGAACAAAACCGGTGACTTATGCGTTATCGGTCGATTTCGGATTTCCCGGCTGAGGGACATCCCCGTATCGGCCTCGGTCCGGGTGAAATCATGGAAAGGTTGAAATGCCGCGGCAACCCGAAACCGGGCCGCGCAAAATGCGTTCGGTGATGGAGGGATTTTATGAAGAACGTGCTGAAGTCCGGGATGAGCCGGTGGTTTTCCGTGGCCGTTGCGGTGGCTGTGCTGGCGACGTCGGCCGCCCCGTCGCAAGCCTTCACGCCGACACCGCCGCGCCTTGAGCGGCAGAGCGATGCACAGAACGTCCAGTATCGCCGACCGGGCATGGAGCGTCGTGGCGGCTATTACTACTACAACGGCTACCGCGGTTATAACTACCGCCGCCCTGGCTATCGCTACTACAATGGCTGGTGGTATCCGATGGCAGCCTTCGGCACCGGAGTGATTATCGGTGGAGCGATCGCCCAGCCGCCGCGCTACACGCGTCCTGCCCCCGTCTATGGCAGCCGCCATGTGCAGTGGTGCTACGACCGCTACCGCTCATACCGGGCCTACGACAATACCTATCAGCCCTATGGCGGCCCGCGCCGCCAGTGCTATTCGCCCTATGGTTAAAGGGTAGGCCGGGCCGGGCGCTTTCGCTCCTGGCCCTTTTTCGCCTGGGATCACATGAGGCCGCCATAGCTGGGAGCGATGGGCCTGGCCGATGATCGCGCCGTGCCTAGCGAAAACTTGTCCTGCAGTGGCTAAAGTTCTTGGCCGAGCCCGATGAGCAGGCCCTCGGGGCCGCGGATATAGCAAAGCCGATAGGCGTCCTTATACTGGACCACTTCGCCGACCAACTGCGCGCCGCGTTTGCGGAGCCGCTCAACCGTCTCGTCGACGTCGTCGACCGCGAACATGACGCGGAGGTAGCCAAGCGCATTGACCGGGGCAGTGCGGTGATCGGCGACGACCGGTGGTGCGAGGAAGTGGGAAAGCTCGAGCCTGCTGTGGCCATCCGGCGTGCGCATCATGGCAATTTCGACAAGCTGATCGCCGAGCCCGGTGACACGCCCGGCCCATTCCCCGTCGATCGTCGCCCGCCCTTCGAGCTCAAGGCCAAGTTCGCGGAAGAAATCGATCGTCTCTTCGAGGTCTTCGACGACGATGCCTATGTTGTCCATTCGCTTGAGCGCCATGTTTCCAATCTCCACGGTCTACGGGGACGTCGCTCCAAACAACACCGAACGCCTGGGGAGAGTTCCGAACCGCGTCTCAGAGAATGCCGATCCGCCGGAGAATCCACCAGGCAAAGCCCATGGAGAGTGCGATGAACAACGCCGCATAGAGCGTGCCGGTGCCGTCGGCGAAGGGCAGCGCCCCGGTATTCATGCCGAAGAAGCCGGTGACGAGCGTCGGCGGCAGGAGGAAGGCGGTCATCAGCGACAGGATGTAAAGATGCCGATTGGTCTCCGACGAGATCTTGCTGTCGATCTCTTCATGCAGCAGACGCGCGCGTTCCTGCAGCGCGAAGACGTCGCGGTCGACCGCTTCGAGCCGATCGGAAAGCCGCTCGGCGGCGTCGATGAACCCGGGCGGTACCTCGTCCTCATCCGATGCGCCCGCCCGCCTGAGCAAGGCGAGGATCGTGCGAAGGTGCCGATGCAGCCGCACCACCGTGCGCCGCAGCGGCGCAAGTCCCGGCTGCTGCCGATGCCCAGCCTCGCCATAAACATGGTCCTCGATGACGTTCAGGTCCTCGGTCAGTTCCAGAACCAGCGAGATCAGCGTGCGCTGGAATTCGACGACGATCATCTCGAAGAGGTCGATCGGCCGTGCGCATTTCGTGCTCTTTTCCACCGCTGCCTTGACGCGGTCGATGCTGCGCAAAGGATGCAGGCGGGTGGTGATGATGATGCGGTCGCTGACGGCGAAATGCAGCCAGCCGATCGTCTTCGTCACCGCGTCGAAGGTGCGCTCGAAATCGACGAGCGTGCCGTGCACGATATCGTCCGAAACGGTGATGGCCGCCTGGGTGTCGTGGCTCGTCAGCGTGGCGACTGCGAGCGGCGGCAGGTTGCCGATCCGCTCGATGAGCGCAGGCGTTCGCGCATCCGAGAGCGCGAGGTGAACCCACACCCATCCTTCCCCGGATAGGAGGCTGTCGATCGAGGCGTCGGTGGCGATCCGCTGGCAGCGGCTTTCACCCGGCAGGAAACGATAGGCCCAGACGATGCCGGGTATTTCGGTGGAAATCAGGTTCATCTGAACGCCTTGTCCAGGGTCCGCCGCCTGTTCCGATCCATCGTTGGCAACGGGGGGGAGGAACACGCAGCCATTCAAAGTGCTAAAGTGACAGTCGCGCGTCCAGCGACGACGCGCGGCACTATCTGTCTTGGCTTCTATGCGCCGTTGATGACAGTTTTGTTACGGGCGGCCGTAGCCCGATGTTCGGGAAGCCGACGGCAATTGACGTTGACGTTTACGTAAAAATCAATAGTGTTCGGCGCACGAGGACGCGCCCGGCGCGACCTGGCTATCTGGGAGGATCATCATGTACAAGGCACCCGTCGACGAGATCGCATTCACGCTGAAGCACGTGGCAGGCATGGGCGATGCGCTGCAATCGGGCGCGCTGGGTGATCTCGGTGAAGACCTGGTCGATGCCATCCTTTCGGAGGCCGGTCGGTTCGCGACGGAAGAGGTGGCGCCGCTTGGCGACATCGGCGACAAGCAGGGGTCGCGCCTCGTCGAAGGTGAGGTCGAGACCCCAGACGGTTGGCGCGATCTCTACCACAACTGGATCGCCGGCGGCTGGAACGGGCTGACGGCCCCGGAAGATTTCGGCGGCCAGAACCTGCCGCACATGCTGCACGTCGCCGCCATGGAAATGTGGAACGCCGGCTCCATGGCCTTCGCGCTTGGCCCGACGCTCACCATGGGCGCCGTCGAGGCGCTGGAAAAGCACGGTTCCGATGAGCTCAAGGCCACCTATCTGCCGAAGATGGTCTCCGGCGAATGGACCGGCACCATGAACTTGACCGAGCCGCATGCCGGCTCCGACCTCGGTGTGCTCAAGGCCCGCGCTGAGCGCCGCGACGACGGCACCTACCGCATCTTCGGCCAGAAGATCTTCATCACCTGGGGCGAACACGACTTCACCGACAACATCGTCCATCTGGTGCTGGCGCGCCTTCCGGACGCGCCGGCCGGCACCCGCGGCATCTCGCTGTTCCTCGTGCCGAAATTCCTGGTCAACGCGGACGGTTCGCTCGGCGAGCGCAACGATCTCTTCTGCCATTCGCTCGAACACAAGCTCGGTATCCATGGATCGCCGACCTGCACGATGATCTATGGCGATGGCAAGTTCGGCGCTGAAAAGGGCGCGATCGGCTATCTGATCGGCGAGGAGAACCGCGGCCTCGCCTGCATGTTCACGATGATGAACAACGCCCGTCTGGCCGTCGGCATGCAGGGCGTGGCCATTGCCGACGCCGCGACGCAGAAGGCGATCGCCTTTGCCAAGGAGCGCACCCAGGGTAAGGCGCCTGGCTGGACGGGGCAGGGCATGAGCCCGATCATCGAGCACCCGGATGTTGCCCGCATGCTCCTGACGATGAAGGCGCTGACGCAGGGCTCGCGCGCGATTTCCTACGCCTGCGCCCACGCCGTCGACATGGGGCATGCAGCCGAAGGCGAAAAGGCGAAGTTCTGGCAGGAACGCTCCAGCCTGCTGACGCCGATCGCCAAGTCCTTCTCGACCGACGCCGGCGTCGATGTCGCCTCGATGGGTATCCAGGTGCATGGTGGCATGGGCTTTATCGAGGAAACGGGTGCTGCCCGCTATCTGCGCGACGCCCGCATCGCGCCGATCTACGAGGGTACCAACGGCATCCAGGCGATCGACCTCGTCACCCGCAAGCTGCCGCTTTCCGATGGCGGCCACGTGCGTGGCTTCATTGCCGAGTTGCGCGAGATCGCCGCGGCAGTTCGCGCCTCGAACCGCGACGGTTTTGGCGAGACGGCTGCACGCCTCGATGCGGCGCTGGACGATCTTTCGACCGCGACCGAGTGGCTGATTGCGGCGGTTGCCGGCGGCAAGGTCACAGAAGCACTCGCCGGCGCCACCGCCTACCAGCGGCTCTTCGGCCTGGCGCTGACCGGCGCCTATCTCGCAAAGGGTGGTCTGGCGGAAGTCAGCGATGGCAAGGACGATCAGCGCATTGCGCTCTGCCGCTTCACCGCCGAAAACCTGCTGGCCGAGACTGCCGCACTGAAAGACCGTGTCGTCAACGGTGCCGACAGCCTCGCCGTCGCTCGCTCTGTTCTGGCCTGAAAGGACCCATCATGACCGACCACGTGCTCATCGAACGGCCGGAAGCCCACCCCGGCGTCCAGGTGATCCGCTTCAACCGGCCGGAAAAGAAAAACGCCATCACGCGCGACATGTACGCGAAGATGACCAATGCGCTGACGGTCGCTTCTAGCGATCCGGCCGTGCGCGCCACCGCCTTTCTCGGCACCGATGGTTGCTTCTCCGCCGGCAACGACATGGCCGACTTCCTCGCCTTCGCCATGGGCGGTTCCATGGGCATGGAGGTGATCGAGTTCCTGAGGGCACTCGCGACCGCAACGAAGCCTGTCGTCTCGGGCGTCGACGGTCTCGCGATCGGCATCGGCACGACGATCCATCTGCATTGCGACCTGACGATTGCGTCCGAGCGCTCGGTCTTCAAGACGCCCTTCGTCGACCTGGCGCTGGTGCCGGAAGCGGCCTCCAGCCTGATCGCGCCGCGCATCATGGGTCACCAGCGGGCCTTCGCGCTGCTTGCCGCCGGCGAACCGCTCACCGCAGGCGAGGCCGTGGACGCGGGACTGATCTGGAAGATTGTCGGCGCGGACGCGGTCGAGCGCGAAACCCTGGCGCTTGCTGGCCGGCTCGCCAAGAAGCCGCCGGAGGCACTTCGCATCGCTCGCGATCTCGTCCGTGGCGACCGCAGCGACGTGCTGGCGCGTATCGACGAAGAGGCGAAGCACTTCGCCGCGCAATTGAAGAGTGCCGAGGCGCGGGCCGCCTTCGAGGCGTTCATGCGCCGCTAAACCAGTTTGGATTTGTGATGGGTGAGACGGGTGCCGCTGTGCACCCGTTTTGCATTCGGGGGCAAGCTCTTACCCGTCCCGCGGTAAAGATCCCGTTGCCGCCGCCATCGCGAACTTGAATAGATCAATTTTAATTTGTTCTTAAATACCGGTCGCTAGCGTCCTGCGCGATAGGCCCATCCCTATTTTGGGATGGCCCCAGCCGCATGAAGCAGGGCTGGCCTCGCCTTCGGGCATGTTCAACGTTTTCCCGTCAGCCTCTGCGCGCCGTCTTCACGGACGGACGACGGATGCTGCGCGAAAATCATCAAGAGCTCATGTCCGGCGGCCGCCGCCGGCACCCATTGGGAGCCCACCTTGTCCAAGCGATCGAACCTCATGACGCGCATTCTCGTTGCCGCGTCCTGTGTCGTCGTCGGCGCTTTCGCCGGCTTTTCCGTTTACATCGACAGCCTGCAGCGCGACACGACCACCAAGGCCGTCGAGGAGAACATTGCCTCCTCCGGTACCCAGGCCGCGCAGAGCGTCGCCAAGTGGCTGAACGGCCGCGTCACGCTGACGGCGATGGTGGCTGATGCCACCGGCAACGTCGCGGATGACGGTGGGGTCCAGCCGATCCTGAAGAACGACGTTCTCACCAGCGAATTCATGTCGACCTATGTTGGCAACGAAAGCGGCAAGTTCATCACCTGGCCCGACAATCCGATGCCGGCAGGCTATGATCCGCGTCAGCGCCCCTGGTACCAGCAGGCCGTCAAGGCTGACGCTCGCGTGCTGACCGAACCCTATGTCGACGCGTCCAGCGGCGCGCTGATCATCAGCGCCGCCGTTCCGGTCAAGCGCGACGGCAAGCTCTATGGCGTTGCCGCCAGCGACTTCTCGCTCGATACCCTGGTGACGATGATCAAGGGCGTCGATGTCGGCGGTGAAGGCTTTGCCTTCCTCGCCAGCAAGGACGGCCAGATCCTGGTTCATCCCGATGCCAAGCTGGTCACCAAGTCGCTCGCCGATGCCTTCCCGATCGACACACCGGCAATCGGCTCCGGTATCATGAACACCGAGCTCGACGGCAAGCCGATGCTGGTGAGCTTCGTTCCGGTCCAAGGCCTGCCCTCAGTCGAATGGTATGTCGGCTTCGTCATCGACGCCGACGCCGCCTATTCGGCGATCGATCAGTTCCGCATTGCCGCGACCATCGCCACGATCCTTGCGGTCGGCGTGATGCTCGTCTTCCTCGCGACCTTCCTCAACCGCCTCGTCATCCGTCCTGTCACGGATATGACCAGCGCGATGGAGAAGCTCGCGTCGGGTAACCACAACGTCGAGATCCCCGGCGAAGAGCGGACCGACCAGATCGGCTCGATGGCCGCCGCCGTCGCCGTCTTCAAGGCCAATGCAGTCGAGCGCGCCCGCCTCGAAAGCGAAGCGGATGCGAACCGTTCGCTGTCGGAACGCGAGCGACTGGAACGCGAAGCGCAGAAGGCGCGCGATGCTGCCGAAGTGCAGCAGGCCGTCGATGGTCTGGCAACCGGTCTCGGCCGTCTTGCTGACGGCGATCTGGCCTATCGCATCGACAATCCCTTTGCCGATCGTCTCGATCGCCTGCGCGCCGACTTCAACAACTCGGTCGCCAAGCTGCACGACACGCTCTGCGCCGTCGGTGCCAATGCCCGCGGCATTGATGCCGGCGCGACGGAAATCCGCTCGGCCGCCGACGATCTCGCCCGCCGCACGGAGCAGCAGGCAGCCTCGGTCGAGGAGACCGCCGCAGCGCTTGAAGAGATCACTACGACGGTCAAGGACTCCGCCCGCCGGGCTGAAGAGGTCGGCGCGCTGGTCGCCCGCACGCGTGCCGGCGCTGAGAAGTCCGGCGAAGTCGTTGCCAACGCCGTAGATGCGATGCATGCGATCGAGAAGTCCTCGGGCGAGATCTCCAACATCATCGGCGTCATCGACGACATCGCCTTCCAGACCAACTTGCTCGCACTGAATGCCGGCGTCGAGGCGGCCCGTGCCGGTGAAGCCGGCAAGGGTTTT
>NZ_LMJM01000023.1:247115-249584 GCF_001429005.1 Ensifer sp. Root954
CAATGCGGCCAAGGAGATCAAGGCACTGATCACCACCTCCGGCAACCAGGTCCGCAACGGCGTGACCTTGGTCGGCGACACCGGCAAGGCACTGGAGACGATCGTCGCCGAAGTCCAGGAGATCAACAAGCACGTGAGCGCGATCGTGACCGCGACGCGCGAGCAGTCGACGGGCCTCCAGGAGATCAACACGGCGGTCAACACCATGGACCAGGGCACGCAACAGAACGCGGCCATGGTCGAGGAACAGACGGCGGCAAGCCATGGCCTGGCGTCGGAAGCAGCCTCGCTCAACGCACTGCTGGCCCAGTTTAACCTCGGCGATACGCAGAGCGTATACGCGGCAGCGACCAGCCACCGCCGCCGGGCAGCCTAGTCCTCGCCGACATTTGAGAAGCAAAAGGCCCGGGAGACCGGGCCTTTTCTTTGCGCAGTGCATCAGGATTCTCGCTTTTCACTGCAGGATCGCGAGTCATCCCCTTGTTTCTTAAGCTTTGATAAAGCGCTCGCGCATACCGTTTCTTCGCCGCGAAATGACTTCGCCCGCACGTCGCCTCCAGCATTCATCATCGCGATGTGCCCCAGACACCTGTCCCAATGCTCAGCGTGCCCGTCACGCAATCGATGATTTGGCCGCGCACGACCGCAACGGCGGAGGCGCGAGGGGAGACATACGGTGATCCTAAAGACTGCAACGGCAAGAAACATGTTCGCCATCGTGATGACCGGCCTGTTGACCTCCATGGTCACCGCCGCCGTCGTCTTCTGGCTCTCCTATCAGCAATTGCGCGAGCGCAGCATCGCCGAAATGACCAATGCCGCATCCGCAAGCGCGCGCAGCGTCGAGACGAAGTTTGCCGAGGCAAAGACGCTCGCAAACAACATCCGCTCCGCGCTCTATGCGGTAAAGGGCACCGGCGAGCCGTCGCGCGCCGAAATCGAAACCCTGATGAAACGCTGGATCGTCGACAATCCGCTTGCCGTCGGCATGAGCACCGGCTGGGAGCCGAACGCCTTCGACGGCAAGGACGCCGAATTCGTCGGCAAGCCCGGCCATGACGCGACCGGCCGCTTCGTTCCCTATATCGCCCGCTCCGGCGACAAGGTGATCCACGAGGCGCTGGCCGATTATGACAAGCCGGGTCCCGGCGACTACTACCAGATCCCGAAGAAGACCGGCCTCGACATGGTCACCGAGCCTTATGTCTACCCGATCAACGGCAAGGACGTGCTGATGACCTCGATCATGGTGCCGCTGAAGAAGGACGGTGCCTTCATCGGTGTGGTCGGCGTCGACATGGCGCTCGGCGAACTCTCGACCGAACTCGCCAAACTGAAGCCCTTCGGCACCGGTTTCGTCTCATTGCTCAGCAAAGATGGCAGCATCATCAGCCATCCGGATGCCAAGGTCCTCGGCAAGGTGCTGAAAGACACGCCGCTCGCGGGTGAGGGGTGGGGTGACCTCCTGAGCCACACCGGCCAGGCCTTCGCGCTGAAGCACACGGATGGCAGCGGGCATCTGGCCGTCGCCGTACCGGTCAACCTGCTGCCCGACACCGAATGGTACGTCGTGGTCTCGGTGCCCGAAGCCACGGTCTTTGCCGGCCTTTCGCATCTCGCGATGATTTCGATCGCCGTCATTGCCGTTGCCGCCGCGATCATGATCATCGTCGGTTGGACACTGGCGAGCCGCTTCCGCAAGCGCGTCGCCAATGTCATCGGCGTCACCGGCCAGATCGCCGCTGGCGAGACCGACGTCGACCTGTCCGAGGCCGAGCGCAAGGATGAGATCGGCGATCTCGCCCGGTCGCTGCGTGTCCTGCGCGATGCGACGATCGCCAAGATGCAGCTCGAAAGCGAGGCGGATGCGAACCGCTCGCTATCGGAACGCGAACGTCTGGAACGCGAAGCGCAGAAGGCGCGCGATGCGGCCGAAATCCAGCAGGCTGTAAACGGTCTCGCGACGGGCCTTGGCCGTCTTGCTGACGGCGATCTCGCCTACCGCATCGACAACCCCTTCGCCGATCGCCTCGACAGTCTCAGAGCCGACTTCAACAATTCGGTCACCAAGCTGCACGACACGCTCTGCGCTGTCGGTGCCAATGCCCGCGGCATCGACGCCGGCGCGACCGAGATCCGCTCGGCCGCCGACGATCTCGCCCGCCGCACGGAGCAGCAGGCAGCCTCGGTCGAAGAGACCGCCGCGGCACTCGAGGAGATCACCACGACGGTCAAGGACTCGGCTCGCCGCGCCGAAGAGGTTGGCGCGCTGGTCGCCCGTACTCGTGCCGGCGCTGAGAAGTCCGGCGAAGTCGTTGCCAACGCCGTAGACGCGATGCATGCGATCGAGAAGTCCTCGGGCGAGATCTCCAACATCATCGGCGTCATCGATGATATCGCCTTCCAGACGAACTTGCTCGCACTGAATGCCGGCGTCGAGGCGGCCCGTGCCGGTGAAGCCGGCAAGGG
>NZ_LMJM01000023.1:249642-467736 GCF_001429005.1 Ensifer sp. Root954
ATCAAGGCGCTGATCACGACCTCGGGAAACCAGGTTCGCAACGGTGTCACGCTGGTCGGCGATACCGGCAAGGCACTGGAGACGATCGTTGCCGAAGTGCAGGAGATCAACAGACACGTAAGCGCGATCGTGACCGCGACGCGCGAGCAGTCCACTGGTCTCCAGGAGATCAACACGGCCGTCAATACCATGGATCAGGGCACGCAACAGAACGCGGCCATGGTCGAGGAACAGACGGCGGCAAGCCATGGCCTGGCGTCGGAGGCAGCCTCGCTCAATGCGCTGCTTGCCCAGTTCAACCTCGGAGAAGGGCAGGGCTCTTACACAGGTGGGGGTGGACACCGCCGCCGCGCGGCGTGACGACGGATCGCCGTCCGCGGCTCATGCTAAGACGATTGCAAAAACAAGAGGATAGCACGCAAGCGTGAATCAGTCTGGCAGACGACTTCAAGTCGAACGATAACGAAGGCCCGGGAAGCCGGGCCTTTCTCATTTCTCCAGCGTGACCACCGCCTCGACATGGGCCGACCAGAGGAACTGGTCGATCGGCGTCACCGAGGTGATGCGGTACCCGGCGGCAACGAGGATCGAGAGGTCGCGCGCAAGCGTCACTGGATTGCAGGAGACGGCGACGACCTTCTTGACGCCGGAGCGGGCGATCTCGTGACACTGCACGTCCGCGCCGGCGCGTGGCGGATCGAAGACAACCGCGTCGAAGACCTTCAGTTCCTGCGCCATGAGCGGGCGGCGGAAGAGATCACGCTTCTCGACGGTGACGGGCTTGAGCCCCTGCGTGTTGCGAGCCGCCAGATCGAGCGCCTTCAGTGCCTTGTCTTCGCCTTCGACCGCATGCACCCGCGCCTTGCGGGCGATGCGCAGCGCAAACGTGCCGCAGCCGGCAAAGAGGTCGGCGACGCGCTTGGACTTGCCGAGATGGTCGAGCACCAGCTTCGCCATTGCCTCTTCGGCCTGCGCCGTCGCCTGGGTGAAGCTGCCGGGCGGTGGCGAAACGGAAACACCGCCGAAATCGATGACAGGCTTCACCGGCTCGACAATAATCTCGCCATTGAGGCTGACGCGGGCGATGCCGCGCTCGCCGAGCACGGCTTCGACCGTGCGGCGGCGCTCGCGGTCGCCGAGCTTCTTGATGCCATCGACCGAGAGGTCGAGGCCGGAGAGCGTTTCGAGCACGGTGATGCGGAACGGCTCGGCATTGACGGCCATGGCCGCGCCGACTTTGGCAATGGTGGCGAGCTTCGAGACGATACCCGGGCTCGCGATCGGACATTCCGAGATCGCGACGATATGGTGGCTTTCCGCCTGGTTGAAGCCGAGAAGCAGATCCTTCTCGGTCTTGCGGGCGGTGAAGACCGCGCGGCGGCGCTGGCCGGGCTCGGCGGTGATGAGCGGCGCCACCTCGGGTGTGAGCCCTTTCGATTTCAGGGCGGCGATCACCAGATCGCGCTTGAAGCCGTGGTAGAGCGTGTCGGAGGCATGTTGCATCGTGCAGCCGCCGCACGTGCCGTTGATGCCGTCCGGCCCGAAGTGCCGACAGTGCGGTTCGACGCGCTCGGGTGAGGCTTCTCTCACCGACATCAGCGTGCCGTGCGATTTGTTGACGGCGAGCGCGACGCTTTCGCCGGGCAGGGTGAAGGGTGCATAGATCGGCCCGTCGGGACCTTCGGCAATGCCGTCGCCCTGAGCGCCCAGCCGCTTGATGGTGACGGCTTCAGTGGTCATGGCTTCTTGCCTGCCAGCAGGTATTCGACATTGCCGTCGCCGCCGGCAATGGGGGAGGGGATAAGGCCGAGGCTTTGCCAGCCCATGTCCTCGACAAGCCAGCGCTCGAGTTCGGCGGCGACATCAGGTGCGCTGTCGGGATCCTTGAGCAGGCCCGCCTTGCTGATGGCGTCGCGGCCCGCCTCGAACTGAGGCTTCACCAGCAGGATGCAGTGCGAACCGGGAATCGCCATGTCGAGTGCCGGCGGCAGCGCGAGCTTGAGCGAGATGAACGAGACGTCCGAGACGACGAAGGTGACTTCGCGGTCGTCGATGTCCTCCTCGGTCATCGCGCGTGCATTGAGGCCCTCAATGCTGGTGACGCGTTCGTCACCTTCGATGCGCGGATGGATCTGGCCATGGCCGACATCGATCGCGACCACATGCTCGGCTCCACGCTTCAACAGCACTTCGGTGAAGCCACCGGTCGAGGCGCCGATATCGAGACAGCTTTCGCCTGCAGGGTCGAGCCCGAAATGATCGAGTGCCGCGACCAGCTTCAGCGCGGCGCGCGAGACATAGTCCTGCGCCGGGTCATCGATGGTGATCGTCACGCTCTCGGCAAACATGGACGCTGCCTTGGTGACCGTGCGGCCGTCGACCTTGACGGTCCCGCGCTGGATTGCGTCACGGGCACGCGCGCGGCTTGCGACCAGCCCCGAGTTCAGCAGCAGCTGATCGAGGCGGACCCGGTTCTTGTGTTCTTCGTTCTGGCGATCTTCTGACATGTGTTTCTCATGGCGACTTGCCGCCGCAATGGCAAGCCCCCTGTGCTCGCAGCCATCGAGCCCTTCCTGCAATTCCGTCCGGAAAAGCAAAAACCCCGGGGACGAGCCGGGGTTTTTGCTTGAAGTCGCACGGAAGCCTCAGCCGGCAGCGCCGATGCCGATATCCTGCTTTTGGCCGAGTGCCTTGAAGACGGTCGAGACGATGCCGGCGCGGTCGAGGCCCGCGGCGGCATACATCGCCTCGGGCTTGGCCTGTTCCATCCAGACGTCGGGCATGACCATCGGGCGAACCTTGAGGCCGCCGTCGAGCAGGCCGTCCTCGGCGAGGAACTGCAGCACGTGGCTGGCAAAGCCGCCGACGGCACCTTCCTCGATGGTGATCAGCACCTCGTGGTTGCGGGCAAGCTCGCGGATGAGGTCATGGTCCAGCGGCTTGGCAAAGCGCGCATCCGCGACCGTGGTCGAAAGGCCGGCGGCGTCGAGGTCTTCGGCGGCCAGCAGACAGTCGGCAAGGCGCGTGCCGAAGGAAAGCAGCGCCACCTTGGAGCCCTCCTTCACGATACGGCCCTTGCCGATCTCGAGGATCTGGCCCCGCTCCGGCATCTCGACGCCAACGCCTTCGCCGCGCGGATAACGGAACGAGATCGGGCCGGCGTCATAGGCAGCAGCCGTGCGCACCATGTGCTTCAGTTCCGCCTCGTCGGCAGCCGCCATCACCACGAAGCCGGGAAGGGTGGCGAGATAGGTCGTGTCGAACGAGCCCGCATGCGTCGGACCGTCGGCGCCGACGAAACCGGCACGGTCGATCGGGAAGCGCACCGGTAGACCCTGGATCGCCACGTCGTGGACCACCTGGTCGTAGCCGCGCTGCAGGAAGGTCGAATAGAGCGCTGCGAACGGCTTGTAGCCTTCGGCGGCAAGGCCGGCGGCAAAGGTTACGGCGTGCTGCTCGGCAATGCCGACATCGAAGCAGCGCGACGGATGGACCTTGGCGAACTTGTCGAGCCCGGTGCCGGACGGCATGGCAGCGGTGACGGCGACGATCTTGTCGTCGAAGCCGGCTTCCTGCGTCAGCGCATCGGCGAAAACAGAGGTATAGGCGGGCGCGTTCGGCTTCGCCTTCGCCTGGGCGCCGGTGATGACGTCGAACTTGTTGACGCCGTGGTACTTATCGGCGGCAGCTTCCGCCGGCGGATAGCCCTTGCCCTTCTGCGTCACCACATGGATCAGCACCGGACCCTTGGCGTTGTCGCGCACGTTGCGCAGCACCGGCAGCAGATGGTCGAAGGAATGCCCGTCGATCGGGCCGATATGGTAGAAGCCCATCTCTTCGAAGAGCGTACCGCCGGTTACGTAGCCGCGGGCATGCTCGACCGCGCGGGTGATCGCGCGATCGACGGTCTTGCCGAGATACGCGGTCAGCTTCTTGCCGACTTCGCGGATGCCCATATAGGTGCGGCCGGAGGCAAGGCGCGCCAGATAGGCGCTCATCGCGCCGGTCGGCGGCGCGATCGACATGTCGTTGTCGTTGAGGATGACGATCAACCGCGCGTCGAGCGCGCCGGCATTGTTCAGCGCCTCATAGGCCATGCCGGCCGAAAGCGCACCGTCGCCGATGACGGCGATGACATTGCGGTTCTTGCCGTCGAGATCGGCTGCGACCGCCATGCCGAGGCCGGCGGAAATCGAGGTCGAGGAGTGCGCGGCGCCGAAGGGGTCGTATTCGCTCTCGGCGCGGCGGGTAAAGCCCGAGAGGCCGCCTTCCTGACGGAGCGTGCGGATACGATCGCGGCGGCCGGTGAGGATCTTGTGCGGATAGCACTGGTGGCCGACGTCGAAGATCAGCCGGTCATGCGGCGTGTTGAACACCTTGTGGATGGCGATCGTCAGCTCGACGACGCCGAGGCCCGCGCCAAGATGCCCGCCGGTGCGCGACACTGCGTCGATCATTTCTGCCCGGACTTCTCCGGCAAGCTGCGGCAGATCCTTGTCGTCGACCTTCTTCAGATCGTCGGGATAGGTCACCTTGTCGAGCAAGGGAGTAGCCGGCATCGGATTGGTTGGCAGTTGTGTCACGCTGCATGCCTCATGCGCGCCCCAAAGGTCGGGCGCGCGATAGTTGGTGGGTACCGTCGAAGCGGCTCTTTAGACGCAATCGTTGCTGAATGCAAAATTAGGCGTTCCTGCGTCGTCAACCAAGAGACTAGCGCATGATTCTGTGAATCGAAATCGATTCAAGCGCCATGAGGCAATGTTGCGCGGTTTTCCGCATCCATCCTGTGCCACTTTAGGTCGCGGTCAGCCCTCGGGCAGCGGAACGAATTCCTCTTCGTCTCCGGGCACGATGTCGAAGCGTCCGCTGCGCCACTCTTCCTTGGCTTTCTCGATGCGCTCCTTCGAAGACGAAACGAAATTCCACCAGATGTGGCGGGACGACCCGAGCGCAGCACCCCCGAAAAGCATCACGTGACAACCCTGCGGTCCGGCCGTGACCGTGATCTCGTCGCCGGCGCGGAAGACGAGCAGTTGGTTGTCTGCAAAATGATCACCGGCAATGATCGCCTCGCCGGAGAGGATATAGAGCGCGCGCTCTTCCCATTGCGCCGCGAAGGGGGCGCTCTTGCCGGGTGCAATGTTGAGATCGACATAGATCGTGTCGGTGAAGACCGAGACCGGCGACTTCGCGCCCTCGAAGTTGCCGATCACCACCCGCGCCTTGATGCCGTCGTCGCTCATATGCGGCAGCATGCGCTCTTCGGTATGGCTGAAGATCGGGTCGATTTCTTCCTTGTGATCGGGCAGCGCCAGCCAGGTCTGCAGGCCCGAGATCGAACGGTCGTGGCCGCGCTGGTTCTCGGGCGAGCGCTCTGAATGCACGATGCCGCGGCCGGCCGTCATCAGGTTCACGTCGCCGGGACGGATGACCATCTCGGTGCCGAGGCTGTCGCGGTGCTTGATCTCGCCATCGAAGAGATAGGTGACGGTCGAAAGACCGATATGCGGGTGCGGACGCACGTCGATCGCCTCGCCGGCGCGCAGCAGCGCCGGACCCATGCGATCGAAGAAGATGAAGGGGCCGACCAGGCGGCGCTTGGCTGTCGGCAAAGCGCGACGAACCTGCAGCCCGCCGATGTCGCTGGTGCGCGGAACGATCAGATGTTCGATGGCGTCGCAGGCGGGCTTGTCGCCGGCGAGCGGGTCGGGGCCTGGAAAGAAAGACATGGCGCGTGCTCCCGTTTTTGCTGTCGCTTCAAGTCCTAACGCCTATGACATCAGGCGGGTAGGGGCGAAGCAAGGACGCAGTGTTTCCGCGCGACGATCAATCCGATCTTGGCAATTCCGGGAAAAGCGTGAAGCGATTTTCCGCCCGGAATTGCGATGAAACGATCAGTCGGCGTCGAGCGGCTCCACGCCCTGCGGTCTGCCGGCGCGGTCGAGGCGGATCTTTTCGATGCGGTCCTCGGCGGCCTTCAACAGCGCCTCGCAATGCTTCTTCAGCGCTTCGCCGCGCTCGTAGATCTCGATCGACTTGTCGAGGGCGACATCGCCGCGCTCCAGCGCCGAAACGATCCGCTCCAGTTCCTCGACGGCCTGCTCGAAGGAGAGGGCGGAAACGTCCGGTTGCGTAGTGGTGTTCATGCTTACCCTCTCATCAGTCTCAAGATGTGCAGGCCGGCCGATTCGGCCAGGCCCTGAAGGTCATAGCCGCCTTCGAGCAGGCTGACCATGCGGTTGCCGGCGCTGCGATCGGCGATCTCGTGCAGACGCCCGGTCGCCCAGTCGAAATCCTCGGCGACGAGATTGATCTGCGCCAGCGGATCGCGGTGATGCGCGTCGAAGCCGGCGGAGATCAGGATGAAGTCCGGCCGGAAATTGGTGAGTGCTGAAAGCACGCGGCTGCGGAACGCCTCGCGGAAATGTTCACTGCCCATGTTCGGCGACAGCGGCGCGTTGACGACATTGCCCTTGATGCCCGTCTCGTCCTTGGCGCCGGTGCCGGGATAGAGCGGCATCTGGTGCGTCGAGCAGAAGAGCACCGAGGGGTCGTCCCAGAAGATGTCCTGCGTGCCGTTGCCGTGGTGCACGTCCCAGTCGACGATCGCGACCCGCTCTGCGCCGTGGACCTTCTGGGCATAGCGGGCGGCGATCGCCACCGTGTTGAAAAGACAGAACCCCATCGCCTTGTTCTTCTCGGCGTGGTGTCCTGGCGGCCGCGCCGCGACGAAGGCGTTGTCGGTCTCGCCGGTAAAGACGGCGTCCACCGCTGCGGTCGCTCCGCCGATCCCGGTTAGCGCCGCGTCGAGGCTCAAGGGGCTGGCATAGGTGTCGGCCTCGAAATGGTTGAGGCCTTCCTCCGGAATGGCGCGCCTGACGGCAGCGAGATGCTCTTCCGGATGTGCGAGCAGGACGAGATCCTCACTCGCCTTCTTCGCCTCGATCCGCTTGAGATCGGAGAAGTTCGGATGTTCGAGCGCAAGGTTCAGCGCCTTCAGCCGGTCCGGCCGCTCAGGATGCCCTTCCGGAACCTCGTGTTCCAGAAAGACCGGATTTTCATAGAGGAACGTGGTCATGCCCGGAACCTAGTGCGCCCACCCTGCAAGGTCCATGGCGAGCCGGTCGAAAGGCGCAATTTTCAACAGCGCGGATCGATGAGCAGCTTGCCGTCGCGGCTCGGATCCGCCTGATGCGCGAGCGCCGCGTCGAGCCTGCTTAGCGGATAGATTTCGGCGATGCGGCTGGAAAAGAGACCCGATCGCAAACCTTCGAAACTCTTGGCAAAGGCCGCTTCGATCACGGGTCGCCCGGCCGAATGCACCCAGGTCCGCAGCCACAGGAAGGTGAAGCGGATGTCCGGCCGCGCCTGTATCGCCGCCTGCGGCACCGGAACGCCGCTGAGCGCCCCATACTGGATGAAGGCGCCGCCCGGTTCGAGCGTGCGCAGAATAAGATCGCCGGCAAACGGACCGCCAACGGCGTCGATGATTGCGTCGAAGCGAAGCTGCGGCACGCGCCCCTCGTCGCCAAACACGATGGGGCCGGGGACCTCAGTTGCCAGCCGGTCGGCGCTGCGCGCGCTGCGGACGATCCCGGTGGCATCCGCACCTTCGCCGGCCAGCAGCTTCATCAGCATGCCGCCGATCGCCGACCCTGCCGCGGTGACGCCGATACGGCGGCCACCGAGCGGGCCGAAATGTTGGCGCAGCGCCTCGACCAGTTGCAGCGCCGTCAGCGGATTGACGTAGCAGGTGGCAGCATCGGTCTCGCCGATATCGTCGGGCAGGGCGAAACACCATTCGGCCGGCCGGATCAGATATTCCTGCCAGAGACCGCTGGCACCGATAGGCACCACGCGATCGCCGGGTTTCAGCGACGTCACGCCAGGGCCGACGCTCGTCACCGTGCCGAAGCCTTCGAAGCCCGGCACGAAGGGCAGCGTGGTGCGGGCGCTATAGGCGCCAGTCACCGGGATGAGATCGGACGGGTTGATGGCGGCAAGCGACAGCGCCACCTCGACTTCGCCCGCCGCAGGCGCCACGCGCCCGGCGTCGACCATCGCAATCACTTGCCGGGGATCACCGAACTGGCTAACGAGGGTGGAGCGCATCGTCAGGGAGCCTCGCATGGACGGCAGGGAGCTGGAGAACGTCACGGAAATCCGTATTCCGTTTCGCGATATAGACATGCACGGCCACATGCACAATGCCGCCTATTATGCCCACGCCGAGGCCGCGCTTTCCAGCCTCTGGCGTCACCGTCCGCATGTGGTGAACGAGCCGAGCTATCTCGTGCGCCGCTCGGCCTGCGTCTATCACCGTGGTCTGCGCTACGACGAACCGGCCCGTCTTACCGTCAACGTGGCGAAGGTCGGCGGCAGCTCGATCAGTTTTGTCGTCAAGGTCGAAGCACGCGGCCAACTTGCTGCCGAAGTCGAGGTCGTCTGGGTCGCGGTCGATCCGCAGCGACACACGCCGCTGCCGCTGCCGACGGCGACGCGCGAATGGCTGGCGGCCTATTCGGTTTAGCCAAAGCAATTCCAGGAAAAGCGCGAAGCCGTCACAATAGACGACGCTCCAGCTTTCATGGTGTTTTTGGCCCGTCCAGGCAAAAGGCGCCACACCCTCTGTCCGGCGGAGCAGAGGGGGTATCTATCTCGTTACCAGACCAGTGTCGCGTACTATGCGAAGCGGTTTTCCGTCCGGAATTGCGCCGCCTAAACCGCGCGAAACAGGGTAACGATGCCCATGCCGCCGCCGACGCCCATCATCGCCAGTCCTTCCGTGCCTTTCGGCGATGCCAGCATCTGCGAGAAAAGCCGGACGGTGAGGATCGCCCCCGAGGCGCCATAGGGATGGCCGAGTGCGATGGCGCCGCCGTCGAGATTGACCCTTTCCGCGGCGATATCGAGTTGGTCGAGGCTGCCGAGCACCTGCGAGGCGAAGGCCTCGTTGAATTCGATGAAATCGACCTTTGCCGGATCGAGCGCGGATTGCCGTGCCTTCAGCTTCTGCATTGCCGGAACCGGGCCAAGCCCGAGCAGATTGGGATCGACGCCCGCGGTCGCCGCATCGACGAATTCGAGTGCGGAGGAAACGCCAAGTCGTTGGGCCTCGGCAAGGCTCGTCACCAGCACCACCGCCGCGCCGTCGTTGATCGGGCAGGCATTGCCGGCCGTTACCGTCCCGCCCTCGACGAAGACCGGCTTCAGCCGTTGCAGCGTCTCCAGCGAAGCATTGGCACGAGGGCACTCATCGCGCGACACAGAGCCTGCCGCCGTTTCGACCGGCACGATTTCGCGGGCGAAGCGGCCGGCAACGGCAGCCTCGACCGCGCGACGGTGGCTTTGAAGCGCAAAGGCGTCCTGACGCTCACGGGAGATCTTGCAGGCGGTCGCGACGTTTTCGGCGGCGACGCCCATATCCGGATCACCGATCTCGTCCGGTGCCATGCGGGCGCGCTTGACCGGCGCGAGTTCGCCGCCGCGCTCCAGCGGCGGTCTCAGGCGGATATGCGCACGGCTGGCGCTCTCGGTGCCGCCGGCCAGATAGAAACGGCCGGCGCCCGCCTGGATCATCCGTGCGGCAAGGGTGATCGCCTCCAGCCCGGAACCGCATTGGCGGTCGACGGTGACACCCGGCGTCGAGACCGGCAGGCCGGCTTCGAGGGCGGCGAGCCGGGCGAGATTGCCGGCGCTGTTGGCGGCGTTTCCGAGAAGAACGTCGTCGATCTCGCTCGCCTTTACACCGGTATCGCGGAGAATACGGGCGATCAGCGGTGCCGCCAGCTGCGACGGTTCGATATCGCGAAGCGTGCCGTTGACGCGGCCGATCGGTGTGCGGAGAGCGGCGATAATGACAGGTATGCGTGCCGGGTCAGTCGATGAGTTCGAGAGCATCGTTTCCATCCGCGATCCATTGTCTGAGCGTGCCCGCCGCCACCTTGCCCGACTGCGTCATCGGCATATTCAGGCAGAGCCAGATGCGGCGCGGATGCTTATAGCGCGGCAGGTGGGCGGCGAGATGACGCTCAAGCGCTTCTCGATCAAACATACCGCCTTCCGGCTCGATGACGGCGGCGAGTTCGCTGCCGAGATCCGGGTGGTCGAGCCCGAGGACGAGAGCGGCGTGCACACCGGGATCTGCGGTCAGCGCGGCTTCCACTTCCTGCGGGTAGATGTTGTTGCCGCCCGAAAGCACCATGCCGCCGGACCGGCCGAGGAGGTGCAGGGTGCCGCACTCATCGAGGAAGCCGAGATCGCCGACCGTCGCCAGCGACCCGAGACGACGGAAGCCGGCACTATCGGTGGTGCCGACATACCCGTCGGATATGAGGGCGCTGTCGACGAAGATCGTGCCCGTCTCACGGGTTGGCATTTCGCCCCCCCTGTCGTCGCGAATGCTGAGCGTAACACCCGGGAAGGCACGGCCGACGGCGGTGGCCGAAGCGGTGTCGCCGTTGGTAGCAACACTGATGAAGCCCAGTTCCGAGGCGCCGTAATATTCGATGATATCGGCTTTCGGAAACGCGAGTGCCGCGCTGTCGCGATCGTTTTCGGTCAGCTTGGCGCCGGCGACGGTGATCTGGGTGACGGATGTTTGCGGCCGGCCGGCGGCTGCAGCGCAGAGCCGCCGCAGCATCGTCGGCACCAGCGCCAGTCGCTTGACCTCTTTCGCCTCGACGATGGACATCGCCCGGGAAGCCTCGAAATGTGCGGCCCCGATGAATTCGGCGCCGGCGACAAGGGTTTCGGCAAGCGCATAAAGTGTCAGCCCGTGCGCGAGCGGACCGGGCGCAAAGGTGCGGGTGGCGCGGTCGATGCCGAAGAAGGCTTCGCCTGTGGCCAAGCTCCTGCGCCACGAACCGCGATCGCGGATGATCGCTTTCGGCGTTCCTGTTGTGCCCGAGGTGAAGACGATCAGGAATGGTTCCGTGTCGTCGCCGATTGCGAGCGGCTTTCGCTCGCTGCCGTCGGTCTCGCGAAAGGTTCGCGTTTTGCCGCTTGCGGGCGCATGGAGCGAAAGGTTGGCGCCATCGGCCCTAACAATGAGATCGGGCGACAAGCGATCGTGCATCGTCTGGCGCGTCGCCTCCGGCAGATGCGGATCGATCAGCGCGACGCAGTTGCCGCCGCTGGTGGCGGCAAAGAAGGAAGCGGCGAAGAGCGGATGATTGCCCGTCTCCAGTGCGATCAGGCGAGAGCGGTCGCCGAGCACGCTGCGGCGTTCGGCAACCAAATCTCCGAAACGTTCGGCAAGTGCGCCGGCGATGCGAGCGAGGTCACCAAAAGTGAAAACCCGGCCCTCGATTTGGAAGGCCGGGGCATGCGGATGGTCTTGCGCGTGGCGATGGATCGCGGCGGCAAACGGCATGGGCTCAGGCGCGGGCCGGCAACAGCGGATAGCCGGCGTAGACCGCGCGTGCGGCAAGCGTCGCGATCGCAGCCTTCAGCAGGTCGCCCGGAATGAAGGCGAGCGAGCCGGCTGCAACGGTCATGAGCGGGGTGCCGGTGACGGCAGAAACCCAGGGCATGCCGATCGCATAGAGCAGGACGATGCCGCCGAGGACGGAGGCGAGGAAGAAGCCGATGAATTGGCGCGTTTCGGCCTGGCCTTCGCGCACGGTGCGCTCGGCGATCAGGCCGGTGACGAAGGTGGCAACGACCCAGCCGATGATGAAGCCGCCCGACGGGCCGGCAAAGACCGCAAGACCGCCGCGGCCGCCCGAAAGCACCGGCAGGCCGATGGCGACCAGCAGCAGGAACAGCAGGAAGGCGAGCGCGCCGCGCCTGGCGCCGAGAATGCAGCCGGCGAGCATGACGCCCATGGATTGCGCAGTGATCGGGACCGGAATGAAGCCGAGCGTGATCGGCGGAATGAAGCCGAGTACGACGACGATCGCGGCGAAGAGGGCGATGAGCACGAGATCTCTGGTATTCATGTAGTTCCGCTTCCCTGTTTTTTAGAATTCGCGAATTTATTGACGGCGAAATCCGCGCGCGTCAATCGCGGCAGCAATCGTGTCGGCATCTTTCAGCGTCAGGATGATCAGCGGCCCTATGATCGTCAACGGCCGGACGGGCAGTCCGCGGGCGCGATGGGCTTCGCGGATTGCCTGATAGCGCGCAAAGATATCCGGGACGAAGCGCAGTACGAGCCCGAGCGCCAGGCTGACATCGGCCGCCTTCAGCCAGCCCAGCCGTTCCAGCGGGCTCAAGAGGATGGTGATCTCGTCCATGAAGGCGCTGATCGTCGTCGTCGCCGTGACGGCGGCTGCAAACAGAACCAGCGCCATCAGCCGCAAGGTTAACGCGGCGACCTCGGCAATGGACAGGTAAAAGAGATTGACGGCCGCCAGAAAGAAGATCGTCAGGAAGACGAAGCCGACGCGCTTCAGCGCCTCCTTGGGCGTAAGGCCGGCGCAGAGATAAAGAGCGGCGGCCACGATGAAGGCGATCGCCTGAACCGCGAGCGAAGCGCTCAAAAAAAGGCCGATGCTCGACGCCACGAGTGCCATCAGCTTGACCCTGACCGGCAGCCGGTGGAGCAAGCTGTTGCCCTCGATGTGCAGGCTCGTCAGCATCCGGCGATCTCGTGATAGCGGCGGATCGCGTCTTGCGGGTTGCCGTCGAAGGCAAGACGGCCCTCATGGAAGAGCAATAGCCGTTCGACATTCTCGACGAGCCCGAGATCATGGGTGATCACCACCGTATCCTCCGGCAGGTCGTCGATCGCAACAGCGACACGGCGGCGGTTCTTCAGGTCAAGCTGGTTCGTCGGCTCGTCGAGGATCAGGATTTTCGGATCGGTAACGACGACGCTCGCCATGGCGACGAGCTGCGTTTCTCCGCCCGAAAGCTCATGCACGCGTCGCCTTGCCAGGTGTTCGATGCCGAAGCGCGAAAGTGCTGCCTGCATGCGGCGGTCGACTTCTTCGCGCGAAAGCCCGCGGTTTTTCAGCCCGAAGGCGATGTCCTCGGCGACGATCGGCATGATCAGCTGGTTGTGCGGGTTCTGGAAGATGAAGCCGGCCTCGGAAAGCACGGCGCGGTCGTCTTTGATCGTATCGAGCCCGTTGACCGTAACGCCGCCGGAGGAAGGCTTCACCAGACCGTTGATCAGTCGGGCGAAGGTTGTCTTGCCGGAACCGTTGAGGCCGATGATGCCGATGCGTTTTTCGTTGAGCGTGAGCGTCAAGGGGTGCAAAGCCACCCGCTCGCCGAAGCGGACCGCGCAATCGGTAAAGCGGATGTCCATTCCGTTCCTCGCTGTCTCCGGCCCGCGCCGTTTTCGGGTTGCTCTATAGGCCAAGTGCGACAACAAGGGCAATGCAGTCCGCGGACCGATGCGGCATTTGAATTATGGGAATAAAAGCCTATTGTTATCGTCATGACGATTCGCCTTTCCAACAGCGACGCCCGTCGCATCTTCCTCGCCAAGCAGGGCCTTTCAGGCGCGCCCAACCGCGCGCTCGGCAAGGAAGGCCTCTTGAAGCTCATCCACGACATCGGCTTCGTGCAGGTAGACAGCATCGCCACGGTGGAGCGCGCCCATCACCAGATCCTGTTTTCCCGCAACCAGACCTATCGTCGAGAGCATCTGACGGCGCTGCTGGAGGACGATCGCGACCTCTTCGAGCATTGGACCCACGATGCCTCGATCATTCCAAGCAGCTTCTTCCGCTATTGGAAGCACCGCTTCAAATGGGAAGGTGAGACGATCGTCGAGCGGTGGAAGGCGTGGCGTGGCGAAGGCTTTGAAAAAGGCTGCGACGACACTTATCAGCGTATTGCCGAAGGCGGCCCGGTGCTCGCCCGAGACTTGAAGGAAGCCGAACACCAGTCTGGCGGCTGGTGGAACTGGCATCCGTCGAAGACGGCGCTGGAAGTGCTGTGGCGCACGGGCAAGCTGGCGATCGCGCGGCGCGAGAATTTCCAGAAGGTCTACGATCTCACGGAAAGAGTGATCCCGCCGCACCACAACGAGGATGACGTCAGCCATCCGGAGTTCATCGACTGGGCTTGCCGCAGTGCGCTGGAGCGTCTCGGCTTTGCCACCCATGGCGAGATTGCCGCCTTCTGGGATCTGGTGTCGCCCGAGGAGGCCAAGACCTGGGTGGCCGAGCATCGCGACGAACTCGTGGAAGTGCAGATCGAAGCGATCGATGGTGGACGCCCGCGTGTCGCCTACGCCTTCGCTGGATTCCCGGACGCACTTGGCGATATCCCTGAGCCGCCGGGCCGGGTGCGGGTGCTGAGCCCCTTCGATCCGCTGCTGCGCGACCGCAATCGTACCGAGCGCCTGTTCGGGTTCTATTATCGCATCGAGATCTTCGTGCCCGAGGCCAAGCGCGAATATGGCTATTACGTCTTCCCGCTGATCGAGGGCGACCGGTTGATCGGCCGCATCGACATGAAGGCGGACCGCAAGCGCGGCAGCCTCGGTGTCCGCAAGCTCTGGCTCGAAAAGGGCGTCCGCGTCTCGGCAGGGCGCCTGGAACGCATCGATGCCGAGCTCGATCGGGTTGCCCGCTTCGCCGGCGTCGAGCGGGTGGAACGGCTCGACGGCTGGAATACGTCGCTGTAGCGACTTGAGCCGCTGCATGCTTGCGTCGATCGGTGCGGATCGAGGAAACATGCGGCCCGTGATATTTTCCTTGGCTTGAACCCGCTGCGTTCCTAAATGGAGGCGATAGAAATTCCTGACGCGGGAGCGTGCCACTATGAACACCGATCTGATGAGCCTCTTCGATGCCGACGAGGCAACGGTCCGCAAGGTTCTCTCGGAAACGCTCGCCGGTGCCGACGACGGCGAACTGTTCCTCGAACATGCGCAGGCCGAGGTGCTCTCCTTCGACAACGGCCGGCTCAAGGGCGGCAGCTTCAATACCGACCAGGGTTTTGGCTTGCGCGCCGTTGCCGGCGAAGCGGTCGGCTACGCCCATTCCGGCGAACTTTCGCTTTCGGCGCTCCGCCGTGCTTCCGATGCCGTGGCGCAGGTGACGCGCGGTTATGCCGGTTCCTATGCAGCAGCCCCGCAGCGTACCAACAAGAAACTCTACGGCGACGAAAACCCGATCGGCGAGCCGAGCTTCGAGGCGAAGGTCGCGCTGCTCCAGGAAATCGACGCCTATCTGCGCGCCAGGGATCCGAAGGTCCGTCAGGTGACGGCGACCATCGCCGCTAGCTGGCAGGTCGTCGATATCCTTCGCGCCGATGGTCACCGCGTCCATGACGTCCGGCCGATGACCCGCATCAACATCTCCGTCGTCACCGGCGAAGGAGATCGCCAGGAAAGCGGCTCCTTCGGCACCGGCGGGCGTCGCGGCTTCGGCGATTTCGTCACCGCGGAAAACTGGAAGCAGGGCGCCGACGAGGCGCTGCGCCAGGCACTCGTCAATCTCGAAGCGATCGATGCGCCCGCCGGCACCATGGACGTGGTGCTTGCCTCCGGCTGGCCGGGCGTCATGCTGCACGAAGCCGTCGGCCATGGCCTGGAAGGGGACTTCAACCGCAAGAAGACCTCGGCTTTTGCCGGCCTGCTGGGCCAGCAGGTGGCTGCCAAGGGCGTCACCGTCGTCGACGACGGCACCATCGAGGCGCGCCGCGGCTCGATCTCGATTGACGACGAAGGCACGCCGTCGGGCTACAACGTGCTGATCGAGGACGGCAAGCTCGTCGGCTACATGCAGGACCGGCAGAACGCCCGGCTGATGGGAATGCAGCCGACCGGCAACGGCCGTCGCCAGGGCTATGCCCATGTGCCGATGCCGCGCATGACCAATACCTACATGCTCTCCGGCGACAAAACGCCGGAGGAAATCATCGCCTCGGTCAAGAAGGGCATCTATGCCGTCTCCTTCGGCGGCGGCCAGGTGGACATCACCTCCGGCAAGTTCGTCTTCGGCTGCACCGAGGCCTACCTGATCGAAAACGGCAAGATCGGCGCACCGGTGAAGGGCGCGATGCTGATCGGCAACGGTCCGGACGCGATGAAGCGTGTCACCATGGTCGGCAACGACACCAAGCTCGACACCGGCATCGGCAATTGCGGCAAGGCCGGCCAATGGGTACCGGTCGGCGTCGGCCAGCCGCATCTGCGCATGGATCAGATCACCGTCGGCGGCACGCAGGCGTAAGGTCCGATGGCGGTCTTCAAGCTGTCCTTTCTGTCGCCGAAGACCGCCACACCGACGCACGAACTGAGGTTTGATCGCGACGCCACCGAGATCGCGCGGGCGTTGGACCTGCAAAACGGCGTCTTCCTGGATCATGCCTGCTACCGTCTGGATCAAGACGACCTGACGCTGCTGGCGTCGGCCGTCGGGCTTGCCTTGCCAGAAACAGGCGAGGAAGCTGAGCTTCGGCGGCTGCATGCGCTCGATACCGTGCCCTATCTGGTGCACACCGGCTATGAGCTTCCGCTGATGCTGGAAGGGCGCAAGCCCTTCGCCTTCTTCAGCGACGATGCCGCGTCGCCCTGGCTTGCCGAAACCAAAGAGTTGTTCGCGCCGCACGTTGCCGACGGAACTTTGCTTGCGGACGTGTTCGAGTTCTCGCGGATGTGCCCGACAACGACCGGTGGCGAGAAGGAGCAAAGGGTTCTCTACCTCACCTATGCGTTGCCGGGAGAAGAGTGGCGTTTCGAGCGCTTCAGGCAACGCTGCCACCAGCTCTTTTGCAATTGGCGCCCATGGACGGCAGAAGACGAGCGCGAGGAGGGGCTGCTGCTTGGCTATAGCCACGAGCAGTGCGACTGGTGGCTCGCCAACCGCTTCCGTAGAGCCGTCGTGCAAGAGTGACGAAGGCTCTGAGGCCGGCGGCCAATCAGCCGCGCGACGGCAGCATCATGCAGTCATAGGAGCGCTCTTTGAGGGCATCGCAGGCTGCTGCTGCCGCGTCGCGGCTCGAAAAGCCGACGAAGCGGGCGCGGTAGATCGCTTTGGCACCCTTACCGACGGCTTCCGTGTAGGGCGTGGCGCCCGCGAGCGGCGCACCGGCTTCCGAGCGCGCCTGCGCCAGCAGCATGCGCGCAGCCTCGGCTGATGGTGCCGCCGAAATCTGGATCTGCCAGCCGCCTGACGCAGCCGGAACTGCAGCCGTCGTTTCGATCTCGGCAAGCTCCGTCGGCCGTTCCGCGGGGATGGCGGACGTCGATGTCGCTGTAATCACGGCAGCAACCGAATCCCGCTTGGCCCGCTGCGGTGCGGTGTAGGGCATCGGAACCTCGGATGTCGCGACCGCGGCTACTTCGACGGGGGCTTCAATCGTCTTGCCGCCGCGCTTGGATGCCACCAGCTGCCGTCCGCCCTTGGCTGCCTTGCCGACATGGCGATCGAGAAGGGCCGCCATCTTGGCGTCGCGGCTGCGCGCCGTCTTGCCGCCGAGAACGACGCCGACCACCCGGCGATTGCCGTCCTTGACGGCGCTGACGAGGTTGAAGCCGGAGGCATTGGTGTAGCCGGTCTTGATGCCGTCCATGCCATCGTAGCGGTACATCAGGTTGTTGTGCCCCCGCACCTTGCGGCCGCGGAAATTGAAGCTTTCGGTCGCAAACAGCCGGTACTCCCTGGGGAAGTCGCGCATCAGCGCCACGGCGAGCGTCGACATTTCACGCGCCGTCGTCACCTGCTTGCTGGCAGGCAGGCCGGAGGCATTGATGAAGATGGTCTTGCTCATGCCGAGCTGACGCGCCTTGGCGGTCATCATGCGGGCGAAATTCGCCTCGGAGCCGCCGAGCTTCTCGGCCATCGCTGCCGCGGCATCGTTGCCCGAGCGCACGATCATGCCGAGGACCGCCTCGCGCACGGTGATCGTCATGCCGGATTTGAGGCCGAGCCGCATCGGCGGCTTGGCGGCCGCCGCCTTCGAAACCTTGATCTTGCTGTCCCAGGAAAGCTTGCCACTCTTCAGCGCCTCGAAGGCCATGTAGACCGTCATCATCTTGGTCAGGGAGGCAGGATGATTGAGGACATCGGCGTTTTCAGACGAGAGGACCTTGCCGGTGCGTGCATCGAGCACCAGCGAGGCGCTTCCGGCGACGGCTGTCGCCGTCCCGAGCGCCAGTGCGAAGGTCGCCAGCAGGAGGCAGCGCAAAGTTTTCATATCGATCCCCGTCGAGTAGCGCCCTCGGCAAGGCGCAAAGCTGTTTCGTTTTGTGACAAGATCCGTGTCTTTGCTGCAACTTTAGGGCGGAATGTGGCGAGCCGACCTTGTTTTCGAGGTTGTGGTAAATGGCCGATGAACGCTCTCCCCGTTCAACAAGGTTTAACGCCCTCGCCGTTAACTTTCCAGGCTGTTAGTCCGCGCCGGAGTCTCGCGGGCCAGATTTGGGGGCGACCATCAAGGGCATGATCAGGACGATTGTTCGCCGCGCCGCAATTGCCGGTGGGCTGGAAGTCGCGGGGGGGCTGAGCCGCGCCGGGCTGATTGCCAGCGCGCGCGGGCAGGGGGCGATCTTTACCCTGCATCATGTCCGGCCGAAATCTGCCCGTGCCTTCGATCCCAATGCGCACCTGGAAATCACGCCGGAATTCCTCGATGTCGCGTTGAGGACGCTGAAGCGCGACGGCTATCGCTTCACCCCGCTCGAACACTTGCCGGAGGCGCTGGCCGCCAAAGGTGGGCCGGTCGCCTGTTTTACCCTTGATGACGGCTACCGGAACAATCTCGAGCACGCGTTGCCGGTCTTCCAGCGCCACCAGGCGCCATTCACGGTGTTCGTTACCGGCGGGTTCGTCGATCGCACACATACGCTTTGGTGGGAGACGCTTGCCGATATGCTCGCAACGAGCGAGAAGCTGCGCTTTGACTTCGGCCGTGGCGTAGAAACATTGCAGGCGTCGACCACGGCCGAAAGGCAGGCCGTCTTCAATCGCATTGCGGCGTTCATTCACGGCCATGATGAGGCAAAGGCGATCGCTTCCTTGAACGCTGCAGCCCTCGATGGCGGCATCGATCCGCAGGCGATAACCGAACGCCTCACACTGGACGAGGCCGGTTTGCGGCGCCTGATCGAAAGCCCTATCGCGAGCCTCGGCGCCCACACGATCAGCCACCGCGCGGTCGCGCGCCTGACGGATGCTGAGGCGCGGCGGGAGATCGAGGGATCGCTGCGGCGCGTCGAGGCGATCACCGGTCGGCCGCCCCAGACTTTCGCCTATCCCTATGGCGACGCGCCGGCGGTATCCGCACGCGACCATCGCATCGTCGCCGATTTGGGTTTCACCCTGGCCGTCACCACCCAACCCGGCACGCTCATCGCTCGCGCGAAAGCCAGCCTTTATGCGCTACCGCGCATTTCTCTGAACGGCCATTTCCAGCGCGCCCGCTACGTTTCGGCTCTGGCCTCCGGCATACCGTTCCGCCTGGCGGCCGGCTAGAAAAGGCGACTTGGGCAGCCGAGTGCTTCGACGTCAATTGAAGGCAAAAGCCATGAGAATGCTGTCCTGGTAAACACCGTCGTGTTTCCAGTCGCGAACACGCGGCCTTCGATCTGGAAGTCAAACTGCGCGTAAAACGCCCGGGCGCGATGCAGGACTGTCATGTATGCGGCATCCGTCGAAGGGTGGTGCGCTTAGCCGTGAAAGCCAGCGGCCTTCCTGGGCGACGTCATCGAGGCAGCGGTGACAACCGGCTATATCGTCGAGCGTCGCGTCACGAACATCGATCGTCATCAATAGGCGTTCAACGGAAATGCCCGGCTCGGGCCGGGCAAAAGACAAAATCCGCTCGGCCACCTGCATAGCCGAGCGTCGTGATTGCATTTGGCGCCTCTCTTGCGACGGACGCGCGGCTTATGGGTACATACGCACCTTTTCCCAGCCGCCTTCGGGTGCCTCGCGGCGAAACTCCATCCGGTCATGAAGCCGGAAGGGGCGGTCGTGCCAGAATTCGATCGACGTCGGGCAGATGCGGAAGCCTGACCAATAGCTTGGGCGCGGGATTTCGCCGAGCGCGTGGCGGGCCGTGTATTCGGCAACGGCCTTTTCCAGCGCGAAGCGGCCTTCGAGTGGCCGCGACTGCTTCGAGGCCCAGGCGCCGATGCGGCTGCCGCGCGGCCGGCTCTTGAAATACTCGTCGGCCTCCTCGTCGGTGACGATCTCGACCGGGCCGCGCACGCGCACCTGCCGACGCAGCGATTTCCAGTGGAAGCACATCGCCGCCTTGCGGGCGCCGAGGATCTCCTCACCCTTCTGGCTTTCGAAATTCGTGTAGAAAACGAAGCCGCGCTCGTCGAAACCCTTGAGCAGCACCATGCGGACATTCGGCAGTCCGTCGGCATCGACGGTTGCGAGCGCCACCGCATTCGGGTCGTTGATCTCGCTACCTTCCGCGTCCTTCAGCCATGTGCCAAACAGGGAAAAGGGTTCATTTGATTCGGTGAAGTCACCGCTTGTTAACTCATTCGCCGCCATATTGCGTTCCAATGCCGTGATGTCTGGCGCGGAAATACTTCGGGATGAGCCCGACCGGTGTTTCCGCATCGAAAATGTCGGAGCCTGTATGTTGACCTTGTCGAGAAACGTGCGGCTCCAGCGAGTCTGACAGGATTGCCGTGCAAGACATAGCAAAGTGGATCGACGCCAAGAAGGGGTATTCCTTCGCCTTGCTGCGTAGCGCGGCAATTTGCCTGCCGGTCCTGGCGCTGTCCGGCTGCATGGGGGCTGGCCTCGACTTTTTCGGCAGCGGAGTCGACCGCACGGTTTCGACGGGCACAGTTCCCGTTGCCAAGACCTCCGATGGCCTTTCCGATGCGGTGATGGTTCGCAACGCCGTGACATCGGCCGAGCTCAACAGCGGCGCCATCAATCCTATTCCCTGGGCCAATGCGACCTCCGGCAGTGCCGGTGTCATCAGCAGCATCCAGGAAGACCGCGCCAGCGGCATGCTCTGCCGCCGATTCACCACGACGCGTCATTCCTACGAAGGCATCGCCAAGTTCGACGGCAGCACTTGCCAGGGCGGCGACGGCGCCTGGTATCTGACGAGCTTCGGCCCGCGCGCCTGAGCGAGCGTTCGACGCAAGCCGTTGAAATCGGTGATTAACCACGTTTTGGCAAATGCGCGCATGACGGCCGGCGTTGCCGTCTCAACGGCCACATGAGGCCGCGTGGCTAACCACTATTTAGCAACTTCTCCGGATCATCGGCGTTCAGTGGACGGGCGACAATGGCGCCTGCAATCGGGGCAAAGGCGGGCATCAGGGAGAGGCCGCCGATCAGAGAAGATGGTAGAAACCATGCGTGATCCCTACGTGATCCTCGGGGTCCGGCGCAATGCCGGGCAGGATGAAATCAAGGCCGCCTGGCGTTCGCTGGCAAAGGCCGTGCATCCGGACCATAACCAGGACGATCCCAACGCCGCGGAGCGTTTTGCCGAGGCCGGCAAGGCCTATGAGCTGCTGCGCGACCCGAAGCTCAGAAGCCGCTACGACTACGCGCGCCGCGAAGCCGAGCTTCGTCGCATGGAGGCGATGAAGGCAAAGATGCGGCCTCAGGAAGAGGCGCCGGTCGACGCCGAGACCGCCGAGGACGCCATTTCACAGATTTTCGGCGCGGAGACCCGCAGCAAGTCGGCCCGCCCATCGCCGAAGCCGACGCCGAAACCATCGCCCAAGCCGGCTGCGGCAGCAAAGGAGCCGGAGCGCCCGGCCCAGGCTTCCGAAAGCAAGCCGGAACCAGCCCCCGAGCCGCAGCAGGAAAGCGCTCTCAAGACAGAGACTCCGCTGATGCAGCGTGCAGCCGCACCGGCCGCCGAGCTTGTGGCGGCGATCGTCCGGCGGATCCGGGGTCGCGCGGCAAAGACGGCCGAGAAGGTCCCGGATCTTCCTGTCGATCTCGCCGTCAGTATTGACGACCTGATCAACCGCCAGCGCCTCTCCGTCGAGCTTCCCGACGGCGAAAGCCTGAAGGTGCAGATCCCTCCGGGTGCCGTCGACGGTCAGAGCATTCGTCTGGCGGAGCAGGGCTATCGGGTGACGGGCATGACCCGTGGCGACGTCGTCGTCACGCTCAGGGTCGACCAGGGCGGGACGTTCCGCGCCCGCGGCCTCGATCTCATGACCACCTTGCCGATCGATCTGCAGGGCGCCGTGCTCGGCTGCGAACAGGTGCTCGAAACCCCGGTCGGGCAGGTTACGGTGGTCGTGCCGGCCTGGTCCGGCTCCGACAAGGTCATCCGCCTTGCGGGCAGGGGGATGCCCGGTGCTTATGGTACGCATGGCGATCTTCTGGTCGAATTGCGGCTGGTCCTGCCCGAGGCGCCCGACGACAAGATCACCGATCTGATGAAGTCGCAGCGCGACGGCCTCTATCTGTGACAGGCCATTTGTGACAGTTCGCTGACACACTGAACCAATATTACGGGGACTAACAGTTCCTGATCTCAGCCGTGCTTGAACCACCCTTGCGGCTATGCCATAGGCAATTCTCGACATTTTGCCGCACCCGTTCTCGTGGGGCGTCTGTGACATTTTTGATCTTTGGCACCGGCGACGGCCGATGCTGGAATAGTATTGGGGACTTACCATGGCTCAGGCATCCGGTCTGATGAAGGGCAAGCGCGGCGTCATCATGGGCGTTGCAAACAACCGTTCCATCGCATGGGGCATTGCCAAGGCCATCCACGCGCAGGGTGGTGAAGTTGCGTTGACCTATCAGGGCGACGCTCTGAAAAAGCGCGTCGAGCCGCTGCTCGCGGAAATCGACGGCTTCATGGCCGGCCATTGCGACGTCAGCGACGAAGCCACCATCGACGCGGTCTTCGACGCGCTTGAGAAGAAGTGGGGCAAGATCGATTTCGTGGTGCATGCGATCGGCTTCTCCGACAAGGACGAACTGACCGGCCGCTACGTCGATACCTCGGCCGACAACTTCGCAAAGACGATGCAGATCTCGGTCTACTCCTTCACTTCGGTTGCCCGTCGCGCTGAAAAGCTGATGACGGACGGCGGATCGATGCTGACGCTGACCTATTACGGCGCCGAAAAGGTCATGCCGAACTACAACGTCATGGGTGTCGCCAAGGCTGCTCTGGAAGCAAGCGTCAAGTACCTCGCCGTCGACCTCGGCCCCAAGAACATCCGCGTCAACGCGATTTCCGCAGGCCCGATCAAAACGCTGGCCGCCTCCGGCATCGGTGACTTCCGCTATATCCTCAAGTGGAACGAGTACAACGCGCCGCTGCGCCGCACCGTCACCATCGAGGAAGTCGGCGACGTCGGCCTCTACATGCTTTCGGACCTGTCGCGCTCGGTTACCGGTGAAGTGCACCACGCCGACAGCGGCTACCATGTCGTCGGCATGAAGGCTGTGGACGCGCCCGATATCTCCGTGATCAAGGACTGACCGAACCGCCAAGGCGGATTCGGCAGCCTGCTGCCCGGAGACATGTTGTGCTGATCTATGTGATCCGTCACGGACAGACAGACTGGAACGCCGAAAGCCGGCTCCAGGGGCAAAAGGATATCCCTCTCAATGACTTCGGTCGCCAGCAGGCGACCGGCAACGGCGTGGCGCTTGGAGGCATCCTCGGCGCAGACGCCCGGCACTTCGACTTCGTCGCCAGTCCGCTCGGCCGCACGCGCGAGACCATGGAGCGTGTCCGGCAGGCCATGGGGCTCGATCCGGCCGCCTACCGCACCGACGAGCGGCTCAAGGAAGTTTCCTTCGGCGATTGGGAAGGGCACACGCTGCCAGAACTCAAGCGCTCGGCGCCACAGAGGATCGCCGAGCGGCGCGCGGTGAAATGGGACTTCATTCCGCCCGGTGAGGATGCCGAGAGTTACGAAATTCTGTCCTGGCGCATAGCCGCCTGGCTCAGGGACGTGACGAAGCCAACGGTCTGCATCAGCCACGGCGGCGTCATTCGCGTGCTCTTCAAGCTTTTCGGGGAAATGGAAGCCGAGGAGGCCGCGACCGCGGCGATCCCGCAGGACCGCCTTCTGCGCATCTCCGGCAATGCCATCGGCTGGGTCTGATAGCCTGAAGCGTAGGGCGTAGATTGGCGCAGCGACGCGCAAAGCGCTTCACATGGATGCCCGCGCGAGGGGCATCCGATAAAAGGTCATTTTCCAGAAATGTGAAAATCCGGTTCGCGCGAACCGCGCAGCGGCCTGTAGGAAAGGCCGCGCTTTCTATTGAACGATTTCGAGATCGTTGATGACCCGCTTGCCGTCCACTTCCGTGTAGAAGACGAGAACCTTTACGCCGGCCTTCAGGCCCTCGAAATTGAATTCCTCGGGCGCCTGATAGTTCTTGCCGTCGTCAAGCGACAGGCTCAGCCTTTCGGTATCAACACCCGTAATGGTAGCTTCAACGTCGGCGCTTTCGGCAAGGGCGGACAAGGGGGAGAGCAGCCCTGCGGTGGCCATGAGTGCGGCAATAACAAAACGCATTCTTCTTGCCCTCTTCAACGTTTCTGCGAACATCCTTGTCACTCCCCTTTGATCCCCGATTGTGGCAAAAATTGCCTTGCGGCGTGGCTTTTGGCCGGACGCCCCCGCTTTTTTGATGGTCTATCCGAACTCTGGAGACTGGACGGCGGTACCGTATTTTTCAAGCGGGCAGGGGCCGAACTCCGGGTATCGGCGGGGTGGTTTCCCCATGAATTATAGGGTTTGCCAAGGAATTGTGACGAAAGCCAATCTTAAGACTCGCTCGCTACCTTTGGTTGGGGATCGAGGGGAAGAGATTGAAGATCATTGATGTTCTGCGCCAGCGCATTCGGGCCGCCGCCAGATTTGCGAAACCCTCGCTCATTCCGGCGGCGATCGCGGGCCTCGTCGTGTTTACGGGCGGGCATGTCTATGAGCGGCAAAACCGTGAAAACTTCCAGAACGACCTCAGGATCGACGTCGAGAACGAACTGAACCTCATTGCCAACCGCCTGCAATCGGAGGTTAACACCAGCATTGCCGCGCTGAACGGTTTTGCCAACAGCATCGGCGTGCATCCGGCCATGACAACAGACGATTTCACCGTCATGGCGACGAAGCTCCTCCTGCAGAATCCGCAAATGGTGCGCGCCTCGGCAGCGCCCGGTGGCGTCGTGCGGATCGCCTTTCCGCGCGAGAGCCAGCAATGGTTCGTCGGCAGCGACTTCAAGCGATTCGGCGCGACAAGACATGCCATCGAGCGCGCGTCCTCGACGGTCAGGCCGGTGATGATCGGCCCGATCCGGTTGCCAAGCGGTCGCAATGGTTTCGAGCTGTTCCTGCCAGTCTTTTCCAAGATCCAGGGACGCATGGAGCGTTGGGGCTACGTCGAGGCCATACTCGACGAGAAGGCGCTGTACCGCGCCGCGCGCCTGCTCGAGTCGGGCGGCGAGGCGCCGGAACTGGCGCGGGACCACCGCCATGTCGACGTTCACCTGGCGATCCGCGATATTTCCGAGCCGGACCGCATACAGGATGCGTTCTATGGCGACGACGCTCTTTTTCGCGCTGCGCCGGTCAACCGCCGGTTGGAGCTAGCAGGCGGCGTGTGGGAGCTAGCGGCCATGCCCGTCGGTGGATGGCAGCAGCTTCCCGAAAACAGCATCTTCATCCAATTGGCGATCGCTGTCGCCGTCACGGTGGTGGTTATCCCGATCCTCCTGGCTGGCGGCCTCGTCAACGAGCGACAGCGCAACATCGCCAAGCTGAAGGCGCGGGAAGGGGAGGTGATGACGCTGTCTCACCGCCTGAACCTCGCGCTCGACGCGTCGAAGATCGGTATCTGGGAAATCGACGTCGAGAGCCAGCAGCGTTCCTGGGACGACCGGATGTTCCACCTGCATGGACTGGAGGTGCATCTGGACGAGCCCACGTACGACGAGTGGCGCGCGACCGTGCATCCCGACGACATAGGTATTGCCGCCAATGCGCTGTTCCGTAGCCTCGATGACGGCCTCGAGTACCGATCGCAGTATCGTGTCATTCTGCACGACGGTACGGTGCGCCACATCCGCAATGTCGGGTCCAGCCACCGCGGCGCCGATGGCCGCGCCAAGGTCACCGGCATCAGCTGGGATGTCAGCGACGATGTGCTGAAGAACGAGCGGCTGAGTGCGGCCAAGGCACAGGTCGACCAGCAGAACCTTGAGCTCGAGCAGGCGCTGAAGGGTCTCTACGAGCGTGAACAGGATCTAGAGCTCCTGTCACGACGTCTCGACCTCGCTCTTGATTCCTATCGCTGCGGCATGTGGGAGGCCGATCTCGACAACAACGTCGCCTATTGGGACGAGCGCATGCATCAGCTCTACGGGCTGGTCTATACCGACGGCGCCACCAACGAGCAGACATGGCTTCAAGCGCTGCACCCCGATGACCGGCAGCCGGCGCTCAACGCGGTCAATCGCGCCATCGAAGCGGACGAAACCTATGTGCATCAGGTGCGGGTGATATTGTCGGCCGGAACGGTTCGCCACATCCGCTCGGTCGGCAAGCTGCACGTCGCCCCGGACGGTGCACGGAAATTCGTCGGCATGGCACTCGATGTTACCGACGACGTTCTGATGACGGAACAGTTGCGCGCGGCTAAGGCCATGGCGGACGCAAAGAACGCCGAGCTGGAGCAGGCCCGGGTTCGCATCGAGCACAACGCACTGCATGACCCGCTGACAGGGCTCGGCAACCGCCGCATGCTCGACAAGGCGCTGGAGCGACTGACCCTGGACGCCGGCAGCGACCGTGAGGACATCGCCATCCTTCATATCGATCTCGACCGGTTCAAGCAGATCAACGACACCCTGGGTCACGCAGCCGGCGACGCCATGCTGATCCATGCCTCGGAGATCCTGCGGGCGAACACATCGTCGGGCGACATCATTGCCCGCATCGGTGGCGACGAGTTCGTTGTCGCCGTTACCGGTGAACAGGGCGAGGCGACGCTTGCTGCCCGTTGCGACCGGATCATTGCCGCGATGCGGCAGCCGGTCGACTACAACGGATTTCCCTGCCGCTTTGGTGTCAGCATCGGCGTGGCCGTCGGGCATGGCGCCGACATCGACGCGCGCAAGCTGCTCGTCAACGCCGATATCGCGCTCTATCGCGCCAAGGAGGCGGGCCGGAACCGCTACCAGTTCTTCACCGAGGTGCTGCAGGCGGAAGTGGTGACCGCCAAGCGCATTGCCGACGAGATTTTGGAAGGCATCGAGCGCGACGAATTCGAACCCTGGTATCAACCGCAGTTCGATGCGACGACGCTCGCGCTTTGCGGCGTCGAGGCACTGGTGCGCTGGAGGCATCCGCGCGAGGGCATATTGACGCCGGATCGTTTTCTCGGCATCGCCGACGAACTCAACGTGACGGCGATGCTCGACCGTCTCGTTCTGGAGAAATCTCTCACCGATCAGATGCGATGGGCAGCGGCCGGCATTCGGGTTCCCAAGATCTCGGTCAATGTTTCGGCCAAGCGGCTGCAGGACGACGACCTGCTGTCCTCGCTTGAAGGCTTGAGCATCACGCCCGGACAGATCTGTTTCGAACTGGTGGAGTCGATCTTCCTCGACGAAAGCGACGATATCGTCGCCGCCAACATCGAGGGCATCAAGAAGCTCGGGATCGATATCGAACTCGACGATTTCGGCACCGGCCATACCTCGATCGTCAGCCTTTTGAAGATCAAGCCGAAGCGGTTGAAGATCGACCGCCAGCTCGTCGTTCCGGTTTTGAGCGCCCGCAGGGAGCAGGCGTTGGTGCGCTCGATTATCGAGATTGCCCGCTCGCTCAATATCGAGACCGTGGCCGAGGGCGTGGAAACCATGGCGCATGCCGAAATGCTCGGCATTCTGGGCTGTGATGTGCTGCAGGGCTACGCATTTGCCCGGCCGTTGAGCGCGGAGAAGTTTCTCGCCTTTGCAACCGAACGCGGCTTGCGTCTGGCGTCGTGATGAAGGAGGTCGCGTCAGGTCGCAAAAGCCTTTCCCCATCTCCGGCTTTCCACTAAGAGAAGGCATCCGCGTACAAAACGTACGGCCGTTGCTTGCTTAGGGTCGGTTGCCTTCATGTCGCATAACACTTTCGGTCATCTCTTCCGCGTTACCACCTGGGGCGAAAGCCACGGGCCGGCGCTCGGCTGCGTCATCGACGGCTGCCCGCCCGGCATCCGTTTCACGCTCGCCGAACTCCAGGTATGGCTCGACAAGCGCAAACCCGGCCAGTCGCGCTTCGTGACACAGCGCCGCGAGGACGATCTGGTCAAGGTTCTCTCCGGCGTCATGTTCGACGAGGACGGCGAGACGATGATCTCGACCGGAACGCCGATCTCGATGTTGATCGAAAACACCGACCAGCGCTCGAAGGACTATTCCGAGATCGCCAAGCGCTATCGCCCGGGCCACGCCGATTACACCTACGATCTGAAATACGGCATCCGCGATTATCGCGGTGGCGGCCGTTCCTCGGCGCGCGAGACCGCGGCGCGCGTCGCTGCCGGTGGTGTTGCCCGCAAGGTCGTGCCGGGTCTCGTCGTGCGCGGCGCGCTCGTGCAGATCGGCAAGCACAAGATCAACCGCGCCAACTGGGATTGGAACGAGGTCGACAACAACCCCTTCTTCGCACCGGATCCGGAGATCGTGCCGGTCTGGGAGGAATATCTCGATAGCATCCGCAAGTCCGGATCCTCGATCGGTGCCGTCGTCGAAGTGGTTGCCGAGGGCGTGCCCGCCGGCATCGGTGCGCCGATCTATGCCAAGCTCGACCAGGACATTGCCTCGAACCTGATGTCGATCAACGCGGTCAAGGGCGTGGAGATCGGCAACGGTTTCGGTGCGGCCGAAATCACCGGTGAGGAAAACGCCGACGAGATGCGCATCGGCGCCGATGGCAAGCCTGTCTTCCTGTCGAACCATGCTGGCGGTATTCTTGGTGGCATCGCCACCGGCGAGCCGGTGATCGCGCGTTTCGCCATCAAGCCGACCTCGTCGATCCTCACCGAGCGACGCTCGGTCGACAGCGACGGCAACGAGGTCGATGTGCGTACCAAGGGTCGCCACGATCCGTGCGTCGGCATCCGCGCCGTGCCGATCGGCGAGGCGATGCTTGCCTGCACGATCGCCGATCACTACCTGCGTGACCGCGGCCAGACCGGCCGCCTCAAGTAATTCGGCTTCAACCGGCCCAGACAATTCGGGAAGAACACCATGTCCTATGATCAGAAGCGTGTCGTCGATGCCATTCGCGCCTTTGAGGCCGGCGAAATCGTCGTCGTCACCGATGACGACGGCCGCGAGAACGAGGGCGACCTGATCGTCGCGGCGGTGCATTGCACGCCGGAAAAGATGGCCTTCATCGTGCGCCACACTTCGGGCATCGTCTGCACGCCGATGCCGCGCGAGGAGGCCAAGCGCCTGAACCTCAACGCCATGGTGGCGGAAAACGATTCCGCGCACACCACCGCCTTCACAGTCTCGGTCGACTTCAAGCACGGCACGACGACGGGCATTTCCGCCGACGACCGCACGCTGACGGTACGCAACCTCGCCAATCCCAATGTCGGGCCGACGGACTTCGTTCGCCCCGGCCACATTTTCCCGCTGGTCGCGCGCGAAGGCGGCGTTCTCATGCGCTCCGGCCATACGGAAGCTGCCGTCGACCTCTGCAGGCTCGCCAGCCTGCCGCCGATCGGCGTCATCTGCGAACTCGTCAATGACGACGGAACGGTCATGCGTGGGCCGCAGGTGGCGAGCTTCGCCGACACCCATGGCCTGAAGCAGGTTTCGGTCGCCGATCTCATCGCCTATCGCCAGCGCAAGGAAACGCTGATCGAGCATGGCGGCTCCTTCGATATCGAGACGCCCTATGGTGCGGCCAAGGGACATTCCTATTCTCTGCCCTGGGATCCGATGCAGCATCTCGCCGTCGTCTTTGGCGACATCCGTGATGGCGTCGATATCCCGGTTCGCCTGCATCTCGAAAATGTCGGCGCCGACGTCTTCGGCAGGGACTGCCAGATCGACCGCATCATGAAGCGCATTGCCGACGAGGGCAGGGGGGTCATCGTCTATCTGCGCGAAGGCTCGGTCGGCGTCGGCGTGTCGCAGACGGCGCGCAAGGGCAAGCACGAGCGCGAAGCGCACGACGAGGCGCAGGCGCGCGAAAACGAGTGGCTGGAAATCGGCCTCGGCGCGCAGATCCTGAAGGATCTCGGCATCAGCTCCATCAGGCTGCTCGCCTCGCGCGAACGCCACTATGTCGGCCTCGAAGGCTTCGGCATCAAGATCGTCGGGACCGACATCATCTAAAGACGCGTCGCTCTCGCATGCATCAGGCCCGGATCATCGATCCGGGCCTCGTTTTTTATGCTCGGCGGCGGCCAACAAAAAGCCGCGCTCGAAGCGCGGCTTTTTGTTTGTCCTTGAATTTGTCGCCGTTCAGGGCAGCGCGTCGTAGCCTTCGCCGAAGCCCTTGAGGTCGACAGGGATGCCGATGCCTTCTTCGGGCGACTGGAAGACGATGAAGGTCGCCGTCGCACCGGAACGGAAGGTCTTCAAGAGTTCGTCCTCAAGCACCACTTCTGCGTAGCAGCCGTCGGAGAAGCAACGCACGAAATAGGCGCGGCCGATATCCTTGCCGTCGACGTTCAGGCCGAGGCCGTTCGGCAGAAGCACGCCGAGCGGAGCGAGTACGCGCAGGATCTTGGCCTTGCGATCCGCAGTCTTCAAAACGACCACCGACAGGCCAACTTCGGGCCGGTCTTCGGCGATGACGTTTTGCATCAGCGCGCACTGGTCAGCGGAGGCGCCCGGCGGCTGATCGCAGACGATCGACCATGCGCCATGGTTGGACTTGACCGTGCCGGGTGTTCCGGCGGGCTGCTGGGCCAGGCTTTGAGCCGGGAGAGCGAGAACGGCAAGGCCGAAGGCGGCGAAGGCCGACAGTCGGGAAAAGAGGGGCAGGCCCATGTAAACCTCAAAACGTCGAATCATCAGGGCTATTCTTGAAGCGCGCAGGAATAAATGAAAAGCCCTGCGGGGCACATTCCAGCGCCATATGGCGGAAATTGGGCGGGTTGGGCGCCCTATCCGGCGCGCCGCCGTCAAAGCGCTGTGCAATCGGATCGCCAAGCGCGCAGAAGAGCTCCTATAGGTGGTTTCGCCACGGGTTTCGAGGGGTGCCTGTGTGAAAAGCTGCGTTTGTGCAAAAATGCCGCATGGGGTTGATTGGTCAGATGTTGCGGCATCGGACAAACTGTGGTTTGAAGCGCAGCAGTATCGCAGGGATTCTGCGTTCCGGTTTGATCCTGATCAAGCGCATTGGGGAGACACATTGTGAAAAACAAGGCTTATGCAGTTCTGGCAGCGCTTGCCTGTCTGCTTTTTGCTTCGAGCGCCTTTGCTGACAAGCCTGTCGAATGGCAGACGAATTTTCAGACGGCCGCTACGGGCATCATGGAAGAAATCACGTGGTTTGAACATTATACCCTGTGGTTCATCATTCCGATTACTCTCTTCGTTCTCCTCCTTTTGATCATCGTTGTGATCAAGTTCCGCGAAAGCGCGAACCCGGTTCCGTCCAAGACCAGCCACAACACCGCGATCGAAGTCGTCTGGACCGTCGGTCCGGTCGTCATCCTTCTCTTCCTCGCCATTCCGTCCTTCCAGCTCCTGACCGCGCAGCTGACGCCGCCGGCCAATCCGGACCTGACGCTCAAGGCGACCGGCAACCAGTGGTACTGGTCCTACGAGTATGAAGTCGGCGAAAGCCCGCTCACCTTCGACAGCATCATGATGAAGGAAGAAGATCGCGCGACGCTCGGCAAGGAAGACAAGAAAGAATATCCGCGCCTGCTCGCCGTCGACAACGAAGTCGTCGTGCCGGTCGGCAAGACGGTTCGTGTTCTCGTCACCGCTGCTGACGTGATCCACGCTTTTGCAATGCCTGCCTTTGGCGTGAAGATCGACGCCGTTCCCGGTCGCCTGAACGAAACCTGGTTCAAGGCCGAGCGCGAAGGTCTCTACTACGGCCAGTGTTCCGAGCTCTGCGGTAAGGACCACGCTTACATGCCGATCGCCATCCGCGTGGTTTCGCAGGAAAAATACGACACCTGGCTCGCAGCCGCCGCAACGAATGTTGGCGATGCGAACAAGGCGCTCATGGCGTCCATCGACTCGGCCAAGACCGTCGACGTCGCCGCTAACGCCGCACAGTAATCGGAAGGGGAGCTCGACCCATGGCTGGAACAGCCGTTCATCACGACCAACGCCATGATCACTCCGATCATGGCCACGCAGACCATGCGCATAAGCCTTTGAGCTTCTTCCAGCGCTGGTTCCTGTCGACCAACCACAAGGACATCGGCACGCTCTACCTGATCTTCGCGATTTTCGCGGGCATCATCGGCGGCACGCTGTCCATCTTCATGCGCGCCGAGCTCCAGGAGCCAGGCATCCAGATCTTCCACGGCCTGGCGCAGATGGTTTACGGCTTCGAGGGCGATGCTGCCATCGACGGCGGCAAGCACATGTTCAACGTGTTCACGACCGCGCACGCGCTCATCATGATCTTCTTCATGGTCATGCCGGCGCTGATCGGTGGCTTCGCCAACTGGATGGTTCCGATCATGATCGGTGCGCCGGACATGGCGTTCCCGCGCATGAACAACATCTCCTTCTGGCTGATCATTCCTGCCTTCCTGCTCGTGCTGCTTTCGATGTTCGTCGAAGGCCCGGCCGGTGCCTACGGCGCAGGGGGAGGGTGGACGATCTATCCGCCATTCTCGACATCGGGCATGCCAGGACCGGCGATGGACTTCGTCATCCTCGGCCTGCACATTGCCGGCGCGTCCTCGATCCTCGGTGCGATCAACTTCATCACCACGATCCTGAACATGCGCGCTCCGGGCATGACGCTGCACAAGATGCCGCTCTTTGCCTGGTCGGTTCTGATCACCGCCTTCCTGCTTCTGCTCTCGCTGCCGGTTCTGGCAGGCGGCATCACCATGCTGCTCACCGACCGCAACTTCGGCACGGCCTTCTTCGCGCCTGAAGGCGGCGGCGACCCGATCCTGTTCCAGCACCTGTTCTGGTTCTTCGGTCACCCGGAAGTTTACATCCTGATCCTGCCGGGCTTCGGCATCGTCAGCCACATCGTTTCCACTTTCTCGCGCAAGCCGATCTTCGGCTACCTCGGCATGGCCTACGCCATGGTCGCGATCGGCGCCGTCGGCTTCATCGTGTGGGCACACCACATGTACACCGTCGGCATGTCGCTCGACACGCAGCGCTACTTCGTCTTCGCGACGATGGTCATCGCTGTTCCGACGGGCGTTAAGATCTTCTCGTGGATCGCGACGATGTGGGGTGGTTCGATCCGCTTCACGACCCCGATGGTCTGGGCGATCGGCTTCATCTTCCTGTTCACCGTCGGTGGCGTCACGGGCGTTCAGCTCGCCAACGCCGGCCTCGACCGCTCGCTGCACGACACCTACTACGTGGTCGCTCACTTCCACTACGTTCTGTCGCTCGGCGCTGTCTTCGCAATCTTCGCTGCCTGGTACTACTGGTTCCCGAAGATGACCGGCTACATGTACTCCGAGTTCGTCGGCAAGCTGCACTTCTGGGTCATGTTCATCGGCGTGAACCTGATCTTCTTCCCGCAGCACTTCCTCGGCCTCGCAGGCATGCCGCGCCGTTACATCGACTATCCGGATGCCTATGCCGGCTGGAACATGGTTTCGTCCTACGGCTCCTACATCGCAGCCGTCGGCGTCCTGATCTTCCTCTTCGGCGTCTTCGAAGCCTTCGCCAAGAAGCGCGTCGCTGGCGACAACCCGTGGGGCGAGGGCGCGAACACTCTGGAATGGCAGCTGTCTTCGCCGCCGCCGTTCCACCAGTGGGAACAGCTCCCGCGCATCAAGTGACGGGCAACGAACAGAAGCCGCCGGTTCCGGCGGCTTCACCCCGCCGGGCAACCGGCGACACACGGCCCTTGCGGCCGGGACTTTTGCAGGGACAGGACATGACGGTCATCGACAATCACGAAGCAGTCGGCATGGAAGGCGTACCGCGCCTGTCCGAAGCCTCTGCGCGCGATTACTTCGAGCTTTTGAAGCCGCGTGTCATGTCCCTGGTCGTCTTCACGGCATTCGCCGGGCTGGTGCTGGCACCAGGACACATCAATCCTTTCATCGGTTTTATTGCCATCCTCTGCATCGCTGTCGGCGCTGGCGCCTCGGGCGCGCTGAACATGTGGTATGACGCCGACATCGACGCGGTCATGACCCGTACCGCCAAGCGCCCGATCCCGGCAGGCAAGATCCTGCCGCAGGAAGCGCTGGCATTCGGCCTGACGCTGTCTGCTTTTTCCGTGATCATCCTCGGGCTCGCCGTCAATTGGCTCGCAGCCGGGTTGCTCGCCTTCACCATCTTCTTCTACGTGGTCATCTACACGATGTGGCTGAAGCGCTCGACGCCGCAGAACATCGTCATCGGCGGTGCTGCCGGCGCTTTCCCACCGATGATCGGCTGGGCCTGCGTGACCGGCGCCGTGTCGGTGGAGAGCATCGTGCTTTTCCTGATCACCTTCCTGTGGACCCCGGCGCACTTCTGGGCGCTCGCCCTCTTCAAGATGGGCGACTACGGCGCTGTCGGCGTACCGATGATGCCGAATGTCTGCGGCCAGGCGACCACCAAGAAGCAAATCGTCATCTACGCCGTTCTGACAGCACTTATCGGCATCTGTCCCACCTTGCTCGGTTTTGCGAGCATTGGTTACGGCGCAGTCGCAGCGGCCCTCGGCCTTGGCTTCGTGTGGTACTCGATCGGCGTGTTGCGCATGCCGGAATCAGATGAGCGCATGCTGCCGGCCAAGAAGCTCTTTGCCTTCTCGATCATGTATCTGTTCGTGATCTTCTCCGCCCTGATGGCGGATCACCTGATCGTCAATATCTGGCTGAATGCCGGGAGTATTGCCTGATGGAAACCGTCAAGCTCACTGATGCCCAGAAGAAATCGCGCCGCGGCCGCAACATCGCGCTCGGCTTCGTGCTCTTCGGCCTCGTCGTCCTCTTCTACATCGTCACGCTGATCAAGTTCGGCAACGGCATGGTCAACTGAGGCGAAATGGCATGACGAAATCACCGCAGACCACAAGCTCGCAGCGCTCCAACCGCGTCGTCGTCGGCACTTGCCTCGCTTTCGTTGGCGGCATGGTGGGCATGGCCTATGCGGCTGTACCGCTTTACGACATGTTCTGCCGCGTCACCGGCTATAACGGCACGACGCAGCGCGTCGAGCAGGCGTCCGACGTCATCCTCGACGAGAAGGTCAAGGTCACCTTTGACGCGAACACTTCGGGGGGCCTGCCCTGGGAGTTCAAGCCGGTCCAGCGCGACATCGACATCCGCATCGGTGAAACGGTGCAGGTGATGTACAAGGCAAAGAACCTGTCGTCGAAGCCGACGACGGGCCAGGCGACCTTCAACGTCACGCCGATGCAGGCGGGCGCCTATTTCAACAAGGTCCAGTGCTTCTGCTTCACCGAGACGACCCTGCAGCCGGGAGAGGAGATGGAGATGCCGGTGGTATTCTTCGTCGATCCGGACATGGTCAAGGCGGTGGAGACCAAGGACATCAAGACGCTGACCCTTTCCTACACCTTCTATCCGCGCGAACCGTCGAAACCGGTCGCGCAGGTGAAGACGGAAGAGAACAAACTTTGACTGGAGGTCCTTTTCGGCTATGCCGGAAGGGCGACAAGAGAGAGACATATCGGGGATTACTGACATGGCCGGTGCGCATCAGAAGAATCACGACTACCACATCATCGACCCGAGCCCCTGGCCGCTGCTTGCTTCCATCGGCGCCTTTGTCATGGCGTTCGGCGGCATCTGCTACATGCGTTACCTGTCGGGTAGCTCGCTGAAGATCTTCGGCCTCGAGCTTGCCAACGTCTGGATCCTGCTCGCAGGCCTCATCATCGTGCTCTACACCATGTACGGCTGGTGGTCGGACACGGTGAAGGAAGCGCACGAGGGCCACCACACCCGCGTCGTTTCGCTGCATCTGCGCTACGGCATGCTCATGTTCATCGCTTCTGAAGTGATGTTCTTCGCGGCCTGGTTCTGGGCCTTCTTCGATGCGAGCCTGTTCCCGGGCGAAGCCATCCAGGCAACCCGCGCTACCTTCACCGGTGGCGTCTGGCCGCCGAAGGGCATCGAAGTGCTCGATCCGTGGCACCTGCCGCTCTACAACACCGTCATCCTGCTTTTGTCGGGCACGACGGTGACCTGGGCGCATCACGCGCTGCTGCACAATGACCGCAAGGGCCTGATCAACGGCCTGACGCTGACGGTCGTGCTCGGCGTGCTGTTCTCCTTCGTCCAGGCGTACGAATACGCCCACGCTCCCTTCGCCTTCAAGGACTCGATCTACGGCGCGACCTTCTTCATGGCGACCGGTTTCCACGGCTTCCACGTTCTGGTCGGCACGATCTTCCTGCTCGTCTGCCTGTTCCGCGCACTGCGTGGTGACTTCACACCGAAGCAGCACTTCGGCTTCGAAGCGGCCGCCTGGTACTGGCACTTCGTTGACGTCGTCTGGCTGTTCCTGTTCTTCTCCATCTACATCTGGGGAAGCTGGGGCGCGCCGATCGCGCACGGCTGATAGCGCGAGCATCTAAGTCAAGGAACAAGGCGGTTGCAGTCATGCAGCCGCCTTGTTCTTTTGGTGGTGTGCCGCCGATCGGCTTGATGGGAGACGGAAATGAGGTTGGCCTTGGTGGCTGCGACGCTAGTGGTATCCGGCGGTTTTCCCGCTGCGGCGGCCGATAGCGCGGACAGGGTTGTCGTGCACAAGGAGCGGCGGCTGTTGCAGCTCTTCCAAGGTGACCAGGTGATCCGTGAATACACGGTTGCGCTCGGCGGCAACCCCATCGGTCACAAGCGTCAGGAGGGAGACCAGAGGACGCCGGAAGGGCTCTATTCTCTCGACTGGCGCAATCCCGGCAGCGGTTTTTACAAGTCCATCCACGTCTCTTATCCGGCGCCGGCCGATGTCTCTGCCGCTGCCGCGAACGGTGTCGATCCGGGCGGCATGATCATGATCCATGGCCAGCCCAATTATTTCGGCTGGCTGGCCTTTTTGACGCAGCGCTTCGATTGGACGAATGGCTGCATTGCCGTTACCAATGCCGAAATGGAAGAAATCTGGGCCATGGTTCCCAACAACACGCCAATCGAGATCAAGCCGTGAGTGAAGACAAGGCACATTTCCCGCCGGTTGACCCGGTGATGACCGGGATCAAGGGGCTTTGCCCGCGCTGCGGCCAGGGCAAGCTTTTCGACGGGTTTCTGAAGGTCAAGCCTGCCTGCGCAAGCTGTGATCTCGACTACAAGTTCGCCGATGCCGGCGACGGTCCGGTGGTCTTCGTGATCCTGATCGTCGGCTTCATTGTCGTCGGCGCGGCGCTCTGGGCGGAGGTCAACTTCAACCCGCCGCTCTGGCTGCATTTCATCTTGTGGATCCCGCTTGCGGTGATTTTCAGCCTCGGCCTGACGCGGATGCTGAAGGGTATCCTGATCAACCTGCAATATCGCAACAATGCGCGTCCCGGCGAGATCGACCGTGGCTGAGATCGCGACCAGCAAAAAGCGTGGCCTGATCGGCCGCATCGGCACGTTGCTGCTGCTCGTCGCGACATTTGCCATTCTTGTCTCTCTCGGTACCTGGCAGATGCAGCGGCTACACTGGAAGGAAAGCTTGCTTTCGGCCATGGCCGAGCGCAGGTCTGCGCCGCCGGCGACGCTTGCCGAGATCGAGAAGATCCTCGCTGATGGTGGCGACATCGACTACCGCACGGTTTCGGTGACCGGTGGGTTCGACCACACCAAGGAGCGGCATTTCTTCGCGACGTTCAATGGCCGCACCGGCTATTACGTCTTCACGCCGCTACGGCTGGACGACGACCGTTTTCTTTTCGTCAATCGCGGTTTCGTGCCTTTCGAGCAGAAGGATGCGTCGACCCGGCTTGCCGGCGAGCTTCCCGCCTTCGTCGGCGTTCATGGTCTTGCAAGGCCGAAGCTTGACGGAAAGCCGTCGTCGCTCGTTCCCGACAACGACCTCGCCAAGAACATCTTCTACTGGAAGGATCTCGACACGATGGCGTCTTCCGTCGGCCTTCCCGCCGACAAGGTCGTGCCCCTGTTCGTCGATGCCGATGCGACGCCCAATCCGGGCGGTCTGCCGATTGGCGGTGTCACCCAGTTCGACCTGCCCAACAACCACCTGCAATATGCGCTGACCTGGTATGGGCTGGCAGCGGCTCTGGTGTTGGTCAGCGGCATCTATGCAACGCGCCGCGGGCGATAGTCTCGCGTTTGCCGTCATGCTAACCGTGTGGGACGAACGGCGGTGGGAGCAATTATGACGATCATTGCAAACATATTGATTGCTTTGACCGGCTTGCTGCATATCGGTTTTCTGGTGCTGGAAATGTTCCTGTGGACCGGGCCGAAGGGAAGGGCCGTGTTCCGCATGACGGCCGAGCAGGCCGAGACAACACGGGTGCTCGCGGCCAACCAGGGGCTCTACAACGGCTTTCTTGCCGCCGGTCTGATCTGGTCGTTGATCCAGGCGGAAGCCGCCTTTGCCTTTCAGCTGAAGGTGTTCTTCCTTGTGTGCGTGGTCGTTGCCGCTATATATGGCGCGTGGTCGGTCAAGCCGCGCATCCTCCTCATCCAGGGCGGCCCGGCAATCGCAGCGCTCGTTTTCCTACTAATGGCATCCTGATCCATGGCATCATCAGCGGCAGAAAAATCCCCGATCACCATCCGCCTTTGCGGCCCGCGCGGCTTTTGCGCCGGCGTCGACCGCGCGATCCAGATCGTCGTCCTGGCGCTGAAGGAATTCGGCGCACCGGTCTATGTCCGCCATGAGATCGTCCACAATCGCTACGTCGTCGAAGGCCTCGAAGCCAAGGGCGCAATCTTCGTTGAAGAGCTCGACGAGATCCCGCCGGAGCACCGCAAGCAACCGGTCGTCTTTTCGGCGCACGGCGTGCCGAAATCGGTGCCCGCCGACGCGGATGCCCGCAACCTTTTCTATCTCGACGCCACCTGTCCGCTGGTCTCCAAAGTCCACAAGCAGGCGATGCGCCACAACCGCCTCGGCCGCCATGTGGTCCTGATCGGCCATGCCGGCCATCCGGAAGTGATCGGCACTATGGGCCAATTGCCTGAAGGCACGGTATCGCTGGTCGAGACCGTCGAGGACGCCGACGTCTATCAGCCGCCGGACCCGGACAATCTTGGTTTCGTCACCCAGACGACACTGTCGGTCGACGACACCGCCGGCGTCATCAAGCGGCTGCACGAGCGCTTCCCGAACCTGACGGCGCCCGCCGCCGATTCGATTTGCTACGCCACCACCAATCGCCAGGAGGCGGTGAAGCAGGCAGCACCCGGTTGCGACCTGTTCCTGGTCGTCGGCGCGCCCAACTCGTCCAATTCCAAGCGGCTTGTCGAGGTGGCCCTTCGGGCCGGTGCGAAAAAATCCGTGCTGGTCCAGCGGGCGTCGGAAATCGACTGGGACGAAATCGGCGATATCTCTACGGTCGGCCTGTCGGCCGGCGCGTCTGCGCCGGAAGTAATCGTCAACGAGATCATCGAGGCGTTTCGCGAACGCTACGACGCTTCGGTGGAGCTTGCGGATACGGTCGAGGAGAACGAGAACTTCCTCGTCAACCGCGAGATCCGCCACGTGCCGCTGACGGCTGCCGACATGGCCTTCGTCAACGGCGAATAAGCCGCATTCCCTGCCCGCATTTTCTTGAGAGTGGACACCCTTGGCCGTTTACACCGATATTACGGAAGACGATCTCGCCCGTTTTCTCACCGCTTACGACGTCGGCCAGCTGACCTCCTACAAGGGGATCGCCGAGGGTGTCGAGAACTCCAATTTCCTGCTGCACACGACCAAAGGCTCCTACATCCTCACGCTCTACGAAAAGCGCGTGAATGCCGGCGACCTGCCGTTCTTCCTGGGCCTCATGCATCATCTGGCCGAGCGTGGGTTGTCCTGCCCGCTGCCATTGCCGCGCGCCGACGGCGAGTTGCTCGGTGAGCTCTCCGGCCGCCCTGCCGCCGTCATCTCCTTCCTCGAGGGCATGTGGCTGAGAAAGCCTGAAGCCAAGCACTGCCACGAAGTGGGCAAGGCGCTGGCGGCCATGCACGTCGCCGGCGAAGGCTTTGCGCTGAAGCGCACCAATGCGCTCTCCGTCGGCGGCTGGCGGCCGCTCTGGGTCAATTCCGAAGTGCGCGCCGATGAGGTTCAGGCAGGTCTCAAGGACGAGATATCGGCGGAGCTCGAACATCTGGAGCGCCATTGGCCGAAATCGCTGCCGGAAGGCGTCATCCACGCCGATCTCTTTCCGGACAACGTCTTCTTCCTCGGCGACCAGCTCTCCGGGCTGATCGACTTCTACTTCGCCTGCAACGACTATCTCGCCTATGACGTCGCCGTCTGCCTCAATTCCTGGTGCTTCGAGAAGAACGGCTCCTACAACATCACCAAGGGCATGGCGATGCTTTCGGGCTACGAGAGCGTGCGCAAGCTGACGCCCGCCGAGGTCGACGCCCTGCCGCTGCTTTGCCGCGGCTCGGCGCTGCGCTTCTTCCTGACGCGCCTCTACGACTGGCTGATGACGCCCGCGGGCGCGTTGGTGGTCAAGAAAGATCCGCTCGAATATCTGACGAAGATCCGGTTCCACCGGGCGATTACGTCCAGCGCCGAATATGGCCTGCGCCGGGACGGGGGTCAGGCATGAAACATGTCGATATCTTCACCGACGGTGCCTGCTCGGGCAATCCGGGTCCGGGCGGCTGGGGCGCTGTGCTGCGCTATGGCGAGTTGGAAAAGGAGCTGTCCGGCGGCGAGGCCGAGACCACCAACAACCGCATGGAGCTGCTGGCGGCAATCTCGGCGCTCGACGCCCTGAAAAGCGCCTGCGAGGTCGATCTCTACACCGACAGCAAATATGTGATGGACGGTATCTCCAAGTGGATCCACGGCTGGAAGAAGAACGGCTGGAAGACTGCGGACAAGAAGCCGGTGAAAAACGGCGAGCTCTGGCAGCGGCTGGACGAAGCCAATCGCCGCCACAAGGTGACATGGCACTGGGTCAAGGGCCATGCCGGTCATCCGGAAAACGAACGTGCCGACGAGCTCGCCCGCAAGGGCATGGAACCCTACAAGAAGGGGCGTCGTTCGGACTCACTTCTCGTGAAATGAAAAAAAAACGGGCCGCTGAGGCCCGTTTTTCATTTGCACTCGCTTCTGCGCTCAGAGCTGCTCGAGCATGGCCGCGGCGCCCGAAACGGTCGCCTGGCCAGGGCTTTCTTCGAGATTGAGCGACTTCACCACGCCGTCCTCGACGAGCATCGAATAGCGCTTGGAGCGCACACCGAGCGTGCCGGCCGACAGGTCGATGTCCATACCGAGCGCCTTGGTGAAGGCGGCGTTCCAGTCCGAGAGGAAGTGAATCTTGCCCATGCCGCCCGACGTGGTCGCCCAGGCACCCATCACATGCAGGTCGTTGACCGAGACCACGGCGATGTCGTCGACACCGCGGGCAAGGATCGCGTCGCGGTTTTCGAGATAGCCGGGCAGGTGGTTGAGCGAGCAGGTGGGCGTGAACGCGCCGGGAACGGCAAAGAGCACGACGCGCTTGCCGGAAAAGAGCTGATCGGTGGTGACCTCGACGGGACCGTCGGCGGTCTTTTCCTTGAAGGTTGCGGCTGGCAGCTTGTCTCCGACGGCAATGGTCACGGCACTCTCCTTGCGTTGCTTGCGTCTCGCTTCTCCGCACTCGTCGGAGAACTCGGCGGACTATAGATGCGCCCTAATCAAAGGCAAGGGTCGTCTCCATGCTGCGGCCCTGGGCGCGCACAGTCAAAACGATCGGCTTGCCTTTGAGTTCCCTGTCCTTGCCCGTGAGCCTCACCGGAACGGCTGCGTTTAACGCCCTGTCGCCTGCAGGCTGGATCTCGGGCTTGCCGAACGAAATGCCCGAAGGTCCGGCGAGAAAGAGTTCCGGATCCTTGTCGTCGGTGGGCAGGCGAACCGACAGATGCATCAGCGCCTTGTCGGCATCGTAGCGGCTCGCCGTCACCGAGAAATCAGCCGACGGCGCCTCCGGCAACGCGGCAACGGCATCGTCGATCCGCGCGCCGTCGAGCGGATTGTCGAAGCCGCCTTGCTTGATGGCGAGCGTTAGCTCGCCCTGAACCGGTATGCAGATGTCCTCGCAGATGCCGAGGAACACGGAGGCGCGAATGGTAACGTCGCCGCTGCCGTGGACGCGCTTCAAGGTCAGCGGAAAGGCGACCGGCCTGTCATAGCCGATGTAGCGCACGACGCCGTCGTCGAACGTCTTGGGCACCGGGAACCCGATCTTTTCCAGCTCCACATCGCCTGCCGGGTCGAGCGTCACCTGCGGGGGAATGCCGCTTGCGCCCGGCTCGCGCCAATAGGTCTTCCAGCCAGGGTTGAGCTTGACCTCCAGCGTCGCCGGGATCGTGCCATCCTCTTTGGGCTGGGCGGCGACCAGACGGATCATGCCGCCGGGGGAGGTGACCCACTCGCTGGTGGCCGCGTTGGCGCCGAAGGGGAGAAAAAAACAGCCGGCAAGGCTTGCCGCGCCGATGAACTGGGCCATTTTCTGGTGGGTGAAGCACTGGATCATACGGCAAGCAATATCGCTTTTGCCAAAACCGCTCCAGACGCTGCGACGGACGCAACGATCATAATTGCTTGATCGGACACGGCGAAGTGAACGCCGTGCGTGCAATAATTATGGGCCGCGACGCTGAGGCGCTTTTCATTTCGCGGCGAATTGATAGGCTGTTCGCATGATGGCTACTCCGATGGCGCAAAAGAGACGCGAGCGAGGCTTTCTTGACGGTCAGTTCCTGATCGCCATGCCCGGGATGTTTGACGCCAATTTCGCTCGCACGGTCATCTTCATCTGCGCCCATTCGGACGATGGCGCCATGGGCTTCATTCTCAACCGGCCGCAGCAACTGACCTTCCCCGACGTGCTGCTTCACCTCGATCTTCTCGATGAGGACGAGGCGATCCGACTCCCGCAGGTAACACGGGATTTTCAGATTCAGGCGGGCGGTCCGGTCGAGACCGGGCGTGGCTTCGTGCTGCATTCCGACGATTATCTGAGCGATTCCAGCATTCCCGTCAGCGACGATATCTGCCTGACGGCGACGCTCGACATCGTCCGCGCCATTTCGCGCGGGGAGGGGCCTGTGCGCGCGACAATGATGCTCGGCTACGCCGGGTGGGGACCGGGCCAGCTCGAATCGGAAATCACCCAGAATGGCTGGCTCACATGCCCGGCGCGCGATGAACTGATCTTCGACAAGGCGCTCGACGACAAATACGATCGGGCGCTGGCGCTGATGGGTGTTTCGGCCGCGATGCTCTCCATGGATGCCGGTCACGCTTGATTGGCGGCTGACCGACCTTTCCCAGATCCTTGATGCAGAAATGAAAAGCCCGTCGGATTGTAACCGACGGGCCTGGAGACGTTGGTCTGCGCGCTGAGCGGCGTCGCCTTGGCGATTACGCCCGCTTCATCAGTGGAAAGCGTTCCTTCAGCAGGCGCTGGATCGATTCCGAACCGATCGGCGGACCGAAGAGGAAGCTCTGCCCATAGTCGCAGCCCATCTGCGACAGCTGGATTGCGTCGTCCTCGGATTCGATGCCCTCGGCCACCACCTGCATGTCGAGCTCGCGCGCCATCGTGATGACGGAGCGCAAGAGGATGCCGCGCTTGTCGCTTGGGTCGCGCACCAGCGCCTTGTCGATCTTGATCGTGTCGAAGGGGAAGCGGGTGAGGTAGGAGAGCGACGAGTGGCCTGTGCCGAAGTCGTCGAGTGCCAGCTTGAGACCGGCTTCCTTCAGCTTTTCGAGTACGAGACGGGCCTGCTCCGGATTTTCCATTACCAGCGATTCCGTCAGCTCCATCTTCACCTTGCCCGGGTCGCAACGGTTCTTGGTGAGAATGGCACGGACGTCGTCATAAAGCTCATTGTTGAGAAGCTGCGCGCTCGAAAGGTTGATCGAGACGAAGATCGGCAGATCGCCGGTCTGCAGCTGCCATTCCGTCAGGTCGCTGGTCGCCCGGTCGAAGGCGAACATGCCGAGCTGGTTGATGAGGTCGGAATTCTCGGCGATCGGGATGAACTCGGTCGGCGAGATGTTGCCACGCTTGGGGTGATCCCAGCGCATCAGGGCCTCGAAGCCGGCGATCTCGGCATCGTTCAATCGCACGATCGGCTGGTAGACGAGAGAAAGTTCCTTGCGCTCGATTGCCTTCTTGAGATCGGCTTCAAGCTGCATGCGGTCCGAGCCGGAGGTGCGGAAGGCCGGGCGGAAAGGCTCGACGCGGTTGCCACCTTCCTTCTTGGCCCGAAACATCGCGAGCTCTGCGTCGTCGAGAAGGCCGGTCGCACTCTGTTCCTGGTCGAGCCAGGAGACGAGCCCGATCGATGCGGTCAGGTTGATTTCGCGGTTGCCGTAGTTGAGGGGCACCATGATCGCCTTGCTCACCGCATCGGCGAAATCGGCGACTTTGGCCGGATCGCGCTCGGACATCAGGATCAGGCCGAACTGGTCGCCACCGAGGCGGGCCAGCGTATCCTGCGGGCGCAGCAACCGGCGCAGGCGCCGCGTCAGCGCGATGAGGATGTTATCGCCGGCGGCAATGCCCAAGAGATCGTTGACCTGCTTGTAGCGGTCGATGTCGATCGCAAGCACCGTCGGGCGGACCGAGTTGCTGCCGTCGGCCATCAAGAGCATCGCCTGCAGCCGGTCGAGGAAGACCTGACGGTTCGGAAGCCCGGTCAGATTGTCGAGCAGGGCGTTGTGCAGCAGCCGTTCGACCGAGTTGCGCTGTTCGGTAATGTCGATGATCGTGCCGACGCAGCGGATGATTTCGCCGTTGGCACCAAGCACCGGCCGGGCACGGATCGAGAGCCAGTGATAGTGGCCGTCCTCGGCGCGTACGCGGAATTCATGGTTCAGTTTGCCGCGGCGGCGTTCCAGCAACACGTCGAGCGTGGCGCGGAAGCGGTCGCGATCGTCAGGGTGAAGCCGCGGAAGCCAGTTGCGCAAGGGGCCGTGCATGCTGCCGAGCGACAGGCCGAGCTGCGTTGAGATATCGGGCATCGTCACCACCCGGTCGCGCGCGACGTCCCAGTCCCAGACGGTGTCGCCGGAGCCGGTGAGCGCCAGCGACTGGCGCTCGAGATCGGAGAACAGGCCCTGCTGGTAGCCGCTGCCGGCGACCGCGTGCTGCATGACGGTAAAGCCGATCAACAGTACGATCAGCACGAGACCACCGCCGAGCGCCGGCTGCACGATGTCGTTGGCGAGCTGGCCGGTGACCGTCAGCCAGGCGCCGAAGAGCCAGACGAGGATCAGCAGCCAGGCGGGAACGAGAAGGATCGCGCGGTCGTAGCGGTTGAAGCCGAGATAGGCGATCAGGACGATGCCGACCGTGCCGGTCAGCGCGAAGGAGAGGCGGGCGATGCCGGATGCGATCGCCGGGTCGTAGACGGCGACGCCGAAGAGCAGGCCGAGGCCGAGGATCCAGGCGAGCGTCGCATAGCCGAGATGCTGGTGCCAGCGGTTGAGATTGAGGTAGGTGAACAGGAAGATCACGAGGCCGGCCGCAAGGAAGACCTCTGTGCCCGCGCGCCATATTCGCTCGTCCCCGGCCGTCACGCTAATGAGCTTCGACAAGAAGCCGAAGTCGACGCAGATATAGGCGAGAACGGCCCAGGCAAGGGCGGCCGTTGCCGGCAGCATCGAGGTTCCCTTGACGACGAAAAGGATGGTCAGGAACACCGCAAGCAGGCCGGCAATGCCGAGCACGATGCCGCGATAGAGCGTGAAGGCGTTGACCGTATCCTTGTAGGAGTCCGGCTCCCAGAGATAGATCTGCGGCAGTTCCGGTGTTGCCAGCTCGGCGACGAAGGTGATGATGACGCCCGGCGCCAGCGTGATGCGGAAAACGTCCGCCTCGTCGCTCGGTTCGCGGCTGAGCGCGGAGCCTTCGCTCGGCGTGATCGAAAGAATGCGCTTGGAGCCGAGGTCCGGCCAGAAGAGCTTGGAATTCACCAGTCGGAAATGCGGTGCGACGATCACGCGGTCGAGCGGTTCGGCCGAAACGTTGGCGAGCGCGAACACAGCCCAGTCGCCCTGATGGTCCGCACTGTTGGAGCGCACTTCGATGCGGCGCACGATGCCGTCGGTTCCGGGTGCTGTCGAAACCTGAAAGGCTTCGTTGCGGCCGCTGTAGATTTCGGTCGTTGCCGTCAGGTCGAGCGCCGTGTCTTCGCGCGAAATCTTGACCGGCTCCAAAGCCTGGGCCGCGCCGCCGAGCGCACAGAAAATCGTCGTGAGCGTTATCAGAAACGCTGCCAGATTGGAGGCTGACCAGGCGAAGGGCGAGCGGGCTAGAGGCATCAAAGGGGCATATTCCTGTTCGGTAGGGCATCGTCGGACAGGAGAGAAAAGAGCAGATGGTCTCGCCACTGGCCGTTGATTCTCAAGTACTGTCTTAAATAGCCTTCACGCTCAAAACCGGCCTTTTCAAGGAGCCGGATGCTTCTTGAGTTGTCCGGAATACAGGCTGCTTCAATACGGTGCAACTCAAGGGTCGAAAAGATGTAGGGGATCGCGAGCCTGAGGGCCGCAAACATGTGGCCTTTGCCCGCGTGGCGCGCGCCCATCCAGTAGCCGATCATGCAGTTTTGCCCGGCGCCGCGGCGAATGTGGCCGATCGTCAGTCCGCCGAGCAGGACCTCGCCTGGCTTGTGGAAAAGGAAGAGCGGCACCGCCTGGCCGGAGGCATATTCCTGCTCGTTGCGGACGACCCGGCCGCGGAAGGCGCTTTCGGTCATTTCGTCGGTGCGCCAGGTCGGCTCCCACGGCTCCAGGAAGGCGCGGCTGTCGCTTCTGAGCTGATACCACTGGCGATAATCGGAATAGCGGGGGAGGCGGAGCAGGTAATTCTGGTCGGCGATTTCGACCGTCTCCGGCTGCCGCGACAGGAACCGAAAAACCGATCGTGTCATAGCTGCCTCCGAGGCCGTTCCGTTTACGCGCGAGGACCTTGTACCATCCGCCCGACGGCACGTCTTTGCGCCGTCACAAATCGAAACGTTGCACAACTTTGCGCGCAAATCGAATCCGATTTTGCGAAAAGTCGCAAAGACTTCACCATTCGGACATGCGGTCATCATCCGTGGCGCGCCGGCTGGCCGAACGCAGTTTCCAGGCGACGCTTGAAAGCGCCTTCCGCGCGAAATTGCGCAATGTTTGGGAGGCCGGGATCGCTTCATCGTTTTGATGAAATGGACCCGGCCGTTCAGCCTTCGGCTTAGCTTGCGACGGCGTGCGGGACGGCGGCCTTGCCGGTCAGTGACGACAGGATGTCGCCCATCGGGGCAAGTTGTTCCAGCGGGCCGATCGCCGAAAGCGTCGGCGTGGTGTCGAAGAACAGCCGACCGGCAAGGTCGGTCAGGCGTTCGATGGTGATGCCGGAGAGGCGCTCCATCAGTTCTTCATTCGGGATCGGGCGACCGTAGAGCATCATCTGACGGGCGATCTGGCCGGCACGGGCCGCCGGGCTTTCCTGACCCATCAAAAGCTGTGCGCGGATCTGGGCACGGGCGCGCTCGATTTCCTGCTGCTCGATGTTCATCGAGGATTTGCGCAGTTCATCGACGATGACCGGCATCAGCTCCGGCAGGTTCTCGCCGCCGGTCGCAGCATGCACGCCGAAGATGCCGGTGTCGGAGAAACCCCAGTGGAAGGCATAGACCGAATAACAGAGGCCACGATGCTCGCGCACTTCCTGGAAGAGGCGCGAGGACATGCCGCCGCCGAGAATGTTGGCGAGGATCTGCGAGCAATAGAAGTCGCGCGCGTGGTAGGCCTTGCCTTCAAAGCCGAGCAGCACCTGCGCGTCCATCAGGTCGCGGGTTTCGCGGCTCTCGCCGCCGGTGTAGAGGGCAGTTTCGAGCACGGGCGTTGCGATCGGTGTGCGCGGCAATGACGAGAAGCGTTCTTCGACCTGGCGAACAAAGGATTCGTGTTCGACGGCGCCGGCGGCGACCACGAACATGCGGTCGGTCGTGTAGTTGCGGCCGAGATAGTGCCGGATCTGGTCGGCGGAGAACGACATGACCGTGTCCGGCGTGCCGAGGATCGGCCGGCCGACGGTCTGATTGCGATAGGCGGTCTCGGCGAAGCGGTCGAAGACGACATCGTCGGGTGTGTCGTCGGCAGCGCCGATCTCCTGCAGGATCACGTGCTTCTCGCGGCGCAGTTCTTCCTCGTCGAAGCTGGACTCGGTCAGAATGTCGGCGAGAATATCGACAGCAAGCGGCACGTGGTCCTTGAGAACCCTGGCATAATAGGAGGTCGTTTCGGTGGAGGTCGCAGCATTGACCTCTCCACCGACGTTTTCGATCTCTTCGGCAATCTGGCGGGCGGTGCGCCGCGCGGTGCCCTTGAAAGCCATGTGCTCCAGCAGATGGGCAATGCCATGTTCGCCGAGAGTTTCATTGCGCGAACCGGACTTGATCCACACGCCGAGCGCCACACTTTCGAGATGCGGCATCTGCTCGGTCACCACCGTCAACCCGGAAGGGAGCCGGGTGCACTCAACTTTCATCATACGTTTCTTCTCGTTCTTACCCCCGGAGACGGGTACGCTCGCCGATAAAGGTTTCGACGGTTTTCAGGTCCGGATCCAGGATATCGAAACGCTCCTCCCTGTTCATGAGGTCAGCAAGCCACGTCGGAAGCGCCGGGTCAATACCACTTGCCGATTTTACCGCGTCCGGGAATTTCGCCGGATGGGCGGTGGCAAGCGTCACCATGGGGGCGGATGCCTTCTCGTGTTTGGCGGCGACGAAGACGCCGACGGCGCTATGCGGATCGAGCAGATAGCCCGTGTCTGCAAGCGTCTTTGCGATCGTCTTGGCGACTTCTTTCTCCGAGGCGCGACCGGCGCGGAACTCCTTGCGGATCGCCTTCAGCGCCTTTTCGCGGATGGTGAAGGAACCGGACTGCTTCAGCCCGTCCATCGCCGAGCGGATTTCGCCCGGGTCGCGATCGTTCGCCTCGAACAGAAGCCGTTCGAAGTTCGACGAGATCTGGATGTCCATCGACGGTGCGGTGGTCGCCTTGACGTCGCGCATCTCGTAGCGGCCGGTCTTCAGCGTGCGGGCGAGAATGTCGTTTTCGTTGGTGGCGATGATCAGCTTGTCGATCGGCAGGCCCATGCGCTTGGCGACGTAGCCGGCGAAGATATCGCCGAAGTTGCCGGTGGGGACCGTGAAAGAGATCTTGCGGTCTGGGCCGCCGAGCGCGACCGCCGTCGTGAAGTAATAGACGATCTGGGCCATGATGCGCGCCCAGTTGATCGAGTTGACACCCGAAAGCTTGACACGGTCGCGGAAGGCGGCGTCGTTGAACATCGCTTTGACGAGGTTCTGGCAGTCGTCGAAGTTGCCGTTGACTGCAATCGCATGGACGTTCGATGCGCTCGAGGTCGTCATCTGCCGCTGCTGCACCGGCGAGACTTTGCCGTGCGGGAAAAGAATGAAGATGTCGGTGCGCTCACGACCGGCAAAGGCGTCGATGGCGGCGCCCCCGGTGTCGCCCGAAGTCGCGCCGACGATGGTGGCGCGCTCGCCGCGTTCGGAAAGCACATAGTCCATCAGCCGGGCGAGCAGTTGCATCGCCACGTCCTTGAAGGCGAGCGTCGAGCCATGGAAGAGCTCCATGACGAAGGCGTTCGGTCCGGTCTGCACCAGCGGCGCCACCGCCGGGTGGCGGAAGGTGGCATAGGCCTCGTCGATCATTTCGTGGAACTTGGCCGCCGGGATCTCGCCATTGATGAAGGGTTCGAGCACGGTAAAGGCAATGTCCTGGTAGGATTTGCCGCGCAGGCCGCGAATTTCCTTCTTGGAAAACTTCGGCCATTCCTTGGGGAGATAGAGACCGCCATCGCGCGCAAGACCGGCAAGCAGCGCGTCGCAGAAGCCGAGAGGAGCGGCTTCGCCGCGCGTCGAGATATACTTCACCATCGTTGTCCTTCGTCCCACCTCAAGGATTGCGGCGACCTTGGGAAACGTCGTCGCGACACGCTCGTCTTATTGCGTCAGTCCTTGACAAAGTCTGCATCTATTCTTGTCACCGACCCAATTTCCGGTCGCAAAACTAGCTTCGGAAAATTCGGAAGGGACGGACTGACCCAATCGATTTTTCGGTTTGTCGCTGCTATAGACGATGCCCGAAGGCCATGAAAGGTCTTCCGGCCGAGATTTCGGTCAAGGAGTTTCAACCGGTCCAGCAGAGGTTGTTCAACGTGTTTGGCAAAGTTTCCCGGCCTGTTCTCGCAATATCTTTTCTCGCAGTCCTAGCCGGCTGCAATAAGACGCAATCCGGTGGGGCGATCGACGCAGGCGGCAGTGCCGCTGCTCCGACGCCGGCCGTCGTTCAGGCCGCATGCCCGCAGGTCGTCATTCGTGACGGCACAAATGTGCATGCCAGCTACGCAAAGGGGGCCAAGAACGACCCGACGAAGCTCGTCTATCAGGCCTCCCTGGCAGACACCACGCGGCAATGCGTGCAGAGCGAGAGCGCGTTGACGATAACCGTCGTGGTCCAGGGCCGCGTCGTCAGCGGTCCTGCCGGTGGTCCCGGCAAGGTCACCATGCCGATCCGCGTGGCTGCAACCGACGAAGACAAGACGCTCTATTCCGAACTGACGCAGCATGCGGTGGAAATCCCTGCAACCGGTTCGGCCCAGTTCGTCTTCACCAAGGCCGACGTCACGCTGCCGGCCGGCGCCGGATCCAATGTCACCGTCTATGTGGGCTTCGACGAAGGCCCGCCGGCCAAGGGCAAGAAGAAGTAGGCAGCGGCCTATGCCGCAAAAAAACGCCGGGGCTTGCCCCGGCGTTTTCATTTCCGTCGTGTGCGGCTTATTCAGCCGGAACGCTCTTGCCGCCTTCCCACTTATAGAGCGAGAAAGCCTGCGAGGTCAGGTCGCCGGCTTCGCTGTAGGTCAGCTTGCCGAGAACCGTGTCGATGGCTTCGCCCGACTTGATCGCAGTTGCAACCGCGGTCGCGTCTTCGGCGGAGCCTGCCTTCTCGATGCCGGCCTTCAGCACCTGGACGGCAGCATAGGCGTTGAGCGTGAAGGCTTCGGCCGGGATGTTCTTCGCCTTCAGCGCTTCGACAGCCGGAGCCGAGGCGGGGTTGCTGGTCGCGTCGCTGGCATTGGTGTAGACCGTGCCGGTCGCAGCTTCGCCGCCGATTGCCCAGAACTCGGTGTTGGACAGGCCGTCGCCGCCGAAGATCTGCGCCTTCACGCCCTGGTCGTGCATCTGGCGTGCCAGCAGGCCACCTTCCGGATGGTAGCCGCCGAAGTAGACGACATCGACGTTTTCCGACTTCAGGCGGGTAACGATCGCGCTGAAGTCCTTGTCGCCCGGGTTCAGGCCTTCATAAACGACTTCGGTAATGCCGCCGGCATTGATCGCCTTCTTGAAGCCGTCAGCAAGGCCCTTGCCGTAAGGCGCCTTGTCGTGGAGGACGGCGATCTTCTTGTCCTTGAGGTTCTTGACCACATAGGCAGCGGCGACTTCGGCCTGCTGGTCGTCGCGGCCGCAGGTGCGCAGCACGTTCCAGAGGCCGCGGGTGGTGAGGTCAGGCGTGGTTGCCGTCGGCGTCACCATCAGGATGCCGTTTTCGGCAAGGATGTCCGAAGCCGCCATCGAGGTGCCCGACAGAACCGGGCCGACGACGTAGCGGATGCCTTCACCAGCAGCCTGGTTGGCAACCGAAACGGCCTGCTTCGGATCGCCGGCGTCGTCGAGCATCTTCAGCACGATCTTCTCGCCATTGATGCCGCCAGCCTTGTTGATCTCGTCTGCAGCCGTTTCCGCGCCGTTCTTCACCTGCTCGCCATAGGCCGCGACCGGGCCGGTGAGCGGCGTGATCACGCCAATGGTGATGTCGGCGAAGGCGAGCGGGCCAAAGGCGACGCTGGCCGCCAGGGTCAGGCCGGTCAACATTGAAAGACGCATTGTGTTTCCTCCTAAAAATACCCCGATGGGGCTTGCTTGGTACGGCCCTCGTGCGCGGCTCCTCGAAAACCGGGAAGATTTTCTAGGGGACGTGACGCCACTGCAATGTGTCATCATGTCCCTCGGCGTCTAATTGGACGTCTGCCGTGTTGGCCGAAGGCTTCTTTCCCGCTCCGGCCGAAAGCCGGAGCGAAAGGGGCATGGCGGTGTGCGACCGCCTGCGGCCAATCAGGCCGTCATCGACTCCGACCATGCGGAAAGGGCCGCGATCACGCCCGGCAACGCCGTCATGCGCGAAATCACCGTTTCCGCACCCGCTTCGGTCAGCTGGTCGGCATGCGAGGGATGGGTGTGCGAACCGCCGGTGAAGCCGACGACGCGCATGCCAGCGGCACGTGCACCGTGAATGCCGTGCACGGAGTCCTCGATCACCAGCACCCGCGACGGGTCAACGCCCATCTGCTTGGCGCCGTGCAGGAAGATATCCGGCTTCGGCTTGACGCGGTCGGCGCCGAGGTCGCGCGCGGAATAGATGTGTCGGCCGAAATGGTCCTTGATGCCGACCTTGCCGAGCATCATGGCAAGCCGCGCCGAGGTCGAGTTGGAGCAGATGCAGTGCGGCAGCGTCAGTTGCGCCAGCATCGGCTTGACGCCGTCGATGATGTTGAGGTCGCGGGCAAGGCGCTCGTCGAGGATGAGGTCGACCTTGCTGATGAGCTGGGCCGAAAGCGGGATGCTTGCTTCCTTCTCGATTTGCAGCAGCGTGTTGTGCCAGGTCATGCCGGCAAAACGCTCCGCCATTTCCTCGACGCTGATCGGGTAACCCGCTTCTGTCAGCAGTGCTGCTTCGACTTCCGACGCGATGATTTCGGAATCGACGAGAACGCCGTCGCAATCAAAAATGATGAGATCGATACCGGTCATATGGAACAGTTCCCTGGGAGGAGAGGCGCCGCAGGCGGGGGAGGAATGTTCGCGCGGCGCGGGGCTTTCGTACGGCAGAGCTTTTATACGATGGTAGGCCAAAGCTCAACCATTGGAAATTATCGAAACCGCCCGTGCGCTTGCTCGACAGCATTGTTTCGCGGCTCTATCAGTAGGGGATGGAAAAGCAGCAGGACGACACGCTCGCAAGTCGCATCAGCAAGGCCCTGGCCGAGCGGATCATCTCCGGTATGCTGATGCCCGGGGAGCGCTTGCGGCAGGACCATATCGCCGAGGAATTCGGCGCGAGCCACGTTCCCGTTCGCGAAGCCTTTCGACGGCTGGAGGCCCAGGGCCTTGCCGTCAGCGAACCGCGCCGCGGCGTTCGCGTCGCCTCCTTCGACCTGAAGGAGGTGAGGGAGGTCGCCGAAATGCGCGCGGTGCTGGAGGTTCTGGCGCTTCGCCATGCCATCCCGCATCTGACGCCGGCGATCCTCGATCGGGCCGAGATGGCCACGGCCGCCGCCGATACTTCGCGCGACGTGCGCTCCTGGGAGGCGGCAAACCGCGCCTTCCATCGGCTGATCCTCGAACCCTGCGGCATGCCGCGGCTGCTGGCGGCGATCGATGATCTGCATGCAGCGAGCGCCCGCTTCCTGTTTTCCGCCTGGCGCACGAGCTGGGAGGCACGCACCGACCACGATCACCGCGCGATCCTCGCCGCCTTGCGCGAAGGCCGAGGCGACGAGGCGGCAAAGATCCTCGAACGCCATGTGGGCTGGATCGGCAAGACGCCGGTCAGGACCGCCGCGGGCGAAACCCGCGAGGCCTTTTCCATCGTCGGCTAGAGTGGTTTTGCTGGCAGCAGCTACTGCGGAAACAGCTCGGAGAAAGCCTTCTCGCCATTGGCGGTGAAGCGGATGGCGCGGCTGTTCGCCTCGCGCTTCGCCCAGCCCTTGTCGATGAATAGCGTCAGCAGCGCTTCGCCAAGCGAACCGGCCAGATGCGAGCGGCGCTCGCTCCAGTCGAGGCAGGTGCGGCAGATCGGGCGGCGGGATTTTTTCAGCGCCGCATAGTCGATGCCGAGCGCCTCGATCCGGTTCTGCCCGTCGGGCGTCAGCGCCAGGTCGTCGCCGGTGACTTCGATCTGCTTTTCGGCAATCAGGCTGTCATACATGCGCACGCCATAGTCGCCGGCCAAGTGATTGTAGCAGACGCGCGCTTTTCTCAGCGCCGGATCCTTCGGCCCGGGGCGGTGCCGGTTCATGCCGCGGCTGGCGGCAAAGCCCATCAGGTTCTCGAGCATCAGCCCGACTTCGTCTTCTGCCAGCTGAAAATATCGGTGACGGCCTTGCTTGCGCTGGCTGAGCAGACCGCCGGCCTCGAGCTTGGCCAGGTGGGAACTGGCGGTCTGCAGCGTGATGCCAGCATGGGTGGCAAGCTCGGTTGCGGTCAGCGCACTACCCCCCATCAGCGCCGTCAGCATGTTGGCGCGGGCGGGATCGCCGATCAGCGATCCGATGAGAGCGATGTCTGGGCCTTCCTTCATACTTCGATCGTAATCGAAGCATTCTCGCACTTCAAGCGGGCATAGTCACTTCATCGAAGACCGGGCGAAAGGCCCCAAAAGACCTGGAGATGATGATGATCACCTGTTTCATCCGCTACGAAATCGATCCCTTCAAGAAGGACGAGTTCGCCACCTATTCGCGCAACTGGGGCGAGGTCATCCCGCGTTGCGGCGCCGATCTCATCGGCTATTTCGGTCCGCATGAGGGATCTGCGACGACGGCTTACGGCGTTTACAACATCGAGAGCCTCGCGGCCTACGAGGCCTATCGCGCCCGGCTTGCCGCCGATCCGCTCGGCCGGGAAAATTATGCCTTCTCCCGCCGCGAGCGGTTTATCCTGAAGGAGGATCGTATTTTCCTGAAGAACGTCTCGATGCCCATCGGAGGAAAGTGAAACATGATTGCCGTCATCTTCGAAGTCCTACCGGCCGAGGGCCGGCGTGACGCCTATCTCGGCATTGCCGCCGACCTGCGTCCGCTGCTCGACGACATCGATGGCTTCATCTCGATCGAGCGGTTCCAGAGTCTGGCCAATCCCGACAAGGTGTTGTCCCTGTCTTTCTGGCGCGACGAGGAGGCGGTGAAGGCCTGGCGGAACGGCGCCGAACATCGTGCCGCCCAGGATGCGGGGCGCCACGGCGTCTTTGCCGATTACCGCCTGCGCATCGCCTCCGTGATCCGCGACTACGGGCTGAACGAGCGCCATGAGGCCCCCTCAGACAGCCGCGCCTTTCACGACGCCCGGTGAAACGGCGTCCGCGACGCTTGAACGGGGCGGCGGGAGGCGGGTGAACGCCCGTTCCCGCCTTTCCTGTCCACTCCAGAAGACCTCTCTAACATAGCGCGACTACGCACTTTTTCGAAACGGCCTTCAGGCTTTGGTAACCATCTTCGGTAACCATACGCTCCATGATCCGTTCCGAGTAAGCGTATTTGCGAGTTGTCCATGTCTTCAGTTGTTTCGCTTGCCGAAGTCTCCCGTTCCACCCGTCCGTTGGGCTGGCTCGACAGCATCATCAAGGGTGACTGCGTTGCGGCGCTCAATGCGCTTCCCGACAATTCGGTCGACGTCGTTTTCGCCGACCCGCCCTACAACCTCCAGCTCGGCGGCATGCTGACCCGTCCCGATCAGTCGGTGGTCGACGCCGTCGACGACGAATGGGACCAGTTCGCGTCGTTCGAAGCTTACGACGCCTTCACCCGTGCCTGGCTGCTGGCCTGCCGCCGCGTGCTGAAGCCGACCGGCACCCTCTGGGTCATCGGCTCGTACCACAACATCTTCCGCGTCGGCGCCATCCTGCAGGATCTGCACTTCTGGATCCTCAACGACATCATCTGGCGCAAGACCAACCCGATGCCGAATTTCAAGGGTCGGCGGTTCCAGAACGCTCATGAGACGCTGATCTGGGCGACGCCGAATGCCAATGCCAAGGGCTACACCTTCAACTACGATGCGATGAAGGCGGCCAATGACGACGTGCAGATGCGCTCCGATTGGCTGTTCCCGATCTGCTCCGGTCACGAGCGCCTGAAAGGTGATGACGGCAAGAAGGTGCATCCGACCCAGAAGCCGGAAGCGCTGCTCGCCCGTATCATGATGGCTTCGACCAAGCCGGGCGACGTCATTCTCGATCCCTTCTTCGGTTCCGGCACGACCGGTGCCGTCGCCAAACGCCTCGGCCGCCACTTCGTCGGCATTGAGCGCGAGCAGGATTACATCGACGCGGCATCGGCACGCATCGACGCGGTCGAACCGCTCGGCAAGGCGATGCTCTCGGTCATGACCGGCAAGAAGGCCGAGCCGCGCGTCGCCTTCAACACGCTGATCGAAAGCGGGCTGATCAAGCCCGGCACGGTTCTGACGGACGCCAAGCGCCGCTACAGCGCGATCGTTCGTGCCGACGGCACGGTCGCCTCCGGCGGCGAGGCCGGTTCAATTCATCGCCTGGGCGCCAAGGTCCAGGGGCTTGATGCCTGCAACGGATGGACATTCTGGCACTTCGAAGAGGGGAACACCCTGAAGCCCATCGACGAACTCAGAAGCGTCATTCGAAATGATCTGGCAAAACTGAACTGATCAACCAGTTCCGCCGGATCCTTCGAAAAGCGCTCTAACCGGATTTTGTACCTTCAGTCCCGGAAAGAGAGCTTTAAATGCCCGGAATCCTCAATGTGAGGATTCCGGGCATTTGTATGTTTGGGCCATCCGACGGAGCGTTTGAAGCGCCCGGCAGGGCCCTGAGGTCGATTGCCAATCTTCGCATCCGCTCATAGGGTTCGGACAGAGCAACTTCATCCGAACAAGAGTGTTAACCGCATGGCCGTGCCCGATCGTCTCCAGCGCGTGAAGCAATGGGCGCGGCAAATCAAACGCGACGTCGTTGCGCTCTGGTTCGCCGCGCGAGATCGTCGAACGCCGTTTTCGGCGAAATTCGTTGCCGGCACTGTGGCGGCCTACGCACTTTCGCCGGTTGACCTGATCCCCGATTTCATTCCGATACTCGGCTACCTCGATGATCTTATTCTCGTTCCGCTCGGCATCCTCTTGGCCGTACGTCTGGTGCCGCCAGCGCTGATGGAAGAATTCCGAGAGCGGGCGGCGGCATTGGAAGGACGCCCGTCCAGCCGCAGCGGCCTCCTCGCGATCCTGAGCATCTGGTTCGTGGCCGCAGTCATTGCGGCCTGGCTGGCATGGGGCTTCATCGCGGCCAGGCCCTGACAATGGGCGGCGGCGACCCGTGCCGCCGCCGCGCGCCGAATGGAGGATACGCCGCCTTTAGAGAGCCGGCGTTCCCTGTGGGCGCAAGTGGTAGAGGGTTCGGGCGCCCTTATCCTCGAAGCCGCAACTGGCGAGCACAGGCTCGAGGCGTGCTCTTTCGTCTTCCTGTAACTCGACGGTGGCGACCCTGATATCGGGATAGGCCGCGGGTATGCGCTGAAGCAGTGCGGCAACCAGGGCAATCAGCCCGCAAGACGGGGCATGGTGTTCGGTGATGTGGATCATCATTTCATCGCTCCAGACAAAGGCGTAGGCCTCGGCGACCACGAGGTCGTGATGTTCCAGCCACTGCATCAGCAGCCCGCCCTCATCCCAGTCAGCGATACGTTGGGCGACGGAGTCCGCGTCCCAGGTCGTGGTGCAGGTTTCTTCACTGCAGTCCGGTATCCCCGCGCGTGTGAGGAAGTCCACGAACTTTGCGAGGAGATTTTCTGGAAGAGGCGCCTGGACGGCGTAAACGACGGCACCGTCCTTGGGTTTTGCGATTGCGGCCGGCCAGCGCTTGGGTGACGCCTGCCAGGTCCTGAACAGATCCCGAAGCGCGGTCGCGCCGGTCATTTCGACGACCTGCTGGTTGAGGGCGGTTTTTCGGGAGTGCCAGATGATGCCTTCTGAACCGGCCTCTACGGCTGCAAGCCGAATGAGCCGCGCGAGAATTTCGGCGTCGTGCAGGTCGTGCGACGGCATGGCGTGCCAGCCTCGATCGGCCACTCTCTTGTCGTCGCCTTCAGTCGGCGGCCGAAGGCTGAGCCAGCCCGCCAGTTTGGCATCGCGTCTGGCGACGACGAAACGGGTATCTGAAAACCGTTCTCCAAACTCTTCCGGAGGCACCTCGTCGCGAAAGCTGGCCTCGGTCGTCGCGTAGAGCTCGTCGATGAAGGCGTCCTTGGCGGCGCCGTCTGGAATTACTGAAAATTCTAAACTATTCATATATTACCTCTGCGATTACGCAATCGCAGGTAGTAAATATGATTCGTGGCGGAATCGTGCCGCCACGAGCAGGAACCATCCTCGACCGGCAGTTTCAGCCTACGGATGAATGCCGTAGCCGGCGAGATCGGCCTTCAGCTTTTCCGGATCGACGAAATGCACCGCATGCCAGCCGGCAAGCCGCGCGGCTTCGACGTTGGGAATGCTGTCGTCGATGAAGAGGGTGGCCGATGGGTCGAGATCGAAGGTCCGCGTGTGCGTCTCATAGATGGCGATATCGGGCTTGATCAGCTTGACGTCGCCCGAAACGGTGACGCCGCGTGGCAGCGTCAGGAAGGGATAAAGGACCTGCGCCTCGCGGAACGTGTCGGAGGCGAAGTTGGTCAGCATCGTCACGTCGCGTCCTTCGGCGATCAGTCGCTCCAGGAGCGACACCGTCTCCACATAGGCGTGCGGCACCATCTCCTGCCAATATTTGCGGAAGGCGCGGATCTGTTCTTCACGCTCGGGAAAGTCCTTGATCAGCAGCGCTTCCGCCTCTTCCCAGGAACGGCCGCGGTCCTGCTCGATGTTCCAGTCGTGAGTGCAGACATTGGCAAAGAACCATTCGCGCTCGGCCTCGTCGGGGATGAGGCGGCTATAGGGCAGGTTGGGGTCGTAGTGGATCAGCACCTTGCCGATGTCGAAGACGATGTGGCGGATGTCGATGCTGCTCATGAACGTATTCCCTGCTTGAACTTTCGGAGTTGGAGCGGGACGGGTGGCCCCGTACCGCGCTAGCGTTCCGCCTTGAAGGCATGCGGGATCGCTTGGGCGATCGCCTTCTTCATCACCGTCGGCAGCGCCTGGGCACTCAGCGAGTGAACTGGCTCCCACCAGCCGTTGCCCTGCGTTCCGGCGCGCGCGACATTGGCGCGGTAGACGGAGAGACGCAACTCGAAATGCGTGAACACGTGGCTGATGGTGCCGCAATCTTCCCAGGCCGCTGCAAAGGGCTGCGAGGCAAGCGAAGTGTCGCCGTCCTGCCGCGACGTCCAGTCAGTGCCGGGCACTTCGGTCATGCCGCCAAGCAGGCCCGTCTCGGCCCGCTTGCGCAGATAGACCGCGTTGTCGGCGTCGATCGCGACGAAGGCGGCGCCGCGCCGAAGCGGCTTGTCCTTCTTCTGCGCTTTGCGCGGAAAGGTTTCCGGGTCTGCGACGGCAAGCGCGCGACAGTGGGCGCGGAAGGGACAGAGCGAGCAGGCGGGCCGTTTCGGCGTGCAGATCGTCGCGCCGAGATCCATCATCGCCTGGGCGAAATCACCCGGCCTGCTCTCAGGGGTGAGCGCGGCGACGCGGGCCCGCATCTCGGGCTTTGCCGCCGGCAGCGGCGTTTCGATTGCATAGAGGCGGGAAATCACCCGCTCGACATTGCCGTCGAGCACGGCGCTTCTGCGATTGAAGGCGATCGCCGCGACCGCGGCGGCGGTATAGTCGCCGATGCCGGGAAGGGACTTCAGCCCATCCTCCGTGTCGGGAAAGCGGCCGCCATGATCGTTCGCGACGGCCTCGGCGCATTTCTTCAGGTTGCGGGCGCGCGCATAATAGCCGAGCCCGGCCCATGCCTTCATCACGTCCTCATTCTCGGCGCGCGCAAGGTCCTCGACGGTCGGCCACAGTGACAGGAACTTTTCGAAATAGGCTTTTACCGCCTGCACCGTCGTCTGCTGCAGCATCACTTCGGAAAGCCAGACATGGTAGGGATCGGCGACGATGCCTCGGCGCGCCATCGGCGGCGAAACCCGCCAGGGCAGGTCGCGATGGTGCCTGTCGTACCATTCCAAAAGCAGGGGTGCGGCGTCCGCCGCCGGTATCGTATCGTGCATGATTTGCCGGGAGTTCCGTTTCCGGCCTATACTTGGCGAAGCGGAGCCGCGGCATCAAGGCTCAATCGACATTGCCTACAGAAAGTCCATACGTGAGCGAGCAGAAGACCCGGAAGGGCGTCGTCCAGATCAGCGAAGTCGCGAACGGCCTGATCGACCCGGTGCTCGCCAAGCGGGCAGGCATCAACACCATGCTGCTCGGCTCCTGGGACGAAATCGCCGGCGAGGACTTTGCCGATTGCACGCGGCCCGAAAAGATCGCCTGGCCGCGCCGGGCCTCCGAGATCATGGGCGAGGGCGGCCATCAGCCGGGCGTCCTGACGGTTGCCTGCGAGGGCGCGCGCGCCCTGTTTTTGACCCACGCCCAGGGCGAATTGATCCAGCGCATTAACGGCTTCTTCGGCTTCTATGCGATCGGGCAGCTGCGCATCGTTCAAAAGCCCGTCTCCCAGCAGCCGAAACACCGTGGCAAGCCCAAGCCGCTGACCGGTGAACCTGCACGGCGGCTCGAGACCATGGTCGAAGGCATCGAAAGCGAGGAGCTGAAGGCGGCCTTGCGTCGGCTGGGGACCGCCGTGCTCAATCCCCGGCGCCGCTAAGGCACGGCGCGCAAAACTATGCAGCGGTTTTCGCGACTACGAGACGCGAAAACCAGAGGCTTAAAGCGCAAGCAGCGAATCGGAAAGATCGCGATGCGCTTTTGGGCAGCCATCGCTCGGTCACAATTCTTTGAATTCTGTTGACGCCGCGCCACTTGCCGCCCTGCGCGGGGCAAGATATCGAATCCGCACTGCAATTCCCTCCGAACACGGGTCAAATCATGTCCGCTTCCGCAATGAACCTTACCAAGCGCCTGCTCAGCGGTGCCGCCGTCGCAACTGTCGCCCTGGTGCTTGCTGCCTGCAGCGACGAAAAGAAGGAAACGGCCTCCACCGCACCGGCCGAGACCACCGAAGCCGCCAAGGCTGAAACCAAGCCGGCAACGGACGCGACCACGACTGCATCGACGACCGCGACCCCGGCCACCACCGAAGCCAAGCCCTCTGCCGGCACCGAAGTCGCCCAGACGACGGCTGCTCCCGTCAAGGTCGAGCTCCCCTCGTCGGAAGGGTCCGTCGACGTCGCCAAGCTGATGGAACCGGGCGCCCTGCCGGAAATGGCGATCGGCGACGCCAACGCGCCGGTGACGATCGTCGAATACATGTCGATGACCTGCCCGCACTGCGCCGCCTTTCACAACAACACCTTCGAGGCGATCAAGACCAAGTATGTCGACAGCGGCAAGGTCCGCTTCGTGCTGCGCGAATTCCCGTTCGATCCGCGCGCGGCGGCCGCCTTCATGCTGGCGCGCTGCGCTCCGGAAGGCCAGTACTTCCCGATGATCTCGATGCTGTTCAAGCAACAGCAGCAGTGGGCCGCAGCCCAGAATGGTCGCGACGCTCTGCTGCAGATGTCCAAACTCGCTGGTTTTACACAGGAGAGCTTCGAGGCCTGCTTGACGAACCAAAAACTTCTGGATGATGTGAACACTGTTATGCAACGGGGCGCCAAGGAATTCGGGGTTCAGTCGACGCCGACCTTCTTTGTCAATGGCGAGCACTATTCGGGGGACATGTCGGTTGACGTTATGTCGGCCCTCATCGACAGCAAGCTCTGATCCTTCGCTTTTCCTGAAAACGGGCGACGGCAGCAGCTGTGCGCCCGTTTTTCTTGTCTGGGCTGATGGTAGAGGGGGGGACCTCGTAGCCCCAGCGTCCGCTCCATGAAGTTCAACAAGCTTCGCCTGCTCGGCTTCAAGTCCTTCGTCGAACCGACCGAATTCATCATCGAGCGCGGATTGACCGGTGTCGTCGGACCGAACGGTTGCGGCAAGTCGAACCTCGTCGAAGCCTTGCGCTGGGTGATGGGGGAGAACTCCTACAAGAACATGCGCGCTTCCGGCATGGACGACGTGATCTTTTCCGGATCCGGCAATCGTCCCGCGCGTAACACGGCCGAGGTCGGCCTCTATCTCGACAACAGCGACCGCACGGCACCCGCTGCCTTCAACGACAGCGACGAGATCCAGGTCAGCCGCCGCATCGAGCGCGAGCAGGGCTCGGTCTACCGCATCAACGGCAAGGAAGTGCGCGCCAAGGATGTACAGCTTCTCTTCGCCGACGCGTCGACTGGTGCACGCTCGCCGTCGATGGTCGGGCAAGGGCGCATCGGCGAACTGATCGCCGCCAAGCCGCAGGCCCGTCGCCAGCTCCTGGAAGAGGCGGCCGGCATCTCCGGCCTGCACTCTCGCCGCCACGAAGCGGAGCTGCGTCTGCGTGCCGCCGAGACCAATCTCGAGCGTCTCGACGACGTCACCTCGCAGCTCGAAAGCCAGATCGAGAGCCTCAAGCGCCAAGCGCGCCAGGCCAACCGCTTCAAAATGCTCTCGGCCGATATCCGCAAGCACGAGGCGATCCTGTTCCATATTCGCTGGGTGCAGGCCAAGGAGGCGGAGGGCGAGGCGACGAGCCAGCTCAACCAGGTGACTGCGCTGGTCGCGGAAAAGGCGCAGCAGCAGATGCAGGCGGCCAAGGACCAGGCGATCGCCAGCCTGAAGCTGCCGGAGCTGCGCGAAAACGAAGCGAAGTTCGCCGCCGCCCTCCAGCGTCTGCAGATTGCCCGCTCACAGCTCGAAGAGGATGCCGGCCGCATCCTCAGGCGCCGCGACGAGTTGCAGCGCCGGCTGGCGCAGCTTGCCGAGGATATCGCCCGCGAGGAGCGCCTTGTCGTTGACAATGCCGGCATTCTTTCGCGTCTCGACGAAGAGGAAGCCGAACTCAGCGACATGCTTGCCGAGGCCGACGACCGTGCGACGGAAGCGCGCGAGCGCCTCGAAGACGCAAACGAAAAGCTCGCCGGCAGCGAGGCGCTTTTGGCGCGTCTAACGGCGGAACGCGCCGAGGCACAGGCCGGCCGCAACCAGCTGGAGCGCACGCTGCGCGACCTGTCGGAGCGCCAGGCACGTCTTGCCCGCCAACTTGGCGACCAGTCGCGCGATCTCGATGAACTCGACCGCCAGATGGCGGCCCTTCCCGATCCGCACGAAAAGCAGGGTCAGGTCGAGGTCGCAGAAGCTGCGCTGGAAGAAGCCGAAAGCAATGTGCTCGCGATCGAGGAAAGCCTCGCTGAAGCGCGGCGCATGGAGGTCGAGGCGCGTCAGCCCGTCGATCGGACGCGCGCGACGCTGAACGGCATCGAGACCGAGGCACGCACCATCCGGCGCATGCTGGAGGCGGTGGCCGGTGGCGCCTATCCCGCCGTCGTCGAGGAGATGAAGGTCGACCGGGGCTTCGAGACCGCATTGGGCGCGGCCCTTGGCGACGATCTCGACTCGCCGCTCGAAACCGACGCGCCGGCCCATTGGCGCGCGCCGGGGGATCATGTCGGGGACGGCGAATTGCCGGAAGGCGTGAGCCCGCTGATTGCCCATGTAAAGGCGCCCGACGCGCTGACCCGCGCCCTGAAGCAGATCGGCATCGTCGCAAGCGAGGCGGAAGCCGAGCGGCTGCTGCCCCTGCTGAAACCCGGCCAGAGCCTTGTCACCAAGCAGGGCTCCGTCTGGCGCTGGGACGGCCACGTGACCGGCTCCGAGGCGCCAAGTGCTGCCGCATTGCGGCTGGCGCAGAAGAACCGGTTGGCCGAACTCGATACCGAGGCCGACGGCGCCGCTGAGGCGCTGCGCCTCGCGGAGGCCGAACTTGCCTCTGCGGGCAGTCGCATCCGCGCCGAGGACGAGCGGCTGCGGCTTGCCCGCGACGCGCAGCGCATGATCACCCGACAGCTCGGCGAAGCCCGCGACGCGCTCGCCGCCGCTGAACGCGCCTCGGGCGACCTTGCCCGCCGCCGCGCGGTGCTTGCCGAATCGCGCAGCCAGATCGAGTCGCAGGTCGAAGAGGTGGCCGAGCAGATCGAGACGGCCAACGACGCGCTCGCCGATGCGCCCGATCTCTCCGAACTGGAACTGACGCTGCGCACCCAGACGGCCGATGTCGCAGCCGATCGTGCCGCCGTCGCCGAGGCCCGTGCCGCCCATGATGGCCTGGCGCGCGAGAACGAGGCGCGTCAGCGGCGCATCGCGGCGATTGCCAATGAACGACAGACCTGGAAGGCGCGCGCGGCGAGCGCCGATGAGCACATCGCGACCCTGCGCGACCGCGAGGCAGAAGCCCGCGACGAGGTCGAAGAGCTGATCGATGCGCCCGACGAGTTCGAGGACAAGCGCCGGGCGCTGATGAACGAGTTGCAGAAGGCGGAAGCGGCCCGACGCGAAGCGGCCGATCTGCTCGCCGAGGCTGAAAACCGTCAGCGCGAGGCGGACCGGTTGGCGGCAACCGCGCTCTCCGAACTGGCGGAATCGCGCGAAAAGCGCGGCCGCGCCGAAGAGCGGCTGGTCTCCGCCCGCGAACGTCGCGTCGAGATCGAGGCCCGCATTCAGGAAGCGCTCTCCTGCGCGCCGCACGAGGTCATGCGATTGACGGGGCTTGCCGTCGACGAGGCACTGCCGGACATGCGCAACATCGAGCGCGAGCTCGAACGGCTGAAGATCGAGCGCGAGCGGCTTGGCGCCGTCAACCTGCGGGCCGAAGAAGAACAGAAGGAGCTTTCAGAAAAGCTCGCCCTGCTGCTCAGAGAGCGCGACGACGTCATCGAGGCGATCCGCAAGCTCAGGAGCGCCATCCAGAACCTGAACCGCGAGGGCCGCGAGCGCCTGATCGCCGCATTCGACGTCGTCAACGTACAGTTCCAGCGGCTGTTCACCCACCTCTTCGGGGGGGGCACGGCCGAGCTGCAACTGATCGAGAGCGACGATCCGCTGGAGGCCGGCCTTGAAATTCTCGCCCGCCCGCCGGGCAAGAAGCCACAGACCATGACGTTGCTTTCCGGCGGCGAGCAGGCGCTGACGGCGATGGCATTGATCTTCGCCGTGTTCCTGACCAATCCCGCGCCAATCTGTGTGCTGGACGAAGTGGATGCACCGCTCGACGACCACAATGTCGAGCGCTACTGCAACCTGATGGACGAAATGGCGGCGTCGACCGAGACACGCTTCATCATCATCACCCACAACCCGATCACCATGGCCCGCATGAACCGCCTGTTCGGCGTGACCATGGCCGAGCAGGGCGTATCCCAGCTCGTCTCCGTTGACCTGCAGACGGCGGAACGCCTGCGCGAAGTCGTCTGATTCACTCAAATTCGGCGATGAAACCGGATACCGGCCGCGATGGGTCGCGCGCTTCCCAGGTGTCGATGTAGGCGGCGAGGGGGACTTTGTTTGCTCGATAGGCTGCGTAAAGCGTTGCCGCCCCAGCCTTTTCCGGCGGCCGCCTGAACCACCTGCCGAAGGTGACGGCAGCGCCCGTCGTCCATCTCCACCCTTCGGCACTGCCGTTCTCGTTGGAGAGCCCGAGCCATGGCCCGACCCGCCGGTGCTCGCCGCCTTCGAACGAACTGCTGAAGAACCGGTCATCCGTATTCACGAGTGAGGCGACGAACGTATTTTCATCGCTGGAATCGATCGTGGCAAGGTGACCGCCGCAGCGCTCGACGATCGCCTTCGCTTCCTGCCAACCGACTTGCTGCCCGTCATAGACCGCTGCATAGAGGTGTCTGGCAAAGGTGCCGTAGGTCAGTGGTAGAGGCGAAAGACACCGCACCATGGCGATCACCGGTTCGTCCTCCAGTCCCTCGAGATCGGTGGCGTCATAGCGGCGTGCGCTGGTAGCCGAGAGAATGTCCTGATCGATGCGGGCAAAGGTGAGACCCAGGCTCGCTCCGGTTTCCTGATCAATAAATCCGGATTGCTTTAGCCCGCGGGCCGCCTGAAATGCCGTGACCGCCCTGCGTGTCTGGCCACCGAAGGCGCCGTCCGTCGCGCCCGTGTCAAAGCCCTTGCTCTGCAGGGCCTGTTGCGCGGCTGCGCGCTTGTCCTTGCTATCGAGCATCTTCTGTTCCTGTGCCATCGCAGCCAGGGATGATCTGAAGTCGTCGCTTTTGCCGAGCCGCTGAATGGATTGACGCGCCGCGTCGGCGTAGCTGCTCTCGCCATGTTTGGCGATGAAGCGTTTCCAGGTCCTGGCCGTGTCCACGCGCATCGCCTTGTTGAAGTCGAGCGCGGTGATATCGACGTTGTCAACTTTCGAGGGTCGGGGCGCTTCAAGCGTGGCGCTGCCGTCGAGGTAGAATTCCAGATCGAGAGAGGAGAGGATCTGCGGCGACTGTTTGCCGCCCGTTGCCGAGCGCACCTCACGGATCACGCGCTTGAAGGCGGTGCCGATTTCGATCCCTGGGCCGGAGAGGTTGGCTATCAGCGCCCGGGTGAAGGGCGAATGCCCGTCGGTTCCGTCAGCCGCCACCTGTCCGGGCGCCGCAGCAAAGGCAACGAGCGTGCCGGCGCCCTGTGTCTCGATCGGTGCCAGACCTCTGGTGGCGCCGCCGCGGCTTGTCCCCGCCACGTCACGATTGAGTCTGTCTGCGAGCGGATTGTTGCGGCAGGCGTCGAGGAAGATCAGGGAGATTTTCGCGCGTTGTTCCAGCGCGTTCATGATCTCCGACAGCGGCATGGTTTCTGCCGGAACGTCAAACTCGCTCTCGAGCCGTGCGTCGGTGCCGACGAGGAAGTTCTCGCCGCGCAACTGCATGCCGTGACCGGCGTAGTAGAACAGGGCGACATCGTCAGGCCCGATCTTGCGCGAGAAGTTTGAAAGTGCGCCGGCAAGACCACGGCGATCGGCGTTGAGGATCAAGTCGGTTTCAAAACCCTGGCCTTTGAGAAAGACATTGAACGCTTCAGCGTCGCGCGAGGCGTTAGGCAGGGTTCCCGCAAGCACATAGTTGCTCATGCCGATGACGAGCGCCAGTCGTTTGCCATTGCCTTCGGCGGGGGCATTCCCTGTGGTGAAGGGCACGATCACAGCGCAAAGAACCAGCCATAGCAGCTTCACACGCCAGTTCATGACCTTGCCTCCTGCTTATGATTGACTCAGCCGTGCAGGTGTTGAATTGCCCCAAGCGGTCACTCGAATTCGAGGATCAGACCGCCCGTTCCATCGGTTGGCCCCATATCGTCCCAGCTATCGACGTAGACGGATTTCGTGTCGGCTCTGCCGTTGCGATGGGCGTAGTACATGCCGATATCGTCGCCCTTCTTGCCTTCGTTCGGCATATCCTGGAACCATTTCGTGTAGGTCAGGGGCGCGCCGGTGTCCCAACGCCAGCCGCCTCTGGGCTCCTTGCCCTGTGGGTCCTGCGTCAGGCCGATCCAGGGCCCCATCTTGTAGCTGACATTGCCTGAGGGGTCGTAGCCGGTGTTGAAAAAGGTCTGATCGGCGTTGAAAAGCGATGCGACGAAGGCGTTCTCCTCTTGAGACGAAATCGACGCGAGGTGCGCTCCGCAACCGCCGGCGATCCCCCGCGCATAAACGGCCAAAATTATTCCCGTCCGCACTGCGACATAGAGGTGCCCTTCGAACACGCCATATACGGTTTCGAAGTGGCGCAGGCAGGTCAGCGCCCGCAGGACGGTTTGATCGGTTTCCAGACCCTCGAGGTTGGCAACATCATAGCGTCGGGCCTTCGAAGAGCTGTATATGCCCTCGGCTCTGTCATTGACTTTGATGCCGAGGGCTTCTGCCGTGCGCTCTGTGATGAAGCCGCTTGCTGGCTGCTGGTTGGTGCTCTGGAACCGCTTGATCGCTTCGCGCGTCTGTCCACCAAAAACACCATCGGCTGTGCCCGCCGCAAATCCGCGCGAGGCGAGTGCCACCTGGACGTTTCGTCGCTTGTCCTTGTCCGGCAATAGCCACGCTTCGACGGACTGAGGCAGATGCGACTGGTTGCGCACGGCGGCGGGTTCGATCTGCGCCAGCGCCTGGCGTCCGAGGTCGGCATATTCGCCGATGCGGTGTTTTTCGACGAAGAAGTGCCAGATGCGCGCCGTTCCGATCTTCAGCGCCTTTTTGAAGTCCTTCTCTGCCTCAAGCGCTTCGGGATCCATGGCCGGCACAGTGAGGGCCGGCTGCACCGGCTGAACCGCCGCAGTCTGCGGTATGGCCGTCTGTACCGCCGGGGTTTGCACCGCCGGGGTCGTCTGGGGCGCTGCGGTTTCCGGCCCGAAGTAGAATTCCAGCGACAGGGATGACAGGATCTGCGGCTGCTGCTTGCCTTGCGTTTCCTTGCGCACGTCGCGCACGACCCGCTTGAAGGCGGTGCCGACTTCGAGGCCGGCGCCCGAGAGATTGGCGATCAGCGCCCGCGTAAAGGGCGAATGCCCGTCGGTGCCGTCGGCGGCGACCTGTCCCGGGGCTGCGGCAAAGGCGACGAGCGTGCCGCCGCCCTGCGTTTCGATCGGCGCCAGCCCGCGGGTCGCCGCACCGCGGGTCGCACCTTCGACTTCGCGTGTCAGCCGCTCGGCGAGCGGATTGTTGCGGCAGGCATCGAGGAAGACCATCGAGATGCGGGCACGTTTTTCCATCGCGCCGATGATCTCGGACAGTGCCACGGTCTCGGCCGGCACGTCGAACTCGCTTTCGAGCTTGGCATCGGTGCCAACAAGGAAATTCTCGCCGTGCAACTGCATGCCGTGGCCGGCGTAGTAAAACAGGGCGGTATCGTCGGGCCCGATCTTGCGCGAGAAGTTTGAAAGTGCGCCGGCAAGACCACGGCGATCGGCGTTGAGCACGAGGTTCGTTTCGAAGCCCTGGTCCTTGAGAAAGGTGTTGAAGGCTTCTGCATCGCGTGAAGCATTGGGCAGCGTTCCAGCGAGCACGTAGTTGCTCATGCCGACGACGAGCGCCAGCCGCTTGCCGTTTCCTTCGGCAAAGGCGTTTCCCATGGTGAAAAGGACCATTAGCGCCGCCGAAAGGAGCCAGGTTGTCAGATTTGCACGCCACCTCATGACCGACCCTCCGAGCCATCGAGACGGAAACGGATTGCCATGACGGGATATTCCTGGATGCACCCCCATCGCACATCTGTATATTAGATAATTGTTATGTTGCGGGCAATGTCGGATCGGGCCGCCCGGCGCAGCCTTTTCAGGAATTTCGGCTGCTATTTAAAGCCACCGACACGATTTGTGGGAGGTCAAGCGCGATGTGTAGCAATGTTACAGAAAATGATGCGCTGCAGCATAAATCTTCGCCGGGTGCATTTTCAGCCTGAAGCATATACTGTAAATCGTCATTAAAGACTGTTTCTGGGTGGAGAGCAGGCATGACGAAATGGGTTTACACCTTCGGTGGGGGCAAGGCCGAGGGACGTGCGGGTGATCGTGAGCGCTTGGGTGGCAAGGGCGCCAACCTTGCCGAGATGTGCAACCTCGGCCTGCCGGTTCCGCCGGGCCTGACGATCATCACCGATGCCTGCAACAGCTTCTTCGACAACGACAGGCAAATGCCGGATGGCCTGCGCGACCAGGTGCGCGAGGGGATCAGCCGGATGGAAGAGGTGACCGGCCGCGTCTTCGGCGACACCTCCCGTCCGCTGCTGCTTTCGGTTCGCTCAGGCGCGCGCGCGTCCATGCCCGGCATGATGGACACGGTTCTCAACCTCGGTCTCAACGATCAGTCGGTACATGCGCTTGGCCATGACGCCGGTGATGCCCGTTTTGCCTGGGACAGCTATCGTCGCTTCATCCAGATGTATGGCGACGTCGTCATGGGCGTCGACCACGACGTCTTCGAGGAAATCCTCGAGGATGAAAAGGCGCGCCTCGGCCATGAGCAGGATACCGAGCTTTCGGCGGTGGAGTGGCAGAGCGTCATTGCCCGTTACAAGGAAGCGATCGAGGAAGCGCTGGGCGAACCCTTTCCGCAGGATCCGGAAGTGCAGCTCTGGGGCGCGATCGGCGCCGTGTTTTCGAGCTGGATGAACCCGCGGGCGATCACCTATCGCCACCTGCACGCCATCCCCGCCGCCTGGGGCACCGCCGTCAACGTCCAGGCGATGGTCTTCGGCAATCTCGGCAATTCGTCGGCGACTGGCGTTGCCTTCACCCGCAACCCCTCGACCGGCGAGAACGAGCTTTACGGCGAGTTTCTGGTCAATGCACAGGGCGAGGACGTCGTTGCCGGCATCCGCACGCCGCAGAACATTACCGAAGCGGCGCGCCTTGGCTCCGGCTCCGACAAGCCCTCGCTCGAAAAGCTGATGCCGGAAGCCTTCGCCGAGTTTCGCTCGATCTGCGATACGCTCGAACGCCACTATCGCGATATGCAGGATCTGGAATTCACCATCGAGCGCGGCACGCTCTGGATGCTGCAGACGCGCTCCGGCAAGCGCACCGCCAAGGCGGCGCTGAAGGTCGCGGTCGATATGGCGGAGGAGGGGCTGATCTCCGAACAGGAGGCCGTTGCCCGCATCGATCCCGCCTCGCTCGACCAGCTGCTGCACCCGACGATCGATCCACATGCGCGCCGCGACATCATCGGCTCGGGCCTTCCGGCCTCGCCGGGGGCTGCGACGGGCGAGATCGTCTTTACCTCGGAGGAAGCGGTGCAGGCCGACAAGGAAGGCCGCAAGGTCATCCTCGTCCGCGTCGAGACCAGCCCTGAAGATATCCACGGCATGCATGCCGCCGAAGGCATTCTGACGACCCGCGGCGGCATGACCAGCCACGCCGCCGTGGTTGCCCGCGGCATGGGTACCCCTTGCGTTTCCGGCGCCGGCAGCATTCGTGTCGACCTTCGCAACGAAACGCTGACCGCCGGAGGCGTGACGCTCAGGAAGGGCGACGTCATCACCATCGACGGCTCGTCAGGCCAGGTGCTGAAGGGCGCGATCGCCATGCTGCAACCGGAACTTTCCGGGGACTTCGGCAAGATCATGGCCTGGGCGGATGCCACCCGCCGGATGACCGTCAGGACCAACGCCGAAACGCCGGCGGACGCACGCGCCGCGCGCTCCTTCGGTGCGGAGGGCATCGGCCTCTGCCGCACGGAACACATGTTCTTCGAGGACGACCGCATCAATGTCATGCGCGAAATGATCCTCGCCGACGACGAAGAAGGTCGCCGTTCGGCGCTCGCCAAGCTTCTGCCGATGCAGCGCTCGGATTTCGCCGAGCTGTTCTCGATCATGCACGGCCTTCCGGTAACGATCCGCCTGCTCGACCCGCCTCTGCACGAGTTCCTGCCGAAGACCGACGAGGAGATCGCCGACGTTGCCGGCGCGCTCTCGCTCGATCCGTCGGAACTGCGCCAGCGCGTCGATGAACTGCACGAATTCAATCCGATGCTCGGCCACCGTGGTTGCCGGCTGGCCATCTCCTATCCGGAGATCGCCGAGATGCAGGCGCGTGCCATCTTCGAAGCCGCCGTTGAAGCGGCGCACGAGACCGGAGCGGCCGTCGTTCCCGAAATCATGGTGCCGCTTGTCGGCCTCAAGGCAGAGCTCGATTACGTCAAGGCGCGCATCGATGCGGTCGCCAAGGAGGTGATCGGTGAGGCGGGTATCGACATCGACTATCTCGTCGGTACCATGATCGAATTGCCGCGTGCAGCCCTGCGCGCCGGCGTCATCGCCGAAGCGGCCGACTTCTTCTCCTTCGGCACCAACGACCTGACGCAGACGACCTTCGGCATCTCGCGCGACGACGCCTCGCAGTTCCTGGCGACCTACCAGCAGAAGGGCATCATCGAGCAGGACCCCTTTGTCTCGCTCGATTTCGACGGCGTCGGCGAACTGATCCAGATCGCAGCCGAGCGTGGTCGTCGCACCAAGAACGGTCTGAAACTCGGTATCTGCGGCGAACACGGCGGGGATCCGGCCTCGATCCGCTTCTGCGAGGACGCCGGCCTCGACTACGTCTCCTGTTCACCCTTCCGCGTGCCGATCGCCCGGCTCGCCGCGGCCCAGGCCGCGATCAACGGCAAGGGGTAACGTCTATCGCCAGCGCCGCCCAAGCGGCGTTGGCTCGGCATGATCCGCTTTACCTGGCCTGGACGATCACCGGTCGTGAGACGATGACCGGCCGGTCCCAGCCCCACATCATCATGTCGTTCTGGTAGCGGAATGCGCGCGATTCGGCGCGGCGGTCGAGCTCGATCCGCTGCAGGCAGGTGGCAAACGCATCGGTGCCGCGGCGGAAGCCGTAGGACGCGCAGGTGTTGCCGTCGGCGATGCGCCGTTCCTCCGGCGTCATCGTCTGGCATGCCGTCAAGAGAAGCGCGGCTGCGATAAGGATGGACAGTCGTTTCATCATGGTTCTCGCGCCTCCTGGGCGCAACCGGATCGTGTGAGGCCGTACCGGTCTGCGTCTCGCCGTGAGCAATCGAGCGGCACACCACTCAACGCCTCGAATCACAATCAATATAGGGACTTGTATCGAGAATCGAAACGAACGTTGCCAATTCGGTGTCGTGTCGCGGTTGTAGGCGAGGGCACCTCACACCCGTCGTTGACGGGTGTGTGTGTGAGCCTGTTCCGGAGGGGGGCGGGGTGTGATCCCTGCGCGATTGTCCGATTGCGCGTAATCCGCTGCCAAAACGCATTCACCGTCGCTGGCGGCCTCGCCCAGGGGTATGGTTAGAGTTGTCCCTGTGAGAGGTCCGCTACATGCGTTCCAGCACGCCGACAAAGGATTCGGCGAAGCGCTCGAGGTCGCGCGTGGTGTCGCTGGGATGTTCGATACGGACGGCTCGGCCTTGTTCGTCGAGGCAGGCAAACAGGATCGAAGCGTCGCCTCCGGCATCAGGCAGACGGAGCACGGCAATGCTGCGGCAGTCTTCGATCAGATCAGAAGCGGGCAGGGCAAACAGAAACTCACCGCCGACGTTGTCAGCAACCGCGCGCACGAAGCTGGTGAAATCGGCATTGTTGCCGGAGAAACCATCGAGGGAGAGTTCGAGCTCAAGGAGCCCCATGGGGATGCCGCCGTCTCCGGCCGGAAGGGCAGAGGGGGTGGCGATGGCCACGGCTGCTTGCGATGCGCCCATGTCGGTTCTCCGTCGATTGCCGAGCGCCCTCGTTTGATGTTGCGCGCTGGCCGTTGCCTCCGATTGAAACTCCGCGTGCCCTTTAAATCCCGGGCGCGCGGGCACATTCCCATGTGTTGATAGGTGGTTAACGAGAATGGCGATTTTGCGGCGAACTGTAAGGTAGGCCCGGAGCGCGGTGGCGGACTGCCGCATTGCCTGTTCCCTCGGCACGGGGCATGGTCTAAGAATGCGGTCTGTTTCGCGGCAGGGAATTGATTCAACTATATGATGGTCCGGTACGAGCGCCCCTATTCCTTTGCCGCCCACTGGGCGCGCCGCTTCGCCCGTGTCTCGTTCCTGCTCTTTGCGCTCTCGCTGCTGGCGCACCGCTTCGGTCCGCTGACGACACCGCATTTCCTCGCCCTTGTCGGCGTCGCCGGCGTCTTTGCGCTGTTAGGCGTGCTGTTTGCCGTCGTCGGGTTGGCGCGCTTGTGGCAGGTTGCGGCGATTGGTGGCCTGGCGTCTGCTGCGGCGCTTGTCTACGCCGCGCCGACGCTCGGCTTTATCGGCTATGGCGTCGTCCAATATCTGACCCGCCCGGAAATCTACGACGTCAGCACGGATACGGTGACGCCGCCGCCGTGGCTCAAGGTGCCGCAGGCGGAAGAGAGCTGGCTGAAGCGCAAGGCGGCGGTAACGCCTCAGGACCGTGAAGCGCAGATCCTCGCCTATCCGGCTCTGACCGGCCGGCGCTACGATGGCGCACTCGACCGCGTCTATCAGGGGGTGCGCAACGTCATCGAACAGAGCCGCGTCGGCATCACCGAAGAACTTGGTGTCGAGAACGCCCGCGCCGATCTGGAGGATCTGGCAGTACGGCCGAATGCGGGCGCGGATACGAACGCCGAACCGGAAAATGTACCCGTTCCGGCGGCGCGCCCGGAGATGGCTCTCGAAGGCGCGATTGCAGGGCGCCGCGCCAGCGATGTCGTGCTGCAGGGCGAGTGGCGCACGCTGATCGCGGGTTTTCGTTTCGATGTATTGATCCGGCTGCGCGAAGAGGCGGAGACCACCTTCGTCGACCTGCGCGTCGCCTCGCGTTACGGGCCTCATGATCTCGGCATGGGCGCCGCCTTCGCCGATCAATTCCTGCGGGCGCTCGATGCCGAGCTGTTGGGCATTGCCGGCGACTGATCGGCGGAGTGCCCGCCAGAAAACGTCATTCGTCTACGAGGGCTTTGCGACCACCCAAGTCGGCTGTCGGCTCGCCCGCTGGCCGTAGCCAGCCGCGATAACGCACGATCAGGCTGGTCAACGGGCTTGCGACCTCCACGTGGAAATGAAACAGGCCGTCACGATCCTCCTCGAACGTCCGGCCACCCGGCGCAAGCAGTAAAGGAAGCGGAAGGCCGAGGAAGGACCAGGCGCGAACCAAGAGATGCAGGCGGTTTTCGGCGGGCTCAAGCGCGCACAGGACACGGAACGGTCCGAAATCTTCCGCGAGCAGTGGTTCGTTCTGCCTCTCGGCCTTTCGTTGCGAGCTGCGCAGGACTTTCCCACCGAAGCGTCGGGTCCAGACTTCCCGACCATTGCTGCATGCGAAGTGGATTTCAACAGGGACGTCAGCGCCTGCGCCGGGAAAGCCGAGCATGGAGGCGACGAGCCGAGCCCCTATCGAGCTGCCGCGCTCGATGACCGCACGTCCGCGAAAGGTGGCATGTCCCTCTGATAGGTCGTGCAGGGCGCGGATCGACGCGGGCAGGTGGTTCCATTGCCGGCCGAGGATCTGGCGGTAAAGGCTCTGTTTTTGGACCATGTCTTCCATCGTCATGCGATGAAGCGCCCACGCTCCTCAGGCGTCGGCACCATGCAGCTCTGGCGGCGGCCGGCGATGCGGTAGCGGTTTCTCGCCACGAGATCATAGAGCGGATCGCGAAGGGCAGCGGGCAGGATCCGGCAGATGTTGGCGAGCGACCACGGCAGACCCAGCCGCGCAAGCGTGCGGATCGATCCGTCGGATTTGATGCGGGCGATGCCGTCCTCGATCAGCATGTTGCTCTCGAAATGGACGGTATCGAGCCCGTAGTGCCGGTAGAGCGCCTGGCCAAGCGGCGACTGTGCTGTCAAATAGCGATATTGCGCCCGTCGGTCGTGGCGAAGCAGAAAGCGCACCCAGCCGGAACAAAAGATGCATTCGCCGTCGAAGACGATCACCGGCTTGTCGTCGGCAAAGGCGGGCACCGAAGCATCATTGCGATAGCTGTAGGCCTCGCGCCGCATGATCAGCCCGCTCCGCCGGGCGCCAGCCGGTAGGCGCCGAGAAGCGAGGGCGGGCCATCGGTTTCGATCCGTCCCTGTTCGATCAGGTCTTCGAGATGGGCGAGCACCGAAAGTGCCGCCGCCCCATGCAGCCGCACGTCGGTGGACGCATAGATGACCTTGACCATGTCAGGGATATGGCTGTCGCCGGCGCGGATGCGTTCGAGCACGGCACGCTCGCGCATCTTGCGGTGGGCGCGCAGGCCGCGAAGGAAGGAGGCAGGCTCGATCACAGGTCCGCCATGGCCGGGCAGGTAGAGATGCTCGTCGCGGGAAAGCAGCTTTTCGAGCGAGGCCATGTAATCGGCCATGGCGCCATCGGGCGGCGCGACGATCGTCGTCGCCCAGGCCATGACGTGGTCGGCGGAAAAGAGAATGCCGGTGCCATCGAGCGCGAAGGCCATGTGGTTGGCCGTATGGCCGGGCGTCGTAAGCCCCGTCAGGCTCCAGCCGTCGCCCTCGATGCGCCCGCCGTCGGCAAGCCCGAGATCGGGGACGAACTCCATGTCGGAACTCTCGGCGAAAGGATTGCTCTCGCCCGCATGCAAGGGACGGGCGGAGCGATGCGGGCCTTCGCCGACGATCACCGCACCTGTGGCAGCCTTCAGCCGGCGCGCCAGCGGCGAGTGGTCGCGATGCGTGTGGCTGACGGCGATATGGGTGACCTCGCGGCCAGCGAGCGCCGCCATCAGCGCCTGGAAATGCGCCTCGTCATCGGGACCGGGATCGATGACGGCAACGGAACGTCTTCCGACGATATAGCTGTTGGTTCCGTGAAAGGTGAAAGGGCCGGGATTGTTGACCGTGATGCGCTGCACATCGTCCGCAACCGTCACGGCCTCGCCATGGGCCGGCTTGAAATCGAGATCGAAGTCCGGGCCCTGCATGCGTCCCTTCCTGGATTTCACTTGTATTCGATCTCGATGAACGACATCGGCTCTTTGCCGGCATTGACGACGTTGTGCGCCATGCCCGCCTCACGGCGGTAGGCGGCACCCTTGGCGATATCAACCCGCCGGCTGCCCGCCTCTTCCTCGAGCAGGAGCTGGCAGTCGGTCATCGGCACCACCACATAGCCGAGCCCGTGCACATGGTGACCGGTGTCGGCGCCGGGCTCGAAATCCCAACGGGTGATCCTGACGACCGTGTCGTCGACGAGTACGGTTGGAACGGCAGGGGGGCGGGCGCGAAACTGGCTCATGAAATTCTCCATCTGCCGGGACAATAGGAGGTGCGGTCAGCGAAGGGAAGGGTACATCCGGTACCCACGGCGAGCGCCCTTCGGCGTCGTCGCCAACAAATCCGCCGAAAATTCAACTTAGTGCCAACTTAGTGATTGTGACGGGCGGCGAGCTTTGATAATCAGGCGCTCGATTTGGCGGACGTATTGTCCCGTCAATCCGTTGGGGCGTCGCCAAGCGGTAAGGCACCGGTTTTTGGTACCGGCATTCCCAGGTTCGAATCCTGGCGCCCCAGCCACATTTTTCCAGGCAGTTGATCCATTGGGCGGGCGATCGCGCGCCGGATTTGCATGCACTCTTGTCAAGTCATCTTGCAACTGACACGCTAGTTTCGTTGATTCCAACATGTGTGAGGGAGAAGATGGCTCACAAATTCGAAATCTACAAAGACAAGGCTGGCGAGTTCCGTGTTCGCTTCAAGTACAACAGCGAAGTGATGTTCTCGACCGAGGGCTACAAGACCAAGGCCAGCGCGCAGAACGCCATCGACTCGATCAAGAAGAACGGTCCCGACGCGCCCGTCGAGGACAACAGCGCCGGCTGAGTTCGACGCAATCCCCTAGAAAAAACCCGCCGATTTTCACCCCAGCCACTTACTTAAATGTGGAATCGACTTTCGGGTCGATTCCACATTTATTAGGTATCGCTAAATTTCAGTCGAAATAGAGGATATCCTCGAAGCGAACTGGCCCCTTGGCGAGGCCCAACCGCATGGCTGGTGTCTGGCCATCCTTGCCCTTGGCGATGAAGTTGAAGTAGGTGCGGAAGATCACCAGGCACTTCTCGACCATGTCCGGGGAGTAAAACCCGTACAGGTACCATTTCCGTGCCGCCCGCCTCGGATACGACGGCGCTCGTTCCAGCCCGGCGATGCTGCGGCGGACCTGCATGAAGAACCTGTCGACCTGGTGGAGCGAGACATCGTGGAGCACCCTTGCGATCTGCAGACCCGTCCTTCTGCCGTCGTCCGTTAGCAGGCGGACGCGCTTTCCGGGTTCTGACTTGTTGATGTACGGGTAGTCGACCTCGGTGGTCCTGAGGTGCTCGCTTCGCTCCGAGGTGCTCATCCGATCCAGCCCGCTAATCTGCAGGAAGAATGTCAGCCAAGCCACGAATGGATGAAGGAAGGGATACGCCTCCTCGGCGAGCGCCTTGATCTTGTTGGCCGCCATCACCCGCTCGTTCTTCTCGTCGATGGTGGAGTTCTTGTCGAACGACATCACTGCCACGTCCAGCTTGCGGGCCATCGCCTTGTCGACCCAGCCCGCCAACACCGCAGTCGGGAGACCGGGGTCAGCGTCGAGCGAAAAGTACACATGGTCGGCGCGGCCGAGCAGATGGCGGAGATATCGGAAGTGCCCTATTGCCAGATAATCGATGTGAACCATCGCCCCCTGCCTGGGTAGCTGGCGGTCTTCGGTCATGTGCTCTGGCGACTCCTGGTCCTCGCGGACTGGTCGAAACACGTTCGATGGAAGTGACAGGGCGCTGGCGTAATCCTCGAAGTTCCAAAGGCGGGCGTACTCCCGGAAGGCAGGGCGCTTCAGGAGATCGTCGCATTCCTCGACGAGCTGCTGGACCTCCAGCGTATTGAAACGTAGATCGAGCTGCGGGTGGCAGGCGAGGACGTATCCGGTGTTGAGGCAGCTCGTCACGATTGCTCGGAACTGGATCGTCTTGCGCATCGCCTTGGTCGGCCAGTTGACCATGTAGTCCTGCATGTCCGTGCAGAGACGCATGTCGCCCAGGTCCATCGTGGGAAGGCGACGCTCGCGGTCCGCGACGAACTTGGCGCACTGGCCGTGGATAAAATCGATCTTGTCGTAGACCGTCTTGATATTCAGGCCCGTGACCTGCGCGATCTTGGCAAGGGCGACCTTTGCGACGAGAAGCTGGAAGACGGTCTTGTTCTCGTGCGACTTCCGATGCCTTGCATGCCGCCTTGCCGCCGAAAAGGTCGTCCGGCATTCACGGCATCGGTATCGCGGGTCGCCGCTCGCGTTGGTGCCGTGGCGGTAGTATTCTCCGGGATGCGAATCAAGCGGCTTCGAGTGGTTCGAGCAGGCCTTCTTCGTGCACCTGTGGCCAAGAGGTGCGGCGAGCGACTGTAGGTGTCGGTCGAACTCCTCCCAAACGGCCTTGTTGCTTTTGACGATGGAGGACGTGCCGCATGTCGTGCACCTGAGGACAGCGTTATCGTCCCTCGCTGAAACCTTATACGGTGTCCGATTGTTGTCTGATCGGGATCGCCCTCGACCGTCCTCCAGCTCCGCTGCAACGCCAAAGTTTGGGCAGTGCGGATTTTTACAGAAGTTGACGTTCACTCCCTGGAAGGGGAGAGGCAGTCGCAAGCGTTTTTGGGTCTCCGAAAAAATCTCCGGCATACGCAATACCCCCGATAACCAGGGTTATAAGGGGTATTGCTGAAGACGGTCCTAACGATTCCACATTTAAGTAAGTGGCTGGGATTTTCACCGGCGGGTTTTTTGTTTGTTGGTTTAGCCTGCAGTTGCCGCCGGCTTGGTCTGGGCCGGGGCGCCGAGGAACTCTTCGCACCAGCTCGGGCCTTCGGCACGCTTGCGGTCGCCGGCAATGTGGATCGAGCGGATGACGTAGTCGGACGAGACGGTCAGTTGCACCGCGCAGCTCAGATACTCGGTGCGCGCCGAGGAAATGCGCTTGCCGCGCTTGCCGTCCTTGGTGGTTTCGTACTGCGCCGGGATCTTGCGGGTCTTGTAGCCGCCCTTCCAGCTATAGACCGTGGAGCTGCCGCTTTCGACGTCGGAGATCGGCGGACCGTACTGGGCGAAGAAGCCGCCGGCCGGCTGGCCGAGCCAACGGGCTTCGACTGCGTTCCTGGAAATCCCCGTCCCGGTCGTCGTGCAGCCGGCGAGCACGAGCGCGAGGCCCGCCACCGTCATCATGCGGAAGTTCATGTTTCTGCCCCTTTGGCTCTCGTTCTGAAATCGGCATGGCACGGAAGCCCGTATCCCCTGGCTTTCCGCGCTTTCCGTTGAGCCTCTAGCGCCAAAAGAGACGAAAGGAAATGCACGCAGCGGTTCCTGTTCCAGGAAATTATGAAGCGTTGCAGAAAGTCCCTATCACGCGCATCTCCGGGGCGCCGTTGGCGCCGACCAGGGCCATTTCGCGCCTACGTTTTCCACCGTCACGATTTTTTTGGAAAAGGCGCAATGTTTTTCGAGATAGGCGCTTGTGAAATCAAAATGCCTGTTCTATAGAGGCGCCGCTGGTCACGGAGTGTAGCGCAGTCTGGTAGCGCACCACGTTCGGGACGTGGGGGTCGCAAGTTCGAATCTTGCCACTCCGACCAGCCAAATCAACCGCTTAGCCGATCTTTCCCGAAATATGCGCCAAAGCGCGGATCGACTGCGGACTGCTTCAATCATCACTTCTATAATGCATTTCGGATGGGCGGGCGGATTACATTCTTTTCCCCGCGGCCACGCCGCCTGGCTCAATCGAAACGGCCTTGCACCGTTCGCGTGGGTCAGTTGAAAAGGCTTGAAACACTTTGCTCTCGGGCGGTTCGGGCAAGGGCCTCTCCGAGCAGCGGCGCGACGGTGACGCGGCGGATCTTGGTGGTCTGGCGTTGCGCTTCGGTGTCTTGAATGGAATCGGTCAGCACCAGTTCCCTGAGGTTGCTGGCGCCAATACGCTCGCAAGCCCCCTCGGAAAGCACGCCGTGGGTGATGTATGCCGAGACCTCTCTGGCGCCCGCTTCCAGCAAGGCGTCAGCCGCATTGATCAAGGTCCCGCCGCTATCGATGATGTCGTCGATCAAGAGGCAGGTCTTCCCGAAGACGTCACCAATGATGTTCATGACCTCCGACACGCCGGCGCGGGGGCGCCTCTTGTCGACGATCGCAAGATCGGTGCCAGTGCGCTTGGCGATGCCGCGAGCCCGCGCCACGCCGCCGACGTCAGGCGAAACGACCATGAGATTTCCGACGTCGTAGCGCTCTTTGATGTCGCGGGTCGTCACCGGCGCCGAATAAAGGTTGTCGGTCGGGATATCGAAAAAGCCCTGAATCTGGTCCGTATGCAGATCGAGCGTCATAACGCGATTAACACCCGCGCCGGCGATCATGTTGGCGACCAGCTTCGCCGAAATCGGTGTGCGGCCGGTGGCGCGGCGGTCCTGACGGGCATAGCCGAAATAGGGGATGACGGCGGTGATCCGGCGCGCAGACGAACGGCGCAGCGCATCGGTCAGGATCAACAGTTCCATGAGGTTGCCGTCGGCAGGAGCACTGGTCGACTGGAGGATATAGACATCCTCGCCGCGCACGTTCTCGTGAAGTTGAACGTTGACTTCCTGGTCGGCGAAGCGCCCGACCGTACAGTCCGTGAGGGGAAGATTGAGATATCTGGCAATGGCTTCGGCAAGGGCGCGGTTGGAGTTACCGGTCACCAGCTTCATGAGCGCAATCCTGTTACAGGGAGCCTTTGAGGCAGCTTTAGAGCCTCGCTGGTGGATTCACAACCAGTGCTGCACACTTTTGTGACGCAACCGGTTTGGGGTTGTTTGAGATGGCTATTCGCGACGCTGCACTCCGGTGCCTTAATGTCTGCGCAAATGCCGTTCGTCGCCGCTTAAAAGCCGTTGGTCGAATAGAGGTGTATTCGCAACGGGGTTGCTCTGTCGGCATGCGGGCGAAGCCTCTAGGTTCCCGCCATTCAATCACGGACGACGGGGAACGGGAATGTCGATCAAGCATCTATCCATTGCGACGGTTCTGCTGGTGGCCGGCCATTCGGTGGCGGCGGCGCAGAGCTGCGAGAAGAATTTCAAGGCGAGCGGCGTTCCGCTGGTGACGCCTGTTTTCTATAAGACCTGGCAGGAGTTCCCGAAGGTGAAGCCCGAGACCGCTCTGCAGCGGATGGCGCGGGGCGTCGCGGCGGAAGGCTTTTCCGGGATCGAGATCAACAAGGCACTCGGAACCATCGAAGCTTACCAGGATACGGCAGGCTCCGGGCGGCTGCAGACATTGCGAGTCGTCGCCCGCAAGCGCGGTTCAGGCACGCGGGTTGATGCGATGTTTGATATTCAGGTGGGGCAGGTGGCCACCAAGCAGGTGGTGCAGGAAGGCCTTTGCAACATCATCCGGTCCGCGACCGAATAGGTGCCGCGCGCAGGTCTTTTACACGATCTGCGCGAGATTCTGCGGACAAACAACTATTATCTGCTCTGCCCACTTGACGCGGAAGCATGGTGTGCGAAGTCATTCGCCATGAAGAGAAGCACACCAGTGCATCCGCGTGTTTTCGGGTAAGAGATGACCTATTAATTTCATTGATACTTCCGTCGCATATTGCGCGACACCATGAGCGTGGCCCTCGCTTGGCGAGGGTCACGCCATTTCAAATGAAAGCAATCAAAGCGTCTACCGGTATGTCCGGTCGAGCGAGATCTTGCTTTTGGCCTGGACACCGCATGCGGCCCTGTGGCTGCGCGTTGCATTGCTGAAATTGACTTTAAATGATTGTTGCATGCTCGATCGACAGGCGCTTCGCGGAACTCGCGGGTGTCATGCTTTACTCGCTCGAAAAGAACGGTGGCATTCCAGATGCGCAGGTCTTTATCCTGGGTGACGGGCTGCGGGCGTCCGACAAGGAAATGCTGCAAGCCTGTGCCAAACGGAAGCTGTGCTTCATCGATGTCGAAGGCGACATTCTCTCAAAAATCTCAGGCCTGAAGACGACGAGCTACTGGAGCCGCGCTACCTACGCTCGACTGTATCTGCCGGAATTGCTAGCCGACCGGCACGACCGTCTGCTCTACCTGGATGCTGACACGCTGATCAAAAAGAGCCTGGCACCACTGGCGGATCTGTCGTTTGAAGGCAGGGCCGTTGCAGCCGTTCCCTATGATGACCCGACGCGTTTCAATCCGTCGCTCGGCCGAGAGGCGAACACACCCTACTTCAACGCGGGAGTCCTGCTGGTCGATATCGACGCCTGGAACGCGCAGGACTACACGGCTCGCATTGCCAGGCTGCTTCAGGCGCGTTCGTTCGATTTCTTGGATCAGGACGTACTGAACCTTACGACCGAAGGGAATTTCGTTCATCTCCCCGGCCACTGGAATGCGCAGAAGGGGTGGGAAGACTATTCTCAAGCTTCCATCGTGCACTTCACTCACGCCAAGCCGAACACGAAAGAATGCGAGCACCCGGAGAAGGCGACGTTTCTGGAGTACCGGAAACAGACGCCCTGGCGTTCGGCGCGACTAATCACAAATCGCGACCGGCGCATTCGCACGCTGCTGCTATCGATCAGAAAGAAGTGGCAGTGGCTCTCGGCGTTTGCTCGGTAGCTGCGCTTGACTTGTGTAGGGGCGGTGCGGTGCGGGCCGCATAGCACCGCCGCCCGCCATGCGCTCGGTCAGCCCCGCTTTTCCAGGCCGTTCAGCACGGATTGCGCGGCGGCCTGTGCCTCCAGCATCGACGTGAAGTTGCCTTGGGCGGGGTAGGTGACGCCGCGGAACTTGATGACGAAGCACCATTTGCCGTTGATGCGTTTCTCGACCTTTACGGTGGTTTCCGGTTGCTTGTCGGTGCTCACCCTGTCGTCTCCCTGATTCGGCATTCTTGCGCCAAGGCCGCCCAGATACGCCGAGGAGAGCGGTTCTGTCCACCGCAGGGTGCGCGACCGTCGATGCAAATGTTCCGGGCGAGGGGGTGAAGGCGAACGTCGCGTCCGCTTTCATTCGTCCATGGTCAGGCGGACTGTCCCACGGCGTTCGGAAACGGTGAAACAGCCCTATCGATCCTCATGATCGACGCGCCAAGTTACGAATGCGGCGGTGGATTGATAGTCGTGATCGCGCGAGGCTTGCGCCATGGTGAAGCGATTACCAGTGTTGTTTCATTTTGAAGCAACGCCTCTCCGGCTTGATAACGCCGCAACGGAACCTTGACCTCGGCGATCGCGGCGCCGACGCAGGCCGTTTATTGTTCACATGGAAACGACGTGTTCGCAGATTGGTGTCTTATCAGCGTGAACAATCGGGGCGATATTTCCATCAACACTTGTTTTTGCCCGAGAGGCTCAGATGTTGAAGGAACCAATTTTTACCTTTCGCGAGATCGCCATTTGGTCCGCTATTCTTGGCAGCGTCGTCGGCTACCAGCTTTGGCAGCACGCCGATCCCGCGCCGTTGACGATCACTCTTCCTGCGATCGAGCAGCAGCTTTGATGAATGCCTGCGGAGTTGCGCCTCCGGCAAACCGTCGAAATGCGTCCACGGCGATCACCACTGATTCTCAGCCGTCCATGCAAATTAAAAAGGGGCCGCTCCGGCCCCTTTTTGCTGCGTGCGATGTCACTCACCCGTCGATGTCGTCGATGATTTCCACGGCCCTGCCGGCGGAGACGCGGCGAACTTCGGCTTCCTCGCGGCGACCGGCGAAAAGTTCGGTCGCCATCAGCTGGTCGGCAAGGTCGGCCGGCAGCGAGAGGATGACGCGGGCGTCTTCCGTGTGGATGCCGCCGAGCGCCGAGCGCTTGGCGGTGATCATGCCGCCCGCCACCGTGTTGTTGGTGTCCGGATCGATCAGGATGAACGCGCCGGTGGTGCGGTTCTGCTCGTAGGTGTCGAAGATCGCCTGCTCGTCGAAGGCAAGATGCACCTTGCCGATGGCGTTCATCGGCAGCTGATCGGCCTGGTTCCACTTACCGGTCTGGAGGTCAAGCTGGCTTGCCGGCTGCACCTGGACGCGCTGGCGTCGGCTGCCACTCTTCAGCCAGTAGCGCTTGCCGGGCTGGATGCCTTCGGCCTGCAGCGCGACGAGCTGGGCGTCGAAGGAAAGACCGGTCAGCGGCTGGCTGTCGATCGCGACGATCATGTCGCCGCGCGAGACGTCCACTTGGCGGTCGAGCACGAGCGTGATCGCGTCGCCGGCGACCGCTGCGTTGCGCACGAGATCGAAGGTGACGATCTTGGTGACGTTGGCAACCATGCCCGAGGGCAGGATGACAACACTGTCGCCGGGCTTCACCGAGCCGCCGGCAACCGTGCCCTGATAGCCGCGGAAGCTTTCGCCGGGCCGCGAGACGCGCTGCACCGGCAGGCGGAAACCAACGGTCTGGGCCGAACGAGTGGTTGCCAGCTCCAGTACCTCGATCAGCGTCGGGCCGTCATACCAGGGCATCGAGGCGCGGCCGTCATAGACGACGTTCTCGCCCTTTAGCGCCGAGACCGGGATGGCGATGACCTGGCGCACGCCAAGCGACAGCGCCAGCTCGCGGAACTCGTGGCTGATCTCTTCGAAACGGGCGCGGTCGTAGTCGGTGAGGTCGATCTTGTTGACCGCCAGCACGAATTGCTTGATGCCCATCAGCGTCGCGATCGTCGCATGCCGGCGGGTCTGTTCGAGCAGTCCGACGCGTGCGTCGACGAGCAGCACGGCGAGATCGGCGGTCGAGGCGCCGGTCGCCATGTTGCGGGTATATTGCTCATGACCGGGCGTGTCGGCGACGATGAACGAGCGCTTGTCGGTCGAGAAGTAGCGATAGGCGACATCAATGGTGATGCCCTGTTCGCGCTCGGCCTGCAGCCCGTCGAGCAGCAGCGCGAAATCGGGAAGGCCAAGATCGTTCTGCTTGCCTTTGGAATCGCGCTGAAGCGTCGCTGCCTGGTCTTCCTTGACCGCCTTGGTGTCCCAGAGCAGGCGGCCGATCAGTGTCGACTTGCCGTCGTCGACCGAGCCGCAGGTGATGAGCCGAAGGGGACGGCTGTCACGGGTGGCGCGCGCCGGCTCCTGCGCCGGGAAAGCGAGAACTTCGCCAGCTGCAACGTGCTCGACGGCATTCGCGGTTGCGGGTGCGGTCATCAGAAATATCCTTCGCGCTTCTTCTTTTCCATCGAGCCGGATTGGTCACGGTCGATGGCGCGGCCCTGGCGTTCGGAAACGGTCGCGGTTTCGAGTTCGGAGATGATGTCGTCGAGCGTCGTCGCGGTCGAACGGATGGCGCCGGTCAGCGGGAAGCAGCCGAGCGTGCGGAAGCGGATGACTTCTTCGCGCTTGGTCTCGCCAGGCAAAAGTTCGAGGCGCGGGTCTTCGGCAAGGATCATCATGCCGTCGCGTTCGACGATCGGGCGCTTTTCAGCAAAGTAGAGCGGCACGATCGGAATGTCTTCGGCCTGGATGTAGCGCCAGATATCGACCTCGGTCCAGTTGGACAGCGGGAAGGCGCGCACGCTCTCGCCCTTGCGGATCATGCCGTTGTAGACGTTCCAGAGTTCCGGACGCTGGTTGCGCGGGTCCCAGCGGTGGTCGGGCGTGCGGAAGGAGTAGATGCGCTCCTTGGCGCGGCTCGCCTCTTCGTCGCGACGCGCGCCGCCGAAGGCAGCATCGAACTGGCCGGCGTCGAGCGCCTGGCGCAGCGCCTCGGTCTTCATGATGTCCGTATAGAGCGCCGAGCCGTGGGTGAACGGCGTGACGTTCTCGGCGGCACCGCGCGGATTGACGTGCTCGATCAGGTCAAGGTCGTAGCGCTCGACGATCTCGTTGCGGAACGCGATCATCTCGGCGAATTTCCAGCCGGTGTTGACGTGCAGCAGCGGGAACGGAACGCGGCCGGGATAGAAGGCCTTGCGTGCCAGATGCAAGAGAACCGAGGAATCCTTGCCGATCGAATAAAGCATGACCGGGCGCTCGAACTCGGCGGCCACTTCGCGGAAGATGTGGATCGCTTCGTTTTCCAGCGCCTTCAGATGCGGATCGAGCGGCGGCTTGGCACTCTGCGGATTATGCAGTTCCGTTTCCGGATGGATGTGGGGCATTTCAGTCTCCGGGAGGATTTGTCTTCGGATGAGCGCACCAGCCTCAGGCGGCGCTGCTCGAATTGGGGATGATGGAGCTTGCGGCGGCCTCGGGAACATGCAGACCACATTCGCGCTTCTCGTCGTTCTCCCACCACCAGCGGCCGGCGCGCTCGGGCTCGCCGGGCTTGATGGCGCGGGTGCAGGGCTCACAGCCGATCGACGGATAGCCGCGGGCGTGCAGCGGGTTGACCGGAACGGCGTGCGTGGCGACGTAGCTGTTGATGGTCTCGATGTCCCAGTCGGCCAGCGGATTGATCTTGATCAGGCCGCGTTCGGCATCTGCCTCGGCAAAGGGCGTGGAGGCACGGTTGCCCGACTGGCCGCGGCGCAGCCCGGTAACCCAGAAGCTTGCTCCTTCGAGTGCGCGCGCAAGCGGCTTCAGCTTGCGCACGTCGCAACAGGCATGTCGCGCTTCGACGCTTTCATAGAAACCGTTGAGACCGTAGCGCGCCGCATAGGCGTCGATGTCGGCCTTTTCCGGATGGTAGCGCTTGATCAGGATGTCGTAGGCTTCTTCCGTCTTGTCGATCAGCGCCGCGGTCTCATCGAAGAGACGACCGGTCTGAAGCGTGACGACATCGACGGCAAGCTTGTTCTTGCCGATCGCGGCGGTAATCACCTGATCCTCGATGCCGAGCGAGGTCGTGAAGACTGCCCGCCCTTCAAGGCTTGCAACGAGCGCCAGCCGCCCGGCGAGATCCAGGCTTTCGAGCCTCTCGTTCAGTGCCTTGGCGGTGGTTTCGAGGGATGACGTGGTCATGGCTGCGTCCTGTTCCAACTTGGGCGGAATATCGCAGCCGAACAGGACAATGGACAGAAATAGCGGTTTCTAATGCTGTTTGTTTGGAGCAAATCTGCCTCTCAGATCGAAAAGCAGCGAAAAACCGAATATAGACTAGTAATTTACTAGATTTAATACTGTATGTGGCAAAAGCTGGAGACGCGAACCCTGCGGCTCGCGTCTCCTTGTTTTGCGGCCGAAGCCTGATCGTCAGAATTCCGCCCAGCCGTCCTCGTGTGGTCGCGCGCCGCCGCGATAGGCGCCGGCGAGCTTGCGGGTCAACGCACGTGCGGGCGAGGGGGCTGCACTTTCCGTGGCACCACTTGCCACGAGGCGTGGTCCTGCCGAAGAGCCGTTGCCGGTCCTGAAGCGCATCAGGAGGTCGTTGAGCGCGCCGGCCTCGCGGGCAAGGCTGTGGCTGGCGGCGGTCGATTGCTCCACCATCGCCGCATTCTGCTGCGTGCCCTGGTCGATGGCATTCACCGCCGTATTGATCTGCTGGATGCCGGCTGCCTGTTCGCGGGCGCTTTCGACGATCGCCGTCACGTGGTTGCTGATCTCCTTGACCTCGACGATGATGCTTTCGAGTGCCGCGCCGGTCTCTCGCACCAGGGTGACGCCGGATTTGACCTGCTGGCCGGATGTGGCGATCAGCACCTTGATCTCCTTGGCAGCCTGAGCCGAGCGCTGGGCAAGCTCGCGCACTTCCTGGGCGACGACGGCAAAACCCTTGCCCGCCTCACCGGCGCGAGCCGCCTCGACGCCGGCGTTGAGCGCCAGGAGGTTCGTCTGGAAGGCGATGTCGTCGATCACGCCGATGATGCTGGAGATCTCCCGCGACGAGGCTTCGATGCCGCTCATGGCGGTGACGGCATTGCCGACGATTTCGCCGGATTTCTCCGCAGCACCACGGGTGCGGGTGACGAGCGTGCCCGCCTCTTCCGCGCGCCGGCTGGCATCGGCGACGGTGGTGGCGATCTGGTCGAGCGCAGCTGCTGTTTCCTCGACCGAGGCGGCCTGTTGTTCCGTGCGCTTGGAGAGGTCGCCGGCGGCGGAGCGGATTTCGCTGGCGCCGGCATTGATGCTGCGGGCATTCTCCCCGACCGAGCGCAGTGCCTCTTCGAGGTTGGTGACCGAGCTGTTGAAGTTGGTTCGCAGCGCGTCGAGCCGTTCGGCAAGCGGCGTGTCGATGCGGAAGGTCAGATCACCTTCGGCAAGGCGATCGAGGCCAAAGCCGAGCGCGCTGACTGCCGCCTGGACCTCGGCCGCCTCTTTCGCCTTCTGTGCCTCGCGCTGTTCACGCTCGCGTTCAGACAGCGAACGACCGGCTTCGGCCTCTTGCTCCAGCCGCTCGCGTTCCAGCGCATTGTCTCGGAAGACGGCGACAGCGCCGGCCATCTGGCCGATTTCGTCGCGGCGACCTTCGCCGAAGATCAGTGCCTTGAGATTGCCGGCGGCAAGCTGGCGCATGGCTTCGCGCAGGCCCGTCAGCGGGCGCAGCAGGCCGGCAATCACGAACCAGGCGGTCGCGCCAAGCATGAGCAGGGCGAAGCCTGCAATCACGCTTTGCCAGAGTGTCAGGTTGTCCTTCTCGGCATTCGCCGCTTCGAGCTCGCCGTTAGCCTCGGAAAGCTGCAGCTTGATCAAGTCGCTCATTGGCGCGGCGAGGGGATCGACTGATGAGTAGAGCTTGGTATCGACAAAGCGTTCGAGTTCGGCCTTGTCCTGACGTTGCATGATCTGCACGAGATCGCGGATCGACGCATCACTTGCGATGCGCGCCCTGTCGAAAATCTCGGTCAGCGTCTTTTCCTCCGGCGTGAGCCGTGTGGCTTCGTAGGTGCGCCAGCGCGTATCGATGGTCGCAAGCGCCGTGTCGATCGCTTTTGCGCCGGCCGCCCAGTCCAGGGCGCCGCTGCGGACTTTATGGGTCGTGTCGACGATTTCGACCGCATACATGTCGGACACCGTCTTCAAGTGGTCGACCGGCAGCAACCGGTCGGCGACGATCGATTCGGTGCGTTTGGAGATGGAAGTCAGCGCACTGAAGGCCGTAACGATCATGACCAGCATGGCGACGGCGAGCAGGGACAGACAGACGAGCAGGCGTGCTTTGATTGTCATGAATAACGCTCCGCGGTTGCCCGCAAGGCGAATCATCCTCGGCCGATGGCCGCGGGCATGGCCGCAAAGGCATCGGTAAGCGAGCTCGCCTTGGCAGGGGAGTGATGTCGATGATGGGATGGAGCACGCGATATTGCGCGGCGAAACTGCCGTCATGGCATGTTCGCCCAGCGTTCACTCCGTCTCATATAGACATAACAACCGGAGATTAAGAATGGCTAAATTTTAAGCTGTTGATTAAAGTTCGCGCAACCCAAGATTATCGCAACCTTAGGCGGTGGCTGTCTGCGATGCTCAAGAAGTGTTGAAGACCGCGTCCTTTCGCAAACCGCTCTTCGGGTTCAAGCTGCCACCTCTCCGAAACAGGCGAAGGAGCAGGGACATGTTGAATGCCATTTCACGCCGTGGCGTTGTCGCAATCATCCTGACGGGGCTTCTGGTTACCGGCGCCTATGCCCATCACGGATGGTCCTGGGCCGAGGCCGACCAGATCGAGCTCAAGGGCACCATCCGCGAGATCTCGATGGCGCCGCCGCATCCAACCTTACAGGTGGAGTCGTCCACGGATGGCATGTGGCACGTCGAACTCGGCAATCCCCGCCAGACGGAGCGCTCAGGCTTTGTCGAGGGATCGGCCAAGGCCGGTGACGAGATCATCGTTCTCGGCAACCGTTCGCTCGACCCGAACGAAAAGCGCATGAAGGCGGTGCGCATCACGGTCGCCGGCAAGACCTATGACATCTATCCGGAACGCATCCGGGCCGGTGGATGAGCGGCGCGGAACTCGTCGAGTGGATCGCCGGCTGGCCGGTGGGCGCGGCGCTCAGACGCTCGGCGATCCTCTATCTTGTGGTCAACGCGGCTCATATTCTCGCGATCGGCCTGCTCATCGGCGCGATCGTGCCGCTTGATCTGAGGCTGCTCGGGCTTGTCGGTGAGGCGCCCGTCGCGGTGCTTGGACCCTTTCTGGCGCAAGCGGCTGCGATCGGCCTGGCGATGGCGATCGTCACCGGCTTTTGCCTCTTCAGCGTCAGGCCTTCGGCCTATCTCGCCAATCCGGCGTTTCTGACCAAGCTCGCGCTTCTGGCAATCGGAACGCTCAATGCACTGTCGGTCCACGTGGGTACAGCCTGGTCGGTCGCGCGCGCAGGGGGAGCCGTTGCGTTGCGCCTGCGTGCGCAGGCGCTTGCCTCCTTGGTCACATGGCTGGGTGCTCTGCTCGCCGGCCGCTGGATCGGCTTTCTCTGACGCTGATCCTATCGCTCGCCTGCCGTTCTCCACGCAGGAAGGGCAGGCTCCTGTTCGACCGTTCTTCCTCGCACGAACTGCAGCGTTGTCTCGGCCACGCGTTGGCCGAGATGACTTGCCGTCTCAAGATCGGATGGTGGCGGCGCCAGATCGGCGCCCTGGTCGACATAGGACTGGGCGCCGGCGCCCAGCCAGAAGCCAAGCCGGTTGAGATCGTCAGGTGATCCTTTGGTCGAGTGGTTGGCCGGTGGTAGGTCGAGGTTGATCCAGTGCATGCCATGCTGGGCAGCAAAGAGAGCAAGTTGCATCAGCGTCGCGAGTTTATCGCCCGAGGCGGTTCCCGAGTTGGTGAAACCGGCAGCAAACTTGTTTTTCCAAAGGTAGCCCTTGGCCATCACGGCACTGGAACTCGCTTCCTGAAATGACTTGAACGCGGCTGACTGGCCTCCGACATAGGTCGGCGTGCCGAAAATGATCGCCTCGGCCGAGCGGAGATCGTTCCACCGTGCCGGTGCATCCTCAACCGCTAGGAGCAGACCTTGTGCGCCGTCGACGCGCTCGATACCGGCTTTAACAGCCCTGGCCTGGCGTGCCGTGTGCCCGTATCCGCTGTGGTAGATGACGGCAATGCATATGTTGCTCATGGTTTGGTCTCCTATGGTTTGGTGTTGGGCCTGCCGAGCGAGTAGAGGCACGCGCCTTCGGCGCGTGGCAGGTTAAGTTTGTTTGGAGCAGGGGCGATCAGCAGAGCTGTCGGCTCTGGTGCCTGTGCGCGGGGGCGCGATCGTTAGGGCGCGGTCACCCGTCGCTCAATGAACGGCCGGAGCATCGAGATATGTCAGCGCTTCTGGGAGGTGTTTTAGCTTGTCCGGATTGCGCGTGACATAGATGACGGTGATTCTATCCCGCTCGATCTCGATCGCGGTGGTCTGCAGGACCCCGTCTTCGATGGTGATAAAACCAGGCAGCCCATTGATGAATTCGTAACGCACGAGCCGCGACATCGCCCGGGCAAAGATCAGCCTCAGCGAGGCGTGCAGCATTATCACCTCGTCTATTCCGACGATCGGCCGTCTTGGCGCCACTGTCTTGCCGCCGCCGTCGGCATAGACGATCGCGCCGGTCGCAAGCAGCGAACGAAGCTTGTGCAAATCGCCGCCACGGGAAGCGGCAAAGAAGGCGGCGGCGATTTCCATGCCCTGTTCCCGTGGCATCGCAAATCGGCGGCGGGTCTCGCGGACATTGACACGGGCACGGCTGGCCAGTTGACGGCAGGTTGCTGCCTTGCGGCCGAGCGTCTCGCCGATTTCATCGAAGCTGACACCGAAGACGTCGTGCAGCAGGAAGGCCGCTCGTTCCAGCGGCGACAGGCGTTCCAGTGCCATCATCAGAGGCAGGGTAATGTCGTCTAGTTCGTCGCACTGCTCGACGACCGGTTCCGGCAGCCATGGCCCGAGGTAGGTTTCGCGCCGCCGCCGTGCCGACTTCAACTGGTTGAGGCAAAGGCGTGTCACGATCCGGCCCAGAAACGCCGATGGTTCTTTGACGGCCGCACGGTCGGCGTTCAGCCAGCGCAGGAATGCTTCCTGTACGACATCTTCGGCTTCGCTGACGGAGCCCAGCATGCGATAGGCGATGCGGATCAGTCGCGGGCGTACCGCGCCGAAGGTCGTTCTGACGTCTTCGTCGGTCATCCCGGCCATCACGCGCCCCGCTGCGATATGGCGCGGCCGGCCCCGAAATGGCTAGCGCGCACACGGGGCCATGATGGCATCACCGCTGCGGCAGTCCCATGCGGATCGGGCTTCGCTGTCATCTTCGTCTCCTTCATCTCAAGCACTCGAGAAGACAAGACAAGATAACACCGGCGAATGTGACATGCGGCCGTCGATCGCCGGCAAAAAAGTTCGCCTTGCGGCGAACTATCTGTCGCTGACCTGCCAGCGCGGGTTGATCCACGGTTCCTGGTTCGATCTGGCGAGGGGCTGCTTGCCGAGAATGTGGTCGGCCGCCTTCTCGCCGGTCATGATCGACGGGCTGTTCAAGTTGCCGTAGGTCACGTGCGGGAAGATCGAGCTGTCGGCGACACGAAGGCCTTCGACACCGATGACGCGGGTCTCCGGATCGACCACCGCCATCGGGTCGTCCTTGGCACCCATCCGGCAGGTGCCGCAGGGGTGGTAGGCGCTTTCCAGATGCTCGCGCAGGAACGCGTCGATCTGTTCGTCCGACTGGACTTTCTCGCCCGGCTGGATCTCCGGACCGCGATAGTGGTCGAAGGCTTTCTGGCCGAAGATCTCGCGGGTGAGGCGCACGCAGTGGCGGAACTTCTCCCAGTCCTCCGGGTGGCTCATATAGTTGAAGCGGATGACGGGGTCGGCCATCGGATCGGAGGAGCGCAGCGTGACGTTGCCGCGCGACTTCGAGAGGTTGTAGCCGACATGCACCTGGAAGCCGTGGGTGTTGGCGGCCGCCTTGCCGTCGTAGCTGATCGCCACCGGCAGGAAGTGGTACTGGATATCTGGCTGCTTGACGCCGGGGGCCGAGCGCAGGAAGGCGCAGGCCTCGAACTGATTGGAGATGCCGAGGCCCTTCTTGAAGAACAGCCACTGCGCGCCGGCAACGCCCTGCCAGAACCAGGGCAGCCAGGAATAGAGCGACACGGGCTTGGTCGAAATCTGCTGGAAATAGAACTCCATATGGTCCTGCAGGTTTGCGCCGACGCCTGGTCGGTCAACCTTCACCTCGATGCCCATCTCCTTCAGGTGCTCGGCCGGGCCGATGCCCGAGAGCATCAAGAGCTTCGGCGAATTGAACGAGGAGGCCGAGACGACGACCTCACGGTTGGCCTTGACGACCTCGATCTTGCCGCCGCGCTCGATCTCGACCCCGGTCGCTCGGCCGTTCTCGATGATGATCCGACGGGCGAAGCAACGCACGAGCGACACGTTCTGCCGCTTCATCGCCGGCTTCAGATAGGCGTTTGCCGCCGACCAGCGCCGGCCCTGCCAGACGGTCTGCTCCATCAGCCCGAAGCCTTCCTGCTTCGAGCCGTTATAGTCATCGGTGAGTTCGAAACCGGCCTGCTGGCCGGCCTCGATAAAGGCATGGAACAGCGGATTGTGGACCGGGCCGCGTTTAACGTGCAGCGGTCCGTCGGTTCCGCGCCAGCCGGTTTCGCCGCCGTGGCTGTTTTCCATACGCTTGAAATAGGGCAGCACATCCGCATAGGCCCAGCCGCGCGCGCCGAGTTCTTCCCAACGGTTGAAGTCTTCCGCATGGCCGCGCACATAGACGAGGCCGTTGATCGAGGAGGAGCCGCCGATCACCTTGCCGCGTGGCGCGGTGATGCGGCGGTTGTTGAGGTTCGGCTCAGGCTCAGACAGATAGCCCCAGTTGTAGCGCTTCATGCTCATCGGCCAGGCAAGCGCTGCCGGCATCTGGATGAACGGCCCCGCATCCGTTCCGCCATATTCCAGTACCAGGACGGTATTCTTGCCGTCTTCTGAGAGGCGATAGGCGAGCGCCGAGCCGGCGGAGCCGGAGCCGATGATGATGTAATCTGCCTGCATAAGCGTGGTCTTTCTTTTAATCGTTGCCCCTCGGCATGCCTCTCATCCGCAGTGACGGGATGCGCCGCTCATACGCACGGTGAGGGATCCGCCCCTCATCCGGCTGCCGCCACCTTCTCCCCGCAGGCGGGGAGAAGGAAAACGCGGATATGTCTTGCTCCCTCTCTGACGTCCCTATGCGTTGCCGCGTGTGGTCTGGCGAGCAGGCCTCGTCCCCTCTCCCCCGCGAGCGGGGAGAGGGCTAGGGGGAGGGCCAAATCAACAATCTCAATACGGCGCCTGCACCGGTCCCATGCCGACATAGACGGTCTTCAGCTCGCTATAATGGTTGAGCGCCGCGACCGAATTCTCGCGGCCGAAGCCGGATTGCTTGGAGCCGCCGAAGGGGATTTCCACCGGGCAGAGATTGTAGGTGTTGATCCACAGCGTACCGGCCTCCAGCTGGTCGACGACGCGGTGGGCGCGGGTAATGTCGGCGGTGAAGACGCCGGCCGAAAGGCCGAATTCGGTGGCATTGGCGCGGGCGATCACTTCGGCCTCGTCGTCGAAGTCGAGCACGCACATGACAGGCCCGAAGATTTCCTCGCGCGCGATCGTCATGCCGTCGGTGACGTCGGCAAAGACCGTCGGCTGGATATAGGTGCCTTCACTGTTCACGGCATTCGGAATGCCGCCACCGGTCACCAGTCGCGCACCTTCGGCCTTGCCCTTCTCGATATAGGAAAAGACCTTGTCGCGCTGTGGCGCCGAGACCATCGGCCCGAGCTGCGTTGCCTCGTCCATGGGGTCGCCGATGACGATCGCCTCGGTGCGGGCTTTGAGCCGCGTCAGGAACTGTTCCTTGATGCCCTTGTGCACGAAGACGCGGGTGCCGTTCGAGCAGACCTGCCCGGTCGAATAGAAGTTGCCGAGCATGGCGCCGCCGATGGCGCTTTCGAGGTCGGCATCGTCGAAGACGATCAGCGGCGACTTGCCGCCGAGTTCCATCGTGACGTGCTTGAGTTCGGCCGCTGCTGCACCCGCCACCTTCTTGCCGGTCGGAACGGAGCCTGTCAGCGATACCTTGGCGACGTCGGGATGGTTGACGAGCAGGGGCCCGGTGGCGCGATCGCCCTGGATGACATTGTAGAGGCCCTTCGGCAGGCCGGCTTCGACGAGAATTTCGGCGATCTTCAGGGCGCCGAGCGGCGTGTTTTCCGAGGGCTTGAAGACCATGGCGTTGCCGGCGGCGAGCGCCGGCGCGCCCTTCCAGCAGGCGATCTGCTGCGGATAGTTCCAGGCGCCGATCCCGACGCAGACGCCAAGCGGCACGCGCTTGGTATAGGCAAAGTCGCCGCCAAGCGGGATGTAGTCGCCATTGAGGGCGGTGGCGATGACGCCGCCAAAGAACTCGAAACTGTCGGCGCCGGAGGTCGGATCCGCGACGATCGTCTCCTGGATCGGCTTGCCGGTGTCGAGCGTTTCGAGCTCGGAGAGCTCGCGGTTGCGCTCGCGCATGATCTCGGCGGCGCGCTTAAGGACCCGGCCGCGCGCCGTCGGGCTCATCGCGGCCCATTCCGGCTGGGCGCGCTTGGCAGCGGCAATCGCCTTTTCGACGATCGCCGGCGTTGCCGCATGCAGCCGGGCGATCACTTCGCCGGTCGCCGGGTAGATGCTCTCGATGACAGTGCCTTCGATGTCCTCGACATATTCGCCGTCGATGAAGTGCGAGGCTTGCGGTTGGGCTTTCATGTCATTCTCCCCGCGGATAGCGTTTGGATTCCTCGAGATTGTCGAGGTTCATATGGTTGCGCATGTAGCGCTCGGATGCCTTCTGCAGCGGCTGGTGATCCCAAGGGTAATAGGCGCCGTTCCTGAGCGCCTCGTAGACCACCCAGCGCCTGGCCTGGCTTTCGCGCACGGCCGCATCGAAACCTTCCATGTCCCAATGGGCGGCGCACATGTCCTGGAACGCCTGCAGGGTTGCCGCCTGTACCGGCGTTTCGGGCTTGGCAGCGAGGTTTGTCAGTTCCAGCGGATCCGCTTCGAGATCGTAGAGCTGGTCGGGATCGAGCGCACAGTGGATGTATTTCCATTTGCCTTCGCGGATGGCGACCAGCGGCGCGTAGGAGGCTTCCGCCGCATATTCCATCAGCACCGGCTCTGAGCGCTCCTCGCCGTTGATCATGGGCACCAGGCTGATGCCATCGGTCCAGGGCTTGACCTCGTCCATGGTAATGCCGGCGAGGTCGGCAAGCGTCGGCGTCACGTCGAGATTGGAGGTCGGCGCCAGATGCAGGCCGGCTGCGACGCCGGGGCCGGCGACCATCAGCGGCACGCGGGCAGAACCCTCAAAGAAGTTCATCTTGAACCACAGTCCGCGCTCGCCAAGCATATCGCCGTGATCCGAGCAGAAGAGGATCAGCGTGTCGTCGAGCATGCGGGTGCGCGTCAACGTATCCAGAAGTTCGCCGACTTTTTCGTCAAGATAGGAAATGTTGGCGAAATAGGCGCGGCGCGAGCGGCGGATGTTGTCTTCCGTCAGGTCAAAATTGACGTAGTCGCAGGAATGCATGATGCGCTTGGAATGCGGATCCTGCCGGTCGTCCGGCAGCATGCCGACCTCGGGCAACAGATGCTCGCAATCCTCGTAGAGGTCCCAGAACTTCTTTCGCGCCACGTAAGGGTCGTGCGGGTGGGTGAACGAGACCGTCAGGCACCAGGGGCGGCGCTCCGCGTCATCGTTTTCGCGCGACAGCTGGTAGAGCTTCTGGTTGGCAAGGAAGGCGACCTCGTCGTCATATTCCATCTGGTTGGTGATCTCGGCGACGCCGGCGCCGGTGACCGAGCCGAGATTGTGGTACCACCAGTCGATGCGCTCGCCGGGTTTGCGATAGTCCGGCGTCCAGCCGAAATCGGCCGGGTAGATGTCGGTCGTCAGCCGTTCCTCGAAGCCGTGCAGTTGGTCCGGGCCGACGAAATGCATCTTGCCCGACAGCGCCGTGTAGTAGCCGGCGCGGCGCAGGTGGTGTGCATAGGTCGGGATCGACGACTGGTACTCGGCGGCGTTGTCGTAGACGCGGGTGCGGCTCGGCAGTTGCCCGGCCATGAACGAGGCGCGGGCAGGGGCGCAGAGCGGCGACGAGGTGTAATTGTTGCGGAACCGGGCCGAGCGGGCGGCGAGTGCCTTCAGGTGCGGCGCATGCAGGAACGCGGCCGGTCCGTCGGGAAAGAACTTTCCGTTCAGCTGGTCGACCATGATGATCAGGATGTTCGGTCTTGCGGTCATGCGGCCGTTCCCTGGTATGTGAGCCGATCGATGTGCGAGGTGACATAGTCTTCGGTAAGCGCGATCGAAGCTTCGATGCTGATCGGCGCGGAGCGCAGACTCTGGCGGATATAGAGCCCGTCGATCATCGCAGCTGCGCCTTCGGCAATGCGTTCCGCGTCATCATCGGCACAAAGCGTCTTGAGGCTCGCCAGCAGATTGGATCGCAGGCGCCGGGCATAGACCACGAGCAGCCGCCGCACCTCTTCCGAGCGCTGCGCTTCCGAGTAAAAGGCAAGCCAGGCGGCGATCGTATCAGGGGCGAACTGGCTTGCCTGGAAGGAGACGCGGATGAGCGCGCTCAGCCTTTCGCGCGGGCCTGCCACGGTGCGGAGCGCCGTCACCGTGTCGTCGCGCAATTGCCTTAGAAGGCTGCGGATGGTCTCGATCAGCAATTGTTCCTTGCTGCCGAAATAGTGGTGGGCAAGGGCAGGGGAAACGCCGGCGTGGCGGGCGATCTCGGACATGGTGACGGCAAGCGTGCCCTGATCGCCGATCACGCGCAGCGCTGCGTCGACCAGCGCCTTGCGGCGCACCGGTTCCATCCCGACCTTTGGCATCCGTCTCTCCCTTGACGATGATCAGTCTATTTTTGATTGACTCATCAATCAATAAAAATCGACTGTGTTTTCACTTTCCTTTTGTGCAGAAATCCGGCTCAATCCCCGCGTTAGCGATCTCGCGTTGCAAAGGACTGGAGGTTGAGATGACCCACGCATTCGATCGAGCCGACAAGTCAGCGGTTGCCGGTAAATGGGGGTGGTTCGTCGCCCTCGGCGTGCTGTTGATCATGTGCGGCGGCCTTGCCTTCGGCAATCTGCTGATGGCGACGGTCGCGTCCGTCTATTATGTCGGGATCATCATGCTGGTCGGCGGGCTGTTCAATCTCGCCCACGCCTTTCAGGTAAAGGGCTGGGACAGTGTGCTCTACTGGGGCCTGAGCGGCGCCTGCTATACGATCGCCGGCCTTTTTGCCTTCATCAATCCCGTGCTCGCCTCGTCCTTCCTCACCTTTATCATGGCGATCGCCTTGATCGTCGCGGGTTGCTTCCGCATCTGGGTTGGCCTGAAGCTCAGGCCGCTGCAGGGCTGGGGCTGGGTTGCACTCGGCGGTCTGGTCACGCTTGTGGCCGGCCTGATCATCGCTGCCGGCTGGCCGGTCAACAGCCTCTGGATCCTCGGCCTGTTTCTCGCCGTCGACCTCGTCATGCAGGGCTTGTCGCTGATCGCCTTCGGCGTTCTGGCCAAGGGCTGAGTTTAGCGCGAGGTTCTGCTGCCGAGCAGCGCCTCGAGCAGCCGGAGCAGATCGCCGCGAAGATCGGCAAGACCGTTTGCAGCGAGCGCCTCAAGTCCGATCAGCGCGCCGTAGAGCGCGCTGGCGCCGCTGCGGCTCTCACTTGACGAAAATCCGCAATGACCGAGCAGGTCGGCAATGTAGCCAAGGCGGCGTTCGTCGACGGACTTAAGGGTCATGGCGGCCATGGTGTCGAAGCGCGCCCATTCGCGGACCGCGCCGTCCGTCAGCAAGCCGCCATAGGGAAGGCTGCGTTCGTCGGTCGCGGCATGCACCAACAACCGCAATCGCTCCTGCGCCGTTACTTCCACGGCTTCGATTTCCGCGATGATCGCGTCTGTCGCTTCGCGCGCCCAATGGGCTAGCATCTTTGCCTTAAGATCCGGCACATCCTTGAAATGCCAATAGAAGGAGCCCTTGCTCACCTTCAGGTCGCGGGCGATCGCCTCGGCCCGGATCGCCTGCACGCCGCCGGTCGTCAGTGCGCGGAAGGCGGCCTTGATCCAATCATCGCTCGTGAGGGTGCTTTTTGTCGTCATGGCCTTCCATACGCCACCGTATTGACTGATGCAACCAGGTCGCGTACATACGCTGCCGTATGGTGAAGGTTGGAGGCGAAGGCATGAGCAAATGGCTTCTGGCAGCGGGCATCCTGTCCCTGGCGACAACGGGCATTCATCTCTTTGCCGGCGGGCCGGAGGTGCATGTGCCTTTGCTTGCAAGCAGCCCCTCGGCGCTGCTTAAAACCTATGTCTCGCTTCTCTGGCACGCGACGAGCGCCATCCTCCTGATCAACAGTATCGCCCTGCTGTTTGCCGCCGTGAACGGGCGTTACCGTGCGCCGTTGGCCGCTGCGGTGATCGTGCAATATCTCGCCTATGCTGTGCTCTTCATCGGCTACGGGTTTGCCTATCTCGGTTCTCTCTCGACCACGCCGCAATGGGCGGTCTTTCTCCTCATGGCCGCGCTCGCGGCGATCGGCGTGCGGTCGGGCAAAGGGTCTCCGTCAACCGTAACCGCTTGAGGCGGTCCGCCCACAGGCAAGCAAGGAACCCATCATGTTGGCGGCAATCGCGATCCTGCTTTTCCTCGTTCTTTCCGGTATCGCCGGGCTGCATGCCTACTGGGCGTTCGGCGGACTTTGGCCCTGTGACGACGAAGAAACGCTTGTCCGCACGGTGGTCGGCACGAAGCACCGGTCGGCGATGCCGCCGGTCTGGCTGACGCTGGTCGTCGTCGTACTCCTCTTTGCGGCGGCGCTCCTGCCATTGTCCGTGACGCCCGTCTTTGCAGGGCTTTTGCCGCCGATCCTCGGCCATGGCGGCCTTGCGGGGCTTGCCGCCATCTTCGTCGCCCGTGGCCTCCTGGCCTTCACCACCGCGTTCCACCAACGCCACGGCACGGAGCCCTTCGTGACGCTCGACCGTCGCATCTACGGTCCGCTCTGCCTGGTCATCGGTGCCGGATACCTGACATTGCTCGTTCTCGTCTGAACCATCCTGGCGCGACGGTCAGGATGGGGCAGACGCCGACCGATCGCAGGACTTGCTCATGAAACTACTGATTTCATTAGAGTGTTTGCATCTGATTGACGCAGTTGCGGCTGTCACATAGCTTTCATCAAAGCTTCATAATGGGGAAAGACTTCGTTGACGCTTGCTGGCCATGCTGCCGGCGTTCGACCGTCCGTCCCATATTTCTGGAGCCCGGCATGTCCGCCGCCCCCGCCGAAATTCTCTCGTTGCGCCGGTTTGGCGACGACCAGATCGTAACGCTCGCCAAGTTGGTGATCGAAACCGCCTTCCAGCCGATCGCAGAAGCGGCGACCGGCACCGTCTTCGGCTACGAATCCCTGATGCGCGGCTTTCAGAAACTTGGCTTTGCCTCGCCGCTGGAGCTGCTCGACAAGGCGGAAGAAGAAGGGCAGCTGCTGGCGCTCGAACACATGATCAACAGCCGCGCCGTCGCCGGCTTTGCAACGCTGCCCGATCATTCCGCCCGCACGCTGTTCCTCAACTTCGACTCACGCCTCGTTGGCGGTGAAGGCGACATCGTCGAACGCCTCGTCAACCACTTGAAGCGCGCCAATATCGCCCCGTCGTCACTCTGTTTCGAGCTTTCCGAGCGCTTCGATGGCGGCAAGATGCCGGATTTCTCGGCCCTCGTGCGTGATCTCCGGCTTGCCGGTTTCAAGCTGGCGATTGACGATTTCGGCGCCGGCTTCAACGGGCTGAAGCTGCTCTGCGACCAGCCGGTCGACTATGTGAAGATCGACAGACACTTCGTCTCGGGCATCGAGGCCGATGCCCGCAAGCGCCATCTCGTCCGCCACACGGTCAACACCGCCCATGTGCTCGGCACGCGGGTGATTGCCGAAGGCGTGGAGACGGAGGCGGAGTTTCTGACCTGTCGCGACCTCGGTTGCGATCTGGTGCAGGGTTATTACGTCGCCCGGCCGACGACGCATCTGAGCGAACTTCTGCCTGCCTATCCGCATCTCGACCAGAGCGTCGCCAGCCGGCGGTCCTCGTCGACGCTGGACGGCATCCTGATCCGCAAGCAGATCGAGCAACTGCCGACCGTTCGCGAAAGTGACGAACTCGATTCCGTCTTCGATCTCTTCCGGCGCAATCCGCGCCAGGGATTCTTCCCAGTCCTGAACGCCAATGGCGAGCCGCGCGGCATCCTGCACGAGTATCACGTCAAGGAGTTGATCTATCACCCTTTCGGCCGCGATCTCCTGAAGAACCGGATCTACCAGCGGCGGATTTCGCACTTCGCCAGCCCGGCGCCGATCGCCGATCTCGACACGCCAGCGGATGAAATGCTGAAGATCTTCGCCGGAATGGACGGCAGCGATTGCCTGATCCTGACGGAGAACATGCGCTACGCCGGCACGCTCTCGGCCTCGTCGCTTTTGAAGATTATCAACGAAAAACAATTGAAGATGGCGCAGGAGCAGAATCCGCTGACGGGTCTGCCCGGCAACCGCGCCATCCGCGACTATGTCCAGGACGCGATCCTCGACGGCGATCATGCGCGTTACTTCTGCTATTGCGATTTCGACGACTTCAAGCCCTTCAACGATACCTACGGTTTCCAGAAGGGCGATCTCGCGATCACGCTCTTTGCCGCCCTGCTGCGCCGCCATTTCATCGGCGAGGAGAAATTCCTCGGTCATGTCGGCGGCGACGACTTCTTCGTCGGTGTCAACGGCTGTTCGGTCGAGGAGCTGGAAGCGGTGCTGAACCGCCTGCTCGACGATTTCCGCTCCGACGTAGGCCAGCTCTATTCGCCGGAGCATCAGGCGGAGGGCCGCATCAGCGGCTACGGCCGTGACGGCTCGGCGAAGGATTTTCCGCTGATGCGCTGCTCGATTGCCGTCCTGGGGCTGCCCGAAGGCTTTGTTTTCTCCGACGCCCAGGCCGTCAGCGCCCGCATCGCCGAGATCAAGTCGCGCGCCAAGGCGAGCGATACCGGTCTTGTCATGGATGCACTCGGCGGCTGAGCTTCGCTTTCGACGACCGGTCGTTCGACAATCAGCCTTTTCGCCTCGCGTTTCCGGCGCTACCTATGCGCCTTGAGAATTCGCGAGGTAGTGCCATGTCTCTTCCATTGGAAATGCAATTCGTCGACCTTCCAGCCCCGGGCGGGCCTGAGAACATGGTGCTCGCGAAGGGGCCGTTGCCAGAGCTCAAGCCGGGCGACATCCTCGTTCGGGTGGAGGCGGCGGGCATCAACCGTCCCGACGTTTTGCAGCGCAAGGGCGACTATCCGCCACCGCCGGGCGCAAGCCCGATCCTCGGCCTGGAAGTGGCGGGCGAAGTCGTGGCGCTCGGCGAGGGGGCTCAAGGCTTCCGGATCGGCGACAAGGTCTGCGCGCTCGCCAATGGCGGCGGCTATGCGGAATATACGGCGGTGCCCGCGACCCAGGCGCTCGCCTGGCCTAGGGGTTATGACGCCGTGAAGGCGGCCGCCCTGCCGGAAACCTTCTTCACCGTCTGGGCCAATGTCTTCGATATGGCCGGGCTGAAAGCGGGCGAAACCATCCTCATCCATGGCGGCTCCAGCGGCATCGGCACGACGGCGATCCAGCTCGCCAAGGCCTTCGGCGCCGAGGTCTTCGTCACTGCCGGCAGCACCGAGAAATGCCGCGCCTGCGAAGCGCTCGGCGCCAAGCGGGCGATCAACTATCGCGACGAGGACTTCAAGACGGTCGTTCTCGAAGAGACCGGCGGGCGTGGCGTCGATGTCATTCTCGACATGGTCGGCGGCCGCTATTTCGACCGCAACATCGGTTCGCTCGCCAAGGACGGCCGTCTGTCGATCATCGCCTTCCTCGGCGGCGCCAAGGTTGAAGGGGCGAACATCGCGCCGATCCTGACCAAGCGGCTGCATGTCATGGGCTCGGCCTTACGTCCGCGCACGGCGGCGGAAAAGCAGGCGATCCGCGACGGTCTGGTTGAGAAGGTCTGGCCGCTGCTGGAAACGGGCAAGGTCGCGCCGGTCATCCATTCCGTCCTGCCTTTCAGCGCGGTCGCCGACGGCCATCGCCAGATGGAGCAGGGCGACCATGTCGGCAAGATCATCATGTCCCTGTGATCGGAACGATCGTCAGGCCTGTGATCGGCGGCGAAGAGGAAAACGATCTTCGACCATCGTCGCCCTTGTAATCGCTGATGGATCGCTTACCTTCAAATCATCAGCAACGAACAGAAAGGAAGGTGGTCCAATGTCTAATGAGATTTCGGTCTTGGTGAAGGGCATGGAAGAGGTGAAGGTGTCGAGGCAGCCCTCGGCATAATCCCCGCCTTCCTTCGGGTCTGAAAGCCCGGGCCAGTCATACGGCCAAAACTCATGGAAGGGTCGCCTCGCGCGGCCCTTTTCCATTTTTAGCACTTGGCTCAGCATCAAGCCTCGCCTAACCGGCCGATCCGACCGGCGCCGTTTCCTGGATCAGCAGCCAAGGGTTCGGTTCGTTGTCGACGAACTCGTCCCGGATATGCTTCAGCACTTTCCTTTGCCCGGCAAAGGGCACCATGCGGAGCGCTTCGTCAAAGCTCACCCAGCGAAACGCGCTGTGTTCGGCATTGAGCCGGACCGTGGCGCCCTTGGCTGCAAAGCCGACGAAGACGGGCAGCAGGCTGATGGCATTGCAGTCGGCCTCGTAAAACTGCTCGCAGATGTCGGCGGAATAGAAACGGTCGGGCCGCAGGCCCGTTTCCTCCTCGACTTCGCGCAGGCCCGCCTGCCAGGCCGTTTCATTCGCTTCGATCGCGCCGGCGACTTGGCACCAGGTTCCCGCAAGTGTTCCGGTGCGCTTGAGAAGGAGAACCTCGAAGGTGCTCCCAGCCGGGCGGAGAACGACAACCGAAACAGCAAAGCTCCTGATCGGTATTTCATGCATGCGGGCGCGTCCTCCTGATTCGACCGGCGCACCATGCAATGCAAACCACCGGCGCTCAACCTAAGCGATGGCCCGTCAAGCCTGGACCATCATATGCCGATGCGTCCGATCGCCGGAACCTTGATGCCGGGATTGGCGAAGTCGAAACCGGCGACAAGGCCGAAGAAATGCAGCTCGAGGCCGCTGCGAACACCCGCCGAGATACCGGCCAGGCCATAGAACGTCGCGTGCAGGTCGCGCCCGTCGGCATCGATCTGGAACAGCTTTCCCTCCGGCAGATAGTCGCGGCCGACTGCGTCCGGCGGTAGCACGGCGCCGAGTTCCGGTACGGTTCGCAGCACGTGGGCGACGAAGGTGTTGGAGTTCGGGCCGGGCCAGATCCGGTAGCCGCCAGGCGAAGCGTAAGGGTAGCTGGCGATCGCCGCCTCGATCTTCGGGATCAGCCGCGTGGCGTCAGCGCCGGTCACCGAGACGACCAGCCGCGGCTCATTCGAGTACCAGCGTGCATCCGCCGGATAGCCGTTCTTGCGGATCGGTTTGCCCCAGCCGACCTTGTCGTAGCGATCGTAAGTGGCAGCGCCCTCATTCTTGGTCACGATCCAGGCGTGGCTCGCGACAGCACCCTTCATGCCGCCCGTGGTCGCCGAGAACACGTAGATCGCCGCGTCTGCGCTTTCCGTTGCCTTCGGCAGGATCCCGGCTGAGGACCAATCGGCGTCGCGCCAGCTTTGCGGCCGGTCCTGCATGTACCACCAGCCGGCCGAGGCCAACGCCGGCAGCAGGTAGATGACGAGAAAAGCAGCGGCCAGCCTGCGGGCGAATTTCATGAAAACTCCGTTTCTTGCCGGTAAAATCCTGCTAAATGCACGGAGCAATTTCGGATATTTGAGGGCAAGGCATGTCAAATCCCGTTCTCGTCGAAGTTACCCGCGGAAACCTCGTCGAAAGCCGCCACCGCGGCGTGGTCATTGCCGTCGACGGCGACGGCCGGACCGTCTTCTCGCTGGGCGAAACCGACAGCGCCGTCTTCCCGCGCTCGGCCTGCAAGGCGATGCAGGCGCTGCCGCTGATGGAAAGCGGCGCGGCCGACGCCTTCGGCTTCGGCAACCGGGAACTGGCGCTTGCCTGTTCGTCCCATTCCGGTGAGCCGGAACATGTGGAACTGGCCGCCAAGATGCTGGCCGCCGCCGGCCGCGATGTCTCGGCGCTCGAATGCGGCGCCCATTGGTCGTCCGACCAGAAGACCCTGATCGGCCAGGCCCGCAGCCTGGAAGCGGCGACGGCGCTGCACAACAATTGCTCCGGCAAACATTCCGGCTTCATCTGTGCCTGCTGCCATTCGGGCACGGAGGTGAAGGGTTATGTCGGCTACGACCATCCGCTGCAGCGCGAAATCCGCGGCGCTATGGAAAGCCTGACGGGCGCGATCCTTGCCAAGGACAATTGCGGCGTCGACGGCTGCTCGATCCCGACCTATGCGGTGCCGCTGAAGGGGCTCGCACACGGTTTCGCGAAGATGGCGACCGGCGTCGGCCTTGAAGCCGAGCGCGCCCGCGTCTCGCGGCGGCTGATCGAGGCCTGCATGGCCGAGCCCTTTTTCGTTGCTGGCACCAAGCGCGCCTGCACGCGGCTGATGAAGACGGCGCCCGGCCGCATCTTTGCCAAGACCGGGGCGGAAGGTGTGTTCTGCGCCGCCATTCCGGAAAAAGGCATCGCGATCGCTTTGAAGTGCGAAGATGGTACGACCCGGGCTGCCGAAGCCATCGTCGCGGCAACGCTTGCCCGCTTCTTCAGGGACGAGCCCGAGCTGCACGCGGCGCTGATGGCGCAGGCCAACCATTCCATGCACAACTGGAACGGCATCCATGTCGGCGACGTCCGAGTGACCGACGCTTTCGCCGCCTGAACTGTGGCGGGCCGTCTCGGCCCGCTCACTTTCCCGACGTTCCGCTGTCGGCGCAGTGCGCCATCAAGCGCCGATGATCGCAATGTCCGTGCCGTCATAAGGGGCGAGCATGTCGTCGCTGATCTCGTTGGGAACGATGAAGCCCGAGAGCTCAGGGATCGCGGCCACGTGGTGCGGCGAGACCGCATCGAATTTTTCCACCGTTGCGAGCACGTAGGTTTCCGCGACCTGGCCGAGGATCGCCCGCTTGACGGCCGCCTCCTCGAAGTCGCCGGTTGAAACACCGTGGGCCGGGTGAATGGCGGTGACGCCGAGGAAGAACAGGTCGGCTCGGATGCCGGCAATCGCCGCAAGCGCTGCTGCTCCCGTCGCGACCATCGAATGCTTGTAGAGCCGCCCGCCGATCAGGATAACCTCCGCTTCGTGGCGCTCGAGTTCGGCGGCGATCGTCGGGCTGTGGGTGACGACGGTCAGCCGCATGTCGCGCGGCAGCGCCCGGGCAATCTCTGCATTGCTCGTGCCGCCATCGAGAAAGATTGTCTGACCGGCTTCGATCATCGCAGCCGCCTTTTGTCCGAGCCGGCGTTTGACGTCGCCGGCGATCTCCTGACGCGCCGCAAAGTTGGGCAGCGGCGGCACCAGAGGCAGCGCGCCGCCGTGCACGCGCTTCAGCAGTCCCTCCGCCGCCATTTCGCGCAGATCGCGCCGGATCGTGTCCTCGGACAGGTTCAACTCGTCAGCCATGCGCTTGGCGACGACCTCGCCATCTCGCGCCAGCCGCGCCGAAATCAAAGCCCGCCTCTGTATCGTCAGCATGAAATGTCTCCTTGACTCTTCACGATATTGCACGAAATATCACGATTATTCCAGAATAATCTGGATCGTTCATAGCATCTCGGGAGAGAAAAATGCTGATCTTGATCGCAGGCCCCTATCGTTCGGGAACCGGGGACGACCCGGCGAAAATGGCCGCCAACCTGAAGCGGCTGGAAGAGCCGTCCTATGCGCTGTTCAAGGCAGGCCACGTGCCGATGATCGGCGAGTGGGTGGCGCTGCCGGTCTGGCATGCGGCTGGCGGCGCGCGGATCGGCGACGATCTCTATGAGGAGATTTTTCATCCTGTGGCGGGCCGGTTGCTGGCGCTTTGCGAGGCCGTTCTGCGCCTGCCGGGCGACAGCAAGGGGGCCGATAACGACGTGCGCATTGCCCGCGAGCGCGGCATTCCCGTCTATTATCGCCTGGAGGACGTACCCGGCTGCAGCGAGCCGCTGGTCGCGTGAACGTGCAGGCCCGGCAGTTGTAGCCTGCCGGGCACCCCTAACCGACGGCGGACGGCAGCGATCTGTGGCGCCTTGCCACTTCTGCTTGTCAATTGGGGTGACTTCCTTTCTTCTGCAGCCGGTCTTTGCTTTGGAGCGACACGGCAGGAAGCGTGCGGTTCTCCGCGCGCATGCCGCTTCTATCCATGGAATTGACAGAGCCGGTTCGGTCCATCGACATCACGTCAACCGGTCCGCATGATCGCAGAGGAGAGCTCAAAGTGTTGAAACTGTTCTACGCCCCCGCAACCTGTTCACTGGCTTCGCATATCGCGCTGGAAGAAGCGGGCGCCGAATACGAGGCGCGCCGTGTCGATTTTTCGACAGCCGAGCAGACCAAGCCCGACTATCTCGCGGTGAACCCGAAGGCGCGGGTCCCAGCGCTCGTGACCGACAGGGGCGTCATCACCGAAACGCCGGCGATCCTGACCTACATCGCGCAGGCCTTTTCAGCTGCGAAGCTCGCTCCGGCGAACGACGCCTTCGCCTTCGCGCAGTTGCAGTCGTTTCTGAATTACCTCTGCTCGACGGTGCATATTGCCCACGCCCATGGCCGCCGTGGCGCACGCTGGGCCGACGATCCGGCCGCGCATGAGGCGATGAAGGCCAAGGTCGCCTCCAACATGACCGCCTGCTACGAACTGATCGAAAGCAAGATGTTCGAAGGGCCGTTCGTTTTTGGCGACAGCTATTCGATCGCCGATCCCTATCTCTTCACCGTCGCCGGCTGGATCGAGCCGGACGGTGTGGATCCCGCGCGCTTCCCAAAAATCGTCGATCACCGCAACCGCATGACCGCACGTCCAGCCGTCGCCCGGGTGCTGGCGATGCTGAAGGTCTGACGCCTCGGCAGTTGCGGCTACATCAGGATGTAGTTCTTCGGCTGCGGCAGAGGCGGAAGGTTGGTCTCGCCCAGCGCTTCGCGCAGGTTGATTTCGATGGTCTCGGCAAGCGCAACGATCGGCAAGTCGTTCGGCAACACGCCGAACGGCTCCTCCAGCTCGTCGCCGAGCGCGTCGAGGCCGAAGAAGGTGTATGCGACAAGCGCGGTGACGAAGGGCGTCGCCCAGCCGAGCGCATCGGCAAAGCCGAAGGGCAGCAGAAAGCAGAAGAGATAGGCGGTGCGGTGCAGGAGCAGCGTATAGCCGAACGGCACGGGGGTGTTGCGGATCCGCTCGCAGGCCGCAAGCATGGCCGACATCTTGCCGAGCGTGCCATCCAGCTGCGCCCACTGAAAGTCGCTGATCGTGCCGGTTCCGTGCAGTCCGGCGAGAATGCCGCCCATTTCGCGCAGAAGAAAGTCCGGTCCGTTGCGGCTTGCCTTGTAGCCGGCAACGAGATCTGTCGGCAGCCGCGCTAGCGGTCTACCGACATCGCTTCCCGGCCGCAGATGGCAGACCAGCGCGTGGCCAAAGGCGATCGTGATGTCGAGCAGGCGCTGCCGCTCGGTTCCGGCAAGGATCAGCGTCTGGCGGGCGAGGTCGCGTGCGGTGAAGATCAACTGTCCCCAGTCCTTCCGCGCCTCCCACCAGCGGTCGTAGCAGGCATTGTTGCGGAAGCCGAGAAACACGGAGAGCGCGATGCCGAGCAACGCGAAGGGGCCGCTGCTGACGCTCGGCACCAGGCCGGGATCGACGCGGTGCGCCCAGACGACGAAAGCGGAGAGCGCAAAGACGAACAGCACTTGCGGAAAAATCCGCTGGATGACCGAACCCCGGAGGATGAAGAAGAGTTTCAAAAGGGTGGGGCGGTTGCGAACGATCATGGAAATACCTGTCCGGCTGTTCGCTTAACCGGTATAGGCGCCGGCTTGGAAATGGAAGAGCCGTCCGTTCGGCGAAGTCCCCGCGTAGCCAGGATTATTTTGCCTGGGATGTCGGGCTTCCCGTCTGCCGCGCGTCCTTGGCGTGTAACGCCAACAGGGAGACAATGACGATGCGCAAGGTGGTTGCAGGCATGCAGATGTCCATCGACGGTCTGATCGACGGGCCGGATGGCTATACGGACTGGGTCGATTCCTGGTCGGATACGTTCGACCTCCTGCCCGAGATCGACGCCTGCGTCCTGGGGAACGGCATGTATTCGGGCTACGAGCAGTATTGGAGCGCGATCAAGCGCGACCCGCATGCGCCGCTGGAGTTCACCGGCCAGTTGCCGACGCCCGAAGAAATCGAATATGCGGACTTTGCGCTTGGCACGCCGCATTATGTCCTCTCGAAAACCTGTTCCGACGTCGAATGGGAAAACGCCAGGATCGTGCGCGACGTCTCCGAAATCGAGACGCTCAGGCAGGCGCCGGGCCGCACTATCTATGTCGTCGGCGGCGCGCGCACGGTGTCGAGCCTGATGGACCACGGCCTGATCGCCGAACTGCGTCTCACCATCCACCCGCTCGTGGTCGGCAAGGGCAAGGCGCTGTTCGACACCGTGGCGGAGCGCCATCATGTGCAGCTCGATAACGTGAAGCGACTGGATGGTGGCAAGGTCTGCCTGGTCTACAAGGTCGGCGGCGGAGCCTGACCTGGCTCGAGGAAGCTCGCGGCGAGCCGCCTTGGCGCCTTCTCGCGCCAGGCGGCAACCAGCCGCCCGGTTAGGCTTTGGTTGTCGATTTCCGAAAGCCGCACCAGCATAGCGGGCCAGCCCTTGTAGTGATCCGTTTGAAAGTAGAGCCCCGGGTCGAGCTCCAGCAGCATTTCCTTTTCTTCGAGCGCGCACATGACGACCAGCGTCTCGCCATCCTTCATGCGCACAAAACTCTTGTCTTTCACCAGCAGCGCCGGCGTACCGTAGGACGTGCCGATCGTCACTTCGGGCAGGCCTGCGGCCTCCGCCAGCCTGACGACACGGATGAAGTTGCGCTCGAGATCGTCGCTCATCCGGCCAGCATATCATAGTGCAGCTTCAAAGCCGCAGGTCCTAGAGGCGGCTGCCGGTGCACTCCGCCGTGCGTGGCCACGGCCAGCCCGGGAAGGGCAGGTCACCGAGTTCGCGCCCATCCATCCGTTCGAGATCCGGATGCTGCAGCGGATCGCGCGCCCAGGCGAGCGGCGCATCGTCCTTTCGGTCGTCGGATGTTTTGAGCGGCGTCAGTTTCGAGAGAAGCCTAAACATGGCGGACCATCCTTTCGATGCTTGGATGATCCGCCTGTCCTGTCACCTTTTCAATTGAGAATGGCAGAGATCGTGTTTAGAAAAACTATATGAGAGATCTGAACACGGTACATTTGAACGGGCTGCGCGCCGTCGAGGCTGCCGGCAGGCTGGGATCGCTGGCCGCCGCGGCGGACGAATTGGGCGTGACCCCTGGCGCCGTCAGCCAGCAGATTGCCAAGGCGGAGGCCCAGCTCGGCCGCGTGTTGTTCGAGCGCACCCCGCGCGGCCTCGTGCCCACCGATTTCGGCGAGCGCTTCCTCGCGCGCATCAGCAACGCCTTTCACGAGCTGGCAGAGGCCGTGGCTTCAGCGCGCCGCCGCGACGAGTCGGTGCTGACCATCTCGGTCGCGCCGGTCTTTGCCGCCCGCTGGCTGGTCTATCGGCTCAACCGTTTTGCCGAACGGCATCCCGACATTCGCCTGCGCATCGACGCGACGACAAAGCTCGTCAATCTCGACACGTCGGATGTGGATGTCGGCATTCGCGTTGGTACGGGCGAGTGGCCGGGCGTGAAATCCGAGCCGCTGTTGCAGCAGGAGGTTTTTCCGGTCTGTTCGCCGGCCATGGCCGAAGGGCTTCGGAAGCCTGCAGATATTCTAAAACTGCCCGCTGTTATCGACGGCCATTCGATGTTCAGCTGGGAGGTGTGGCTCCGCGAAGTCGGGCTCTCGGGCGCGGAAGTGAACGTGCGCCACACCTTCAATGAGGCGTCGCTGGTGCTCGATGCCGCGATCTCCGGCCAGGGGGTGATGCTCGCCTGGCAGACACTCGCCGGCTTTGCAATCGCGCAGGGCAGCCTTGTGGTACCGTTCGGCATCCGGGTGCCGACGGGCTTCGGCCACTACTTCGTCAGCGCGCCGTCACGGCGCGAAAGCAAGGCCGCCAAGGCGTTCAAGCGCTGGGTTCGTGATGAGGTGGAGGAGGGCATGCGCCTGCTCGACATCAAGGCGCCGCGCGTTCGCTTCGACGCGGCGACCATGGGCTGATCGGAGGGAGGCCCCCCTTATTGACCGCTCAGTCCGCCAGTTCTTTCAGGCGTTCTTCCATCATCGCCTTGAAGGCCGGGCGGGCATGGCAACGGGCAAGCCAGGCCGAAACCCGCGGATGCTTGTCGAACAGCTGCGTCTGGCTCATGGCGTAGCGGAAGACCTCCGCAAGATTGAGGTCGGCGACGGTGAAGCGATCGCCGACGAGATAGTCGCGTCCGTCGAGGTGGCTTTCCATGCGGGCAAAGACCTTGTCGAGCGACGTCACGCATCTGGCGATCATCGCCTTGCCTTCATCCGTGTTCTCGGCGCCGCAGTCGTAGGTCAGGATGATCTCTACGGTGTGCGGCTCGACCTCGGTCGCCGCCCACATCGTCCAGTTGCCGATCAAGCCTTCCTCGGCGATATCGGCAGGCGCCAGTGGGCCGCCATACTTGCGCGCGAGATAGAGATTGTTGGCAAGCGATTCCGTCAGCACCACGCCATCATCCTCGATCGCCGGGATCAGCCCCATCGGATTGACGGCGAGGAAGGCGAGCGACTTGGTGTTGATCGGCGCATCAGCAGCCAACGGATCGGCGACGCGGCGTGCCTGGATGACCGGTACCGATTGGAAAGGGATGCCGAGTTCTCGCGCCATCCAGTAATTGCGCGATGCGCGCGAGCGATAAACCCCATAGATCGTCAGCATGCCGTGTTCCTCCCGTCCTGCGTTGTCGCCTGTCTTAGGCAAGCATCGGGAGTGACGGAAGCGGGCGGCGCTGATAGCACACATGAAATCTTTTGATGGTCCGTGCGGCGCTTTGCCGACTTGCGTTTGCGGTCGCAGATCTTTAGCTGTCACCCGTCGATTTGGGGATGCATTTGGCAGGGCTTTTAGGGGATCGGTTGACGAACTTGGCGGCGCGCATGCTTTGCGCGCTGGTTCTCGTCGTTTCGGCCTTGATCCAGCAACCGGCCGCCGCCATGCCGCGGTCGCCGGATGCTATCGCCTACGTCCTCCCGGATGGCAGCCTTGCCGATCTTTGCCTCTCTGTCCACGACGATCCCGATGGAAAAGGTGGCACGAAGGGCCACGGCTGCCAGTCCTGCTGCCTGGTTGCGCCCGCCGACCTACCGGCGCCTTACCCGATCGTCTTGCCGTCGCAAGCCCGCGCGCGCCCGCTTTCCGTTCCAGCTGGCGATTTCGGTTTCGTTCGCTCGGTGCTCTTAACCGGAGCAGGGCCAAGGGCGCCACCAACGGTTTTCTCCGCCTGATACGCGCTTGAACGACAGCTGATTGGCCTTGGGGCGTCCATCTTCGACGCGCATTGCCGTGATCGGCGGTCGTCCCGATCACCAAGAGGCGAAGCCGTGCAAACGGTCCTTCCCGGAGAAAACCATGACAACCGCATCCTTCACCAATGCCGTGGACAGCCCCGCGGCCACAGAGCGCGGCATCTCGCTCTACCGTGCCATCTGGCGCTGGCACTTCTTTGCCGGCCTGCTCGTCATCCCCTTCATGATCAGCCTGGCGCTGACCGGGGGGCTTTATCTGTTCAACGACGAGATCGACGATACCGTCTTTGCCTACCGCAACGTCGTGCCAGTGGGCGCCGAACGGATGTCGCCCTCGGCGATCGTCGCGACGGCGGTGGAGTCCGTGCCGGGCAGCGCTGCCGTCTCCTATCGCACGCCGGCCGGCGCGGATCGCTCCGCACGCGTCACCGTCGGCATCGGCAAGGCGCGCATGCTGGTCTTCGTCGATCCCTACACCGGCGCGATCCTCGACCGGGTCGCGCCATCGGAGGAGTTCAACCAGGTGGTTGAGGACCTGCACAGCCTCGACTATTTCGGCAAGTCGGTCGAAACAATCATCGAGATCGTTGCGGGCTTTGCCATCCTGTTGGTTTTCACCGGCATCTATCTCTGGTGGCCGCGCCAGCAGACCGGCGGTGTGTTGACCGTGCGCGGCACGCCGGCACGCCGGGTGTTCTGGCGCGATCTCCATGCGGTGACCGGTATCGGCGCCGGCCTGCTGATCGTCTTTCTTGCCTTCTCCGGGCTTCTGTGGTCCGGCTATTGGGGTGCAACGGTCAACGGCAAGCTGACGGCGATGGGGCTCGGCTATCCGGCAGCGCTTTGGGATGAGGTCCCGACCTCCAGCAAGGTGTCGACCGACGTGTTGCCCAGGGCCAATTGGCTGATGGAAAACGCGCCGGTTCCGGCGTCCAGCGGTGGCGCGGGCGAGCCGGTCGGGATCGATCGCGCCGTCGCGATCGCGGATGCTGAGGGCATGCTGCCCGGCTACGAGCTCGCGATCCCGCTCGACGAGACTGCCGTCTATACGGCCGCCATCTTTCCCGCCGACCTTGCGCGGGAGCGCACGATCCATATCGATCAATATTCCGGCAAGCCGCTCGTCGACATTTCCTTTGGCGATTACCCGGCGTTCGGCAAGGCCATCGAATGGAGCATCAACGTGCACAAGGGGCAGGAATGGGGGCGCGTCAACCAGCTCCTGATGCTGGCCGCCTGCATTTCTATCGTGCTCGTTTCCCTTTCCGCCGTCATCATGTGGTGGAAGCGGCGCCCGGCGGGACGCATCGGCGTGCCCCCGATGCCGCCGCGGCGCAGCGTCTATGTGGGCTTGTGGCTCATGGCCATTGTCTTCGGGCTGGCGTTTCCGTTGACGGGCATCGCGATCGTCGTCATGGTGATCGTCGATCAATTGCTGATGCGCGTTGCACCGGTACGTCGGCGGTTGTCCTGAGCGGACATTAAGGGGTGGCGTCGTCCACCCCTTCTATCGCCTCTTGCAACTTGACCGTTGCAACCTCTACACGATTTTTCTACAGTTCTTTAGGAAGAGCTAACTCTTGCTCGTCTAACGTGAAGTGGGGAAAGATCGACCAGCGACGCGGCGAAGAGCGTCGGGAGGCCTTGCTTGGCGAAGAACACGTCCCGCAATCCGCGATATGCCGCTCTCAATGCCGGCGGCAACGCGGAAACGCGCCGCCTGATCGACGCCAGCAATCGGCTGGCCGAGGAGGTCGCGCGCATCTTTCCGAGCGAACCCGATATCGCCGATCGCCACTACTGGTTGGAGACGATCATCAACCATGTGCCGGACTACATCTACGCCAAGGATGTGGAGGGGCGGTTCCTGATCGCCAATCAGGTGACGGTTGCCGACAACGGGCTCGAAGCCATGAAGGATATCGTCGGCAAGACCGATTTCGATCTCCATCCGCCGCAGATGGCCAAGGCGATTGCCGACATCGAGCGTCGCGTCATCGAAACCGGCGAGCCGATCTTCGGCATCGAGGAACGGGCCATCGTCAGCAAGGGCCGCGATCGCTGGCTGATGACCTCCAAGGTGCCGCTGCGCAACAAGAGCGGCAAGATCGTCGGCATCGTCGGCGTTTCGCGTGACATCTCCGACCGCAAGGCGGCCGAGCGGCTGCTCGAAGGGCAGGCGCGCCTGCTTGAGATGATCGCCAACGGCCGGCCGCTCGACGCCTTCTTCCGCGACATGATCCTGTTGATCGAAGCCTTGATGCCGGGCATCAAGGGCTCGGTGCTGCTGCTGTCGCCCGATGGCCGCTATCTCTTCCACGGCGCTGCGCCAAGCCTCGACGAGGCCTATTGTGCGACCATCCACGGCGTCGAGATCGGCCCGCGCATGGGCTCCTGCGGCACGGCCGCCTGGCGCGGCGAGCAGGTGATCGTCTCGGATATTCAGGTCGATCCGCTCTGGGACGATTATCGCGAGCTGGTGCTTCCCTACGGCTTCCGCTCCTGTTGGTCGACCCCGATCCATTCGCGTGAGCGCAAGGTGCTCGGCACCTTCGCGCTCTATTCAGATGTCGTCGGCGTGCCCGACGACGGACAAAAGGAACTGATCGCCATGGCGGCGCATCTCGCCGGCATCGCGATCGAGCGCAAGCAGGCGGAAGATCGCATCAGCTTCATGGCGCACCACGACGCGCTGACCGGTCTGCCCAACCGCGCACAGTTCGAGGAACAGGTCGCCGAGGCGCTGGAAGCCCTGCGCGGCAGCGGCCAGTGGGCGGTGCTCGCCTTCCTCGATCTCGACAATTTCAAGCTGGTCAACGATACGCTCGGCCACGCCGCCGGCGACGAACTCTTGAAGGTCACGGCCTCGCGCATGCGCGCTTCGGTGCGCAAGTCCGACATGGTCGTGCGGGTCGGCGGCGATGAATTCATCCTGCTTTTGAACGGGCTTCCCTGCGAGCGCGATATCGTGCTGGCTCGGCTCGAGGATATCCGGCGAGCGATCGCCGCGCCGATGCAGATCGAGGGCCGCAGCCTGCAGGTCACCTGCAGCATGGGGGTCGCCTGTTTTCCCAATCAGGGCAAGACGGTCGGCGAACTGCTCGCCAATGCCGACATGGCGATGTACCGGGCCAAGGAGCTCGGCCGCAACAACCTGCAGGTCTTCACCGAAGAGATGGCCGCCAAGGCGCATGAGAAGCTCAAGCAGCAGGAGGAGCTGCGCCAGGCGCTCGCGCGGCAAGAGTTCTTCCTGCAGTTCCAGCCGCAGATGAATCTGGCGACTGGCCGCGTTTTCGCGGCCGAAGCCTTGCTGCGCTGGCGCCACCCCGAACGCGGCACGGTCTCGCCGGCGGCGTTCATTCCGCTCGCCGAAGAAACCGGGCTGATCGTGCCGATCGGCGACTGGGTGCTGCGCGCGGCCTGCCGCCAGGCCAGGGCCTGGCAGGATGCCGGCCTGCCGCCGCTGATCATCAGTGTCAACGTTTCGGCGCGCCAGTTCCGTGAGCGCAACTGGGCCGCCCATGTCGCGGCAATTCTCGCAGAGACCGGGCTTGACCCGTTCTGCCTCGAACTGGAACTGACCGAGAGCCTGATCATGCAGGATGTCCCTGGCGCGATCGCCACCATGCACGAGCTGCAGGCGATCGGGGTGCACCTGGCGATCGATGATTTCGGCACCGGCTATTCGAGCTTGAGCGCGCTCAAGCGCTTCCCGGTGCGCCGACTGAAGATCGACCGGTCCTTCGTCGCCGACATTCCGACGGATCTCGACGACAACGCGATCACCGCCGCGATCATTTCGCTTGCGCGGAACCTCGGCCTTCGTGTCATTGCCGAGGGTGTGGAAAACCAGGCCCAGGTGGAATTCCTGCGCCAGAGCGGTTGCGACGAAATTCAGGGCTACTTCTTCAGCCGGCCGCTCTCGGCTCCGGATTTCGAGGCGCTGATGCTGCAGCCGCGGTTCAGTATCCACAGCGTTTGAGCCCTGCCACCCTCTCGACGCAAGCTTCGTTCCAGCCGTAAATGCAAGCATCGCCCCAATCCGTGGGGGCTGTGCGTAGCATTTCGTTAAGCAAATTCATGCAGCACTCCTCATGCCGCACTCAAGCCCCCAGAGTTCGATGTCCTCTTCAGTCCTTTTCTCCCGTCGCCAGTTTCTTCGCTCGTCCGGCGTGGCGCTCGCCTCCGCCGGTCTTGCGAGCTGCACTTCGTCGATGAACACGGATGTCTTTCGCTATGAGACGGCGCCGGTGTTCCGCAATCCAGCGGTCGAGGGACGGTTTACCGATCCGCGCGCCGAAGGCATCTATGAAAGGCAGGATGGCCCAGGGCCAGTTCCAACCGGTCTTCCGCCGCAGGGCCTCTATGTCTCGGACATCTATGCCTCTGTAAGCGACAGTGGCTATCAGGTGCCGGAAATTCCCTATCGCCAGATCGACGCGCGCTTCTACCGCCAGGAGGTCAGCGATCCCTTCGGCGAGCAACCGGGCACGATCGTCGTCGATACCGGCGACCGCTACCTCTATCTGATCCAGCCGGGTGGCCGGGCGCTGCGTTACGGCGTCGGCCTCGGTCGCGAGGGTTTTGCCTGGTCGGGTCGCGGCGTCATCCAGTGGAAGCAGAAGTGGCCGCGCTGGACCCCGCCGGACAGCATGGTCGCCCGCCAGCCACAGCTAAAGCCTTATTCGGCCCAGAACGGCGGCATGGCCCCAGGCCTCAACAATCCGCTTGGTTCGCGCGCGCTCTACATCTTCCAGAACGGCCAGGACACGCTTTACCGTGTTCACGGCACGCCGGAATGGAAGTCGATCGGCAAGGCGGTCTCGTCGGGCTGCGTGCGCATGCTCAACCAGGATGTCATGGATCTCTACGATCGCGTCCGCGGCAAGGCGCCGATCCTCGTTATCTGATGACGGGCAGGGGCGGATATCCGCCCCTCACGTTTCTGCACAGCACCCACCGCGTCGAGCGGAAGGCGGGTCGGTCAATCCTCGCCGGGGCCAGCATTGAGCTGCCGCGTCAGCTGATGCAGCGTCTCGCGAATATCTTCTGCTTGCTTCAGGCTGCATCCCGAGGCCTTGCTGATGCCGATCAGGATGCCGAAAGCCTCGTTTTTCAGGTCCTGGCCCTTGTCCGTCAGCCGCACGATCACCTGACGTTCGTCGCTCGGGTCGCGCTGGCGACCGACATAACCAGCTGCCTCCAGGCGCTTGAGAAGCGGCGACAACGTGCCTGAGTCCAGACCGATCTCCTCGCCGATCCGCTTGACCGTCATCTCGTCCTGTTGCCAGAGCGCCAGGAGCACGAGATATTGGGGATAGGTGAGGCCGAAACGATCGAGCAGCGGCTTGTAGGCGCGATTGAATGCATGCGCCGCAGAGTAGACCGCAAAACACAGCTGCTTGCCGAGCGCGAGTGCTTCCTCGGGAATGGTGTCGCTATGTGCCGCCTTGTTCGCCATGCGTCATTGTCGCAAAAAGACGCTCGAAATGCAATTTGCAAAATTAATTTGCGTACAATTGAATCTTGCGCTATCTAAATCGCATTCACTCAGGAAACGCAAAGGAGACCCCGCCAATGCCCATTCTTTACCGCACCACTGCATCCGCAACCGGTGGCCGCGCTGGCCAGGCCAAAAGCGCCGACGGCGTGCTCGACGTCACGCTCACCGTTCCGAAGGAACTTGGCGGCGACGGCGCCCGCGGCACCAATCCCGAGCAGCTCTTTGCAGCCGGCTACTCGGCCTGCTTCCTCGGCGCGCTGAAATTCGTGGCCGGCAAGGAGAAGGTAAAGCTTCCGGAAGACACCACGGTGACTGGAACCGTCGGCATCGGTCCGCGCGAGGATGGCACCGGCTTCGGCATCGACGCTGCGCTCGAAATCTCTTCGCCGGGCGTCGACAAGGCCGTGCTCGAAGATCTCGTCCAGAAGGCGCATATCGTTTGCCCCTACAGCCATGCAACCAAGGGCAACATCGACGTCAAGCTGACCGTCGCCTGAGTTTCTCAGATTGAGTTCTCTCAGATCCCCTGTTGAAAGAAGCCCGGCGGTCTCCGTCGGGCTTCTTTTTTCAGGCATGTTGTGCCGGTCTACTGCAGAACCTCGATGACCCGCCTGCTCTGCGGATCAACCAGCACCCTTTGCTGGTTGACGACGACATAGCCGTAGGTCGGTTGCTGCGGGATCGGGTAGACCTCGACCGTGTCGGGCAGGGGGTCGCCCACGACGACAGTGCCGTCATAGGTCACGGATGGGCTGGTTTGCTGAAGGACGTAGGTTTTGACCTCGCCGGGAACGATGACTGTCGTGGTCTGAGCCAGGGCGACGCCGGAAAAGGCAAGGCTTGCCACAAAACCGGCTAGGATGATTTTCTTCATGACAGTACCTCCTGTCCCTAGCCAACGGTCCGGCGACCGATTGGTTCCCCTGCCGCGGCGCGGGAACCTATGCTTCGACTGGGAGATGCTGGAACCTATGCTCGGGCTGAGGAGTTGATGAGCAGGAGGTAAAATAGGATGATCGCCAGGCCGAAAACCAGAACCTGCGCGCTTGCGCAGCGAGAGCTCGAATGCGCGACCGCATTGCGCGAGGAGTTCCAACTGCTGACGGATCTCGCCGAGCGGGTAGGGTGGCATTGGGACGAGATCGCCTTGGCTCTGCTGGAGTTGACGGACGAATACGCCGCCACCCAGCGGGCCGCCGTTGCGGTGAGCGGGCGCCGCTTGAGCGCTTCACCCTCCCCAACACACGGCATTGACAAGACACGGCATTGATCGGCACGGCGGGCCGTCGAGTCTTTTCGCCGTGCCGTTCCGGCATCCCGCGCGGGCCTTAAGCCTTCTTCAGAAATTCGGTGCGCATCACCCGACCCTTGGTCTTTTCGACGCGGCACTCGACTTCATCGGGGGAGGATGCGCTTGACCATCGTCCCGCGCTTCAGCGTCGTCGCGGTTCCCTTGCCTTTCAGGTCTCTGATCAGGGTGACGTTGTCGCCGTCCTTGAGGATGGCGCCGATTGAATCCTTCACATCCATGCGGATGTTCCAGAAATGACGACGCGCCCTGATTTGGTCAGGGCGCGTGGGAATGGATGGGCCGCGTCGGCCGGTCTTGGTTAGCGTCGGCTAAGGCTGCCTAGGATGCCGCGCACCAGGGCGCGGCCGACCTGGGTCGCGACTGTGCGGGCGACCGATTTCATCGCCGCTTCGACGACCGTCTCGCGCTGGTAGCCGGAGCTGCGCGGGCGCGCCTGCTTGCCGGCCGGTGCCGCCTGATCGTCGTCGCCAAAGCCCGGCAGCGTCCAGCGGCTGCCGCCGGTGCTCGCCTCGCTCGTCTGCTGCTCGGCCTGAGACTGTGCCTCGGCCTGTGCGTCGGCTGCCTTTTTGGCGCGCGCTGCCAGAATTTCGTAGGCCGATTCACGGTCGAAATCCTCATCGTAAAGCTCACGGACCGGGCTGACGTCCATGACCTTCTTCCGTTCGGCCTCCGTCAGGGGACCGACGCGGGACTGTGGCGGTCGCACCAGCGTACGCTCGACCATCGAGGGCGCGCCCTTGCCTTCGAGCGTGGAGACCAGAGCCTCGCCGGTGCCGAGATTGGTGATCACCGTGGCGCAGTCGAAATCCGGGTTCGGGCGGAAGGTGTCGGCGGCGGTCTTCACCGCCTTCTGGTCGCGCGGCGTATAGGCGCGCAGCGCGTGCTGAACGCGGTTTCCGAGCTGACCGAGAACCGTGTCGGGCACGTCGAGCGGGTTCTGGGTGACGAAATAGACGCCAACGCCCTTGGAGCGGATGAGGCGCACGACCTGTTCAACGCGCTCGATCAGCGCCTTCGGCGCGTCGTTGAAGAGCAGATGCGCCTCGTCGAAGAAGAAGACCAGCTTCGGCTTGTCCGGGTCGCCCACTTCCGGCAGCTCCTCGAACAGTTCCGACAGCAGCCAGAGCAGGAAGGTGGCGTAGAGCCGCGGGTTCATCATCAGCTTGTCGGCCGCCAGCACCGAGATCGCGCCGCGGCCGTCATTGGTGGTGCGCATGATGTCGGAAATCTTCAGCGCCGGCTCGCCGAAGAAATGTTCGGCGCCCTGCTGTTCGAGGATCAGCAGCTCGCGCTGAAGCGAGCCGACCGAGGACTTGGAAATGAAACCGAACTGATTGGAAAGCGTGCTGGCATTGTCGCCCATGTAGTTGAGCAGCGCCTGCAGATCCTTGAGGTCGAGCAGCGGCAGTCCGCCCTCATCGGCGATCTTGAAGGCGATGTTGAGCACGCCTTCCTGCGCGTCGGTCGCGTTCATAAGCCGCGACAGGAGCAGCGGGCCCATCTCCGACATTGTGGTGCGAACGCGATGGCCCTTCTCGCCGTAGATATCCCAGAAGATGACCGGGAATTCCTGAAACTCGTAAGGATTGGTCGGCAGGCCGATCTGTTCGGCACGCTTCAGGATGAAATCCTTGGCCTCGCCGATCGCGCCGATGCCGGAGAGGTCGCCCTTGACGTCGGCGCAGAAGACCGGGACGCCAGCGTTGGAAAAGCCTTCGGCAAGCACCTGCAGGGTGATCGTCTTGCCGGTGCCGGTGGCGCCGGTGACCAGGCCGTGGCGATTGCCGAACTTGAGCTCCAGATACTCGCCCTTGTTGATCGAATCATCAGGCTTGCGGCTGGTGCCGATAAAGAGCTTGCCTTCTTCCAACATGTGGGCTTCATCTCCGTTTCATCAATGAAAGCGGGCGGTTCGCAGTGTCGCAGGGGCGCGCCGTCATCGAAATGTGCCTGGATTTCTGTTATAGGTGGTGCGGTTGCGCCCGGCAACAAGGCTGTGCCCATCCGCAACCGGAATGCGGCGATATCGACGGGTCGATAGTCACGGCTCACGGCTTGTCATTTGGTGGGCGATCATTTACCTTGACGTCAACGTCAAAAATCCAAAATGAGGGAGTTTCTCCATGAATGAACTGGTCACGCGCGTTGCTGAAAATGTCGGCATCGAGCCGGCAACCGCCGAAAAGGCTGTCGGCATGATCCTCGGCTTCCTGCAGCGCGAAGCCGCCGACGGTCCGGTTGCCCAGATGATTGAAGCGATCCCGGGCGCGTCCGAACTGATCGCTCAGTACAACGGCGAAGGCACGGGCGGCGGCGGCCTGCTCGGCGGTCTGATGTCGGCAATCGGTGGTGGCGGCGTCATGGCGCTCGGCCAGCAGCTGATGAGCCAGGGCCTCGGCATGGGTGAAATCACCGGACTTGCAAAGGAAACCATCGCGTTCGCCAAGGAGAGGGCCGGCGCAGACGTGGTCGACGAAGTCGTCGCTTCGGTTCCGGGTCTCAGCCAGTTCGTCTGATACCGGCGACCCGAACGTAAAAAAGCGAAGCCCACCGGCGTCTGCCGGTGGGTTTTTTGTTGCCTGCGGCCCCTGTCAGCGTTCCGGCCTGCTTTCCCGTAGCGTCCGTTCGAGTGTGGGCGTCAGCGCGATGCAAAGAACGGCACTGGCGCCGATAAAAGCCGCACCCGATGTCCATCCGTAGAACTCGATCGCGGTTCCGACCGCGACGGGGCCGACGAGTTGCCCGAGATTGCTGCCCTGCATCAGCAGGCCCATCGCCATCGGCGCAAGCGCCGGACGTGGCGACAGGAGCGGCACCGATGAGATCAGCGTCGCCGGAATGAGCCCGCCGATCGCGGAAAACAGGAGGCAGAGCGCCAGGATCAGATGTCCGCCTGAAGGGCTCAGGAAGATCCAAAGGCCGGACACGCCGGTCAGCAACGCGGCGCTTGCGACCAGCCTGCCGCGGGCGAAGCCGCGGGACAGAAGATGGCCGGCGGCCAGATTGCCGAAGACGTTCACCAGCGTGATGACGGCGCTCAACAGGCCAACGGTTCCAAGCGAGACCTGCAGGCGCTCGATCAGCAGGATCGGCAGAAAGCTGGAAAGCGTGAAGCTCATCAGGCTGTAGAGCGAAAACAGCGCGAAGAGCAGCACGGGCCCGCGGCTCGTCAGCGTTTCCGCGGCATCATCCCGGAAGCGGGTGGCGACACGGGGCGTTTGCCGGGATGGCGACACGGCCAGGAAAATGGAGGCGAGGCTCGCAAGCGTGAGCAGCCCGTTGCTCCACCAGATCGCCTGCCAACCGGTAAAGGCGGGCCCCGTCAGCATGGCGATCGCCATGCCCGCGGGCATGAAACAGCTCCAGAGGGCAAAGACGAGGTCGCGGCGCTCCTGCGTCACCAGACGCATGAGGATGGCGGGACCGGCGACGACGACAAGCAGAAAGCCGAAGCCCTCGATGATGCGCGACAGCAGAAGCAGCGTGAATGCTGGGCTCGCCGCGCCGGCAAAGGAACCGAACGCCAGCAGCGCCATGCCGATGCCAAGCAGGCGCCGGTCGCCGACAGCTGTGACGAACGCGCCGGCTGCCATGCCCCCGACGACGCCAACGACTGCGAAGACGGAGGTGATCCAGCCGAGGGCAGAAAGGTTGAGCCCAAGATCGGATTGAAGCAGCGGGCCTGCAATCAGCCCCTTGCCCACCTGCATCGCCGCGACCACGCCGGCCGCAACAACGGTCATCACGCCCGACCAATCGGTTCTTTCGCGAACAAAGGCTGCGGCCGTGGCCATCAGGCGATCTCCCCAACGCGGGTGCGTCCGGCAACCAGCGCTGCCGCCAGTTCCGCCACGTGGCGCCCCTGGAAGCGTGCGCCATCCAGTTCGTTGGCGCTCGGCTGCCGGTCGCCGCCGTTGCCGTCATCGGCCAGCGTCGAGGCGCCATAGGGTGATCCGCCGGTGATTTCGTCCATGCGCATCTGGCCTTTGAAGCTGTAGGGAAGGCCGGTGATCACCATTCCGAGATGCAGCAGTACGGTATGCGTGGCGAGTATCGTCGATTCCTGGCCGCCATGCTGGCTTCCGGTCGAGGTAAAAACGCTGCCGATACGCCCGACCAGGGCATCGCGCGCCCAGATCCCACCCGCCTGGTCGAGAAAGTTCTTCATCTGGGCAGCCATGTTGCCGAAGCGTGTCGGCGTGCCGATGATGATCGCGTCATAGTCGGGCAGTTCGGCGACGGTTGCCACCGGCGCATCGTGGTTGCGCTTGTAGCCGGCCTTGACGGCCACGGCTTCCGGGACGATTTCCGGCACGCGCTTGAGCGCGACGGTGGCGCCGGCGGTGCGCGCACCCTCGGCGACGGCCTTCGCCATGGTCTCGATGTGGCCGTAGGAGGAATAGTAGAGCACGAGCACCTTGGTCATTTCGGTTTCCTTTTTGTGGGCGGCATTGCCGTTCACAGAAAAGATGGGTGCTTTTCTCGATCTCTTGGAGTGATATAATTTTCATCAAGATGATCTATGGAATCGATCATGCTCGATGCCCTTACTCTCGATCAGATGCGGACCTTCGTGACCGTCGCCGAAAGCGGAAGCTTCCGCGCCGGCGCCGCCAGGCTCTCACGGGTGCAATCGGCCGTCAGCCACGCCATCGCCAACATGGAGGCCGAACTGGGGGTCGCCCTTTTCGACCGGTCCGGCCACCGGCCGGTCCTGACGGCGGAAGGGCATGCGCTGCTCGCCAATGCGCGCGACATCCTGTTGCGGGTGGACGCGATGCGCGCCCGGGCACGCGGGCTCGGCGAAGGCATCGAGCTTGAGCTTTCTCTGGTCGTCGATACGCTGTTTCCGATCGAGACCGTCGGCCTGGCGCTGAAGGAGATGCGCGGCGCCTATCCGGATGTGTCGATCCGGCTTGCGGTCCTGCCGCTCGGTGGGCCGCTCGACGGCCTGGTCGATCGCCGCTTCACGCTCGGCATCACTGTCGGCGAAGATTTCCGCGACCCGGCGATCGCCCGTCGGGCGCTTGCGACGGTCGAACTCGTCGCGGTCGTTGCCGCAAATCATCCCTTGGGGCTGCGCGCAGGGGGAGACGTGCTCGACAATGCCGAGCTTGCGGACCATCTGCAGATCGTCCTGTCGGATCAGTCGCAGCGCACGGTCGGGCGCGACTACGGCGTGCTCTCGCCGCAAACCTGCCGTGTCAGCAGCCAGGACACAAAACATGCGATGATCCGCTCGGGCCTCGGCTGGGGTCGATTGCCGTTCTGGCAGGTGGAGCGCGACCTTGCGGAAGGCCGGCTCGTGCGCATGCCGACGGCCGCCCTTGGCCGCAACAGCCAGGTGGGGGCCGAAGCCTATCTCGTTCATCGGATCGACGAGCCGCTCGGGCCGGCCGCCCGCGTCTTCAACGAGGCTCTCGCCCGGATCTGCGCGGAGGGCTAGCGTCGGCCGTTGAGCGCGAAGGCAAGCGTGAAGACCACCAGCACGACGCCCACGCCGATCGGGCCAGCGATCGGGTTGATAAAGTTCATCAGCGCGCCGGTCGCGCCGGATCCAGCCGCGCTGCCGGCGGCATAGGCGAGCGAAAAGGCGGCACTGCCGGCAACCAGCATGCTGCCGCGATACTCTTCCCCGAGCATGGTTAGCGCCGCCGTATAGAGCGCGAAGCTCGCCGCGCCGATGAAGGCGAAGGTCAGAAGCAGAGCGATATCGGACGACAGCAACGGCACGAGCAGATAGCCGCTGGCAGCGACCGCGGCCGCCGAGATCGCCACCCGGCGGCGCGGCAGGCGGTCGAGAAGCACGCCGATGAAAGGCTGTGCCACAGCTGTCGGTATCGCCAGTGCCGTTACGCTCAGCGCGGCAAAGGCCTGGCTGTGGCCGGTCTTGACGAAATAGACCGGCATCGCCGAGATCGCGGCGATATCGGCAAATCCGAACATCAGCACCATGAGGATCAGCATCGGCGCCTTCCCGAAAAAGGCGAAGAGGTCCCGCGTCGAGGACGGCTCGGGCCGGGTGCGGGCGCCCATGGTCAGCAGCCCCGTGAGGAAGGCGACGAGTGCGATATAGATCGCCAAGAGGGCAAAGCCGAGACCGCCGCTGGTGCCGAGCAACGGGATCGCCAGCGGACCGGCCGCAAAGCCGCCGCACATGCCGGCGCCATAGAGGCCGGAGACGCGGCCGCGCAGCCGGTCCGGGCAGGCGGTGTTCAGCCACGCTTCACCAAGCATGAAGACCATGCTGACGAAGAAACCCAGGGCAAAGCGGGCGATAAACCAGATGACGAGTTCCGACGTCGAGGCAAGTGTCGCGAGACAGATGGAACAGCCGATGAGGCTGGCGATGATCAGCTTGTCGGCCGAGGCGAGCCGCGTCAGCCGCCCGAGAATAAGCGTCGCAACACCGAGACCGGCGGCAAAGCCCATGGCATTGAGGCCGATCATGCCGGCCGAAACGCCGCGGCTCTCAAGCGAAAGCGAGATCAGCGGATAGGTGAGCCCCTGCGCCACCGAGAAGGCGGTGACACCGAGAACGACGGCGATAATCGCCGGCCAGTCGGGAGCAAAATCGCTCGCCTGTGCCTCGTGCAACGACATCGCCCCCTCCCTACGATCTGTGTCCTTGAGGCGATGTCCATATCGTATCCGCCGCCGGCAGGGAATTGGCCGGCGGCGAAATGATTGCGTTCGTTAAGCAACCTTGTCCCAGACGGGGGCAAGGCCTTCCGGGTTGACGATGCGGCCGTCGGCACGCGCAAGGGCGTGGATTTCGGCCATTTCGCCGTCGCCGAGCGCAAAGTCGAAGATCGCGAAATTTTCCTTCAGGCGATCGATCGTCGCGGTCTTTGAAAGGGTGATCACGTCCTTCTGCTGCACGAGCCAGCGCAGCGCCACTTGCGCGGCCGTCTTGCCGTGGCGGGCACCGATCTCCTTCAAGAGTGGATCGCTCGGCACCTTGCCGTTCGCCATCGCATAGTAGGCGGTGATCGACATGCCGTGCTTGCGGGCGGTCTGAAGCACCTTGGTCTGGTCGAGATACGGGTGGTACTCGACCTGGTTGGTGGCGATCGGCGCGTCGCTCAGCTTTACGGCCTCTTCCATCTGCGCCGTGTTGAAGTTGCTGACCCCGATGTGGCGAACCTTGCCGGCCTTGTGCACTTCGTTGAGAGCGCCGATGCGCTCGGCCATCGGCACGTCGCTGCCGCCCGGCCAGTGCAGGAGAAGCAGGTCGACATGGTCGGTCCGCAGCTTCTTCAGGCTTTCGTCGACCGAGGCGAGGAAGTCGCGATGGGCATATTTGTCGACCCAGACCTTGGTGGTGAGGAAGATATCGGCGCGTGACACGCCGGAATTATGGATGGCCTCGCCGACTTCGGCCTCGTTGCCGTAGATCTGCGCCGTATCGACGTGATGGAATCCGAGCTTCAGGGCTTCCGGCAGAACGCGCAGCACATCGGCGCCGGGCATGCGGAAAGTGCCGAAGCCGAGCGCCGGAATGTTGGCGCCGTTGGAATTGACGGAATGCATCGTGGGTAACTCCTTGTACTGGGCATGTTATGCTTGATAAGCGCCCGGCCACCTGGCCGGGCGAAAAAGGAATGAGGCTATAGGTGGTCCTCGCAGACGGCGGTTCAAGCCGTTTGGTAGGCCGCCCCGGTGCGACGATCAAGGGCGCCGCTCAGGAGCGTGAGCAGCAGGGCTGCGGCGACGAGCAGGGCACCGATCACGGGCGTCATGCCAAGGCCGAGCGGCGAGGCGACGATGACGCCACCGAGCCAGGCGCCGACGGCGATGCCGAGGTTGAAGGCCGCGATGTTGAGCGCCGAGGCGACATCGACGGCGCCCGGACGATGTTGCTTGGCAAGCTGCACGACATAGAGCTGCAAGCCCGGCACATTGGCGAAGGACAGGAAGCCAAGGGCTGCAAGCGTGACCAGCGTCAGCACCGGCGAGGGGGCCGTGAAGGTGAAGAGCACGAGCACCGCCGCCTGCGCCAGGAACAGGCCGACCAGCGCCTTGACCGGGTCGCGGTTGGCGATCTTGCCGCCGGCAATGTTGCCGATGGCAATCGCGATGCCGTAGAGCACCAGGATCAGGCTGACGGCGCTCTCCGAAAAGCCGGTGATGTCCTGCAGGATCGGCGCCAGGAAGGTGAAGGCGACGAAGGTGCCGCCGTAACCGAGCGCGGTCATGGCAAAGACGATCAGCAGCCGGCCGGAGCCGAGCACGCGCACCTGGTCGATGAGCTTTGCCGGCGGCGCCTTGGACAGCGTGTTCGGCAACAGGGCTGCGATCGCGACAAGAGCGACGACGCCGAGACCGGTGACGGCCCAGAAGGTGGCGCGCCAGCCGAAGGTCTGGCCGATCCAGGTGCCGAGCGGCACACCGGTGACGATCGCGACGGTCAGGCCCATGAACATCATGGCAATGGCCGAGGCGCGGCGGTCTTCCGGTACGAGGTCGGCGGCAATGGTCGAGCCGACCGAGAAGAACACGCCATGGGCAAAGGCAGAAATGACGCGGGCGACGAGCAGCGGTTCATAGCTCGGCGACAATGCTGCGGCGGCATTGCCGACGATGAACAGCGCCATCAGGCCGATCAGCAGCGGTTTGCGCTCGATCCGGCCGGTGAGCGCGGTGAGAACTGGCGCGCCGAAGGTGACGCCGAGCGCGTAGACGCTGACGATCAGGCCGGCGAGCGGCAGGGTGACATTGAGGTCGGTGGCTACCGTCGGCAGAAGGCCGACGATCACGAATTCCGTTGTTCCGATCGCATAGGCCGCGATCGTCAGCGCAAGTATGGCAATAGGCACGACGAGACCTTTCCCACCCGGCTGGGAGCACCGGGCGTGTGGTTGTTGTTGAAGTCGGGTGGAATATGAGCCTTTGCACTCATCACGATAATACGCATAATCAGACAAACGTTTGTGAATTGAGTTCAAAGGGAAGCGCATGGACAACCGAGCCGGTGAGATGGAGGTTTTTGTCGCCGTGTCGGAGACCCGCAGCTTCTCCGCTGCGGCGCGGCGCCTGAAACTGTCGCCGTCGGCCGTCAGCAAGCTGGTGACCCGCATCGAGGACCGGCTTGGCACGCGCCTGCTCGTGCGCTCGACCCGGACCTTGCAGCTGACCCCGGAAGGCGAAGTCTATTTCCAGCGGGCGCAACGGATCCTCGGAGATATCGCCGAGACCGAGCATGTCGTTGCCGCCGGCGGACGCATGGCGCCGCGTGGGCTCTTGCGGGTGAACGCCGCCGTCGGCTTCGGCGAGCGCTACATCATGCCGCTCGCGCCGGAGTTCCTGGCGCGATACCCGGAGGTCCAGCTCGACCTGACGCTGACCGACAGCATGATCGATGTCGTCGGCGAACGCACGGACGTGGCGATCCGCACCGGACCGCTGCGTGATTCATCCCTGAAGGCGCGCAAGCTGATGGAAACCCGGCCGGTGGTGATCGCCTCGCCCGCCTATCTTGAAAAGTTTGGGATCCCGCAAACCCCTGACGATCTCGACGGCCACAACTGCGTTCGCTTCAACTTTCGCCGCAGCGTCGACGAGTGGGCGTTTCGTGGGCCGGGCCAGTCTCAGATCGCGCACCGAACCGTCTCCGGCAATATGCAGGTATCGAGCGGTTCGATCGTCCGCCAGCTTTGCCTTGCCAGCGTCGGCATCGGGCGCATCGGTCGTTTCCATGTCGAGCCGGATTTCGAGGCTGGAACGCTGGTGCCGCTGCTCGAGGACTATCAGTCGGGCGAGATCGAGACGGTCTATGCCGTCTATGCCGGCCACGAGCATCTCGCTGCCCGTATCCGCGCCTTTATCGATTTTCTGGCAGAGCGCATGTAAGCGCTCGGCGGGCAGACGAACTCAGCCCGCCTTGACCGCCACGATGAAGAACCTCGGAAAACGCAAGAGTACCTTGCCGTCGCTCGTTGCCGGATAGGCCGCGCGTATCCTGTCCGTGTAATCGGCGAGAAAGGCGCTCCGCCGGTCCTCGGGCAAGGTATCGAGATAAGGTCTGAGGCCGGTCCCCTTCACCCACTCGACGATCGCTTCGGCATTGGCGAGGCGATGATAGTAGATCGTATGCCAGACCTCGATGCGCGCTGCCCACGGAACCAGGCATTCGACATAGGTTGCCGGCGGCGGCATCGGGTTGCGGCGGATGGTCTTGCCGGCAAAGGCTTCAGCGAAAGCCGGGCTGCGCGCGGTCTCTTCCATCAGGAGGTGGCTCGGCTCTCCGAGGTTGTCCGGCATCTGCACCGCGAGCGTACCGCCGGAGGCAAGCGCCTTCATCAGCCTTTCGAAGATAGTGAGATGGTTCGGAAGCCACTGGAAGACGGCGTTGCCGTAAAACAGCGAGGCGCCGGCGGGAGGAACCCAGGCCGCAAGATCCGCCTTTTCGAAGGACACCCCGGGCAGCCGTTTGGCGGCGGCAAGGAGCATGTTCTCGTCGCTGTCGAGGCCGGAAAGCGTGGTCCAGGGAAACCGGTCGCGGATGAGCTCGGTCGAGTTCCCCGGGCCGCAGCCGAGGTCGAAGGCGAGGCCTTCTGGCAGGTCAGGCACTTGGGCGAGAAGGTCTCTGGCTGGTCGGGTGCGTTCGTCTTCGAACTTGAGATACTGCGCGGGCGACCAGACCATCAAAGAACTCCTTCAGATACCGAATTGCAGGCTTTCGAGAGAGGGCAGGATCAAGGCAGGCCCATGATCGCGGTATTCGTCCGGCATGTCTGCCCGATTGATCCACACGGTGCGGAAGCCGAATTTCGTCGCCCCGGCAATGTCCCAGCGGTTCGACGACTGGAACGAGACTGCGTGCGGGTAGAGCCGGTAGCTGGTGGTAACGAGATCGTAGACGGCGGGCGCCGTCTTGAACGCCTTCACCGCGTCGACCGAAAAGACGTCGTCGATGACGATATCGAGTGCGGCGTTGCGCACGGCCGACGCGAGCATGGCCGGCGAACCGTTGGAGAGGATGGCGATCCGCGCCCCGCGCTCCTTGAGACCTTTCAGAACGGCCGGCACTTCCGGATAACAGTCGAGCGTCCAGTAGGCGTCCAGCAACCGCTTGCGCAGCTTCGGGTCGGCGGAGGGAAAGCGCGCGAAGGCAAAGTCGAGCGCCTGTTCGGTCAGCTTCCAGAAATCCTGGTAGCTGCCCATCAGCGAGCGCACCCAGGAATATTCGAGCTGCTTGGCACGCCAGAGTTCGGAAAAAGCCTGCCCGTCCGGACCGATCTCCTCAGCGTGGCGCCTGACCGCCGCATGCACGTCGAAGAGCGTGCCGTAGGCGTCAAACACATAGGCCGCGTGGGACATCGTTTCCTCCCGTCAGTTGTCTTCGGTGCTGGCTGACATGGCGAACATGCCACGTCAAAGCCTATCCGAAAACAAAGGCTTACAGCATCACGCCCGATCGGACAGCCCGCTGTCACCGTTCTTTACGCGGATCATGTCAAATATTTGTGCGTCGCACAACGGCTGGCCGCTCAAAGGCAGGTATCCTGCCTTAGCCCTTGGCCGGTTTCCAGACTTTTGCCGGGAAGCGTAGCGCCTGCTTGGCGAGCTTGCCCTTGAACCCGAGCGCCGTGTCGCACAGGTTGACCACATGCCGGTTCGGCTTGGCTTCCGGGCGAAGCGCATGCAGGGCCGCGGCTGCCTCTTCCGGCGGCATGTAGCGTGCCAGAATGCCCAGCGTCAGCGCCGTCGCGCGGCCAATGCCCCGCAGGCAATGGACGAGCAGATGCGCGTCCTCGGGCAAGCGGTCGATGAAAGCGAATGCGGCGTCGATCGCCTGCGGACGCGCCGCATCCGGTTCGTCCGGATCGGTGGTGTCGCCGAAAAAGAGTTCCAGGTGATTTTCCGGCGGCAGCTCGATCATCGACAAAAGCCGGCTGCCGGGTGCGCGCACGGAGATGAGATGCGTCGGCGCCCAAAGCGCACGATTGTGCCGCGCCTCGGTCTGCGAGCTGACGATGACACGGATCGGCCAGCCGGCCGGATGCGCCGGATTGGCGTTGAGGATGGGATGGTAAAGTTCATCCGCAGTAACGGCTGCCGCAAGCGCCATGGCAGGACCTCGCTCGTGATTCTTCAGCGCGGATTTTGCCCTGAAACCCGTCCGGGCTTAAGGGCAAAATCTTGGGGGAAGGCGAAAAGCTGTGGCCGGAGCGGGATCAGCCCGGATGGATGTAGCGCTTCGACCAGCGCGACGGCACCAGAATGGTGGCCAGCGTGAGCCCGGCGCTAAGCGCGAAGGAAGCCCAAAGAGACGCCGGGCCGAAATGGCGCTGCAGGACGGCGCCGGCGACAGCGCCAGAGAACATGCCAAGCCAGGGCACGATCTGCATGAGCCATTGGCGGTTGGTGTTGCCGAGCAGCCAGCGGCCGAGGCCGCGCCCGAAACGGGAAAGGGCACCAGTCACGTAGGTGAGCCCGATCGGCAGGCCCTCGATGTGCTCGACGGCGGCATTGACCAGGCCCATGGCAAGCACGATGCCGTAGAAATAGAAGGGCTTTGGCATCGAGGTTCCGAAGCCGGCGCAGAGCATTAGCACCAAACTGACCATCGAGAGGACGCCGACGACGCCGAGGCGTGCGGCCGCAATCACGCCGAGCGCGTTGCCGATGATGAACGCTCCAAGCGCGCCGACGAGCAGCAGGGCGCCGGTGAAGTCGCCGTCGCCGAGCGCGATCGCCGCCCGCGTCGTGTTGCCGCTCATGAAGGAGACGAAGTCACCGATGCTCAAGAGCCCGATCGCGTCGGTCATCCCGGCGAGAAACGAGATCGTCGCGGCGACGGCCAGCGCCGTGCCGGTGCGCTGCCGCTTGATCAGTCTTCGCCGTCTCGCAATGGTCATCTGCCTTGCCCCCGATTGGAGGCAAGGCTAGCGCATGCGGATGGTGAGTCGGAATGGGCGGTCATCATATTGCCTGCCGGCTGCGGCGTTCACGGCTTGCCGTGGCCGTCAGAAGCGGGTGATGACGCTGATACCGAGATCGGTGGCGCGGTCCATGGCGACGAGGGCGGGGATCGCCTCTTCAAGAGAAATTTCCCGGCCGATCAGTTGCTGCGGCTTCAGCTTGCCGTCGGCGATCATCGCCAGCATGGCGTCGTAGCGCCAGGCCTGCATGCCGTGGCTGCCATAGATTTCGAGTTCGTGGCCGATCACCTGCGCCATCGGGATCTGTGGCGTCGCCTGGTCGCCGAGCATCAGGCCAACCTGGACGTGGCGGCCGCGCCGGCGCAAGTTCTTGATCGAGTTGAAGCAGGTGACGGGATTGCCGAGCGCGTCGATCGAGACATGGGCGCCACCGCCGGTGATATCCTTCACCGCCGCTGCCACGTCCTGCACGTCACGGCCATTGATGACAGCGACCGCGCCGAGTTTTTTGGCGAAGGCGAGCTTGTCTTCGGCGATGTCGATCGCGATCGGCTGGGCGCCGAGGGCCGCCGCGATCATGATTGCCGAGAGGCCGACGCCGCCGCAGCCATGCACCGCCACCCACTCGCCGCCCTTGACCTTGGCCTGGTCGGCGATGGCGCGGAACGACGTTGCGAAGCGGCAGCCGAGGCTCGCAGCCGTGGTGAAGTCCATGCTTTCAGGCAGATGCACGAGGTTCTGGTCGGCAAAGTCGAGCGCGACATATTCGGCAAACGAGCCCCAATGGGTAAAGCCCGGCTGGAACTGCGCCTCGCAGACCTGCTGGTTTCCCGAGCGGCACTCGCCGCAACGGCCGCATCCGGAAACGAAGGGCACGGTCACCCGATCGCCGACCTTGTAGCGCATGACGCCGCGGCCGGTGGCGGTCACCACGCCCGCCAGCTCGTGGCCGGGCACATGCGGCAGGCGGATATCGGCGTCATGGCCCATCCAGCCGTGCCAGTCGGACCGGCAAAGCCCTGTTGCCTCGACCTTGATGACCACGCCGTTCTCCGTCGGTGTCGGATCGGGAAGGGTACGGATTTCCGGCATCTTCTCGAAGGCGTCGTAATACATGGCTTTCATCGGATCGCTCCTTGCAATGTCTCAATGGGTGGGGCGCGGCCGTCGATGTGGCGCGCCATCAGAAATTCGTCGACCTCCCGGTCGCCGTCGAGCATGCCGCCGGGAACGTGCCCGATCTTGTAGAAACCCGCACGTTCATAAAAGCGGATCGCCGTCGGATTGTCGGCACGCACCACGAGTTCGAGCAGTCGGATGCCGGCCGAGCGCGCATGATCGGTCAGTTGCGCAAGCAGCTGTCGCGCCACGCCGGACCCGCGGGCCTCGTCGCACACATAGACCATGATGATCGTGCCCCGATGCGCCAGCCGGCTCGCACGCTCGCGCATCAGGCCCATGATGCCGACCGGCTCATCGCTGTCGAAGGCCACGAATACGGCGTTGGCGATCAGCCGCGCGCGCCATTCCTCAGCCGAAAGGCGCTCCCAGTCGGCCGCTGTCGAGGCGAAGGCCTGCGGCTCGCGGTTGAGCGCTTCCAGCCTGATGCGGCGGAAGATGTCCACGTCGTCTGCGTCGAGATGCTTGATGCGCACGGCTTTCCCTTTTCTTTGGCGAAGAGACTAAGCGAGAGGCCTTCGCGGTACCAGAACGGCCGCCATGACATTTTTTGATAGACCCATTCACCCCGATGCTGTTTTTTCGGGGTATGCGGAAAGACTAGAATAAAAACCTCAAGGAGACGCAGATGGCCGTCGATACATCCCCCCGCTCAGTGACCTGGACCTATGTCGATGGTGAATGGCTCTCGGGCAATCCGCCGCTGATCGGCCCGACCTCGCATGCGATGTGGCTGGGCTCGACGGTGTTCGACGGCGCCCGCGTTTTCGACGGCGTCGCTCCCGACCTCGACCTGCACTGCCAGCGCGTCAACCGCTCGGCCGCCGCACTTGGCCTGAAGCCGACGATGGCGGCGGAAGAGATCGAGGCGCTGACCTGGGAAGGCGCCAAGAAGTTCGACGGCAAGACAGCGCTTTATGTGAAGCCGATGTACTGGGCCGAGCACGGCGCGGCCGGTGTCGTCGCCATCGACCCGGAATCGACCCGTTTTGCGCTCTGCCTGTTCGAGGCGCCGATGGGCAACGGCCACGGCGGCTCGTCGCTGACGCTGTCGCCCTTCCGCCGTCCGACACTGGAATCGATGCCGACCGACGCCAAGGCCGGCTGCCTCTATCCCAACAACGCGCGCATCCTGACCGAGGCCCGTTCGCGCGGCTTCGACAATGCGCTGGTGCGCGACATGCTCGGCAACATCGCCGAGACCGGTTCTTCCAACGTCTTCCTGGTCAAGGACGGTGTCGTCTTTACGCCGGCCGCCAACCGCACCTTCCTTGCCGGCATCACCCGCTTCCGCGTCATGACGCTGCTGCGCGAAGCCGGTTTCGAAGTGGTCGAGGCGACGCTGACGATGGCGGACTTCGAAGCGGCCGACGAGATCTTCACGTCCGGCAACTACTCCAAGGTGCTGCCTGTGACGCGTCTCGAAAGCCGCGACCTGCAGGCCGGCCCGGTCGCCGCCAAGGCGCGCGATCTTTACATGGACTGGGCGCACGCGGCCCGCGACGTCTGAACTGCGCGCATGCAAAACCCCGGCGCACGGTCGTACCCGCTGCGCCGGGGCAAGATGGCCTTCGGTTCAGGCACTCAGCGCGAGCGGGGCGCGAGCGCGCCGACCACGGCGCGCCTGTGGATCAGGTAGGCCTGGACGGAGAGGCCTGCGAGGAAGATCACCAGCCAGGCAAGCAGCGTCGTCTGCACGATCGGCGATTCCGGGCCGCTGGCAAGTGGCTGCGAGGCGGGCAGGCGCTTCAACGTCTCGGCGATCGCCGGCACGATCAGCAGGAAATAGCTGAACGAAAGGCCAAGCGTTGCCAGGTAGGGGCGCAGGCGGCCGAAAAATTCGAGCCTTTGTGCTGCAAGGCTTCCACCGATGACGAGCAGCGTGACGATCCCGAGCGCATGGCCCGCGTTGAAGCCGCCGGTGCTCGAAAGCCCCGCGGACGTCAGCACCGCCAGGATGATCGCGGCGAGGTAAAGCTTGCCGGAGCGCGTGCCGGGAACAATCGCACCATACCGGGCAAAGCCATAGAGGCCCGCCACGACGGGGGCGAGGCTGATGACGGTATGGATGATGCCGAGTGTGGAAAGCGGATTTGCCATGATCTTCCTCCTTCGTTGGACCGACTAGTTGGTCGGGAGAGATTTGAAAAAGAAACGCGATGATTTCACCTGCCATCGCGTCCGTTCGGATTGATTTCTAGCGCTCGCAAATGTGGCCCGCCGTTCCCACGGGAACAACTGTCTTTTTCGACCGGTGTCGCTTCGAAGGGTCGGAGCTTCGGGGTCAGGCATCGCTTGGCGCCTGAAGTTGTGCCAAGGCGGGCCGTGCGATCGCCGAAAACGTGGCTTGATCCGAGCCAGCGACGCGGGCCGCGAGCATTGCGCCGTGGACCGTCGCCATCAGCGCCTCGGCGGCCGCCTTGGGGCCGTGAGCGGTCCTCAGGGATCCCTTCGCTACGCCATCCTCGATCACGGCTCCGAGCCAGCCGGAAAGGTCGGCAAAATGACCGCGCACTTGCGCGACGACAATATCGGGAAGCGAAGGTATTTCCGAGGCCAGAAGGGCGCCGATACAGAAGGGCATGTCCCGTTTGGCGATACATTCTTCCCAGAAGCCGACATAGGCCTCGAGCCGGGCCGCCGGATCGCCGACAGCTGCTAGCAGTCCTTCAACGCTGCGGCGATTGTTCTTGCGGTAGCGGGCAAGCACGGCTGCGGCAAGGTCCGCCTTGGTCGGGAAGTGATGGTGGATCGTCGCCTTGCCGATGCCAACCACGGCCGAGATGTCCGCGTAGCTGAACGCGCTGTAGCCCCGCGACACCATCAGGCGTTCGGTTGCGTCCAGGATTCGTTCGGAAGTATCGCTCACCATTAGCAAGATCTATCAACCGGTCGGTCGAAGCTCAAGTGAGGAGCAGTCCACATATGCAGTGACCGGGGCCGACGTGGGCGGCAACTGGACGGCTTGCGCCGGGTCGCGCGCGCTATTTCTTCTTTGCCGGCACGCCCACCTTGACCGCGTCGGGTGCAAGCTCACCACCGAGCTCGACCGTCTTCTTCTGCTTGTCGAAGACGCAGATCTGTGTGATGGCGGCCTTGGAGCCCTTGGGCGTGCCGATCACCAGCGCCAGCCCGAAACTCTCGGAGCCGAAGGGGTCTACGACGACGCTGGGTTTTTGCAGCGAGGTGGCGGCGGCGAGGCACTTCTTCGAAACCTCTGCCCGGAATGTCTCCCACGCGTCGCCGGAAGAGGCTGCTGCACTGGACGCAGCAAAAGCGGCGATGGCGGAAAGGGCGAGGGCAGGGATGAGACGCTGCGGCATGGACTGTCCTTTATGCATGGTTGCAACGGTCGCGAAGCTGCAGCCAAACCGTGGCATGAATGTGCTTGAAAGTGTCATGCTTTCAAAATGATGTTGAAAGTATATTCCGTGGGTTGAGGAAAAATTGGCATTGCATCGGTTGCCTCCATGAGGGTCGGTGCCTATGTTCCCGCTCACGGATTTCCCGACGAAATTCCATGCCAAGAGGAGATGCCCACATGGCTTTCGAATTGCCGAACCTTCCCTATGACTACGATGCGCTGGCGCCCTACATGTCGCGCGAGACGCTCGAGTACCACCACGACAAGCACCATCTGGCTTACGTGACCAACGGCAACAAGCTTGCTGAAGAGGCCGGCCTCTCCGACCTGTCGCTGGAGGAAGTCGTCAAGAAGTCCTACGGCACCAACCAGCCGCTGTTCAACAATGCCGGCCAGCACTACAACCACATCCACTTCTGGAAGTGGATGAAGAAGGGCGGCGGCGGCACCAGCCTGCCGGCCAAGCTCGACGCGGCCATCAAGTCCGACCTCGGCGGCTACGACAAGTTCCGCGCCGATTTCATCGCCGCCGGCACCGGCCAGTTCGGCTCGGGCTGGGCCTGGCTCTCGGTCAAGAACGGCAAGCTCGAAATCTCCAAGACCCCGAACGGCGAAAACCCGCTCGTTCACGGCGCCTCGCCGATCCTCGGCGTCGATGTCTGGGAACACTCCTACTATATCGACTACCGCAACGCCCGTCCGAAGTACCTCGAAGCCTTCGTCGACAGCCTGATCAACTGGGATTACGTGCTCGAAATGTACGAAGCGGCTTCCAAGTAAGCTGCCCGTCTTCGATGCATGACGTTTGGACCCGGCGCTTGCGCCGGGTCTTTTCGTTTGTGCTGGGTACCGATGAGGCCAGGCTCAGGTGGTCTTCCAGCCGCTGATCCAGAGTTCCCTGAGGCGGTTTCCCTCGCCTGGAAAATAGGCGCCGACCGCCTCGCAGTGCTCGACACGGTCGGCGCGAAAGTTGCGGATCGCCTGGCGCAACTCGCACCAGCCGACGATGTTGGCAGTTTCCGAATAGTAGATCAGCGCCACCGGCCGGATCGTGCGTTCTGTGGCGCGGCCGAGTTCGTCGCGATAGTCGAGTTCGAGCTTCTGCTCGTCGCGGATCGCCCGGCGTACCAGAGCGAGATCGATGCCGGCGGGCGAGGGGGCGATCGTTCCCCAGGCGTGCAGCGCCCGCGAACGAAAGGCCAGTCTCAGCGGCTCGGGCACGGCTGCAGTGATTTTCTGGTTGACGCGGCCGGCGGCTGCCTTCAGTTCCTCGTCGCCGGTTCGTGCCAGCAGCGCCAGAGCCAAGGCGATCGCTTCCGTTTCCTCGATCGAAAACATCAGCGGCGGCAGGTCGAAGCCGGGCCTAAGAATATAGCCGATGCCGCGGCCGCCTTCGATCGGCACGCGCATCGCCTGGAGTGCCGCGATATCGCGGTAGATCGAGCGCACCGTCACCTCCAGCGTCTCGGCCATTTGCGCGCCGGTCACGGGCTTTCTCGCAAGCCGGAGGATCTGGATGATCTCGAAAAGCCGTGCCGCCTTGCGCATCGAAAACCTCCCCCGTCGTCAACGCTCCTGACACTACCTTGTCAGTTGCCCGGATCTATACCATCAGCCAACGGATTGAAAAAACAGCAATTCGATTGAGAAGTGAAAACCCGGACGACGGACAACTGACATGACCTACACGGAAAACCTCTGGCTCTTCTTCACCCTTCTGTTCGGCATCATCATCGTGCCGGGTATGGACATGGTCTTCGTCCTTGCGAACTCGCTAACGGGAGGGCGGGCCTCCGGTCTGTCGGCGACGGCCGGCATCATGGCGGGCGGCGTGCTGCACACGCTCTATGCGGCACTCGGCGTCAGCGTCATCCTGCATCTGGTGCCCGGCCTCTTCAACGTGCTGCTCGTCGCGGGTGCTGCCTATATCGCCTGGATCGGCTTTTCCCTGGTCAAAAGCTCGATCACCATCGGCGGCATCGACGGCGCGGACCGGCTGTCGCGCTGGGCGAGTTTTCGCCAGGGCGCGCTGACGAGCCTGATGAACCCGAAGGCCTATCTCTTCATGCTGGCGGTCTATCCGCAGTTCCTCAGGCCGCAGTTCGGGCCGATCTGGTCGCAGGCCCTGGTCATGGCCGCGATGATTGCGGCGACGCAGCTCGCTGTCTATGGCGGCCTTGCCCTTGCTGCCGGCCGCGGCCGGGATTTTCTGGTCGGCAGCCCTGAGACGACCGTGTGGATCGGCCGGGCCGCCGGGGCGGTGCTCGTTCTGGTCGCGGCTTTCACTGTGTGGCAGGGCTGGTCGGCACAGTGAAGCTGTCCCGGTTTCTGTAAAGTATAAACATGAATATTAAAGTCATGTTATTGGCGGGCCTGTTGAAATCCCGAAATTACGCCGGCCGACGGAAATTCCTTTGTCCTAACAAGCACATCAAAAAAATGTTACTTCCGTCGAATACTCAAGATGACATCATGCGGCCGCATTGGGCATGAAGGCCAGGCAGGCAGATTCGCCGAATAGATTTCATTGACCGGGAGATCCTGATGAAAATACGCGCACTCATGTTGGCTGCCGCTCTTGCGGGCCTGGGTGTTACTGCCGTGACCGCAGCCGACGAGCCGCAGGTGGTTCGCCAGCAGGCGATGAAGAAGGTGGGCGCTGCGACTGGCGCGCTTGCCGGCATCGCCAAGGGCGAGAAGCCCTATGACGCGGAGGTCGTGAAGGCATCGCTGACGACGATCAGCGAGACGATGAAGACCTTCCCGGACCATTTCCCGGCCGGATCGGAAGCGGGCCACGAGACCGAGGCGAGCCCGAAGATCTGGGAAAACCTGGATGACTTCAAGGCCAAGGCCGCCAAGCTCGGCACCGATGCCGAGGCGGTTCTGGCGCAGCTGCCCGCTGACCAGGCGGCCGTTGGCGCGGCCCTCGGGGGCATCGGCAAGGACTGCGGCAGCTGTCATGAGAGCTACCGCCTGAAGAAGAATTGACCGGCGGCAACGTCCTATCCGGCTGAAAGAGGAGGCACGCGACGTCCCGCCGCGTGCCTTCACTCGTATTGAGCACACTGTTTGCGGCAGGGCATGAGGGGAGACTATGGGTCGTCGGGCGAGAAAGCTGATATCGGGTCTTGTGGTGCTGGGCGTCGTCGGCGGTGCCGGCTTCTGGTGGCTGACGAAGCCGGCACCCTGGAGCGCCTCCCATTGGGAGGGTCTCGGAGAACCGGATCTTGCCAATGGCGAACAGGTCTTCTGGGCCGGCGGCTGCGTCAGCTGTCATGCCAACAAGGGCGCCGAAGGTGACGCGCGTCTGGTGCTTTCGGGTGGCGCGCCGCTGAAGAGCCCCTTCGGCACCTTCCACGCGCCGAACATCTCTCCGGACGAAGCGGCCGGAATCGGCGCCTGGACGCTCGCGGAGTTCGGCAACGCCATGACCCGCGGCGTCGGGCGCAACGGCGAGCATCTCTATCCGTCGTTCCCCTATGGCTCCTATGCGCGCATGGCGGCCAAGGACGTCAACGACCTCTGGGGCTTCATGAAGACGCTGCCGAAGAGCACCGAGGTGGCGCCGCCGCACGAATTGCCATTCCCTTACAACATGCGGATAGCCTTGGGTGGCTGGAAGCTGCTGTTCCTGACCGACAAGCCACGCGCCGCGGTAAACGCCAACGACCCGAAGCTCGCCCGCGGGCAATATCTCGTCGAGGGGCTTGGCCACTGCGGCGAATGCCACACGCCGAGAAACGCGCTCGGAGGCTTCGAGCCGGATCAGTGGCTCGCAGGCGCGCCGAACCCGGAAGGCGAGGGCCGTATTCCTGATATCACGCCCGGCTCCAAGAGCATCGGCAGCTGGAGCGCCTCTGATATCGCCTCCTATCTGGAAACCGGCTTCACGCCGGAGTTCGATTCCGTCGGCGGTTCCATGGTGGAAGTGCAGAAGAACATGGCAAAACTGACGCCGGCCGACCGCGAGGCGATCGCCGCCTACCTGAAGGCGGTACCAGCGCTCTAACGCTTGATCTTCGTAGCAAGGCGCGCTCAACTCGGCTTCATAACGAGGAGGAGACTGAATGCGCCCACACGAAACCGCGCCCTACGACCAGTGGATCGAACGCAGCCCCGAGGAGATGGTGGCCCGCGCTGCGGACTTCTATGAAGAGGTCAACCGCCGCCGCACCACGCGTTACTTCAGCGATCGTCCGGTGCCGCGTGAGGTCATCGAAAACTGTCTGAAGGCGGCGGGCACGGCGCCGAGCGGCGCCAACCATCAGCCCTGGCATTTCACCGTGATCGAGAGCCCCCGGATCAAGGCCGAGGTGCGCCACGCGGCGGAAGAGGAGGAGCGTATCTTCTATCGGGACAAGGCGCCGCAGGAGTGGCTCGACGCGCTGGCGCCGCTCGGCACCGACGAAGACAAGCCCTTCCTTGAGACCGCTCCCTACCTGATCGTCGTCTTCTCGCAGAAGCGCGGTGGTCCCAATCCGGGCGATCTGAAAAAGAACTACTACATCAACGAAAGCGTCGGCATTGCCACCGGCATCCTGATCACGGCGCTGCATCATGCGGGCGTTGCGACACTGACCCATACGCCGGCGCCGATGAACTTCCTCAACGAGATTTGCGGTCGGCCGGACAGTGAAAAGCCGTTCCTGATTCTGGTGGCCGGCTATCCAGCCCCGGATGCGACCGTGCCGGTGGCCGGCAAGGTGAAGAAGCCGCTCGATCAGATCTCGAACTGGCTCTAGGCCTGTTGCCAAAAGTGGAGAGGCCGCTTTCTGCACCGAAATGGAAGGCGGCTTACCCGATGCTGCCGCTGTCGTCGGGCCGATGCTCCCGCCCGTAGAGTGCAAGAAATCCGTCGAGCTCCGGTGAGCCGAGACCGAGGCCATGCAGGATCTCGCCGGAAAAGCTGATCGGCGCGGTGCCGGCGGCGGTGACGACGTGGCCGCTGCGCATCGCCTGCGGCTGATCGCGATAGTGCGAAGCACCATGATAGCCGGTCAGCGCCGCAAGGCTTTCGGCGCTGTTGCCGGTGTGGTCGACGCGGTCGAGAAGGCCGCATGTTGCAAGGGCATGGACGCCGCCGCAAATGGCTGCGACCACCCGCTTGTTGCGATCGAAGGCACGGATCGTCGAGGAGAGATCGGGCGCCTCGTTCGTGTCCCAGATTGCGCCGCCGCAGATCACCAGCCCGTCGAAGCCGGCCGGGTCGAGGGCATCGACGGAGAGATGCGCCGAGACGTCGAGGCCGCCCATCGAGGTGACACGCGCGCCGTCGACGGTGGCAACCTCGATATCGACGCCGAGATGGGTGCGCGCCGCCGCCATCAACAGCGCACATTCCCAATCGGCGAAGCCTTCGCACAGGACGATTGCAAGACGCATCGGCAGCTCCTCAGCCCAGCTTCTGCATATAGCGCATGCCGGTCACCGGGCGAGGGACGAAGCGTTCGGATTCGTAGAAATGGTGTGCCTGGAAGTTGCCCGTGGCGGCGCTGACCGAAAGGAAGTCGCAGCCGGCCATCTTCGCCTGCTCACGCGCCTTGGCGACCAGGTGGCGGCCAATGCCTGTGCCGCGGCTTTCCGGGCGAACGAAGAGGTGATGCAGCTCCATGCCGCGTGCGCCTTCGGCGGCCCGGTAGATCGGCACGAGGATCGCGTAGCCGATCAGCCGGTTGCCGGCCTCGGCGACGAGCGCCGTAATCCACGGCGTACGGCCGAAAAGGTCACGCTCCAGCTGTTCGGGCGTGATCGGGGCGGCGTCGCCGTGATGGGCCGAAAGTTCGGCGATCATGTCGCGCAGTTCCGGCAGGTCGCGCTGCTTGGCGCAACGGATCGTCACCATCGGCGGGCGCGTCGCCGGTGTCGCATGAAGGGTGGGGATGGCGGTCTGTAGCATGTCTGGGCTCCTCGGGTTTTCTCGCCATCAGGAGCCGGAAAAACAAAAGCCGCCTGATGGCGGCCTTGTTGAATATGATCAGCAGGCCGCTCCTATCGGAACAGCCAAAAATACACGCGGCAAATGGGTGCGTTCTTGATCATGGGCGCTAGATTGTTTGTTTTCGTGATTTTGTCAACGGGGATTTTTCAAGGCGACTAATTAAGCTGCCGCCTCAGTGCTCGCTCTCGCACATGGAATGGTCGGCGAGCGCCCGGATCACGTAGCAGTCGCCGACGGTGTGATTGCCGTCGCAGGCGACGATGCGTTCCAGTTCCTGCTCCAGCTTCCTCAATCGCGCGATCTTCTCGCGCACCGTTGCCAGGTGCTCGCTGGCGATGCGGTCGGCTTCGCCGCAAGGTCGCTCCGGATGCTGGCTGAGGGCGAGCAGATCCTTGATCGAATCGATCGACAAGCCGAGGTCGCGCGCATGGCGGATAAAGGCCAGTCGCTCAAGTTCGCTTTTCTCGTACCTCCGCTGATTGCCTTCGGAGCGCTCGGGCGCTGCGATCAGTCCCATCTGCTCGTAGTAGCGGATCGTCGGGATTTTGACGCCGGTGCACCGGGAGAGATCGCCGATGGAATACATGTTCGCCTCAAACCTATAGCTTCTGGAGCAATAGATAGTTGGGCGCGACCAAGTGTCAATGGTTGGGAAGGGGAGGGGCCGGTCTCGGCCCCTCCGAATGCTGGACGCTGCGAGGGCGGCTTGTCCTAGCCGCGGTCGTTTTCGAGGAACGAGAGCAGGGCTTCGTCGAAGAGATCGCTTTCTTCCAGTTGCGGCGTATGCCCGCTCTGTTCGAAGAGCCGCACCGTCAGGTCCGTGAAGTCCGCCCGATACTCGTCCCAGCTGAAGGCCGGGGCGACGAGATAGTCCGAGCGGCCGAGCGCAAGCAGCACCGGCGCTGCCAGCCTGTTCAAACCCTTGCGGATATCGATATCGCGAAAGACCTCGCCCCAGAGATGGTCGAATACCGCGTTGTTGACAGTGACATCTCGCCAAAGAGGCGTTGCGTCGAAGTCCGGCTGATGCCAGCTCTTCGCGCCGAGCCGGATCAGCAGGGCTTTGAAACGTTCCTCAGGCCGCGCCGTGATGTCGTCGCCAAGCTTGGCCATCTCCCGTGCGAAGATCGCTTTTCGGGCCGGCGACACCGTTTCTTCCCAGATCCGGTCGGCGAGCGCCATATGACGAGCCGAATGGCTCGGACCGGTGCCGACCATGATCGCGTGGCTGACGCGCTCCGGGTGCCGCTTGGCATATTCGAGGGCCATATAGCCATGGCCGGAGTGTCCGAGAATGGCGAAGCGTTCGAGCCCCAGATGCGCCCGCATTCGCTCGATATCATCGAGCACCGACTCGAAGCCGATGTCGCCAGCGGCATAGTTGGTCCGCGCCGGTGCGAAGCCGCGGTGGTCGATGAAGATCAGCCGCAACCTCTCGCGAAGCGCTTGGGAGAAGGTGCGGGGGTAGTAGGCGGCGCTGCCGATGACGAGCAGCGGCGTGCCGCTGCCTTCGATCCTATAGCCGAGGTCGAAGGGGCCGGCGCCAAGGCTGCCGGCTTCGGAAACAAATCCGTCTTTGGTGGTCATGAGGATGATCCTAGCGATGGCCGGTGAACGGTCATGTCCGTGTCAGGACGTTCAGGCGGCCGAAAAAAAGCCATGCCAAAAACCGCCGAAGGGCGGCTGTGGCGTCGGTCGTTTTCTGCCGGCGAACGTCGCTAACGGATCAGGCGCATGGATCTTGGTCCTCTTTGGAGGATCGCTGGATATCATCGATTGTCCGACCGAGACAAGCCGATCGGCGCAAACCGCCCTCTCAGGGGATGTCGTCGCCGCCGTTGGCGAGATCGGCGGTCGCCACGTCGCGCTGCTGCTCGACACCCATCGCGCGCTCGACAGCCTTGCGGATCTCTTCCTCGGCGGCCTGCCGCTGCTCGGGGGGCATCTCCTTGAGATTCGCTTCGGTCAGGCCCATCGCCTTGAGGACCTGTTCGCGGATTTTCTCAACCAGGCTCTTCTTCGCTTCCTTCAGAAACTCGTCGCTGACCGAACCGTCCGAGGCCGCAGGGCCTTCTTTGGCGGAAATCGAAGCCGTGTTCTCGCCGTCGCGCGCCGCCGTCATCCACAGCGCGTTGGAAAGGGCGTTCGAGGTCGAAGGCGGCGCGATCGTCGGGGCCTGGCGCGGGCGCGCATCACCGCCGCTCTCCTCGATCGGCGCGATAGTGCCCGCCTGCTGGCGGCGCTGGGAGAAGTAGTAGCTTGAGATGCTGTTGTCGATCTTCATGGGAATCCCCCGGAATCTGTCGTCCGGGGGAAGCTGCTGTCGCGGGCTTGCGCGGAGCTTACTTTTGCAACCTTCTAGCGAGAATTAGGGATGCTTCGCGCGCGTCAAGGCAGAGTGTAGGCGATGATGTAGTCACCGGGCCTGGTGCCGACCGAGCCGTGGCCGCCGGCAACGATCAGCACATATTGCTTGTCGCCGACCGCATAGCTCATCGGCGTCGACTGGCCGCCGGCGGGAAGGCGCGCCTCCCAGAGCTGGCGGCCGGTCGTGAGGTCATAGGCGCGCAGATAATCGTCGACAGCGGCACCCAGGAAGGCGACGCCCCCCTTGGTGATCATCGGCCCGCCGATGCCCGGTACGCCGACCTTGAACGGCAGCGGCAACGGCGTCATGTCCTCGACGGTGCCGTTCTTGTGCTTGTAGGCGATCTTGCCGGTCCTGAGATCGGCTCCAGCGACGTAACCCCACGGCGGCGCCTGGCAGGGAATGCCGAGCGGTCCAAGGAAGGGGCCCATGAAGACGCCATAGGGCGCTCCATCGTTGCGATTGAGCCCTTGCTCCGATCCCTTCTCGTCCTGGCCCTTCGGCGGCACCTGGTCGCGGGGCACGAGCCGCGAGGTAAAGGCGAGATAGGTCGGCATGCCGAACATCACCTGCCGCTCCGGATCGATCGCGACGGAACCCCAGTTGAAGGTGCCGAAGTTGCCGGGATAGACGAGCGTGCCCTCGATCGACGGCGGCGTGTAGCGTCCCTCATATTTCAGCGAGCGGAACGCGATGCGGCAGGCAAGCTGGTCGAACAGCGTGACGCCCCACATGTCCTTTTCCTGTAGCGGTGCAGGCATGAAGGTGAGGCCGGAGACCGGCTGGGTCGGGGCGGTGAAGTCCTCGGGGATCGCGCCACCCGGCGCCTGCACCTCCTCGACCGGGATGATCGGTTCGCCGCTCCTGCGGTCGAGCACGTAGATGTCGCCCTGTTTCGTCGGTCCGACCAAAGCTGGCACGACGGTGCCGTCCTCCTTGGTGATGTCAAGCAGCGCCGGCTGCGCCGGCACATCCATGTCCCAGAGGTCGTGATGTACGGTCTGGCGAACCCAGCGCACCGCGCCCGAATTGATGTCGAGCGCGACGATCGAGGAGGAATATTTCTCGACGTGTTCGCTGCGGCCCATGCCGAGCTGGTCGGGCACCTGGTTGCCCATGGGGATGTAGACGAGGCCGAGACCCTCGTCATAGCTGAAGACCGACCAGCTGTTCGGCGAGTTGGTGGTGTAGGTCTGGCCTTCTGGGAGCGGTGCCGTCACATCAGGGTTGCCGCTATCCCAGTTCCAGATCAGCGCACCGGTGTTGATGTCGAACGCGCGGATGACGCCGGACTGTTCCTGGGTGGAATAGTTGTCGTTGACCGCACCGCCGATGATCAGCTTGCCGGCGACGGCAACCGGCGGCGACGTCGAATAATAGTAACCGGCCGGGTTGTATTTCATGCCCGTTTCGAGATGCAGGACGCCATTGTCGGCAAAGCTGGTGCAGACGGACCCCGTCGCCGCATCGAGCGCGATCAACCGCGCGTCGGAGGTCGGAAGGTACACCCGTTCGGCGCAGGGGCCGCCCGGGGCTGCAGCCGGGTCGGCCCAATAGGTAACGCCGCGGCAGGTCTGGTGCTGGCGGTCTGGGTTCATGCCCGAGTTGCTGTCATATTTCCATTTCTCTTCGCCGGTTGCCGCATCGAGCGCGATCGCCCAGTTGTGCGGTGTGCAGGCATAGAGCGTGTCTTTGATCTTGAGCGGCGTCACCTGATAGGTCGTCTCGCCCACGTCGTCGGGTCTCTTGATGTCGCCGGTCTGATATTGCCAGGCAACCCTCAGCCCCCCGACATTCTCAGGCGTGATCTGATCGAGCGGCGAGTAGCGCTGGCCGAAGGCGGTGCGCCCGTACTGGTGCCATTCGTCCGGCGGTACCGAGCCGCCGAGCGGTGGATTTTCAGCGACGACATCGCTCGGCAGATCGCCGCGTATGTCGTGCGGGTCCTGCATGATTGCGTAGCCCGCGACACCAACCGATACCACCACCGCAAATGCCAGCGGCCAGCCACTCACGGCATAACGCTCGCCCGTCGGGCTTTCGAAGCCGAGCGGCCGGCGCACGGCCGGCAACAGCAGCCAGAGCCCCAGAAGGACGATGACGCCGCCACGCGGGCCAAGCTGCCACCAGTCGAAACCGACCTCAGACACCGCCCAGCCGAGCGAGCCCAGGATCATGAACGCATAGAGCCAGATCGCCGCCGATTTCCGCATGAACAGCAGCACCGCCGTCAGCAGGAAGCCGATGCCGATTGCGAGGTAATAGGGGCTGCCGCCAAGCATCAGCAGCTTGGCGCCGCCGCCGCCAAGCGCGAGGCCGATGATTGCAAAGACGATGGCCGTCAGAACGAGCATGATGGGAACTCCCGCATCGAAGAACGGTGCAGTGGCACGGTTCTTTCCATTGCGGCGGTCCGTTGCCGGGACCGCGTGAGACAGGTGGCTTCGAAGCGGCGGTCGCAAGCCTGTCGCGGCCGCCCGGTCAGGGAAGGCGCAGAGCGCCTGTCCTGTTAGCACCTAACGCGCCGTCTCTGCCTTTCAATAGCCACATTCCGCAACGCGGAAATATTCGCAGGCCCGCAATAAAGTTGCGGTCAAGGCGACCGAACGTGGACGACCGGTGCGTTCAAGCGCCGCTGGCGGCGCGTTGGCTGAGGGTGGCCAGGTGCCCGTCACCGTGTAAAAACAGCGGCATAGAACGATTTGATGAATCGGCCTGGCAGCAGAAGCGCAAGGCCGCGGAAATGCGTCGCACCGGAATGCCGCATTCCCGAGACGGCTATGTGCCGCAGAAGGTGCGCTGGACTTCCTCTCCCGGGCTCGGCGGAGCCTGGTAGCGGGCAAACTGCGGCTGGTCGGTATAGGGGTTGGCGGTAACTTCGACCAGGGCCTCAAAGAGCGAGAAGTCCGCATCCTCAGTCGCGGCCGCGATCGCCTCTTCGATCCGGTGGTTACGCGGAATAAAGGCCGGGTTGACCGCCCTCATCGCGGTCGCGCGTTCATCCGGCGTCGCCTTCTCGCGGCTGAGACGCTGACGCCACTCTTGCAGCCACGGCCCGATCGCCCCGGTAGAGGCAAAGGTCGAGGCGAGCACCGCATCGGCGGCCGGGTCGCGGGCGCTGTCGCACAGCCGCCGGAAGGTGAGGGTGAAATCCGCTTCCCCCTGATGCATGGCCGTCAGCAGCGCCTGCAACAGGTCGAGATCTCCCTTTTCGCTCATGGCCAATCCGATCTTGCGCCGCATGCCATCCAGCCAGTGGCGCTGGAAGATCGCGCCGTACTCGCCGAGCGCATCATTGGCCAGTTCCACCGCCGTATCCTGGTTGTCGTCGAAGAGCGGCACCAGGGTTTCTGCCAGGCGCGCCAGGTTCCATTGCCCGATCGCCGGCTGGCTAGCATAGGCATAACGACCGATCTGATCGATCGAGGAAAACACCTTCTTGGGATCATAGGCATCGAGGAAGGCGCAAGGGCCGAAGTCGATCGTCTCGCCCGAGATCGTCATGTTGTCGGTGTTCATCACACCATGGATGAAGCCGACATGCAGCCAGCGCGCAATCAGCTCCGCCTGGCGCGCGGTCACCGCCTTGTAGAAGGCAAGATAGGGCCGTTCAGCGTCCCTGACCTCAGGGTAGTGGCGATCGATCGCGTAGTCGGCAAGCATCTTCACCGACTCCATATCGCCGCGCGCCGCGAAAAATTGGAACGTGCCGACGCGCATATGGCTTGCCGCGACCCGCGTGACGATGGCACCCGGCAGGATCTGTTCGCGATAGACCGGTTGCCCGGTGACGACGGCGGCAAGCGCCCGTGTCGTCGGAATGCCGAGCGCGTACATCGCCTCGCTGACGATGTACTCGCGCAAGACTGGACCGAGTGCCGCGCGCCCGTCGCCGCGCCGTGAGAAGGGGGTCTGGCCCGGTCCTTTGAGCTGGATGTCGCGCCGCTTCCCGTTGCGGTCGATCACCTCGCCAAGGAGGATCGCCCGGCCATCACCGAGTTGCGGCACGAAGGTGCCGAACTGGTGGCCGGCATAAGCCATGGCAAGCGGATCGGCACCGGCGGGAACGCGGTTGCCCGAAAAGATCTCGGCGCCCTCGCGTTCGAGCGTCGCCACGTCGAGACCGAGCTCCTCGGCCAATTGCTTGTTGAGCTTGATCAGCCAGGGCTCCGCCACCGGAGTGGGCGCGACGCGCGCGAAGAACTGCTGCGGCAGGCGCGCGTAGCTGTTGTCGAAGGCAAAGGCTTCGGCATTTCCGGTCGGCGAGGCGGGAGCGTAATTCATGACAGGGCGGTCAACGGCCTTTGCCGGGATGTCCGGCTGCCGTCCTTTCCGTTCAAGTCTACACAAACACTGTGGCTTTCGCGAGGGTGGCGACGAGAAGGCGCCCTCCCGCAATTGCTTGCGAGAGGGCCGGGAGGGCGAGGCCCCGCGCCTCAGGCGCTAAGCGCCGTCGGTGGAAGGCAGGCCTCGCAGATTGCCGCGATGTGGCGATGGTCGGTGCCGCAGCAACCGCCAAGAATGCGCAATCGTGGCAAATGCGTCGTCAGTGTTCGATAACGCTGGCCGAGGTCGAGGGGATCCCCGGCATCCAGGATTTCGCTGTTGTCGAGCTCGGCATGGCTCATCCTGGAAGCGTTGGCTCGGATACCGGCAATGCGCTGCGCCCAGGCGCTCCCTGTATCGAGGCTGGTCTCGAAATGATCGGGGTGGGCACAGTTGATCATGTAGTAGTGCGGATAGCCGCCGGTCGCCGCATCAACGGTCTCGATCGCGGCCTGAAGGGTTCGGCCGTCTGGGAGCCGGCCGTCGGTTTCCACCGTGAAGGCAATCGAGCAGGGCATGCCATGGCTCTGGGCGGCCCGGGCAATGCCGGTCGCCTCGTCGATGCTGGTCAGCGTATAGGCGCCGACGATATCGGCGTCACTGGCGGCAAAGGCGGAGATCTGTGGTCCGTGATAATCCTCGGCCTCATCCGCGCTCATGCGGCCCAGGCGATAGCCGTCGCCGCGCGGCCCGATGGCGCCGCTAAGCACGATCGGCGCTTGCGGACGTTCGTACTCGGCGCGCAGTTCCGCCAGCATGTAGATGGCGTTCTGGTTGACCTCGGCCAGGGCCGCGGCGTCATAGCCGAGCTTCACGCCCCAATCGGCGCTGGCGCGCCAGGTGGGTGTGTCGAGCACGAAGCCGGTGCCGTGCTGCTGTGCGATTGCGAGATATTGCTTGTAGTAGTCGAGCAAGCGCCGGCGCCCGTCCGCCGTCGAAATGAGCACGAAGGCGGCAAAATGCGGGAGGGAGATGCCCTCATGAAAGATCAGCGTCGTTTCGATGCCACCGTCACTCAGGAACAGTCCACCCTTCAAGAGCGGCAGGCTGCGTCTGTATTTGGCCATATCGGTCTCCACCGGTTCAGTCGTGGCTGAAGGGCCCGCGGATGCCTCCAACACCGCAGAACCAAGTAAATTTCTGCCTTATGATCATCTTCTAAACTAGACGACTTGCGGTATACTATTGCTAATATACTAAATTAGTGTCGAAAAATCAGTGACTTACTGGCTTGCAGCCGCCGCTGCGCTAGGAGCTGGCCGCCGAGTAATTGCTGGAAACCGTACCAATGGTAGGGAGCAGCTAATGCGAAAGGGTGAGGAAACGCGCGCCAGAATCCTCGACGTCGCCGAGGCGGCGGTGCTTGCAAAGGGTTTCGGCGCGACTTCGATCGACGAGCTGATCGCCGAGACCGGCATCACCAAGAGCGGATTCTTCTACCATTTCCGCGACAAGAACGAACTCGCGCGGGCTCTGCTCGAGCGCTACATCGAGAACGACGAGCGCATCTACGACGAGATCTTCGGCCGCGCCCATCAATTGTCAGACGACCCGCTGCAGGCTTTTCTTCTGGGACTGAAGATGCTGTCGGAAATTCTCGCTGACCTGCCGAACGGCCATCCCGGCTGCCTGGTCGCGGTGATGTGCACGCAGGAGCGTGCTTTCGATCGCGAGATCCAGGAGATCAACCGGCAGGCGGCGCTGATGTGGCGTCGGCGTTTCGGCACGATGTTCGAGGCGATCATGCAAGTCTACCGGCCACGCGAGCCGCTCGACGTCGACCAGCTGGCCGATATGGTTTCGACCGTGCTTGAAGGCGGCATCATCCTGTCGAAGGCGCTGAAGCAGCCTGAAAGCCTGCCGCAGCAGCTGCTCGTGCTCCGATCCTTCGTCCGGCTGCTGTTCCAGCCGGCAGCGTGAGCAATTCCAGGAAAAGTGTGGCGCGGTTTTCCGTCCGGAATGGCGCCTTGCGGTGCGTCAGCCTTCCATCTCAAGCGCCAAGGCAGCAAGCTTGCGCACCGTGTTGAGGTTGCGCGCGGTGCCTGGTTTGGCGGCCGGCAGCTTGAACTTCGAACGGCCGGAGCCGTTCGGGAAGTGGATATAGATCTCAGCTCCGGCAACCTGGGCTTCTTCGCCATCGGGTGCCACGAGTTTGTCGAGCGCGTCTGATGGTGCCGGCTCGCGCAGGAAAACGACAAGCAGCAGATTGGGCTTGGCGTCCGGGAAGGGGGCCTGATCGGCGATCGCCTGCAATTGCGCGCCGGTCCTGATCATCACGCCTGGCGCCTTACCGAGCTTTTCCTGAAGTGCGCTGTCCAGCATTGCCGCCGCGTCTGCCGCCGGCAGATCGGAGCGGAACAGCACGTTGCCGCTCTGGATGTAGGTCTTGACGTCGGCAAAGCCGAGCCCCTCGCAGATCGCCTTGAGGTCGGCCATTGGAAGCGATCCCGTACCACCGACATTGACGGCTCGCAGCAGGGCGACGTGGACGGGCATGGCGGGACCTTTCACATCAGGTGGCAATGGGATGAGAAAAACGCAAACAGGTTTCCTCATCCCGATCCGTTTACATCTTGCCGGCGACCTTGATGGCAAAGGCGTATTCGAAGGCGATCTCCTCGAGCCGCTGGAAGCGACCCGAAGCGCCGCCATGGCCGGCGTCCATGTTCGTCTTCAACAGGATCGGCGCGCTGCCCGTCGTCTTCTCGCGCAGCCGCGCGACCCACTTCGCCGGCTCCCAATAGGTGACGCGCGGATCGGTGAGACCGCCGAGTGCCAGGATCGCGGGATAGGACTTCGCCTCGACATTGTCGTAGGGCGAGTAGCCGGCGATGATGTCGTAGAACTCGCGGCTCTCGATCGGGTTGCCCCATTCCGGCCATTCCGGCGGGGTCAGGGGCAGGGTGTCGTCGAGCATGGTGTTGAGCACGTCGACGAAGGGTACGGCCGCGATAACGCCGGTGAACTTCTCCGGCGCCATATTGGCGATCGCGCCCATGAGCATGCCGCCGGCGGAGCCGCCTTCTGCGACGATCTTCGCGTAGGACGTGAACTTCTGTTGATTCAGATAGTCAGCGGCCGCTATGAAATCCTTGAAGGTATTGGTCTTCTTGGCCATCTTGCCGTCTTCGTACCAGGCAAAGCCGCGATCCTTGCCGCCGCGGATATGGGCGATGGCATAGACGAAGCCGCGATCGGCCAGCGACAGGCAATTGGTGTTGAAGCCGGCTGGAATGGTGATGCCATAGGCGCCATAGCCATAGAGCAGGCAGGGCGCCGAACCGTCGAGCGGCGTGTCCTTGCGGTAAAGCAGCGTCACCGGCACTTCGGTGCCATCCCAGGACGGCGCGAAGACGCGGCGGGTGACATAGTCGTCCGGGTTGTGGCCCGAAGGCACTTCCTGGGTTTTCAAGAGCGTGCGCGCGCGCGTCGCCATGTCGTAGTCGAAGAGCTGCGACGGCGTGGTCATCGACGAGTAGGAGAAGCGGATGACGTCGGTGTCGTATTCGGCAGCACCGGAAAGCCCGAGCGAATAGGCCTCTTCGGCAAAGGCGATCGCGTGCTCTTCGCCGGTCTTGCGGTCGCGGATGACGATCTCCGGCAGGCCTTCGCGGCGCTGCAGCCAGACGAGGTGGCGGGCATAGGCCATGTGGCTGAGGATCAGTGTGCCGGGCTTATGCGGCACCACCTCGCGCCAATTCTCCTTGCCCGGTGCCGTGACCGGCGCTTCGACGATCTTGAAGTCCTTGGCGCCGTCGGCATTGGTGAGGATGTAGAAGACGTCGCCGCCTTCGGTCATCGCGTATTCGAGCCCGGTGACGCGCTCGGCGACGAGCTTCGGCTCAGCCGTCAGATCCTTTGTCGAGAGCAGTCGGTATTCGCTCGTCTCGTGATCGTGGATGTCGATGTAGATGAAATCGTCGAGCAGCGAGCCGCCGACCGACATGAAGAAGCCGGGATCCGTCTCCTCGAAGACCAGCCGGTCGTCGGTCTGGGCGGTGCCGAGGATATGGTGGAAGATCTTCGACGGGCGGTGGTTGTCGTCGAGCACTGTGTAGAAGAAGCTCTTGCCATCGGGCGCCCAGGCGCCGCCGCCGCCGGTGTTCTCGATCACGTCTGCCAGGTCTTCGCCCGTTGCGAGGTCGCGCACCCGAAGCGTGAAATACTCCGAACCCTTGTCGTCATAGCCCCAGATGCCGAGGCTATGGTCGGTCGAATGGTCGAGCCCGCCAAGGCGGAAATAGGCCTTGCCTTCGGCTTCCTTATCGCCGTCGAGCAGCAATTGCCGGATCGCCTCGTCCTTGTGGTCGCCGTCACGGGGAATGCGGAAGTAACGCGGCTGCTCGCCGCCGGTGACATAGGCATGGCCGTAGGCGAAGGGACCGTCCTTGACCGGGATCGAGCTGTCGTCCTCCTTGATCCGGCCGCGCATCTCGGCAAACAGCGTCTTCTGAAGAGCCTTGGTGTCATCCATCGCCGCGTTCATGTAGGCGTTTTCGGCCTCCAGATGCTTGCGGATATCAGGATCGAGGATCGAGGGATCCTTGAACATCGCCTGCCAATTGTCCGCGCGCAGCCAGGCATAGTCGTCGGTGCGGGTAATGCCGTGGCGCGTGTCGCTGACCGGCTTCTTTGCGGCGACGGGAGCTTTGGGGAGGTTGCTGAATACGGACAAGATACGTCTCCGGGATCAATGCGGCGGGAGACAATGAGATAGAGACCCTGTCGAAAGCGATCAAGCGCAATCGAGCTACGCGCGGATCACCGCGGCATCGGGTGGGCTGCTGCCCCTTCCATCGTGGTGGGTAGGGGCAGCGTGTTGCTACGATTTTTCGCCGACCTTTCGCCGGTACGCATCAACCGGCAATCCACCGACGCCCCAGTCTTCGAGCGCCACTTCGTCGATGACAACGAAGGTGGTGGCCGGATCCTTGTTGAGCACGGTGTGAAGCAGATCGGTGACGCCCTTGATCAGGGTTGCTTTCTGCTCGGGGGTTGCACCCTCGCGGGTTATCTTGATGTTTACGTAGGGCACAAGCTTCTCCTATTGCGCGGATGCGATGTCGTAATGGAAGACCTTGGCGATGATCTGCCAGCGGCCGTCAAGAAAGACCAGGGACAAAAAGTCGGTGAAGGCCTTCTCGCCGATGGCGCATTGCACCTTGGCAAATGCGGTTACGGGGCCTGCGAACTCAATGGAAAGAATACGGTCGATGCGCGCTTCGTCTCGGCTTTCGGGCGAGGGACGTTTTTCGACGATCGGAAAGTACCTGTTCATGTCGAGTTCGAGCAGGGTTCCGTCCGTTGCGGTGGCATAGAGCGCCTTCGGGTGGAAGACTTGCCTGAGAATGTCGGTGTCGCTGCGATAGAGCCCGTCGAAGTAGCGTTGCAGGACGTGGACGATGGCTGCGAACTGCGGATCCTTCGGTGACGCGCTCATGCCGCGACCAGGCCTTCCGCCTGCATTGCGCTGCGCACGGCAGGACGTGTGCCGATCCGTTGCATGTAGGCTGCGAGATGCGGCCATTGCGTGAGCGCGATCCCGGTGCCGCTGCTCCAGTTGACGACCGTGAAGAGATAGGCGTCGGCGACGGAGAAGACCTCCCCGAGCAGGTAAGGGCGCCCGTCCGCGAGCAGGCTTTCGACATGGGTCAAGCGTTTCGCCACCTGCAGCGTGGCTGCCTCCTTTGCATCGGGGGATGCGGTCGGGTCGAACAGCGGCGAGAAGGCCTTGTGCAGTTCCGATGAGATGAAGTTCAACTGTTCCTGAAGGCGGGTGCGCGCCAGCGTGCCGTTTTCAGGCGCAAGTTTCGCCGCCGGAAAGCGATCGGCGATGTACTGCACCACAGCAGCACCTTCGGTAACGACCTCGCCGCTTTCCAGCACCAGCGCCGGTACGTAGCCCTTGGGGTTGACCGCCTTGTAATCCGCACCGGTCTCGGTGCGATGAGTCTTGGTATCGACCCGGACGATCTCGAAATCGGCACCGGCCTCGTGCAGGCTGATATGGGGGGAAAGCGAACAGGCGCCGGGGGCGTAATAGAGCTTCATCATCTGGTTCCTTCTGAAATGATTGTCCGTTTGTCGAGGACGGCGGAACCTAAGCGGAAGCGGTAACCTTTGTATATCAGATAACCTTATGTTACCTCCCTTTCCGGTTTCCCCGCGGTAACTGGAAAGTTTTGCCCATGAGCTTGAAAATTCGGAAAAATCGGGCCGCGGCCTTGCCGCCGAACTGCCCGGTCGGCGAGTGCATGGTGCTACTCGGCGGCGCATGGACGCCGAACATCCTCTGGTCCTTGAGCGCCGGGCCGCGCCGCTTCAGTGAACTGAGGATCGACGTGCCCGGTATTTCGGCAAAGGTGCTGAGCACTCGGTTGAAGGAACTTGAGGAGAAGGGTGCTGTCGAGCGGCGGATCATGCCGACGTCGCCGCCTTCCGTGGAATACAGCCTCAGTGAGCTCGGCGCGGAGTTCATCCCGGCCATCCATGCCATCGTCGAGGTCGGCTATCGGCTGAAGCAGCGGCGAGGCGTCGAGGTCGTGCGCAAGGAAACGGCTGCCGCTCCGGTCCCGGTCACTACCAGCGCCCCTTCAGGCTCTGCACCGCATGCTCGATGAACGCGCGCACCTTCGGCGTTTGCGCCTGGCGGTCGGCAAAGCAGGCATAGAAATCGAAGGGCTCGTGGTCGGTGCTGGCCAATCCCTCCTGCGGCAGTTCGCCGAACAGCGGCACCACCAGCCCGCGTTCGATCAGCGGCGCTGCGATGAAGGCGCCGAGCCGGGTGATGCCGGCGCCGGCGATCGCCATCTCGGCGAGCGTGTCGATATCGTTGCTGACGATCGTCGCCTTCAGTTCCGGCTCGAAGCGCAGGCCGTCGCGGGTAAACGCCCAGCGAAAGATCCGGCCATGCCCCGCATAGCGGTAGACCAGGCAATCGTGGTGCACGAGATCTTCCGGTTGCTGCGGGCGGCCGCGTCGCTCCAGATAGGAGGGGGCTGCACAGATGATCATCGGCACGGAGGCAAGCTTGCGGGCAATCAGCCCCTGTTCGAGCTGCAGACCGAAGCGCACGCTGATGTCGATGCCTTCGCCGATATGATCGATCTCGCGGTCGGTGACGACGAGCTCGATCGAGACATCCGGATACCGGGCGGCGAAGGAGGGAACGAGCGGCGCCACCACATGGCGGCCAAAGGCGACGGATGAGGCGATCTTGAGCGGCCCGCGCGGCTCGGTGCTGAGTGCCGAAACGGCGGCGGCTGCAAGCTCCAGCTCGTGTACGACGCCGCGCACCCTCTCGTAGTAAATCCGCCCGCTCTCGGTCAGGCCCAACTGGCGCGTGGTGCGGCTGAGCAGCCGGCTGCCGAGCGTTCGCTCCAGGCGGGCGATGTTCTGGCTCGCGGAAGCGGGTGTAATCCCGAGCTTTCGTGCCGCCGCGGCGATGCTGCCTTCCTCGACGCTCCTGACGAAACTCTCGACGCCGCGCAAAGTGTCCATAATCCAAACCATCGAATAGAAACATCCATTCGATGGTTTTGCCTGTTTCTGAACAAGGCTGCAATGGCCTACCTGGCTGCGACGCGATCCGTATAGTGCGGCCAGAAACGAGGGGGTGGTCCCCTCGATCAAACCAGGAGACTTCTGATGGAAGACACCCTATCGGCGCCGCGGCTCGCGCGCAGCCGCAAGCTACCGCCGCGTGCGGCCCCCGTTGCCTTCGCCTTCTTCATGTCGGCGATCATGGCGTTCCTGATGTGCTGCGTCATCGTCGGCGTCAACACCGGCATCGACGCCGGCTACCCGGCCCGCGTGCTCGGTTCCTACGCGCTCGCCATGCCCGTCGCCTTCGTCTGCGTGCTCATGGTCCGCCCCGTGGTCGCGCGGCTGGTCGGCGTCGTCTGCCGCCTGCCGGGCTGACAAGACCCCGTCCCGGAAAACCGGGGCGGGCGGCATGCCCACGTCGTCATGGGATAAGGGGCGCTCTCGTCGTGAATCCATTCAGTTGCAATTCAGCCGAGGGGTCGCATTCTGTTTTCTGCCGCAACGACTGGCGGTCTGATCAAGGGGCAATGGAGATGGGCATGTTGAACAAGCTGGTGCAGGCGGCCATTCTGGCCGGGTCGCTCTCCACCGCACTTCCCGCTACCGCAAGCACGTTCGCCGCCTGGGAAGTGTCCGGGGTCGACTGGAACGACGTACTCAACGCGCGCGCCTGGCCATCCTCCTCCTCGGCGATCCGCGCCGGCTATCCCAACGGCACGAAACTGCAGATGACCGGCCGCTGCATGAACGGTGTCGATCTCAAGCGCATCGCCCGCTGGTCGGCTTCGGCCCAGCGCCAGGCCGTGCGGGCCACCTGGTGCCAGATTTGGCACGATCCGCAGCGCAGTGGAAACTGGCAGGAGGGCTGGGTTTACGGCAAGTTCATCCGGCCGGCGCGCTTCTGACACGTTTGGGCGGTGACGATAAAGCGTCGGCGTGGCTGGCAAACAACAGCCCTGGTCGCATACTCCCGTATAAAGCACAGCGTTGCTTTGTTTTATCGGGAGCAGAGGTATCGTGAACAATACCTATGGCAGACTTGCCTCTCATGTTTATAATTTAGACAAATATATTGGTAAGTCTTTCGGCGACATCGAGTATTATCGGCAGAGGCTCGAGGGCTATCGTGGGCCGATCCTCGAACCAGCCGTCGGCAACGGCCGAGCGCTGATCCCGTTGCTGGAGGCCGGTTTCGATGTCTGCGGGTTTGATGCCTCGCAGGACATGCTCGACTATTGTCTCGCCCAATGCGCCGGCCGCGACTTGGCGCCGGCCCTGTCTCGCCAGACCTTCGAGACCTTCACCTATGCAAAGCGCTTCGATGCGATTGTCGTGCCCGCCGGTTCGTTGCAGCTGATCGCCGACCATGCAGCGGCATCAGCCGTGCTGAAGCGCTTTTACGATCACCTGGCGCCGGGTGGTCGATTGATCTTCGATCTTTACTCGGGCGACATGGTCGCCGACCTGCAGCCGAATATCCGCAGCTGGCAAACGGAGGCGGGCGACCTTTTGACCCTGACCAGCCAGCGGGTGAAGACCGACATCCTCGGCCAGACGACCGTTTCGCACCTGCGCTACGACCTCTGGCAAGAGGGACGGCTGGCGTCGAGCGAGCTCGAATTCTTCACCATGCGCTGGTGGGGCGTTCAGGAAATGGCACTGACGCTGCAGGCAGCCGGTTTCGCCGATATCGTCGTTTCCGGCGATTATGCCTTCGGTAGAGTTCCACGAGATGGTGACCACGTGGTCACCTTCGAATGCCGACGCCCGGTATAGATCGCGCGGCGAAGCAAACCGGACAAAAGAGCCACGCCCGGTTGCCCGGGCGTGGCTTCGGTTATCAGCGGCAACGGGCCGCGGCGTTGCCCTGATCGAGCTTGACGCCGTTGACGGTCAGCACCGAACCCGGCGACTGGGTGATCGTCCCGGCCGACCAGCCGTTGTCGAGCAGGCAATCCTTCGGCGTGTTGCTCACGCTGACATTGCCGGTGATGTCTTCGGTCGGGCCCGAGAAGTAGAGGCCCGCCTTGCCAGCTTTGTCGACGGTCATGTTCTTCAGCACGACGTCGCGCACCGGTCCTCCAAGGAACTCGAACTCGTTGCCGTAGATGAAGGCGCCATAGGTGCCGGCATTCGTTACCTTGACGTCCTCGAGCGAAATCCCGGAGACGGGATTGAAGAAGATGCCGGCGTTGCGGGTACCGTCGACGGTCAGTCCTTTGACGTTGACGTTGGTGGTCGTCGCATCGAGGTTCGGGCTCGAGACCAGCATCAGACCGTTGATGCCGCCAAAGAGCCGCATGTCGTTGATCGCGACGTTGGAGGTGCCCTGCAGCACAACGAGATCCATGTCCCGGTCCTGCTTGGCATTGTCGACCGTTACACGGTTGAGCCTGACATCCTTGCCGGCGACGAGCAGCACGCCTTCGCGGCGGGAGTTGCTGATCGTCACCTTGTCGAGCGTGACGTTCTGCGTGCCGGTGACCAGTTCGTAGTCTGTCCGTCCGACCTTCCTGAACTCGCCGCCGGCAAAGACCCCATAGGTGACCTTGTCGATGACAGTGTCGCGCACCGTCACGTTTCGGCTGCCGACGGAGCTGACGGCGGCATAGGGCGCCTTGTTGGGGTTGTAGATCGAGAATTCGCAGGTCGTGTTGTTCTCGCAAATGTAGAGGTCGTGGATGCGGCTGTCCTGAACCAGCGCGCCATTAACGCGCGTGAAGCGAATGCCGTCGTGGTTGGTGGCGCCAATGTCGACCTTGTCGACGGTGACATCTGCGGTATTCGTGGCCGAAATGCCGGCCAGGCCGCCGCGGACCGAAAGCGACGAGATGGTGCTGCCCGACGCCATGGCAATCACGTCCTCGGCCGGGTTGTAGCCGGTGATCGTGGTGGCCGCACCCTGATTGACGAAGGTTGCGGTCGCGCCGCTGCGCGCGCCGCTAACGGCAATTGCGCCGCCGCCGCCAAGGAGTGTCTGGCCGTTGCCGAGTGCGAGTGTGCGGTCGAGACCGAGGTTGCCGTCCGCGAGGATCAGCGCGTCGGCGCCGGCAGCCCCGATCAGGGCGTTGATGTCGGAGGCATTGCCGGAAGCCGAGGAAACGGTCACCACCCGGCCGGCGTTACGGCCGGTGCCGGCAAGCTGCGCGGCCTCGACATCGCCGGTGGCGCCTGCATGGGTGCGGATGCGGGTGGCGCGCTCGACACGCTGGGTCATCGGATCGAAGGCATCGGCGGTCGAGCCGGTCGCGCCGAACGGGATGCGCAGCCGTGCCATGACGGCGCCCTTCAGCTTGTCCTCGTTGTCATAGGTGCCGGTCACGCCGAGCGAGACGGTCGATCCCTCGGAAAGGCCCGGCAGGTCGGCAAAGGTCAGTTCCGCACGCAGCTTGGCGCCGAACATGTCGCCGAGGTTGCGGCCGCCATACCAGTAGCTGCCGCCGAAAACCTTCAGCTGAACGTTGGAGTCTTCCGCAAAGACAGGCAGGCGCCCGCCGATTTCGGCGTCGATGCCGCGCCGCGCCCGTTCCTTGCCTTCCTGGAAGACGAGCACGTGGTCGCGCACATAGGCGGCATTGAAGGCGCTCAGCGTCTTGGCGCCGGTCAAAGGCAGATAGAAGTTGCTGCGCATTTCGAGGTCACCGCTGAGCGCCTCGAGGCCGAAGGACAGCTGGCTGAAGGCGTTGCCGTGGTCGCTCTTCAGATAGTCGTAGTAGCCGTAGCCGCCGATGACCCATTGGTCGTTGGCGCGGAAACGATAGCCCACGCCGACGGAGCCCTGGCGGACGGAATCGTTGGCAATGGCCCCGCGTGTATCGATGAAAATCGCATCGCCCGAATCGAGCACGAAGGGGAGGAAAAAGCCGCCGCCGGCAGCTGACCCGCCGCTGAAGAAGCCGCCTTCGATTTCCGCCTGCGGACGAAAATCCACCGCCAGCGCGGGGCTCGAAAGAAGGGTGCTGCTCGCCAGGGCAGCCGCAAGAAAATTCTTATTTTTCATATTATTAACTCCGCATGAATGCGACCTTGGGCGAGGCCGATTGGGCATGCGGTTAAAATATGTGAGTATAATACTCAAGTTTATTGATCGGTTGTCTGGGAACTATCCAGCGGCGTGTTGACGCAGGCCGCCCGCGCGGGAACGAGCGGCCATCGTCCGGGTTCGGTCAGGCCCTGAGAGCCTCGGCATTGTCCTTGGCGTAGGTTTCCAGGCTACGCGGCTCGTGGCCTGTCAATATCTTTACGTCGCCGGTAGGGTTTTCCACCCAGCCTTCGCGCACGGGATGGAAGATCGACGCGAGGAAGCGGGCGTAGTCCTCGGGCACCCCGGCGCCGACCAGCACGCCGACGAAGGTCTCGTCATCGACAGGCGTGTAGGCGATGGGCTTAACGGTCACGCGTGACAGGATCGCTGCCGCCTCGCCGTAGCTCAGCGCTTCCGGCCCGGTGAGGTTGAAGGCGCGGCCGTTGAAGGCTTCGCTGGTCAACGCTGCCACGATGCTTTCGGCAATGTCGCGTGTATCGATGAAGCTCGTCCTGCCTTCGGCCGCCGGAACCGCGATCGCGCCGTGGCGGATACCCTCGATCCAGTAGCTCTGGAAATTGTCGGAGAACCAGTTTGGCCGGAGGATGACGAAGGGTGTTCCGGTTTTCTCGAGCTGCAGCTCAAGTTGGCGATAGGGGATGTTGTCGTCCGCATCGACGCCGATGACGGTCATCAGCACGACCTTGATGCCGCGCGCGGCAGCGGCGGCCATGATCGGTCCGACCAGCCCGACCGGGTCGAGATATCCCGCCGGTGTCAGAACGAACAGGCGGTCGACGCCGTCGAGCGCCGGGCCAAAGGTCGTGGCATCCTCGTAGTCGAAGGCGACGGCTTCCGCGCCATCAACGGCTGTCGCCTTTCGGGACGCAGCCCTGACCGTTTCACCACGCGCGACCAGCGCCCGTACCACCTTGCTGCCGATCGTCCCGTTCGATCCAAGAACCAGAATCTTGCCTGCCATCACCGTTCTCCTAAGTATCCAAATGAAACCATGTTGCGGATGGATACTGGATATTGGTCCGGGAAAATGCTGTAAAGGAGGCAGTTTTTGGTGACATGGTTTCCGCCCGGAAACCGCGATGGGGTGCCCGATGGAGTACGACGTCTATATCCAGACCTGTCCGACCCGCCTGGTGCTGGACAGGCTTGCCGACAAATGGGCCGTGCTGGTGCTTGGAAAGCTCGATGAACAGCCGGTGCGCTTCAACCAGTTGAAGCGCGAGATCGACGGCATCTCGCAGAAGGTGCTGTCGCAGACCCTGAAGAAGCTGGAGCGGGACGGGCTCGTCAGCCGCAGCGTCTTTGCGACGGTGCCGGTGACCGTGGAATATGCGATCACTCCGCTCGGTCGCACGCTGACATCGACGGTCGCGGCGCTGACGCGCTGGGCGGAGGAGAACATCGAGGCTGTGCTGCAAGCCCAGCAAAAATACGACCGCAGCGCCTGAGGCGGCTGCGGCCGGCAAGTTTGCCACTGGCGCAAAGGCGCCTGTGGCCTGGGAGAGAGGATCAGGCGACGAGCTTGAGGCCGATGCCCCAGGGGTCGACGAGGCTGTGGCCATTGCCGTTGCGGCTGACAGCGATTTCCAGCGTATCGAGCTTCGCGAGCGCCGCTGTGAGCTCGCCCGGCTCCTTGTACTGGATCGTGTAATCCGAAAGTCCGGTCATGTGGCCTTCGCGCTTCGGCGCACCCCGCGAGTTCCAGATATTGGCGGCGACGTGATGGTGGTACTTGCCCGCGCCGAAGAAGCTCGCGCCGGGATAGCGTGCCATCAGCCCCAGGCCCAGCACGTCGCGGAAGAAAGCATCGGCCTGAGGAATATCGGACACCTGCAGATGGATATGGCCGATGGCCGTCCCGTCCGCCATGCCGCCCCAATTGTCCTTGGGTGCTTCGTCGTAGAGCGCCTGCAGATCGAGCGGCAGCGTATCCATGCCGACGGTCCCATCCGGCTTAAACGTCCATTCGCTCCGCGGTCGGTCGCGATAGACTTCGATGCCGTTGCCTTCCGGATCGGCGAGGTAAATCGCCTCGCTGACCAGGTGGTCGGACGCGCCCTGCAGCCTGATATTGTTGTGCGCGATATGGGCGAGCCAGCGGCCGAGTTCTTCGCGGCTCGGAACAAGAAAGGCGTTGTGGAAGAGGCCAGGCGCGTTGCGTGGCGCCCGCGCGGCGTTGCCTTCGGTCGTCAGCGTCAGCAGCGGGTGGCCATTGACGCCCAGCGTCTCGCCGCTCTTGCTCGCTTCGATCGGGCTCAGGCCCATGATCTTCTGATACCAGGCGGACACGGCCGGCAGATCCTGGACGACCAGATGCGCATGCTCGACATGCGCGGGCATGGCAAGCGCATGGTCGGTTGGCATGTCGAAAGTCTCCTGCGAGGTCATGTCTGTCTCCTTGGCATCGAAGCTACGGCCGGTTCGCCGTTTCAGTTTCATCGAAACTGTTGGGAATATGGGCCGCCTCGTTCGTTCACGGAAGCCTGTCAGTCACTTGATGTTGTGTTCGACGCGCGTTGACAGTGGTTGTCGTCGCCCTACCTCATTTCGAGTGGGGCCATGCGCGCGCAGCGCTTTCGATTTGATTTCAATCAAAGCCGAAGATGCCGTCGAGGCGCAATCTTGAGACGAGGGATTGGCCTGTGGCAACAGCCTGGCGATCCGCGTGGGCAACAGAAGGAGTACAGCATGTACAAGAAGATCATCGTCCCGATTGCCATGGATCAGCTCGAACACGGCGAGTCCGTGCTCGGCATTGCCGAAAAGCTGATCGATGAGGGGGGCGAGATTATCCTGCTGAACGTCGTCGAGGATCTGAACGCCTATGCGCAAGGCTACATGATCGTGGATTTCCCGCTGGAAATGGTCGAGGAATCCCGAAAGCAGGCGTTAAAGACGCTCGAGGCGCTCAAAACCAAGCATGGGATCAAGGGCCGCATCGAAATCCGCACCGGCGGGGCCGCCGGCACCATTAACGCCCTTGCCAGCGAAGAAAACGCCGATCTCGTCATCATCGCGTCCCATCGGCCGGGTCTCATCGACTACTTCATCGGATCGACGGCAAGCCGGGTCGTCAGCCATTGCCCCTGCGCCGTTCTCGTCGACCGGTAAGCCACGAACAACAAGAGCGCATGCGGCGCGAGACCTTCGCGCCGCCACCGCCAAGGAGTCTTCAGATGGACAAACATGGGCTTGACGACTTTCACGACCGCCTGACACGCCGCAAGGCGGAGCTGCAGGGGCGTCTGGTCAGGATCGAGCACGATCTCGATGAGCCGATGAACGCTGATGTCCCGGACCGGGTGACCGAGCGGGAAGGGGACGAGGTTCTCGAAGGCCTTGGCCTTGCGGGCCAGGAGGAGATCCGCGCGATCGATGCCGCGCTCGATCGGATCGCCGCCGGCACCTTCGGAACCTGCGTGCGCTGCGGCCTGCCGATTTCGGCGGCGCGCCTGCAGGCTGTGCCTCATGCGCCACTCTGTCAGGAGTGCGCGGCCGAGGTCGCCAGCGGCGGGCGTTGACGTCAGGCGGTCGGACCGCTCGCCAAATCCACTTTCAGTCGGGGAAGGAACCGCCCGGGGATCACGCTCGACGCGACGACCCCGTCATCGACCGCGCCCATGCGGCGGTAAAAGTCGGCAGCGCCGGGATCCGCATCGATCGTCATGACCGTTGCGCCGCGCTTGCGGGCGGCTGCGACGCACCAGTCGAAAAGCTGCCGGCCAATGCCTGCCGCCCGTGCTTCCGGCTCGATGAACAGCTTGTCCAGTTCAACCACCTGTCCGCTCCCGCGGACCTGCGCCAGGCCGAGGATGCGCTCGCCTTCCATGGCGACCTGAAGCTCCGAATCCATCCAGTCGTCGGCTGTGAGCGTCAAAGCCGCCCGGCATGCCTCAAGGAAGGCGGCGTCATAACCCCAAACGGCCTTTGATCGCACGCAGAGGTCGCTGAGCGCGGCCGCCTGATCCGGCTGAGGGCTACGCAAGACTGACATGATGATCCTCCCGATCGCATCCTTCGGCCGTTCATGTGGTCATCGCCGTGGCCTTCGGCAAGTCTCCCGTCAAACTTCTCAGACCGGTCATGCGATTGTTGTAATGCGTTGCAAAAGTTGATGCTTTTGCCACGTCCCTGCTTCTTTGCCGCGGCGCGGCCTTGTGGCAGGATGGTGGAAACGTTGCGGTGCGATGGGGCATGCGCGCCGCCGGAGAAGAAAAGGCTCGGGGAGAGGGAAGACGTGGAATTCGCAGGCGTCAAATGGAACTATGACCGTTCGGAACTGATTGCCGACGGCATCGTTCACGGCATCGGCCTGGCGGCTGCCTTGGTTGGCGTGACCGCGCTGATCTTCTACGCAACGCTGTGGAGCACGACCGGCCAGCTTGCCGCCGCCGCCGTCTATGGCGCGGGGCTGCTCGCGACCCTCTCGATCTCCTTTCTTTACAATCTTTACCCGGTTTCGCGCACCAAGTGGTTCCTGCGCCGCTTCGACCACTCCTCGATCTTCGTGCTGATCGCCGCGACCTATACGCCCTTCCTGCAGCGCGGCCTCGATGATCCCTTCCTGTTCGTGATGCTGATCGGCATCTGGGCGATCGCCGGCCTTGGCGTTGCCATCAAGTGCTTCTTCCCCGGCCGCTTCGACCGGCTGGCGATCCTGCTCTATCTCGCCATGGGCTGGAGCGGCGTGCTCGCGGTTGGCCCGCTGCTGTCGGCGCTGACGGCAACGACGCTCGTGCTGATCCTGATCGGCGGTATCATCTATTCTGCCGGCGTGATCTTCCATGTGTGGGAAAAGCTGCGCTTCCAGAACGCCATCTGGCATGGCTTCGTCGTAACCGGAGCGGCGGTACACTATTCGGCCGTGCTGACCTGTTTCAGCGCCGCGTCCTGAGCGGGGATCAGTTTGGCGCTTCGCCGGCGGCCGCGGCGACCGGTGGATGCTGGCAACCTTCTGAAGGTCTCAACGCCTCCGCCATGCGCGAAATCACGCCATCGAAGCTGGTGAGCCGGGTCTTGCGGTACTGCAGGCGGAAATAGGCGGCACTGCCGTCACAGAGCGCGATCGCGCGGGTGTAGAACACTTCGTTACCGCGCGCGCCCGAAAAACTCGCCCAGGCGGCCGTCACACGCGAATAGGAAATCCGCCAGTCACCCTCCCGCTCGTAGCCCATGCGGTCGTTGACGTCGGTCTCGAAGTCACCGTCCATGAGTGTGCTGCCGAAGACCGAAAGGGTCGCGCCGTTGTCGTTGGCGTGAAAACTCGCGCCATCGCCATTGTCGCCCTGGCTCTGCAGTTCGAACCCGGGGGGAATGTCGAGCACGTAGCCAAAGCGTGCGTTGGCGTAGGGAACCCAGTCTTCGGCCGCCGCCGCTGTGAGGGCGGAGGGAAGCAGCAAGGCGAGGGCAGTCAGGATGCGTAGCATGCGGACCTCCTCTCGCTTGCTCGATCTATTGCTTCTAGCGCCGTTTGCGCCATGGTGCCGTTCCCGGCGGAACAGCACCCATGCCACTCCTTCCGCGCCCCGGTGTCAATCCTCGGTAAACGTCATGGCATGGCCGTTCAGGCAATAGCGGAGCCCCGTCGGCGGCGGGCCGTCGGGAAAGACGTGGCCGAGATGCGCATCGCAATCGGCGCAGCGGATTTCCGTGCGCACCATGAAATGGGAGCGGTCCTCGATCTCGCGGATCGCCTGATCGTCGACCGCGGCGAAGTAGCTCGGCCAGCCGCAACCGGAATCGAACTTGGTGTCGGAGCGAAACAGCGCCCGGCCGCAACAGACGCATTCGTAGGTGCCCGTCTGTTTGTTGTTGAGGAACGGACCAGTGAACGGACGCTCGGTGCCGTGCTGTCGCGTGACGCGATACTGCTCCGGCGAGAGCTGTGCCCGCCACTCCGCATCGGTTTTCACCACCTTCGGCGTCTTTACGGTCGTCATGAAAGTCTCCTGTCGTTGCGGCGACTATATAGGAATGCAGGACCGCGCGCGCAAACATCACCAGGCCGCGTCCGCGTGAAGGGCCTCAAGCGATTTCGCGGCGGATCACCGCCGGCCCGGCCCCGAGCCTGCGTTTGCTGTCATTGTAGAAGGCAATGAACTCGGCCGCCGGTAGCGCCTTGGAGAACAGCCAGCCCTGGCCGTATTGCACGCCGCGCCCAATGAGATAGTCGGCCTGTTCCTGCCGCTCGATCCCCTCGGCGACGATGTAGAGATCGAGCGAATTGGCGATGTCGATGATATGCGGCGTGATCGAGCTGGTGGCCGAATCGGTGCCGACCGTATCGATGAACGACTTGTCGATCTTCAGCGCATCGAGCGGTAGCTCCTGCAGGTATTGCAGGCTCGAATAGCCGGTGCCGAAGTCGTCGATGGCCACGGAGTGGCCACGCCGGCGCGCCTCCTCTATCGTCGCCCGGGCGGATTTGACGTCCATGAAGCCGCGTTCGGTTGCCTCCAGCCAGATCTGTTCTGTGAGCACGCCGGTGTTTCGAAGCGCCGCCTCCATTACCGGCAGGATGCGTCCGGATTTCAGGTCGTCGGCGGCGAGGTTGATCGCGATGTGCAGCGAGCGGTCGGCGACGAGCACGCTCTTCAATTCGGCGATCGTCGCATAGAGGACCTGATCGGTGATTTCCTCGATCAGTCCGTTTTCTTCCGCAAGAGGGATGAAGAGATCTGGCCGGACCATCTGCCCATCGGGGCGCCGCCATCGCACCAACGCCTCCGCGCCGACGCAGATGCCGCTCTTGAGCTCGATCAGCGGCTGGTAGTGCACAATGAACTCGCGCCGCTGCACGGCAATCGAAAGCTCGCCAAGCGGCGACAGACGACGCCGGGATAGCCAGACGACAAGCCCGACCATCAGCGCCGCGACCAGCGCCCCGACTGGCAGGAGCAGCAGGCGTTCCCGATCCATGTCGCTGAGAATGGCGATGCTGGGCGCAGTGGCAACGGCGATCCAGTTTGCGTCCCGTGATGTTGCAAAAAGGTCGTCGGCGTTGCTGCCGGTCTTCGGAAGATCGGCGAGCTGTTCCGTCAGCGACGGGTCAGGATCGTTGAGGGTGCTGACCAGCACGCCGTTTTTGGTGGCGACTGCAAGCCGGGTGCCGGGCTCGGCGATCACGTCGACGAACCGGACCGGGTTGGTCAGCACCGTGTAGGAGCGATACCGGAACGCCGTCATGGGCGCGCCGGTGCTGATCGTCGGATACATCCGCGGGATGACTTCGACGCCGTTGCTCGCAAAGAAATCGGCAGGCGGCGAGCGGGTGAGCCGACGCGGCGGGTAACCCCACGAGGTGCATCTGAGCAACCCGTTCTCGAAGTAGCCGATATCCTCGATGGCGGTCGTGTTGACGACGAGGGAGCGCAAGGCTGCGATATGCGTGGCCATACATGGCGGCATGTCGAACCGGTCGGCCGTCTTCAGCGCCCGGGACGCTTCTCCGAGCGCGGCGTCTGCGCGCATGATGGCATAGTCGGCCAGGCGGGCGAGCCGGGCCTGTTCGCCGCGCACGGCGATTGACCAAGAAAGATAGTGGGCCGCAAGCATCGGCAGGATCGCGCCGAGGGCGGCCAGGATACTGGCGATGACGACTATGCGAGATCGTTCCAAGCGGGTCCCGCCCTATTCGAGATAGTGATGTTCTGTTCCGTGCCTGTCGTTATCGATACTGAAGCGGACAACCGCTTCTGAGCCGTTGCAAGGTCTGCCGGCGGAGGCTTCTGGTTGGTTCGCTCTGAATTGAGAAAGTCTGCAAATACAACTATCACGTCTTGCAGTTCCGTTTCCAGAATGTTCGATCTATCCCCCGCCGCCCGATGAATATTTTGCTAACAGCATTTTAATTGTTGTTGGCGGACACCGCGTAAATCGCGCGAATCTGGTAATGCAAGGCTTCCGCTTCGGTTCGTCCGGCCGAACTGACGGATATATAACGCCGATTTTATCCGGATAAGGCTTGAGACCCCAACACCCTTCTTTTATGTCGGGAGTCCGATCGATCATACGATGAAATAAAAGGAGCAGGCCAGGACGATGGATGTTGCGGCCCTGACATTTCTGGCCCTCGCACTGCCTTTCGTCGCGGCATTGCTCGCGCCGCTTCTGACACGTCTTCTCGGGCACAACGCCGCCTGGGTGCTTGCGCTGTTTCCCTTGGCGATCGTGCTGCACTTTATCCGTTTCTGGCCGGAAGTCGCCAAAGGCGAGGTGGTTACGGGCGGCTATGCCTGGATACCCTCGTTCAACGTCAGCTTTTCCTGGCTGATCGACGGCCTGTCGCTCACATTCGTCCTGCTGATCGCCGGCATCGGCGCGCTGATCGTGCTCTATTCCGGCGGCTATCTGAAGGGCCACCCGCAGCAGGGGCGGTTCTTTTCCTTCATCCTGATGTTCATGGGCTCGATGCTCGGGGTCGTCGTCTCCGACAGCTTCCTGATGCTCTTTGTGTTCTGGGAACTGACCTCGATCACCTCGTTCCTGCTGATCGGCTTCGATCATTCGCGCGAGGCGGCAAGGCGCGCAGCCCTGCAGGCGCTGGTCGTAACCGGAGGCGGGGGCCTGTTCCTGCTTGCCGGACTGCTGATCATCTGGAATGTCAGCGGCGTCACCCAGCTCTCGCTGCTGTCTGCCTTCGGGCCGGAGATGCGCGAAAGCCCGTTCTATCTGGCGGCGCTGCTCCTGGTACTTGGCGGCGCCTTTACCAAGTCGGCCCAGTTCCCCTTCCATTTCTGGCTGCCGAACGCGATGGAAGCCCCGACGCCCGTCTCGGCCTATCTGCATTCGGCGACCATGGTGAAGGCCGGTGTCTATCTCCTGATGCGGCTGAACCCGGTGCTCGGCGGCACACCCGAATGGCAGATCCTTTTGCCGCTCTTCGGCGGCGCCACACTCGTCATCGGCGCGGCGCTCGCCTGCCGCCAGACTGACCTGAAGTTGATGCTCGCCTACACGACGATGGCGTCCCTCGGCCTGCTGGTCATGCTGACAGGGCTTGGCGCACCCCACGCGATCGAAGCGGCCGTGCTCTATCTTGTCGCCCATTCGCTTTTCAAAGGCGCCCTGTTCATGGTCGCCGGCATCATCGACCACGAGACCGGCACGCGCGACGTGACGCGGCTCGGGGGGCTTCGCTCCGCCATGCCGCTCACCTTCGTCATAGCGCTTGCCGCGGCATTCTCGATGGGCGGGCTGTTTCCCTTCTTCGGCTTCATCGCCAAGGAGGAGATCTACTACGCACTCTCAGGCTTCGATCGCCGTTCCCTGGTCTTTGCCGCGATTGCGATCCTCGGCAATGCACTGATGTTCGCGGTGGCCTTTGCCGTCGCGCTCAAGCCGTTCGTCGGTGCAAAGGTCGAGACGCCGAAGGCGCCCCATGAGGCTCCGATCTTGCTCTGGCTCGGGCCGGCGCTGCTTGCCGCCAAGGGGCTTTCCGCGGCGCTGCTTTCCGGACTGACGCATGAACTGGTATCGACGCCGATGGCGTCGGCGATCGCGGGCGAACCCCGTGCGGTCACGATTTCGGTCGTTCCTCACGTCGGCTTGCCCTTGATCATGTCGATCGTGACCGCAGTCATCGGCATCGGCTTTTATCTGAAGCTAGACCGTGTGCGTGCCTTCATGGTGACGATCCTTGCCGATATCGGCTGGGGTCCGGATCGTGGCTTCGACCAGTTCATCCGCGGGCTCGTTCGTTTCTCCGTCACACTGACCCGCCGGCTGCAATCCGGGCGCCTCGAAGTCTACATGACCGCGACCTTCATCCTCATTGCCTTCGTGCTTTTGGTCGTGCCGATCGCCTATGGCGAGTTCCCGCGCGCGCCGTTCTTTGCCGCCGACGTGCCGCTGCATGAATTGGCGATCATGGCGATCGCGGTCATCGGCCTCATCGCGGTGGTGCTTGCTGCCGACCGGTTGACCGCCATCGTTTCGCTCGGCATCCAGGGCTTTGCCGTCGCGGTCATCTTCCTGCTCTATGGCGCGCCGGATCTGGCCTTCACCCAGTTCATGATCGAGACGCTTTCGGTCGTCGTCCTTGCTCTTGTGATGACGCGGCTCCGGTTGTCGCCATCGGACCATCGTCCGCTTGCGCAAAAAATCCCGGATGTCGCGATCGCCCTTGCCTGCGGTCTCGGCTTCGGGCTGATGCTGTTGAAGGTGACGGGTGTACCCTTCGATGCGACGCTCACCGACTTCTTCAATCTCTACTCGAAGTCGATCGCCCACGGCGCCAATGTGGTGAACGTCATCATCGTCGATTTCCGCGGCACGGACACGCTGGGCGAGATCGCAGTGGTGATGGTCACGGGTCTTGCGATCCTGTCCTTGGTTCGCTTGAGGGCGGGTTCGCTGCGGCGCGTCGCCGATAACGATCCGGATGCGGAGGAACGCGCATGAAGTCGGTGATTTTCCGCGCCGTCGCGCCGTTCCTGACGAGCCTCATGGTGCTGTTTTCGATCTTCGTCCTGTTGCGCGGCCACAACGAGCCGGGCGGCGGTTTCATCGGCGGCTTGATCGCGGTGTCGGCGCTGGCGATCTACGGCATCGCCTGCGGTGTCGAGACGGTGCGCCGTGCGATCTATTTCCACCCGATGGCGATTGCCGGGGCAGGCCTCCTGGCCGCGACGGTCGCCGGCCTGATCTCGATCGCCGCCCGCGTTCCCTTCATGACCGGCCTGTGGGTCTATCCCTCGGTGCTCGGCCTGGAAGTACCGCTCTCGACGGTGATGCTGTTTGATTGCGGCGTTTATCTCGTGGTCGTCGGCGCGATCAGTTCGATTGCGCTTTCGCTCGAAGAGCGGGGAGGCGAATGATGGAAGCCTGGTTCGCTCTGCTCGTCGGCATCTTCTTCACGGTCGCCGTCTATCTGCTCCTGTCGAAGTATGTCATCCGGGTGCTGCTTGGCGTTGCCATCCTCGGAAATGCCGTCAACCTCCTGATCTTTACCGGTGGCAGGCTCACGCGTGGCATCCCGCCGGTCGTTCCCAGCCAAAAGGATGCGCTCGTCGGCCCCGCCGCCAACGCCCTGCCGCAGGCGCTGATCCTGACGGCGATCGTCATCTCCTTCTCCTTTTTCGCGTTCCTGCTGGTTCTTGCGTGGCGGGCATACGAGCAGCTGCAAACCGACAATACCGACGAGATGCGCGTTGCCGAGCCGAAGGACGAGCCGGCCGCGCCGCTTGGATACTGACCGACCCATGGCCGCTACAACCTCTCCCCCCGCAGATCTCTCCGCCGCGCTCGTGCTCGAGCCCGTCGCGTCTGCCGACTGGCTGGTCATCTTGCCAGTTGCCTGGTGCCTCGCAATCGGCGCGCTGCTCGTGATGCTGCGCCGGAAAATTGATTGGCATCCCTACATCGCGGTCGCCGGCCTGGCCGGGCTCGTCATCATCGACGCGCTCCTTCTTCGCCATGTCCTTGCAAGCGGACCGGTAACGATGGTCATGGGGCGCTGGCTGCCGCCTTTCGGCATCGCCTTCACCGTCGACCTGACCGGCGCGCTCTTTGCTTTGACGGCCTCCGTCGTGGCGCTTGCCGGCGGCATCTATTCGCTCGCCGACATCAACGACAGCGGCCGGCGCTACGGCTTCTATCCGTTCCTGATGCTGCTGATGGCCGGCGTCTCCGGCGCCTTTCTGACCGGCGATATCTTCAATCTCTATGTCTGGTTCGAGGTGTTGCTGATCTCGTCCTTCGGCCTGATCGTGCTCGGCTCCGAACGCGAACAGATCGACGGAGCGGTGAAATACGGCTTCCTCAACCTGGTCGCGACGACCCTGTTCCTGATCACGACCGGCTATCTCTATGCGAGCTTCGGCACGCTCAACATGGCCGACATTGCCCGCAAGGCCGAGGGGCTCGCGGGTACGGCGCCGCTGATGACGCTGACGGCGCTGTTCGTGCTTGCCTTCGGCATGAAGGCTGCTGCCTTTCCGGTGAACTTCTGGCTGCCGGCGTCCTATCATACGCCGCGCGTGGTCGTGTCGGCGCTCTTTGCCGGTCTGCTTACCAAGGTCGGGATCTACGCCTTGATCCGCGTTACCGTCATGCTGCTGCCGGTCGAGCGCGAAGAACTGAGCTTCGTCATCGCCATTGCCGGCGCGCTGACGATGCTCGTCGGCGTTCTGGGCGCGTTGGCGCAGACGGATTTCCGCCGCATGCTCGGCTATCTCGTCGTCTCCGGCATCGGCTCGATCCTTGCGGGTGTCGCCGTCGGCGGCCCGGGCGGCATCGGCGGCGCGATCTTCTACGCGCTGCATTCGATGCTCGTCATGACCGCGCTTTATCTCGCGTCCGGTGTCGCGGCGAGGCTCGGCGGCAGCTTCTCGCTTGTCTCTCTGGCGGGCCTCTATCGCCGCCATGCCGGTTTCGCGGCGCTGACGCTCATGCTTGCCTTCGCCGTCTCCGGCCTGCCGCCGTTCTCCGGCTTCTGGCCCAAGGTGATGCTGGTCAAGGCGGCGCTCGATATCGGCGCCTGGTGGCTGGCGGCCGTCCTGCTTCTGACCGGCTTCCTGACGACCATCGTCACCGGCCGCTTCTTCCTGCTCGCCTATTGGCGTGATGCGGCCTCTGGTGAGGGCGGCGCTGCGTCTGCGACGATCGCGCCGGCGGCACTTCTGCCGCTTGCAGCCTTGACTGTGCTGGCGCTCGCGATCGGTCTTTATCCGGAGCCGTTGCTTGCCATGGTTCAGAGTGCAGCGGCGGGCCTTTCCGAGCCGTCGGCCTACCTGGACTCGGTCTTCCCGGGAGGTGCCCCGTGACCAAGTTCCTGACCATCAATCTCGTGTTCACGGCGATCTGGGGCGCCATCAGCGCCAGCTTCTCGCCGGCCAACCTGATCCTCGGTTTTGCCGTCGGAGCACTGTCGCTCTTTCTCATCCGGCGCGAGCTTCAGCCGGTTGCCTACCCTGTGCGCCCGATCAAGCTTTTCCTGCTGACGGCGCTGTTCTTCAAGGAACTGGCAATCTCGGCGACCAAGGTCGCCTTGCTGGTCATTCAGCCGAAGATGGTGTTGAAGCCCGGCATCTTCGCCTATCCGCTGACGGTCAAGAGCGACTTCGAAATCGCGCTGCTGGCCAATCTCATCACGCTGACGCCGGGAACGCTGTCGGTCGACGTCTCCGACGACCGCCGCACGCTCTATGTTCATGCGCTCGACTGCGCCGATCCGGGCGGTCTCAGGCGCGATATCGCCAATGGCTTCGAGCGCCGGATCAAGGAGGCCTTCGAATGACCCTGTCGGCGCAGATCCTCGCCCTTGCCACCGGCTTTGCCTTTGTCGTCCTGTCCGCAGCGCTTCTGATAACGGTCTGGCGCATCATCCGCGGCCCGACATTGCCGGATCGGGTGCTCGGCCTCGATATGCTGGTGGCGATCGCCATCGGCCTCATCGCCGTCGTCGCCATCCGCACCGGCTTCAACCTTTACATCGACATTGCCATCGCGCTCGGCCTTGTCGGTTTCCTGGCAACGGTCGCCTTCGCCCGCTTCGTCCTCGCGCGCGGCCTCTCGCCAGAGAGGGCGGCTGTCGAAGGGGGCGCGGTGCAGGTCAAACGCGCGTCGGCGACGAGAGGCAAATCGACGCAGCGCATGCGCAAGGGGGGACGCCGATGAACCCGGTCCTCGATATTGCCGTCACCCTGCTGGTCGCCGTTCTGTTGGTCGTCGGCGCGATCTTTTCGCTGCTGGCGGCGATCGGCATCATCCGTTTCCCCGATCTCTATACGCGCATGCATGCGGCCTCCAAGGCCGGCACGATCGGATCGGGCCTGTTGCTTCTGGCCGCAGGCGTGCATTCTCTCGATCCGGCCATCTTGATTCGCGCGCTCGCAGGCTTCTTTTTCTTCGTTCTGACTGCGCCGATCTCGGCTCATCTCCTGGCAAAAGCCGCACATCAGGTAGGTTACAGGCTGACAAAGCTGTCTGTCATAGATCAGCTTCCGCAAAAGGAAGAGCCGCGTCGCGACTGATCGACGACAGTTCTGAAACTGTATTTCAGAACATTACGATCGAGTGTGGCCATTTTAGCAATTTGGAGATAAACTTGCTAAGTGTCGCTAAATTTATGTTTGGATTTTTCGCGCATCGATGTTAATCGAGTAAATGTAAAGTGTCGTCGTGGAAAATACTTTGATCTGAAATTCCAGCTTGAGTTGTGAATGCTGATTGTTGCTTTGAGAGTTCGGTCGTCACCGGTGACTCGGCAGCAGGTTTTATAATCAAATTCCAGCTCTTGATATCGCGGCCGGTGTTTCTCCTTGCCGCGTTGATGGTCCATCCCAAGGCAGCCAAGGCTTCCTGACGGCTCTTGCAAGCGTTCCTCCCCCGAAACGCCGTTTCGGGTTGTGCTTAAGTCCGATAGGAGAAAGAAATGACTGAAACAGCGCTTGGCGCGAGCCATGAACTTCTGGTTGAGCTGACGGCGGAAATCGTTGCCGCTTACGTCAGCAATCATGTGGTTCCGGTCGCCGAGCTTTCCACGCTGATCGCAGATGTGCATTCGGCGCTGAACAACACGGCGGCTCCCGCGCCGGTCGTCATCCCCGTCGAAAAGCCGAAGCCGGCCGTATCGGTCCGCAAGTCCGTTCAGGACGACCAGATCACCTGCCTCGAATGCGGCGGCACCTTCAAGTCGCTGAAGCGCCACCTGATGACCCACCACAATCTGTCGCCGGAAGAATACCGCGAGAAGTGGGACCTGCCGACCGATTACCCGATGGTTGCGCCCGCCTATGCGGAAGCACGTTCGCGCCTCGCCAAGGAAATGGGTCTCGGCCAGCGCCGCAAGCGTCGCGGCAAGTAAGACTGGTCGTCCCGCGGGCCCAATTGCTCCGCGCATGGCGGATATAGGCATGTTCACAAAGGCCGGGCCAGAGTGTCCGGCCTTTGTGTTTCGATGGCAATGGAGAAGGTCGTGCGTCCGGCCCCGCGCTGTTCAAGCCGCCAGGCGAAGCTCCGCCTCGTTCTTGATGCGGCGGATCATCGAGCGCAGACCGTTGGCGCGCTGGGTCGACAGATGCTCGATGAGGCCGATCTTGCCGAAGGTGTCGATCGCATCGATCCGGGCGATGTCGGAGGCATGTTTGCCGGAGTAGATGGCAAGCACGATGGCGACGAGCCCGCGCACGATATGGGCGTCGGACTCGCCCTCGAAATTAAGGACGGGATCCTCGGGATTGCCGGCCGCATTGGTGACGAGCCAGACTTGGCTGGCACAACCCTGAACCTTGTTTTCCTGCGTGCGCTTGGCCTCGGGCATTTCCGGCAGCGCTTTGCCGAGCTCGATCACATAGCGATAGCGATCCTCCCATTCTTCAAGAAAGGCGAAATCGTCGATGATCTGGTCGAGCGTCGTCATGGTCCGGTCCATTCGTCGGGAGATTATAGGCTCGCCGGTCCTTGCCGCGAACACTTTCATTCCTGTTCTTGCCCGCCGCTTTCACGCGCTCGGGCTTTCAGCCTTCATATAGGCGATGGCAGAGCCATTGAGAACCGGCAAATATACGACGGATGCGGAGCACCTATCTCTTGGTCAGACCGAGATGCTTGTCGGGATACTGATTGAAAAGGTCACGTTGCCGCCAGCGCCCTCGATATTGCCGGTGGCGGCCGAAAGCGACTGGCCGGCGGTCCGGGCCTCATCCGCATCGCGGCCGGATCCCTTGGCGCGTAATTCCTGCTCCGCCTTGCGCAGCAGTTGCTTCACTTGTTCGGCAACGGATTTGAGTTCGGCTGCCACCTTCGCCACGGGATCGGAGCCGCCGTCATCCCCGCCGAATTCGCGATAGGCACGCTCGGCAAAGCTTGTCCGTTCCGAAGGGGGCTCAGCCTCACCGCCGGCCACGGGGGCATCGGTTTGCGCGCTGGACGCATCTGCCTGCACGGTGCCGGCATCGGCAAGCACGGCTGCGGCCGAGGCGGATGCAACGCCGCTTGCAGCTCCCCCGCCGCCGGCGCCGGCCAGCTGCTGGGCGGCCGTGCCGAGCTGTTGTGCAAGCTGCTTGGCGAGCCTTGCAAGCGTTTCCGGGTCCGATGCGAAGAACCGGATCATGCGGAGCTGCTCCTTGACTTCGTCGAGCTTCTTTTTAGCGGCAGCGGCGCGGTTCGCAGCACTTTCGTCATCGCGGCCAAGAAGCAGGGCGGTCGAGGCAGGGCTCTTGCTTTCGCCAACTGCGCCGGGGGCGGCGCCGGACGCCGCCGGGCGTGTCACGCTGGAGTTCGAGAAAAGCCCATAAATCTGCATTGTCTGCCTCCAGCCGTCGGTGCGGCGGACCTAAGCAGGCAGGGCTTGCGTGTGGCTGTGCGGCGAGAAAATCAGCGGTTGCGGGTGCAAAAAAGAAAACGCCGCGAGGGGATGGGATCCTCGCGGCGGCCGCAACGGGACGGCAAGTCAGGCAGTAAGTCAGGAATGTGCAGGATGCGGCGCGGTCACTGGATAACGGCAGCCTTGGGGTCGAGGCGCTTTTCCGGAACCGGGGTGCGCTTGAAGACGGGTTCGGCGTCGAGGGTGCTGACCTCGGTCGCCGGAGCTGCCACGTCGGCAGCCGGCGTGACCGTACCGGTCGTCACCTTGGCATCCGGCGTCGTGGCATCGGTTTCGGCAAACTGTGTGTCGAGGAATTCGTACGCGATGCGGGCGCCTTCGCGGGCTCGGTGGCCGAGGGCAACGAAGGTTTCGGCACCCTTCTCGCAGACATCCGGCTTCTGGATGCAGATGGCGCTGATGTATTGGAACGCCTCATTGGCAGCAGAGAAGGTGTCGCCGAGTTCCACTTTCGGGGCGTGTTCGAGTTTCTGCGCGCTCGAAGGGTCGAGGAACGGCAGCAACACCAGTACCAGCGAAAACCAGAATGTCGCCTTGATGAGAAACCACATGTTCTGCCCATCCTTCGTTCGGCTGCCGCGGCCCGCCAGTCTTGTAGCCGGCTTTTGCACCTTCGACATCCCGCAGCGCCGTGGTATCCCCTGATACCCGTTCACGCCACCTTCTAATCCTTGGAGCCTGCCGGCGTTCTCTTGGTGCCCGGCCCCTTGTTGAGATCGACATTACGGCGGGAATCACAAGACGGCTTTTCGAAATCGAGCGGCATTTGCTTCAAATTTTAATGAAATGCCGGTGTCCGGCGATTTGCAGGGCATTTGTGTCGCATTTTAGCGTTCGCCGTTAAGGTTCGTGGCAGAGCCGGGCGCGGCAACCCCGAACGCAGCGGCAATCGCACGCCAAAAGCCGCGCCACAATCGTTAACACAGTGCAGAAAATGCACAGAAATCCGTTGCTTACGCCCCATTAACCACAAGAAATGAAGGTCGCCCGATTTGGCTCAAAACGGGATTTTTCGACCGTTTCGCACGGTTCCGGCACGGCCGCGTTTATTCTTTCATTAAGCCGGGGATGCGAGATTCCGACATGTCACGAGGCGGCTTGAGTCTCGATCCAAAGGGTCGTGAAAACAGAGAGCGTCGGCCTCGCAAGAACAACAAATGTAGCAGGGTAAAGCGTGAGCGTATTGCGTAACATGGCTGGCAGATGGACGTCCCGTGTGGACGAGGTCGCGGCCCTGTGGCTTCCCCGTCGTGAGGCGTCTTCGCCGGCCGATCTCCGCCATGCGAAGCGTTTGCGCACGCTGGCAGCGGTTTCCCTGACGGCCCTGCCGGTGGTGCCGCTTGCCCTGTCGCTCGCCATGCCCGTGTCTTCGGCTCTTCCTTTGGGCACCGCTCTTTGGGCCTCGGCCTCGCTGCTTGCGGCTGCCGGCGCGATTGTTCGCGGCCGCGCGCCGGAAGAGGTGGCACCGCCATTGGAGCCGGTCGTTCCGGATCTGTCTGCCGCCTATGACCTCTTTGCGGGCCTTGTGACTGTGCATGATCTGCGCGGCAACGTGCTTTCCGTCCACGGCCGCGACGCGGCCGAGCATCTGACCCTGATGCGCGATCCAGCGGGCCGCGGTTTCATCGAGCAGATCCACATATCCGATCGCATCACCTTCCTGAGCGCGATCGACATTCTTCGCCAGGGCGGCGACCGGGCGACGGTCGACATCCGCATCGAGCGGCGCACGCTGCCGATCGAAGGCGAACAGTTTGTCTATATGTCCTGTGAGCTGGCGCCGCTGCGCGACGACAATGGCCGGCTGGTCGCCATCCTCGCTCAGTCGCGTGATGTCTCGCAAGAAGCGGGCCTGCGTGCCGAAGCTGCGGCCAGAACAGCCGAGGCGGTATCGGCAAACGATGCCAAGACGCGCTTCCTTGCCGCCGTCAGCCACGAACTGCGCACGCCGCTCAATGCCATTCTCGGCTTTTCCGACGTGCTTGCCGGCGAGTATTTCGGCAAGCTCGAGAACGATCGCCAGCGCGAATATGTGGGCCTGATCCATAAGTCCGGCGAGCACCTGCTTTCCGTCGTCAACACCATGCTCGACATGAGCAAGATCGAAGCCGGTCGCTACGAGCTGATGCCCGAGCCCTTCGGTGTGGCCGAAGCCGTTTCCGCCTGCGAGGCGATGTTGTCGCACCAGGCCACGGAAAAGGGCGTGAAGCTTGCAAGCCGCATCACCCGCGGCATCGGCGAGATCAACGCAGACCAGCGCGCCTTCCAGCAGATCCTCATCAATCTGGTCGGCAATGCCATCAAGTTCACCGATCAGGGCGGCGTCGTCACGATCGATGCGGAGGCCGACGGCGCGATGCTGAAGCTTTCCGTCAGCGATACCGGCATCGGGATTGCGGCCGACAAGCTGGCGCTGCTTGGTCAACCTTTTGTCCAGATCCAGAACGATTATACTCGCCGCTACGAAGGCACCGGCCTTGGCCTCTCGCTGGTCAAGGGTCTGGTTGCGTTGCACGGCGGAGAGCTTTCCATCCGTAGCCGCGAAGGCGAGGGTACCGTCATCGTCGTCACGCTGCCGCGTGATGGCTCCGGTATCGCCTGCGCGGAGCAGGAAGAAGCGCGTACGCCGGTGACGGTGGAATTTCCACCGCGCCTGAAGGATTGTGATGTCGCCCCGGCCGCCGAAGGGGGGCGGTTCGAGGGGAAAAGCTTGAACGAGGAACGGGGATATGGCACCGCGCAAGCGAAAACAGCCTGACCGGAAAAAGGCTGCGCGGCAAACGCCCGGCCTGGCCGTGCGCGGGCTGGTCCTTGCCGGACGGGGTGCTGGGCTTGCCGGTCGTCTGATGGCGCGCCATCCGTTGGTGTCCGGTGGCTCGGCCGCCTTCCTCGTCGTGTTCTCCTTCGTTGCGGCCAATGCCATGTGGTATCAGCACGGCACGCACCCGTCGCCGCTGTTGCGCACCCGCGTCCCGCTAGTCAGCGCCGAAACGGCGCAGCGAATCGCCATCGCCAAGGGCGAGGAGATCGAGCCGCGAAAGGTGACCACCTTCGTTATCGAGCGCGAGGGTGAGGCAAAGGCTGAAAACGTCGAGGATGTGATCGCGTCTGCCTCTGCGGACGCGGCGTCGGAAAAGCCGTCGCCCGAACGGGTCGCGAGCGTGCCGGATCCGGCGCAGTCGAAGCTTGTCTCCGAGATCCAGAAGGAATTGGGCCGGATCGGCCTTTATGACGGCGCGCCGGACGGACGGAGCGGTCCGCGCACGGCAGCCGCGATCCTGAGGTTCGAGGAGCGGGCGGGTCGCACGGGAACCGGCGCGGCGAGCGTCGAGCTGCTGCAGGCCTTGAAGTCTGCACCGGCTGAAAAGGCCGCCGCGGTTCCGGCTGGGCGGCCGCTTTTCGAAACGAAGGGCGGGGGCGTGGAAATCGATCCGGTCGCTGCGGCCATCCGCTCGGCCGAGAAGGAAAGCACCTTCGTTCCGCGCGCGGAAATTCCGGTATCGAGCGAACTGGTGCTGAACATCCAGAAGGGTCTCAGCAACCTCGCCTATGCGGACGTGGCGGTCGACGGTGTTGCCGGAGAACAGACGCGGGCAGCCATTCGCCACTTCGAAAAGCACTACCGCCTGCCACAGACCGGCGAACCCAATCCCCAGGTGCTGAAGAAGCTCAAGGAAATCGGCGCGCTCTGACGCATTTAATGCACGCCCCGCGCCTGTCGTCGCTCAGCTGCGGTTTGCCTCCTTCGCTCCGCGCGTGTATCAGCCTCCCATGCGCCTGAAGTCCCACATCTTCGTCTCGTCCCTGCTGCGTCGTGCGTTTTCGCTTGGCGGCTATGCCGCGGTGCTGCGCAAGGGAGCAGAGGACGCCGGCGCGATCTTCATTCGCCAGCGGACGCGTTTGGGCACCGAGACGCTCTTTGCCCCGGCGCCGCAGAATTTCTTCGCCGACGAGATTGATCTCGGCCGCAAGTTCGAAGTGCGGCTCAGCGACAGCGACGCCGAGCAGGTCGACGCGGCGCTTGCAAGCGAGATCCGCTTCGATCCGGATTGCTGGATCGTGGAGATCGAGCTGGACGACCGCGGCGATCTGTTCGAGGTCGTTGCCGAAGATGGAAAAGGCCAGCCCTGACGCCGTCTTGCCGAATGCGCCGACCTGCTTGACTCTCCACTTGGTGGAGGCCGTAGGACGCGTTTATGGGCGATCAAATCTTTTCGATAGGCGAAGTTTCGAAGCTGAGCGGCGTACCGGTCCGGCGGCTTCGGTTTTACTCGGACAAGGGGTTGCTGCCACCGTCCACACGGACGGAGAGCGGTTACCGTATGTATTCCGGGGCCGACCTGGCGCGGCTGGACCTTGTTCTTGCCCTGCGTGAAGCGGGCGTGAGCCTCGCGGACATCAGCAAGATCCTGGCCAACCGAACCTCGTTTACCGACGTTCTGGCTTTGCGGCTTCGAACGCTCGAAACGGAAATCCGGTCAAAGCGCCGGATCGCCACGGCCTTGAGAATGGCTTTGAGGATCCATGAACCCTCCCCAACGGATCTCAGGAGATTGTGGACCGTGACCAGGATTTCAAAGACGGAATTTCGTGCCGCGCTCGAGCGTTTCTATGATGACGTCGCCGGCGGCGCGCCGATGGATGCGGCGTGGAAGACGAAAATAATGGATGCCGGTACGCCGGACCTGCCGGACGACCCGACAGCCGAACAGGTCGACGCCTGGGCGGAACTGATGGAGATGCTGTCGGACAAGGCCTATGCCGCCGAGATGCGCGCCCACATGTCGGACCTGTGGACGCAGGAGTTCGATCCCGCCGCCTACGCTCAAGCCGCCGATGCCACCTTTGCGCGGGTGAGAGCGGCGATCGACCATGGCCTGGGGCCCCAGTCGGCCCTCGGCAGAGAGATCGCTGCCGATTGGCTGGCGCAGTCGGCAAGGGCGATGAAGCGGGCTCCGGATCAGGTTTTCCTGGATTGGCAGCTCGAACAGTACCGCAAGCACCACGCCCGTTCGGCGCGTTACCAGGAATTGATGGCGGTGTTGCAGGGGCAGGCGCCGCAGGCTCCGACCGGTCGTGAGTGGAGCTGGATCATCGACGCGATGAAGCAGCTTTTCTAGGGCGGGGAGGTCGGCTCGATCGCCGAAGTTGCGAGACATGCCCGCATGAACGGCAGCATGTGTCAGCCGCGGCGGCGGCCAAATAGTCGCTGCGGCTGGCCGTTGACGGACGTTGCTGCAACTTTGCGCGGGCCGACGTGGCGCGTGTCGTTTGCAGTATTTTCGGCAAAATAGGCTTCGTGCCTTGCCGCGGGCGCCGCGTCTTCGGCTTCCGCCTCGAGCCAGGCATCGAGCTGCGCGCGACAGGCGGTGCGGTCCATGGCGCCAATCAAGGCGGCGGCATGGCTGGTTTCGCCAAAGGGCTCGCGAAGATGTGGATAGAGGGCCTGAAGCACGAAGCCGGCATCGGCCACATCGACGTCGAGTGCGACCAGGCTCGTTGCCAGCAGTTGTCCGGAAATATCGAGCAGGATACGCTCGACCTGCGCATCCCTGGTGCCGAGCGCCTGACCGAGGACACGCGAGAACAGGATGATTTCGCCGCTCCTCGCAAAACGCACGAGCAGAGCGGCATGTACGTCTGTCATCGTGGCGGACGACGGCGTCTGTGGAATATTTTGCGGACGGGCGCCAGCGAGCGCCTTGATCTCGCGGCGAAGCGCCTCTTCGCGCGCTGTACGCAATGAAGCGGCTTCCTCTTCCTGGCTCGCTTGCTCTGCTGCTGCCGCTTTCACGGCGCTGCTGCGCGCTGCCAGTCCCGGCGGGTTGTGATGTTCGACGAGCGCATCGACGACGAGCGGAGAGAGGTTCGGGCGGCGGCCAATGGCGGCGGCATGTTCCGGCCCGCGCTCACGGATGATCGTTATCAGCGTCCGGTCCGCGATCGCCTTCGAACGGGTCAGGAAAATTGCCGCGATGGCGATCGGCATACCGCCGATCAGCGCTGCGACTGTCTCTGGAATCTGCTGGCATTGCGAAAGGGCGGCTGCAGCCTGCCGGCGGGCTTCGTTGCTGGAACCAAGGAAGAGCGGCTCGAACAGCTCGGCAAATTGCTTCATGTCGGACTTGCGGGGAAAACGCAGGCTTTCGAAACCGGTGACGGTCGCCATCAGGACGACGTCCTTCAAGCGGCCAGTCTGTGGCCTTTCCAACTCACGAAAGCGATCCGTCACGATAATTCCCTGCACGCAAAACATGATCGCCATTGCCGGCGATCCGGAACGGCACACGTCGCAAAAATTAGAAGAAAAGCGTTAGCGTACTGTTAACTATGGATGTTGGAGCTTTATTCAGGCTTGCGGCACACCGAGGGCGGGCGGAGCGCCTACGGATCGCCGCGCCGGCACCGCAAATCTCGGGGACATCCGCGGCCGTAGCCATAAAAAATCCACATGCTGTCATGAGTTATCGCGGCGACGGTGAAGGGCCCGGACGCCCGCCGACGTTTGGGGCCGTGTGAAGAGGGGCCTCTCCATGGGAGATATGGAACTGTGAAGAAATTTATTCTGCGCGCAGCGGCGGTCTGCGCGCTCCTTGTGGCTCCGGCGATTGCGCAGGCTGCCGAGGGTTTTGCTACCGCCAACGTCAACATGCGCTCCGGTCCGAGCACGCGCTACCCGGCGGTGTCGATGATCCCGGTGGGCGAATCAGTCGAAATCCATGGCTGCCTTGCGGATCTGCCGTGGTGCGACGTGTCGTTCTACGGCGGCCGTGGCTGGGTTGCCGGCCGTTATGTCCAGGCCGACTATCGACGCAACCGCGTCTATGTCGAACCACGTTATTATCGCCCGCTCGGCATTCCGACGGTTGTCTTCCAGTTCGACAACTATTGGGACCGCAACTACCGCGGCCGCGATTTCTATCGTGAACGCGATCGCTGGCGCCGCGGACCGGATTGGGTCGATGACCGGCGTGATCGCCGCGATTGGGAGCGGCAGCGCGAGCGCGAGCGCCGTGACTGGGAGCGTGAGCGGCGCAGTAATCAGCGCGACTGGGAGCGCCGGCAGCGCGACGAGGACAAGTGGCGCGACGACGAATGGCGCCGTCAGCGGACAGAACGCGAGGATCGGCGTGATTGGGAACGCCGCGACGACGGCGTGCGCGTGCGGCAGGACGACGGCACCGTCTATGAGCGCGCCCGTCCGGCTCCGATGGTTCGCTGCCAGATCGACGATCCCTACTGCGAGAACTGATCCGCACACGGCGCGTCGGCGCGCCTTGTCTGATGGGAAAAAACGGGCGGCCCTGGTCGCCCGTTTTGCGTTTCACGAACCTGCTTGCAACGGTTTTTGGCGGAACCAAACGCCAGCCGGCGCGTTGAGCCCGCGCAGACAAGGGAGCGTTGTAATGGTCGAAAAGAAACTGCAAGCGGTGGAAAAAGTTGCCGTGAGTGAAGCCGAATCGGACGCCCGCGCCGAGGTTGACGCACAGATCGCCGAGCTGCGCGCGGAAATCGCCCGCCTGACGGAAGCGGTCACGGCGATCGGAACGAGCACGAAAGCGGTTGTGCAGGGCGAGGCGGATCTTCTGGCTGAGCGCGTGCGCGAGCGTGTGCGCGAAGAGCCTCTGTCGACCCTGGTTGCCGTTGCGGGCGTGTCCTTCCTGTTCGGTTTGATGTCCCGGCGCTAGCGGGTGAGGCGGGTCTTCGCACGGATTGCCGTTGTTACCTTGGATACATCGCCGGCACCATTCGACAGACATACTGAACGCAGGTTGGGGTTGCAGATCGTTTATTAGTAATCTGTTAACCAACCTGTGGCTCAATCGAAGTGGACCCGGTATCATCGGGTCGCGTCGTGAACCAGAACAGCAACATCCGGGCGACCGGAAGAAGGAGCAAACGAGAAAGGCGCGCCTGTCCAGGAAAGATCTGGGAAAATGCGCTGGCCCGAGAAGGGCAGGGTGAAATCTGTACGGTAGTTCATCCGTCTCAAGATTTGTGGAGACGAGCATGGCAGACGTTATCAGAATTCAGGACCGCAAGGTTCGTATACCGCCGCACCGGCCTCCGGCCATTTCGGGTGGAGCGAAAGTGCTGCTGTTCACCGGCATCCGCTACGAGCGCCTCGATCGCGACCCGCAGCCGACAGCGCCGGACGGACGCCGCATCAAGAAGCAGTGAGCCGCGGCACTCCTGCGTATTAGGCGACACAAACGGTCGCGTTCAAGACACTGTCCTTGCCCGGTTCTGCGGGCTCATCCCCCATGCACTGCTGCGCCCGACGCGGCATCGAATCATCGCCGCGCATCTCGGCGTGGATTTTCTTAGCTTGCCCCTGTTGCTCGACGACCACAGCGGATGCTCTAGCGACGGAACGGTTCGCAGGTCGATTCCGCAAGGAAGTTCCGGACCTGCTCTTCGAAGCTGTCGACCGGCGCCATCGCTCTCAGCACGGCAAAGCCATCCTGTTCCTTCATCTCGACCATGATCGATTGTGCAAGCGCCTGTGGCGGAGATTTTCGCAACTCGACCAACTGGATTGGCGTTGCGACGACAAGGTCCAGCTTGCCGTTGACCGCCGTGTGGTCGTTCATGCTGAAGACCTCGTTCGAATTGCCGTCGAAGACGGCGAGCGACCAGAAAGGCACGTTGCCGCTGGCGAGGAAACGCGCCGGCCCATCCGAGATCGAGAAGCTGCAGACCGCGGTTCTCAGATAAGGATCGTCATTGGCAAGGCCGGTCGGCCCTGGTGTGCTGGTCAGCGCAAAGAAACTGTCCATCTCCAAAAGCCCGAGGATGCGGGTATAGGCATCGCGGCCGGTGAACTGCGGCAGCGCCAGCACGATGATGATGTGCAGCAGGGCGGCGCCGACCAGGCCGAGAACTGTGGCAAAGAGCACGCTACGCATCGCCGCAACCCGTCTTGGTGATAACCGGCATGGCGAGATCGATCAGGCCGGACGAGCCGGCCGTCGGCGTATCGAGCAGCGTCAGCACCAGCCGGAACGTGCCCGAGTGGCGCACGGCAAGCCAGTTGTCGGGCCTCGCATTCGGCGACACATGGATGACAAAGTTGCTGTTTTCGCCGCGCAGAACGCTCCAGGAATTGAGCGCCGAGGGGAGGTCGGAACCGGGCCTCAGTGGCAGGCCTTCGGCATTTGCGGCGTAAAGCGTCCAGAAGCGGGCCTGCGGCGTCAGCCCCGCAACATCATAGGAGCAGGCCGCCTGAAGCTTCTCGCCCTTGCTATCGACCTGGGCACTGAACATCAGCCCTTCGGCGCCGCCATAGAGCAATTCGCCGGCGCGCGCCCGATGTGCCTTGGCATAGGGGTCGGCATTGGCCGTCTGCGCCTCGGGAAAGGCGACCCAGGGGCCGATCGCGATCGAGCCGAAGCCGACGGTCGCTTTCAACGCCCATACCGCCGAGGCGATGCCGCCGCCGAAGGCGATGGCAAGGGTAAGCGCGACGAGGAAGGGGATTCGAAACAAGGGCGACTCTACCGGATATGGTCCTGCAGCGTAGCACCGCCGCGTTGACACCCTATGTCGCCGAAATCCGCGCCCGGCGCAACGGCGACCGCATCGCCGGTCCCGAACCCGACACCGCAACCGCGAAGCGGAAGAAGAGTGGACATGCCCGAAACGTCAGTTGCTGGCGGCATCGGGCTTCGCCTGTGCGGACCGTGGTTCTTCATCCGCGCCGAGAGAGGCAAGCTTGCCGCCGGCCTTCTCGGGCGCCTTCAGTGCGGGGGCCTTTTCGAAGGTCTCGCCGATGCTGCGCAGCAGCCGGGTGACATCGGTCGAAAGCGAGCGCGGCCGCACCAGCGGCGGCAACGCGTTTTCATCCGGCTTCGCGGTTGCCACCTGCGGCGGCTGCTTTGCCGGCGCCGTCGGCGCGGTGATCCCCGGGATCGTCCGGTGTTCGATGCCCTGTTCGGCGTAGTCCATCAGCCGCTTGAAGGTCATCGCCGGCAACGAGCCGCCGGTCATGTTGTTGGTCGAGGTGTAGTCGTCGTTGCCGAACCAGACCGCGGTCGTATAGTCGCCGGTGAAGCCCACGAACCAGGCGTCGCGATAGGCCTGTGTTGTGCCGGTTTTGCCGCCGACGACGATGCCGTTGTCGAGCGCGGCCTTGCGCGCCGTACCGATGACCGGGATCTGCGTCAGCATGGAGTTCATCGACGTATTGGCGGTTTCGGAGAGGATGCGCCGGGCCGGCGGCTCGTCACGTCCGAAATCGTAGAGAATGTCGCCGTCATAGTTGAGGACCTGGCTGATCCCGTGCCGGCGTGACTGCATGCCACCGGCTGGGAAGACCGCGTAAGCCGTCGCCTGGTCGAGCACGGTTACTTCCGAGGTGCCGAGCGGCATGGTCTTGTCCGTGCGGATCGGCGTCTCGATGCCCATGTCCTTGGCCGTCTGGGCGATCAGGTCAGTGCCGAGCTTGTCCTTGGCGAGGCGCACGGGAATGGTGTTGATCGACTTGGCGATGGCCGTCAGGATGGTGATGCGGCCGGCATAGCTGCGGCCATAATTCTGTGGCGACCATCCGCGCCAGGTGATCGGCGCGTCGACGACAACCGTTTCCGGCGTCATGCCCTTTTCCATCGCTGCCGCGTAGGTATAGACCTTGAAGGAAGAGCCCGGCTGACGCAGGGCCCGTGTCGCACGGTTGAACTGGCTCTCGCCATAATCGCGGCCGCCGACCATGGCCCGCACGGCGCCGCCGTTTTCGACCATCACCAGCGCACCCTGTTTCACGCGGAAGCTCTCGCCATATTGGCGCAGGCTCGATTCCACCGAGTCTTCAGCGGCATTCTGCAGGCCCATGTCGATCGTGGTGCGCACGATCAGCGAATGCTGTGCGAAGGGGCGGGCGATGCGCTGGACTTCGTCGAAAGCCCAGTCGAGGAAGAAGTCGGGCGCCTTCACCTGGGCGCGGTCGATGACCGTCGCCGGGTTGAGGCGTGCGGCGATCACCTGGCCTTCGGTCATCAGGCCGCCCTGGACGAGGTTGGTCAGAACCTCGTTGGCGCGTCCGCGTGCGGCCGGCAGGTTGACGTGCGGGGCGTAGCGGGCTGGCGCCTTGAAGAGGCCGGCAAGCATCGCCGACTCGGCAAGGCTCACGTCGGTGATCGACTTGCCGAAATAGAACTGCGCCGCGGCTGCCGCACCGAAGGTGCCGCCGCCCATATAGGCGCGGTCGAGATAGAGCCGGAGGATTTCCTTCTTCGACAGGTTGCATTCGAGCCAGACGGCGAGGAAAGCTTCCTTGATCTTGCGTTCGATCGTCCGCTCGTTCGACAGAAAGAGGTTCTTGGCGAGCTGCTGCGTCAGTGTCGAACCGCCCTGGACGACTCCACCGGCGCGCGCATTTTCGGTCATGGCGCGGGCAAGGCCGAGGAAGTCGATGCCCCAGTGGTCAAAGAAGCGCCGGTCTTCGGTCGCCAGCACCGCCTTGATCAGATGATCGGGCAGCTCGTCGATCGGTACGGAATCTTCGTGGATGATGCCACGATGGCCGATCTCGTTGCCGTAACGATCGAGGAAGGTGACGGCGAAATCGCTCTGGGCACGCCAGTTGCCCTTGGTTTCCTCGAAGGCAGGAAGGGCGAGCGCCAGCATCAGCACCGAACCGACAGTGCCCCAGTTCATGCCTTCGCCGAGCACCTCGAAGACGGCTTTTTTCCAGCCCGTGACGCGGAAGCGGCGGAAGAAGATGGTGGTGTCTTCCCACCATTGCCCCAGCTTGAAACCGGCATTCCAGACTGAGGAATCGATCCAGGAGTCGATCCTGAGAAAGATGTGCCGTTTCTTCGGCCGATTATCGTCTTTCCTCGGTTCCCGCACGGTCTCAACCACCTGAAGGCTCTACGGCATCATGCCGGCGCCATGTAATATTTGCACGGCGTCAAATTCCAATCTACTTGCATATCGCGCCGCCGGCCTTAAAAAACCGGCAATTTTCTGCGAAATTTCTGTATCGCGAGCGATTTGACGAAAGTGTGATGACGATGGGCGAAATGCCTTTCTGGAAGGCGAAAAGCCTTGAAGACATGACCGATACCGAGTGGGAAAGCCTCTGTGACGGCTGCGGCCTCTGTTGTCTCAACAAGCTCGAGGATTGGGACACCGGCGAGATCGCCTGGACCTCGATCCGCTGCACGCTTCTCGATGGCGAGAGCTGTCGCTGCAAGGACTATCCCAACCGCCAGGCGACGGTGCCCGACTGCATCCAGTTGACGCCGAAGGCCGTGCGCGAGATCACCTGGCTGCCGCCGACCTGCGGCTACCGGCTGGTGGCTGAAGGGCGCGATCTCTACTGGTGGCATCCGTTGATTTCGGCCGATCCGGAAACGGTTCACGCCGCGGGCATTTCCGTCCGTGGCCGCACCGTTGCGGAAGACGGCATCGACGTCGACGACTATGAGGATTATCTCGTCACCTGGCCGCTGGAAGTGGGGCAGGAAAACGTGGAGTGACAAGGGGTTAGTCGAGGGGGCGGAATCGCTTTGGCAGTGCGGCGCCCGCGAGGTCGTTCGGCCGCAACGCGGCTCTAATGACTGCCGCCGTTCTTCTTGACGAGGCTCTTCGGCGCAACGTTGCGCCACGCCGTCTCCATCGACTGCCGCACGAGATCCTCGTCGGCCTGGACGAAATAGAGCGAGGTCCAGCCACGGTCGCCCCAGCCGCCAGGCACCGCGGCGCAGACGCCGGGTTCCATCTCCAGAAGCATGCGCTGCTGATCCGGTGTGAACTTGAAAACTGCGCGCCCGGCTTCCGGCAGGCTCATGAAAATACGCTTCCCAACGCGGAAATCTCGCGTTCCGAAATGCGCATTCTCCTCCGTTCCAGGCAGGCTCAGCGCGAGTCTTTCGATCTCTTCCGTCAGCATGAAGAAAGATTAACATGCTTTTGCCGAATGGCAAAAAGGCTGAAAATCACTACAAAAATTGCAAGGGGTGTCCTTGAAGCGCGGGCTCGAGAAGGGCGCTGGCGGAGCCTGATCGGGCTGCCTTTATGGCCTTTGCGGTCAGTGGTCGATCACCCGCGGCATAGGGCCGGAAACGCCGCGACCGGCGGTGGTAGGCTCACCGCCGGTTCGCTACGGAATGTCGAAAAACGCCTTAAACAGGCGCTGTCCGACGACAATCTATGGATATGGAGGTGAAGGGCCGGTGACGCCTAGGCGCGCCACTCAGGCGGGCCTCATTCGGCCGGTGCGACCGGCTTCGGCGTTGCCTCGCTCGCGGCGCGCATCTCACGCCATTCGCTCTCGAAACGGTCGAGCAACGATTGCGGTACTTTGGACTGCTGAGATGCGGGCTGGTTGTTTGCGAGCGTCTGCATGCGATCCTCCCGGGTTCTGTGACGGTTTCATGATGTAAGGTGTGGCGGACAATTTCACATCGCAAAGGCTTTGTAAATCAGTGGCTTAAATCATTTAAACGATTGAAAAATCTTTAAATCGATTAATTTTTCGTTTATACACAGCACGCATCGCGCCCGGACGTCAACAGGTTTAAGTTGCAGGTATTTTTGAAGTAATTTGCGCGCATAGATTGCGGCAAAGGGCCGGCCGTTTCGCGGCTCTCTATTAAGAGAGAAACGGTGCTGCGGCGTGATCGGTGCCGTCATGACGGATTGCGTCGACTGGTTCGAAGGACACGATGGCTGAGCCTTGTTCGGTAGCGGCGCCGACGGACCTGAATCAGTTTCTGAGATGTTTGATTCACGCTGCGAGCGACAGCCGCCAAAGGATTCAAAAGAATCGAGAAAATGCGTGCGCAGCCATGCCGCGCTTGATCGGGAACGGGCTCTTTCGCGTTAGCGCATGCCGGCGAAGAGATGCTAGCGAAACATGCTTAACGAAAGCTGACCGTTGGCTGGCGTCGTCGGGCGGCCTTGGGTTCCGGGCCGTGTTCCTCGCGTGATTGCGTCGCTAAAACTGTCGCAGGAAGCGGCTATGGCTTGGCAAGGGAATGAGCAATGCGGGTTTCCACCAGGGAAGAATCGCCGCAATCTAAGGTCGGATTTCGGGGAAGGTGATGCGTTTCCCGGTAGTGCCTGCCGGTCCGAATGGCCGACATTCATTTGCCATTCAGCCTCGTTCGGTTATTGCTTCTGCCATGATGCTTCCCAAGTCGAAAGTGCGTTCATGTCTTCACCAGTGATCATAGCCGCGCTTGCTGCAGGCCTCGCCGGCTTCAGCCCGCCTGCGATCAGCGTGCCGTCGGATATTGTCGTTCGTGTGTCCGGCGATTGCAGCGCGGCTGCAGCGCAGGTCGTTGCCGACACTGGTGGCGAGTTGCTGTCGGCACAGCCGACGTCCGATGGCCAGTGCGTGATCACCGTGCTTGTTCCTGGCAATGGCGGTAGGCCGAAGAAGGTCACCGTCAAGGTGCCGATGTAGGCTATCCCTGCAGCGCCGCGTGCCGTATCAGGCGTACGAAGGTCGCTGTAGCACTTTGAATGGCTGCGTGTTCTTATCCTTAAATCAGCCAGATTTGGCGACGCATGCAGCAGGATGGCCGCGAGAGGAAGTAAAGACGGATGCGCATTCTGATTGTCGAGGACGACGCCAACCTGAACCGGCAGCTCGCCGAGGTGCTGAAGGAGGCCGGCTACGTCGTTGACCAGGCCTATGATGGCGAGGAGGGGCACTATCTCGGCGACGCCGAGCCCTATGATGCCGTGATCCTCGACATCGGCCTGCCGGAAATGGACGGCATCACCGTGCTTGAGAAATGGCGCGGCGATGGCAAGACCATGCCGGTTCTGATCCTGACGGCGCGTGATCGCTGGAGCGACAAGGTGGCCGGCATCGATGCCGGCGCCGACGACTATGTTGCCAAGCCCTTCCACGTCGAAGAAGTTCTTGCCCGCATTCGCGCCCTGATCCGGCGCGCCGCCGGCCATGCGAGCTCGGAGATCGTCTGCGGCCCAGTGCGCCTCGACACCAAGGGTTCCAAGGCAACGGTCGATGGCGTCGCATTGAAGCTGACGTCGCACGAGTTCCGGCTGCTCTCCTATCTCATGCACCACATGGGCCAGGTCGTTTCGCGCACAGAATTGGTCGAGCATATGTACGATCAGGATTTCGATCGCGATTCCAATACGATCGAAGTGTTCATCGGCCGGCTGCGCAAGAAGATCGGCAACGATCTGATCGAAACGGTGCGCGGTCTCGGATACCGAATGCAAGCGCCGGGCAATGGCAATTAGATCGCTCACCGCACGCGTTCTGGTGGTTTCCACCGTCTGGGCGGTGGTGGCTCTCGTCGTGATCGGCGTGGTGATTTCCGAGCTTTATCGCCAGGGCTCCGAGCGCGGTTTCAAAGACCTGCTGCGCGCCCAGCTCTTCAACGTCGTCAACTCGATCTCCGTCAACGAGAGGACGGTGCTGTCGGGCAGTCCGCAGCTTGGCGACCTCCGGTTTTCGCAACCGCAGACCGGCTGGTACTGGATCGTCGATCCGATCGGTGAGTTCGATACGCCGCCCCTGATCTCGACTTCGCTCGGCAACGGCAAGCTACCGATCGCCAGCGTCGACGAGGTGCCGTTCGATACCGGCTATGTCCGCTTCTACACCACCAAGGATCCCTTCGGGAACGAAGTCGAGGTCTCCGAGACCGAGGTCGTTCTCGACATCCAGGGCCATACGGCGCGCTTTCGCGTGGCGGGCAACCGCGACGTGCTCGAGGCCGATATCAACCGCTTCACCCGCAACCTGACGATCGCGCTCTCCATCTTCGGTCTGGGCGGGCTCGGGGTCAACGCGCTCACCATTCTCTTCGGCCTGAGGCCGCTCGATGAGGTCCGGCGCTCGATGGAAAAGATCCGTGCCGGCGAAAGCGAACGGTTGGACGGCGCTTTCCCGCGTGAGATCCAGCCGCTCGCCAACGAGGTCAATGCCCTGATAGACAGCAACCGCCGCATCGTCGAGCGCGCCCGCATGCAGGTCGGCAATCTTGCCCATTCGCTGAAGACACCGATCGCGGTGCTGCTCAACGAGGCCCGGGTGCTCGAGGCATCGCATGGCGAGCTGGTGCGCACTCAGGTCGATGCAATGCAGACCCAGGTTCAATCCTATCTGAGCCGCGCCCGGATTGCGGCGCAGCGCGAGTCCGTGCTGGCGCGGACCGAAGCGCAGCCGGCGCTCGAACGCCTCGTGCGTGTCATGCGCAAGCTCAATCCGGAAAAGCAGGTCCATCTGTCGATCAACCCTCCGGGACTGGTTCTTGCCATGGAGCTGCAGGACGTCGAGGAGACCGTTGGCAACCTGCTCGAAAATGCCGCCCGCCACGCCCGTGGCGAGGTGTGGCTGAATGTCAGGCCTGCACCGAGCGAGGTTCATGCCAAGGAGCCCGGCCGGCAGTGGATCGTTCTCGACATCGACGACGACGGGCCGGGGCTCAATCCCGACCAGATCGCCGTGGCGATGAAGCGCGGCAAGCGGCTCGACGAAAGCAAGCCCGGGACCGGGCTCGGTCTTTCGATCGTCAGCGAGATCGTCCGGGAGTATCAGGGCACCATCACCCTGTCGCGACGGGACGAGGGAGGGTTGCGTGCGGAACTGGTTTTGCCGGCGGCCGTTTAGAGGGTGATGAGGAAATGCGTGGTTCCGGCGTCGCTCGCTTGCGAATCCATCGTGATTTAGGGGTCACACCCGTGCTTGAAAATGTCACACCCGCAGGGCTCGCCGTTGCCTCGGCACGCGGGGAATGCCAAAAGAAAATCAAGGACTAGTCGTCATCGTGCTCGAATGGAACGAGCTTAAGAATGCGGCTTCGGATAGGATGATTGAGTGTCGCGGATCATGAGGAACCAGGCAGAAATGACACGGGCTATTGTCGTCGGCGGCAGGATCGTTGTGATCGCCTCGGCCGTCGCGCTTGCCGGATGCGGCACGACGGGCAGCAAGGGCGCGGCCGCCGGCCTCGGCTCGACGGCAACGCGTGGTGCTACCTCGACCAATTACATCGCGGCACTCCAGGGTGGGGTGATCGCGCGTCTCACCGATCTCGACATCGGGACATCCGACCGTCAGCGCGCTCTGGAAGCGGAGTACCGCGCACTTGAAGCGGCCCCCGGTGGGCAGCCGGTGACCTGGGACGGGCGCGGCGTCAACGGTTCGGTCGTTGCGGCCGCTCCCTATCAGGTCGGGTCGCAGAACTGCCGCCAGTATAGCCACACGGTTACCGTCAAGGGACAGCCGAAGACGGCGCGGGGTGCTGCCTGCCGCAACCCGGACGGCAGCTGGACACCGCTGACCTAAGGCGTAGCCGGCCGGGCTCTCCCGGATGTGCTCAGGCGGATCGGGCCGCCGTTGCGGCGAAACGCCTCAAATCTCCGTCATAAGGGGTTTTCGAGTTGGAATGGCATGGGGGCCATAGTATTGAGCTTCCATGTTGTTCTGGATCCTCGTCGCCACTCTGACGGCGGCTGTCGCTGTCGTGCTCATCCTTCCGCTGCTGCGGGCGGGGGAAGCCCCGTCGTCTCCCCACAGCCATGATGTCGAGGTCTATCGCGACCAGCTCGAAGAGTTGAAGCGGGACCAGGATAGCGGCCTGATCGGCGGCGACGACGCCGAGCTTGCGCGCGCCGAAGTTGCGCGCCGGCTGCTGGCTGCTGGCGAGAGCGACAGTGAGGCGACTGCGGCTGCCGCGCCGCGCCGCGGTGTCAGCCGCCTGGCCCAGGCCTTCGTGCTTCTCTGTCTTCCGGCCGTCGGCCTCTGTCTTTACTTGCTGACGGGCAGCCCGGGCATGCCGGCGCAGCCGCTGGCCGCACGCCTGGCCGATCCCAATGGCGACATCAACATCCTGATTGCCAAGGCTGAGAATCATCTGGCGGTAAACCCGAATGATGGCGCCGGCTGGGACCTGCTTGCGCCGATCTACATGCGCAACGGCCGTGTCGAAGATGCGGTCGATGCCTATGACCGGGCGATCCGCCTGCTTGGCCCGACGCCGGCACGTCTCGGCGGCTATGCCGAGGCGATGGTCGTGCAGTCCGACGGCGTCGTGACGAGCAAGGCGCAGGACGCGCTGAAGCAGGCGCTGACGCTCGATCCCAATGACCCGCGCTCGGAATTCTATCTTGCCCTCGGCCTCAAGCAGGAAGGCAAGAGCGCGGAAGCGCTGACTGCCTTCAACCGACTGGTCGCGACATCACCCGCCGACGCGCCCTGGCTGCCGCTCGTCAAGCAGCACGTGGCAGAACTGGGGGGCGCCGGCGCCACCAGCGCTGCAGCGCCCGGCAATCCAAGTGCCGATGACGTGGCCGCCGCCGAAAGCATGAGCGCCGGCGATCGCCAGGAAATGATCCGGGGCATGGTCGGCAGCCTCGAAAGCCGGCTGAAGGAAAATCCCGATAATCTCGAAGGCTGGGCGCGTCTGATCCGCTCCCATGTTGTCCTTGATCAACGAGACAAGGCACTGGCCGCGCTAAGGGAAGGCCTGAAAACCTTCCCGGCCGATGGCGACGGCGGCAAGCAGCTGCTGGCGCTGGCGCGTGAGCTCGGGATTGCCACCGACGGAGTAACGCAATGACGCGCAAACAAAAAAGACTGGCGATCATCGGCGGCGGTGTCGGCTTCCTGGTGCTTGCAGCCTTCCTCGTAATGTTCGCCTTCAGTCAGGCGATCGCCTATTTCTATGTGCCGAGCGACCTCGAAAAGGCCAACGTACCGCCGGGAACCCGCATCCGCCTCGGCGGTGTCGTCGAAACCGGCTCCGTCAAGCGCGGCGACGGCAAGACGGTGACCTTCACCGTCACCGATACGCTGAGCGGCGTGCCGGTCACCTATACCGGCATCCTGCCTGACCTGTTCCGCGAAGGGCAGGGCGTGGTGACGGAGGGAACCTTCGTTGCCGGAAGCTCGGTCTTCGTGGCCGATTCCGTTCTTGCCAAGCATGACGAGACCTATATGCCCAAGGATGTCGCCGACCGTTTGAAGGCGCAGGGCGTCGAGCTCAGCGGGAAGGAAACCATCAAGTGATCATCGAGCTCGGACACTACGCTCTGGTTCTGGCGTTGGCGACGGCGGTCATTCAGGCCGCCTTACCGATCCTTGGCGCACGATTGAACGATCGCGGCCTGATGGAACTCGCATCCAGCGCCGCCGTCGCCTGCTTTCTGCTCGTCGCTTTCGCTTTTGCCGTCCTCACCTTCGCCTATGTGACCTCGGATTTCTCGGTCCGCAACGTCTGGGAAAACTCCCATTCGCTGAAGCCGCTGATCTACAAGATCTCGGGCGTCTGGGGGAACCATGAAGGCTCGATGCTGCTGTGGCTGTTGATCCTGACGTTTTTCTCGGCGCTGGTTGCCGCTTTCGGGCGCAACCTGCCGGAAACCCTGAAAGCCAACGTGCTCGCCGTGCAGGCCTGGATCGCGATGGCCTTCGCGCTCTTCATCCTGCTGACGTCCAATCCGTTCGCTCGGCTGATGCCCGCGCCGGGCGAGGGCAAGGACCTGAACCCGATCCTGCAGGACGTCGGCCTCGCCATTCATCCGCCGTTGCTCTATCTCGGCTATGTCGGTTTTTCGGTCTGCTTCTCCTTTGCCATCGCGGCCTTGATCGAGGGCCGCATCGACGCCGCCTGGGCTCGCTGGGTCCGTCCCTGGACGCTTGCCGCCTGGACCTTCCTCACCGCCGGGATCTCCATGGGTTCGTACTGGGCCTATTACGAGCTCGGCTGGGGTGGCTGGTGGTTCTGGGACCCGGTCGAAAACGCCTCCTTCATGCCGTGGCTCGCGGGGACGGCGCTTTTGCACTCGGCGCTCGTCATGGAAAAGCGCGAGGCGCTGAAGATCTGGACCGTGCTGCTTGCGATCATGACCTTCTCGCTGTCGCTGCTCGGCACCTTCCTCGTGCGTTCGGGTGTCCTGACTTCGGTCCACGCCTTCGCTACCGACCCGACGCGCGGCATCTTCATCCTCGCCATTCTCGTCTTCTTCATCGGCGGTGCGTTCACGCTCTTCGCCCTGCGCGCCTCGCACCTGAAAGCCGGCGGCATCTTCGCGCCGATCTCGCGTGAGGGTGCGCTGGTCTTCAACAATCTCATCCTGACGACGGCGACCGCGACGGTCCTGACCGGCACGCTCTATCCGCTGGTGCTCGAAGCGCTGACCGGCGACAAGATCTCCGTCGGGCCGCCCTTCTTCAACATGACCTTCGGCCTGTTGATGCTGCCGCTGCTCTTTGCGGTGCCTTTCGGCCCGCTGCTTGCCTGGAAGCGCGGCGACCTTGCTGGCGTTTCGCAGCGGCTCTTCGCCGCGGTTGCCATCGGCCTGCTCTTCGGCGTCACCTATTATTACTTCATGAATGGCGGCCCGGTTCTGGCGCTTTTCGGCATTGCCCTTGGCGTCTACGTGATTGTCGGTTCGTTGACGGACCTGGCGCTGCGCTCCGGCCTCGGCAAGGTCGCAGGCAACGTGGCCTGGCGGCGCTTCTCCGGCCTGCCGCGTTCGGCTTTCGGTACGGCGCTTGCGCATATCGGCCTCGGCGTCACCCTGATCGGCATCGTCGCGGTCACGGCCTTCGAGACCGAAACCGTGGTCGAGATGAAGCCCGGCATGACGGTGGATGCCGGTGGCTACACCCTGCGCTTCGACGGCATGCGCAATGGCAGCGGCCCGAACTATTCCGAGGAGTCCGGCCACTTCACCATCAGCCGCGGTGGCGTTGCGATTGACGACGTCTGGTCTTCGAAGCGTCTCTACCAGGCGCGCCGCATGCCGACGACCGAGGCGGGCATTCGCACCTTCGGCTTGAGCCAACTCTACGTCTCGCTCGGCGATCAGATCAGCGAAGGCGGCATCGTCGTGCGCATCTGGTGGAAGCCGATGATCCTGTGCATCTGGGGCGGTACCCTGTTCATGATGGCGGGTGGTTTCGTCTCCTTGAGCGACCGCCGCCTGCGCGTCGGCGCGCCGGCCAGGGCCAAGCGACCGAAGGCGGTGCCAGTGGGAGCTGCGGAATGAACCGTCTGCTCCTGGCACTCCTGCTGTTGCTCGCGCCTGTCAGCTCGGCCTTTGCCGTCAACCCGGATGAAGTGCTTGCCGATCCCGCGCTTGAAGCGCGGGCGCGGGCGATCTCGGCGGAACTGCGCTGCATGGTCTGCCAGAACCAGTCGATCGACGATTCCAACGCCGAGCTTGCCAAGGACCTGCGCGTGCTTGTACGCGAGCGGCTGGCGAACGGCGACAGCGACAAGGCCGTCATCGATTACGTCGTGTCCCGCTATGGCGAATTCGTACTGCTGAAGCCGCGCTTCGAGACGAAGACCCTGATCCTCTGGGGCATGCCGGCGACCCTGCTTCTCGTCGGGGCGATTACCCTCGTCATCGCCTCTCGCCGTCGCGGCGCCCAGCCAAAAGGGACGCCGCTTTCCGAGGACGAGAAGGAAAAGCTGAAGAAGCTGCTTCAGCCTTAATGCAGCGCTCGCCGAACGCGCATTCGTTGGACCGGCTTCAGCACTAATCTCTTGATATCGCTTGAGATCCCTGCCGGTGGCGGGCAATGCCGTTCGCGCCAACACGCAGTCCCCGGCAGGCCTTTGGCCGAGCCCGGGCCAGCTCTTCACAACATTACCAAAAATTCATTTTCCGGACAGAACTCAGTAAGGTCCCATCCGTTACATCTTTCGTCATAGGCTGTTCCTCCAGTCAGCCAAAACGAATTCCGCCTTCCCTGAGGCGGCTTCGCAACCAGGTTTCGGTGCCGTCTCCGATGGCATCTAGGAAGAGAAAAGGCAAAACGGATGTTTACGACCAAATCCCTGCGTCCCTCCCTCAAGACCGTTCTGAAGACCTCGACCATCGCCGGCCTTGCCGCCGTCATGCTGACCTCGGGTCTGCCGGCAAGCATCTCGCAATCCTTTGCCGATCCGGTGAAGGTGGAAGCGCCGTCGGTGCCGAGCTTTGCCAATGTCGTTGATGCCGTTTCGCCGGCCGTCGTTTCGGTGCGCGTCCAGTCGCGCGTCAACCCGGTGGCCGAAGATGGCGGCGACTTCAGCTTCGATTTCAACGGTCGCGGTTTCGACGATCTGCCCGACGATCACCCGCTGAAGCGCTTCTTCAAGGAATTCGGTCCGCGCGGCGATGACCGTGCCGACCGCGGCCCCAACCGCCGTGGTCCGCATGGCGAAGGCCGCCTGCGTCCGACCGCTCAGGGCTCCGGCTTCTTCATCTCCGAAGACGGCTACCTCGTCACCAACAACCACGTTGTTTCCGACGGTTCGGCCTTCACGGTCATCCTCAACGACGGCACCGAACTCGATGCCAAGCTGGTCGGCAAGGATAGCCGCACGGATCTCGCTGTGCTCAAGGTCGATGACAAGCGCAAGTTCACCTATGTCGGCTGGGCCGATGACAGCAAGGTCCGCGTCGGTGACTGGGTCGTTGCCGTCGGCAACCCGTTCGGTCTCGGCGGCACGGTGACCTCCGGCATCGTTTCGGCGCGTGGCCGCGATATCGGCTCCGGCCCCTATGACGATTACCTGCAGGTTGATGCGGCGGTGAACCGCGGCAACTCGGGCGGTCCGACCTTCAACCTCTCCGGTGAAGTCGTCGGCATCAATACCGCGATCTTCTCGCCGAGGGGCGGCGGCAACGTCGGTATCGCCTTTGCCATCCCGTCGACCGTTGCCAAGGATGTCGTCACCGACCTGATCAAGGACGGCTCGGTTTCCCGCGGCTGGCTCGGCGTGCAGATCCAGCCCGTTACCAAGGACATCGCCGAATCGCTCGGCCTTTCGGAAGCAAGCGGCGCGCTCGTCGTCGAACCGCAGACCGGCTCGCCGGGTGAAAAGGCAGGCATCAAGAAGGGTGACGTCGTAACCGCGCTGAACGGCGACACGGTCAAGGATCCGCGTGACCTTGCCCGCAAGGTTGCGGCAATCCGCCCGGGCACCACGGTCGATCTGGCCCTGTGGCGCGACGGCAAGGCGGAAACCGTCAAACTCGAAATCGGCACGCTGCCCAAGGACGACAAGGACGCTGCCAAGAGCCAGGACGACCAGTCCGAAGAAGCCCAGCCGTCGAGCGAGCAGGCACTGGCCGACCTTGGCGTCTCTGTCGTGCCGTCTGATGATGGCAAGGGCGTCACCATCGCCTCGGTCGACGAAGACTCTGATGCCAGCGATCGCGGCCTGAAGCAGGGCGAAAAGATCGTCTCGGTGAACAATCAGGAGGTGAAGTCCGCCGACGACATCCTGAAGGTCATCAACACTGCCAAGAAGGACGGCCGTAGCAAGGCGCTCTTCCAGATCGAGGCCGACAACGGCAGCCGCTTCGTGGCCCTTCCGATCGACAAGGGCTGATCGCGGCAGTCAAATGATTGACCGGAGCGCCGCGATTTCCAAGTGATGTCGCGGCGCTCGCCGTTTGGAGCGGGATTTGAAAAGGTGTGTGCGGTTCTCCGCCCATCCCGCTTTCCCTCACGAGAGCACTCGCCAACCCGGTTGTCGAAAGTCGAAACCGGTTGAGACAGACAGGGGTCCGGGACTATGGTCGCGCGTATGAAGATTCTCATCATTGAAGACGATCTCGAGGCGGCAGCCTATCTGGCGAAAGCCTTCCGTGAGGCGGGCATCGTGTCCGATCACGCCAGCGATGGCGAGAGCGGCCTGTTCATGGCCAGCGAGAACAATTACGACGTTCTCGTGGTGGACCGCATGCTGCCGCGTCGAGACGGTCTCTCTGTCATCACCGAGCTTCGTCGCAAGGACATCCACACGCCGGTGCTGATCCTGTCGGCGCTCGGCCAGGTGGATGACCGGGTCACGGGTTTACGCGCCGGCGGCGACGATTATCTGCCGAAACCCTACGCCTTCAATGAATTGCTCGCCCGTGTCGAGGTGCTTGGGCGCCGCAAGGGCACGCCCGATCAGGACATGGTTTACCGCGTTGGCGATCTGGAACTCGACCGCCTTTCGCATTCCGTGCGCCGGCAGGGAAAGGAAATTCCCCTGCAGCCGCGCGAATTCCGCCTGCTCGAATATCTCATGAAGAACGCCGGCCAGGTCGTCACCCGCACCATGCTGCTGGAAAACGTCTGGGACTACCACTTCGACCCGCAGACCAACGTCATCGACGTGCATGTCTCGCGGTTGCGCTCGAAGATCGAGAAGGATTTCGATGTGCCGCTGCTGCGCACGGTGCGCGGTGCCGGCTACATGATCAAGGATGACCGGGCGTCCGCATGAGCAAGCTTCGCGTTCTCTTCAGAACGACCGCAGTCCGGCTTTCCGCCCTCTACCTCATTCTTTTTTCTCTCTGTGCTGCCTTTCTCGTCTTCTACGTCACCGGCATGTCGGAGCGGCTGCTGCAGCAGCAGACCCGTGACGCGGTCACCGCCGAGGTGGCGCAGATCGAGCAGGTCTATAGCCGCGCCGGCATGAACGGCCTGTTGCGCTCGCTCGAGCGGCGGGCACGCCAGCCGGGAGCCAATCTCTACGTGATTGCGGGACCGAGCGGCGAAATCCTCGCCGGCAACGTTGCCAGCCTGGAGCCGGGCCTGCTCGACAGCGAAGGCTGGACCGAACGTCCCTTCGCCTATCAGCGCTATACGGACGAGAGCAAGAAGGACACCCACGTAGCGCTTGCCCATGTGCTGGTGCTCGACAATGGTCTGCGCATTCTTGTTGGCCGCGACCTGCAGGAGCCGCAGAAGTTCCGCGCCCTTGTGCGCCAGGCTCTGATGGTGGCGCTCGGCGTCATGGGGCTTGGCGCCCTCGTCATCTGGTTCGGCATCGGCCGCAACGCCTTGAAGCGCATCGACCGCATGTCGGAGGCGAGCACCAAGATCATGGCCGGCGATCTGTCGCAGCGTCTGCCGATGAGCGGCTCCGGCGACGAGTTCGACCGGCTGTCGGAATCACTGAACGCAATGCTCAGCCGCATCGAGAAGCTGAACGAAGGGCTGCGGCAGGTCTCCGACAACATCGCTCACGATCTGAAGACGCCACTGACGCGGCTGCGCAACAAGGCGGAAGCCGCACTTTCCCGCAAGGGCACGAGCCAGCGCGGTGCGCTCGAGGAGATCATCGGCGAATCCGATCAGTTGATCCGCACCTTCAACGCGCTTCTGATGATTTCGCGCGTCGAGGCCGGCTCGTCCGTCGCCGAGATGAGCGACATCGACCTTTCGCAGATCGTCGCCGATTGCGTCGAGCTCTACGAACCGGTGGCCGAAGATGGCGGTCTGAAACTTGAAGCCGAAATCGCCCAGGATCTCGTGATTTCAGGCAACCGCGAACTGGTCGGCCAGGCCCTCGGCAACCTCATCGACAACGCGGTCAAGTATGCCGATGGCGCCGGGAACCCTCTGATCAAAGTCTCGCTCGAAAAGCGCGAGGGGAATGTGTTGCTGTCGGTTGCCGATCATGGATCGGGCATCCCCGCAGCGATGCGCGACGAGGTGATCAAGCGTTTCGTTCGCCTGGATGAGAGCCGGTCCAAGCCTGGCACCGGCCTTGGCCTGTCGCTGGTCGAGGCCGTCATGGAGATGCATCACGGCGCGCTGCATCTCGCCGACACGGTTCCTTCCGCCGAAGATGGCGCCAAGGGGCTGACGGTTCAGATGGTTTTCCCGATGACTGCAACCTGATAGACCGGTTTTGGGAGAACGAAGTGGAGTGAAGCAGCGCGCAGTTGTTCCGCGCCGTCCGCTCCGGCCAGAGGGAGACGGCATGCAGGAACAGGTGCAGCAGTGCTGGGCGATCGAGACGACGCCGATCCGTCCGGCGACACAAGCCGATGCCAAGACAGCGCTTTCGGTCTTGAAGGATATGGCCAAGGGTCATGAAAAGGTCGCAAGCCTGCTTGCGTCCGAAACGCAGTTCAAGACCTTCATCGTCTCGGCCTTTGCCCTTTCGCCTTTTCTTCGCGACACCGGCGACAGTCGCCCCGCCATTCTCGAAGAGCTTCTCTCGACCGATCTCACGACTTTCCTGAGCGAGCGCGTGCGCGGAGCCCGCGATGCCTGGAAGCCGAATGAAGGCGGCGCGGCATTGGCGGATACCGAGATCATGGCGCGGCTCAGAAGGGCCAAGCGCGAACTTGCCTTCGCCGTCGCTCTCGCCGATCTCTCCCGCCATTTCGACGGGCGCGAGACCACCCGTTGGCTCAGCGAATTCGCCGGTGCGGCCGTGTCGGCGACGATCGATCACCTGCTCCTGAGCGCGCATGAGAGCGGCAAGTTGAAGGTCAACGATGCCGCAAACCCGAGCGCCGGTTCCGGCGTCGTCGTGCTCGGCATGGGCAAGCTCGGCGCCTTCGAGCTCAACTATTCCTCCGATATCGACCTCGTTGTCTTCTACGATCCGCAATCCGGCATAATCGTCGATCGCGACGATGCCTCGGAAACCTTCGGCCGGCTGTTGCGCCGCCTGATCCGCATCCTGCAGGAGCGCAGCGGCGACGGATACGTCTTCCGAACCGACCTGCGCCTGCGCCCGGATCCGGGCTCGACGCCGCTGGCGATCCCGGTCGAAGCGGCGATGCTCTACTACGAGGGCAGGGGGCAGAACTGGGAGCGCGCCGCCTTCATCAAGGCGCGGCCGGTCGCCGGCGACATCGAGGCTGGCGAGCACTTCCTCAAGGACCTGGTCCCCTTCGTCTTCCGCAAGTATCTCGACTATGCGGCGATCGCCGACATTCATTCGATCAAGCGCCAGATCCATGCCCACAAGGGGCACGGCGAGATCGCGGTCAAGGGCCACAACATCAAGCTCGGCCGCGGCGGCATCCGCGAGATCGAGTTCTTCGTCCAGACCCAGCAGCTGATTGCTGGTGGCCGCATGCCGGACCTGCGCCAGCGCGCGACGGAGCCTATGCTGCGGGCGCTCGTCAAGGCCGGTTGGATCGACGAAGAGACGGCTGACGAACTCGTCGAAGCCTATTGGTTCCTGCGCGATGTCGAGCACCGGATCCAGATGGTGCGCGACGAGCAGACGCACGTCCTGCCCGAGACCGAAGCGGAACTGAAGCGCATCGCCTATATGCTCGGCTTCGAGGATACAGCCGCCTTTTCCAGGGCCCTCTCGCGCGTGCTGAAGACCGTCGAGCGTCGCTACGCTCAGCTTTTCGAACAGGAAGCTAAGCTCTCGACCGAGACCGGCAACCTCGTCTTCACTGGCCAGCGCGACGACCCGGACACGCTGGAGACGCTGAAGAAACTCGGCTTCCAGCGGCCGTCGGACATCTCCCACACGATCCGCACCTGGCACTATGGCCGCTACCGCGCGACACAGTCGGTGGAGGCGCGCGAGCGGCTGACAGAGCTGACGCCGGAGCTGCTGCGGGTTTTTGGCGAAAGCCGCCGCGCCGACGAAGCGCTGCTGCGTTTCGACAATTTCATCTCCGGCCTGCCTGCCGGCATTCAGCTGTTTTCTCTGCTCGGCAACAATCCGGGCCTCCTGTCGCTGATCGTCAATGTCATGTCGTCGGCCCCAAGGCTTGCCGAAATCATTGCCGCGCGCCCGCATGTCTTCGACGGCATGCTCGATCCCGGCCTGCTCGCCGAACTGCCGACGCGGGAGTATCTGGCGCCACGCATCGCCAACTTCGTCGGCGGTGCTCGCCATTATGAGGAGGTGCTCGATCGCCTGAGGATCATAGCCGCCGAGCAGCGTTTCCTGATCGGCATTCGGCTCCTGACCGGCGCGATCTCGGGCGCACAAGCCGGCCGCGCCTTTACCGATCTTGCCGACCTCATCATCGCCGCGGCGGTAAAGGCGGTTGAGGATGAAGTTCGCTCCGTTCACGGCGATTTCCCTGGAGGCCGTATCGCCGTTGTCGGCATGGGCAAGCTCGGCAGCCACGAGCTGACCGCGGGATCCGACGTCGATCTGATCCTGCTCTACGATTACGACGAGACGGCAACCGAGTCCGACGGCGCCAAGCCGCTTGATCCGACGCGATACTTTACGCGGGTGACGCAGCGCCTGATCGCCGCACTTTCCGCGCCGACGGCGGAAGGCATTCTCTACGAGGTCGATATGCGGCTTCGTCCCTCCGGCAACAAGGGGCCGGTCGCAACCAGGATCAACGCCTTTGCTAAGTATCAGCGCGAAGAGGCCTGGACGTGGGAGCATCTGGCTCTGACCCGGGCGCGCTGCATCTGCGGCGATGACCGGCTGATGGCCGAGGCCAACGGGATCTTCGCCGAGATCCTCGAGCGCAAGCGCGATGTTTCCAAAGTCAGCGCCGACGTGATCTCCATGCGCGAGATGATCGATAGCGAGAAACCGCCGAGCGACATCTGGGACTTCAAGCTGATCCCGGGCGGTCTCGTCGATATCGAGTTCATCACCCAGTATCTGGCGCTCGTAGCGCCGGCCAAGGGCGTTCAGCCGCTGACATCAGGCACCAACACCGCCGACGCGTTGAAGCTGCTTGGTGATGCGCTGATGAACCCGAACGATCTCGATGTTGCGCTGGAAGCGCTGCATCTTTTCACTGAATTGTCCCAGATCGTGCGGCTCTGCATCGAGGGCGAGTTCGAGCCGAAGGAAGCGCCGGCGGGCCTGATCGATCTCGTCTGCCGGGCAGGGGATTATCCGGACCTGAAAACCTTGGAGGGGGACGTTCGCAGGCTCTCCAAGGCCGTGCGCCGTGTCTTCCAATCGGTCGTTTCAGGGTAGCGGGGAAAGCCGGAGGCGCGCGCACGTCCGCGCGCTGCTTGGGTCGCTGCTTTAGGTGCGGTCCGGAATCCTGACCGAGATGATGGTCCCGACATTCTCGGTCGAGTGTATTCTCATGCTGCCGCCGTGCAGGCGGGTGAGTGAGCGCGAGATCGCGAGCCCGAGGCCGGATCCGCCCTTGCTCTTGGCGTACTGGCTCTGCACCTGTTCGAAGGGCTGACCGATCTTCTGCAATGCGTCGCGCGGAATGCCGATGCCGGAATCGGCGATCGTGAGCGTCACCGCGCCCGTCACCTTGCGTGCCCGAAGCGAAATCCGCCCGCCCTCATTGGTGAACTTGACCGCGTTCGAAAGCAGGTTGAGCAGCACCTGCTTCATGGCGCGGCGATCGGCGACCATGGTGAGGCCCGACGAGATCTGCTGCACGACGTGAATGTTCTTCTGCTCCGCCGGTATGGTGGTGAAGCGCAGCGTCTCCTCGATCAATGGCGCAAGGTCGATCGTCTCGCGGCTGATGCGCATGTGCCCGGCCTCGATCTTCGACATGTCCAGGATGTCGTTGATGACGTTCAAGAGATGCTTGCCGCTCTCATGGATGTCGCGTGAATACTCGTTGTACTTCTCGGAGCCGAGGGGCCCGAACATCTGGTTCTGCAGGATTTCCGAGAAGCCGAGGATGGCGTTGAGCGGCGTGCGCAGCTCATGTGACATGTTTGCCAGGAACTCGGACTTGGCGCGGTTGGCCGCCTCCGCACGGTCCTTCTCCGCCTGATAGTTCGAATTGGCGACCGAGAGCTCGGTCTTCTGCCGCTCCAGCGTCATGCGCGAGGCCGAGAGGTCGCCGATCGTCGCCATCAGCCGCCGTTCGGATTCGCGCAGGCGCACCTGGTGCCGCTTCAGAAGCGTGATGTCGGTGCCGACGGAGACAAGGCCGCCGTCGCGTGTGCGCCGCTCGTTGATCTGCAGCCAGCGCTCGTCCGCAAGCTGGACTTCGCTCGTCTGCGATTGGTTGCTGTGATCCGGGTCGGCGATCCGCCGCTCGACCACCGGCCGTGCTGCCGCCGTATGCACGGCTATGCGTTCGGTGCCGGGCACCAGGACGTGATCCGGAAGCTTGTAGGCCTCCTGGAAGTGGGTGTTGCACATGACGAGGCGGTCGTGCTTGTCCCAGAGTACGAAGGCTTCGGAGGTACATTCGATGGCGTCGGCGAGCCGCTGGTCGGCCTCTGCATAGCGCTGCGCAAGACGATGCTGTTCGGTCACATCCATGGCGATGCCGATCAGATGCGCCCGGCCCGAGGCCGTGCGGATGATCTCGGCGCGGGCCCGTAGCCACACATAGTGACCGTCCGCATGCCGCATGCGGAACACCTGGTCGATCTGGCGCGCGTCGCCGCGCGCGATCGTGCGGGCCACGCTGTAGATGCCGTGATCATCCGGATGCATCAGTCTTGCGGCGTCGCCGAAGGAGAGCACGCTGCTTTCACCGGGCATGCCGAGCATCTCGTACATCGAGCGCGACCAGAACAGCCGACGGTTGGCAAGGTCGAAATCCCAGAGGCCGCAACGCCCGCGCGAGAGCGCCGTCTCGACCCGCAGGTTCGATTCCGCAAAGACCGAATCGGCATCGCGGGCGCGCTTGGCCTGGATGTAGTAGGCGTAAAGCACCATCAGCAGGATCGCCGAGATGCCGGCAAACAGCGTGACGTTCAGCGAAACCTCGTCTCGCCAGGTCGTTTCGAGCTGGGTGACCGGCGTTGCCGCCAGCACGACGCCAGCCGCATCGGGCAGCTGCGCCAGCGCCACGATGTGGTCGGCGCCTGCGATCGCCGTCTTCATGACGCTCGAATGTTCGCCGAAATATTGCAGCGTCGCGATGTCGGGCGCGGCCGCAGCGAGCGTGCGGCCGATGAGCGGTCCACCGCCTTCCGTGCTTGCAAAGATCCGCCCGTCCTTGCGCACCGCGAGGATGAATGTGCCTGGATCGAGCATGCCGGTCGGCAGAAACTGGCTGAAGCGTTGCTCCGCCTCGGCACGACGGCCCTCATCGAACAGCGCGCCGCCGTCCGTCTGGAAGGCGGCGACGGCGATCGCCGCCGCAAGGCCAACGGTCTGGCGCGAACTTTCCTCCATGCGGGCATGCTCGCCCATGATGCTGGACATGCGCGAAACCGCAACGATGATCAGGAATGCAATGATCAGGATCGGGATGGAGCGCTTGAGAACAGGCTCCGCGTTTGCCAGGCGGCGTGAAGCCGGCCCGGCAAAGATCTTCGCCTGCGAGATAAACTCCTGCTCCAGGCCGGTAACGCCTGGAAGCTTGAGTCGCAACCGCCCGTCGGCTGCGCTCGCTGGTCGCGCGTCCGCCATCTTTCCCAATTGTCTAAACCCTCTGATGATTCGGCGCGCCGCTCGCCCGAATCTGACTCAATGAATCACAGGGCGATTCGCCTTGTCCAGAGGCACTGGTAAAGATTTGTTAACCATTTCTTATCGTTGGAAAATAATAGGCCGGGCCACCTTGGTGGCCCGGCCCCAGGAAAATCAGGCGTTGGCGATGCTCAGGCCTTGAGCATGCGCTCGACGATGTCGCCGACATCGGCCGAAAGTTTCGACGCGCCGGCGATCTCTTTCAGCGCCTTGCGGGCATGCCCGGCACGTTTGTCCTCCAGCGAACGCCAGGAGCGCATGGAGGTCAGGATGCGGGCCGCAAGCTGCGGATTGCGCGGGTCGATGTCGAGGATCTGGCGCGCGAGGAACCGGTAGCCTTCGCCGTCGGCGCGGTTGAACCCGGTCGGGTTGGCGAAGGCATAGGTGCCTACCAGCGAGCGTACGCGGTTCGGATTGTTGCCGTTGAACAGTGGCTCGTTCATCAGCGCCTTGATGCGATCGAGCGTTCCAGCGCCCGGGATCGTCGCCTGCACGGCGAACCACTTGTCGATGACGAGCGCGTTGTCGGCGAAACGCTTGCGGAATGTTGCAAGCGCGTCTGTCGCCTCGGCCGAATCCGGGAAGCGGTGCGCCAGCAGCGCCAACGCATGGCTGAGATCGGTCATGTTGTTGGCGGCCGCAAAGGCCTTCGCGGCACGCTCGGGCCCTTCATCGGCCTGAACGAGGTAGGTGAGCGCGCTGTTGCGCAGTGCCCGCCTGCCGGCGCTTGCCGCATCCGGGCTGAACCCTCCGCTGGAGACGAGTTCGTCGGAGAGTTTGAGGAAGGTGTCGCGCCCGGCGGCCGCAACCGCTGTCAGGATCTGCTGGCGGGCCGCGTGGATCGCGTCCGGATCGTTGTTGGTGCCGATCTCGCGGGCGATATCGGATTCGCTCGGCAAGGCCAGCGCCTGCGAACGGAAGGCCGGCTCCAGGCTGTTGTCGGCGGCGGCCCGGATCAGGCCGTCGATCAGGGCCTTGTCCGAGGTGACCGGCTTGCCGGCGCGGACATTCGCCGTCGCCTCGACCAGATTGCCAAGCGCAATGGCATTGAGCGCCTGCCAGCGGGCGAAGAGGTCGCTTTCGTGATGCGCGATCAGCGCCAGATCGTCGGCATTCTGCTCGATATGCAGGTTGATCGGCGCGGAGAAGCTGCGGTTGAACGACGGAACCGGGCGCGAGGGGATGCCCGAGAAGACCACCGTCTGATTGCGCTCTGTCAGATGCAGGACATCGTCGGTCATGTCGGCGCCGGAAACGGCGGCAAGCGCGGCTTCGCTGCCGTCTTCGAGCAGCAGACCCATCTTCAGCGGAATGTGCATCGCTTCCTTGGCGCTCTGTCCGGGCGTCGGCGGCACGGTCTGTTCGAGCGACAGGGTGAAGGTCTGCTTGGTCGCGTCATAGGCGCCCGAAGCGGTGACCAGCGGCGTTCCGGCCTGGTGATACCAGAGCGCGAACTGGCGCAGATCCCGACCGCTTGCCGCCTCGAAGCAGGCGACGAAATCCTCGATCGTCACCGCCTGGCCGTCGTGCCGGTCGAAATAGAGATCCATACCCTTCTTGAACAGATCGCGGCCGAGGATGGTCGCGATCATGCGGGTGACTTCCGATCCCTTTTCGTAGACGGTCGTCGTGTAGAAGTTGTTGATTTCGCGGTATTTCGTCGGGCGCACCGGATGGGCGAGGGGACCTGCATCCTCCGGGAACTGTTCCGACTTCAGATGCCGTACTTCGGCGATGCGCTTGACCGCGCGCGAGCGCATGTCGGCGGAGAACTCGTGGTCGCGGTAGACCGTCAGGCCTTCCTTCAGGCAGAGCTGGAACCAGTCGCGGCAGGTGATGCGGTTGCCGGTCCAGTTGTGGAAGTATTCGTGCGCGATGATCGCCTCGATGTTGGCGTAGTCCGCATCGGTCGCCGTTTCCGGGTCCGCAAGCACGTATTTGTCGTTGAAGATGTTGAGGCCCTTGTTCTCCATGGCGCCCATGTTGAAGTCGGAGACGGCGACGATCATGAAGATGTCGAGGTCGTATTCGCGACCAAAGGCCTCTTCGTCCCACTTCATCGAGCGCTTGAGCGCATCCATGGCATAGGAGGCGCGAGGCTCCTTGCCGTGTTCGACATAGATCTTCAAGGCAACGTCGCGGCCGGACATCGTTGTGAACGTATCCTCGACCACGCCGAGGTCGCCGGCGACCAGCGCAAAGAGATAGCTCGGCTTCGGATGCGGATCGAACCAGGCGGCGAAGTGACGGCCGTCGCCCATGTCGGCGCCGCCGAGATAGTTGCCGTTCGAAAGCAGGAGGGGAGAGGACGCCTTGTCGGCGATGATGTTGACCGTGTAGACGGCAAGTACATCGGGACGATCGGGGAAATAGGTGATGCGGCGGAAGCCTTCGGCCTCGCACTGGGTGCTGTAGACGCCGTTGGTGCGGTAGAGCCCCATCAGCTGCGTATTGGTCTCGGGCGAAAGCAGGGTGGTGATGGTGATTTCGAACGGGGCGGTTTCGGGCAGGCCGCGGATCGTCAGCGTATCGTCGGCGACATCGTAGAGCGTTGCGGCGAGTTCTTCCTGGTCCAGCAAAAGGCCGGTCATGGTCAACTCGTCGCCATCAAGCACGAGCGGCGCGGCACTGTCGACACCTTCGCGGCGATGGAAGATCAGCCGGGCCTCGACCTTGGTCTCCTTCGGATCGAGCTCGAAGGTCAGATCCACTCTCTCCAGAACGAAGTCGGTCGGCCGGTAGTCTTCCAGATGAATGATCTGGCCAGTATTTGTCCGCATGGTCAGTCCCGCTTGCACCGTTCTACTGGAGAATTTGTAGAGGGTGCCTGTGATGGTGAAAAGGCCAAGGGGCGAAAAGCTGGGCTGTGCCACACGATTGTGATGCCGGCGACCGCACTTCCGACAGAAAAGACATGGCGCCCGTTATTCTTCCCGCTCCCTTATCGGACCGATGTGTATCGAAGTGGGACTAACAAGACATGAATTGGAAAGGTTTTTTTCGGCGCAGCTAAAGAAAAGCCGGCCGCCCTACTGTCGAAGGTTAATCGATCAAGAAAAAACGTCATTCATCACGAAGTTTGATCCGACTTTCGAGAAAAGCGTCGCTAAGGTGGCCCGGTCCTGCAGCGGTGCTCTCCGCTGAAAAATCTCCAAACCAGCCCGCGTGCCAGCTGATCGCCGGTCAAGGCTGTTCGAAAAGTGCCCTCAATGGATGCGGAAGTCGAAAGCCCGATGAAGGGGATCCTGCTCAAGGTCCTTTCCGTCGTCATTTTCGTTTGCATGTCGACGCTGATCAAGGCGGCCGGAAACGAGATCGCCACCGGCCAGATCACCTTCTACCGCTCGGCCTTCGCCATGGTGCCGATCCTCGGCTATCTCGCCTTCCGCGGACAGCTGCGCGACGCCTTCAAGACCGAAGATTTTACCGGCCATATCGCTCGCGGCTTCGTCGGCATTCTCGCAATGAGCTTCGGTTTTTACGGCCTCGTGCACCTGCCGCTGCCTGAAGCCATCGCCATCGGCTATGCCATGCCGCTGATCGCCGTCGCCTTCGCCGCGATTTTTCTAGGCGAGTCGGTGCGGCTCTACCGTTGGTCGGCCGTTGTCGTCGGGCTGGTCGGCGTGATGATCATCACCTGGCCACGGCTGACCCTTTTTCGCGAAGGCGGCTTCGGTTCGCTGGAGGCGCTGGGCGCTGCTGCTGTGCTGGTTTCGGCGGCCCTGGGCGCAGTTGCCATGGTGCTGGTACGAAAACTCGTCAAGAATGAGCGCACCCACACGATCGTGCTCTATTTCTCGCTGTCAGCCTCGGTCTTCTCTCTCGCGACCTTGCCCTTCGGCTGGCCGTCGATCTCGCGCGAGGCCTTCCTGTTGCTGATGGTCGCCGGTTTCTGTGGCGGTGTCGCCCAGATCCTTTTGACCGAGAGCTATCGCCACGCCGACATGTCGACGATCGCACCATTTGAGTATACCTCGATCGTGCTCGGCCTGATCATCGGCTACTTCCTGTTCGACGATATCCCGACGGCCGCCATGCTCGTCGGCACGGCCATCGTCGTCGGTGCAGGCATCTTCATCATTTTCCGTGAGCATCGGCTTGGCCTCGAGCGCCGGGGCGCTCGCAAGCACGTGACGCCGCAGGGCTGAGCCACGGCCTACGGCCGCGGGTTTTCCCAGGCCGGAACCGTATCGTCGTCGATCAGCGGTTCCTGCGCCGCCTGCTGGGCAGCCGGGCTCGTCACATCAGGGCCGGGCGTCGGCATGACGCTCGTTGCCTGGAAGTCGGTCTTGACGACGAGCCCCTTGTGCTGCTCGCGCCGCAGAATGCGCCAGGCTGCATAGCCGCCATAGAGCGCGAAGTAGACGGCAAGGACGAGAAACAGCGCCGCCGGGCCGAAACGATCCATGACCGGACCGACCATCAGCGGGCCGGAAATCGTGCCGAGCCCGTAGGTGATCATCAGGCCCGAGGATGTTTCGACATACTCGTTGGGTTTGGCGAGATCATTGGCATGGGCGACGTTCAGTGCGTAGATCGGGAAGAGCACCGATCCGACGAAAGCGGCGATGATGTAGAGAACGGCGGGCTGGCTGCCGATCGATGCCGACATCACCAGGCAGGAGATGACGCCGACGATGCCGCAGCCAACCATGACGATGCGCCGGTCGATCTTGTCGGAGAGACGTCCGATCGGGATTTGCGAGAGGGCGCTGCCGGTCAATAGCGAGGCGAGCAGTGTAGCGCCTTCCGCCGTCGAAAGTCCGATCTTCTGGGTGAAGACACCGCCGAGATTCAGCCAGGCGCCGGAGAGCGCGCCGGCGAGAAAACCGCCGACGACGGCGACCGGCGAGCGGCGGAAGAGGGCGGGGATATCGAACTTCGCCTGTGCCGGTGGCGCCGGCATGGGAGAGGAGGAGAGCGCCGTCGGCAATAGCGCCAGCGAGAACAGCACGCTGCAGAGCATGAACAGCGACGTGTTTGTCGGGTCGCCGAGCGGCACCATGTACTGCCCGCCGATCGTGCCGACCATCGTCGTGATCAGGTAGAGCGAAAAGAGCAGGCCGCGGTTCTCGTTGGTAACGCGCTCGTTGAGCCAGCTCTCGATGACGAGATAGCTGCCGGAGATGGCAAAGCCGGCAATGGCACGGAACACAATCCAGAGGCGCCAGTCGACGATGAGGCCGCAGAGCAGGATAGCGATGGAGAGCAGCGTGATCAGCGCGGTGAAGACGCGCACATGGCCGACACGCAGCACGAATTTCGGCGTGACGACGCAGGAAAGGGTGAAGCCGACCGTATAGCCGGTGGCGATCACCGAGACCGTCAGCGTCGACCAGTTCTCGGCGACGGAACGCACGGGGATCACATAGCTCTGCAGGCCGAAGCCGACCATCATGAGCAGGGTCGACACCATCAGGCTGAAGACGGAAGCGAGGCTGGCCAGCATCGGCGCTCCTGGAAACGTGGCGCTTCGTCATTTGTCCGATGACAAGCAAACGCAGATGGAGCGAGGAACGGTCTGGCAGGGCCGGATGAGCCTGACACTCCTTAGTCGGGACGAGTGTGGCTCTATCCAGTTTTTTACGCCCTGTCGATTGCGACAGGCGATGGCAAAAAGGCGGTGCTTATACCTGCGGGCAGCAGTCAGTTCGGCAGCAACGGGCTCACGGCCGTGCGATGGGCGCGGCGTGCATCCTTCTTGGTGCTGAGAACGGTATATTCGCGCGAGGCGCGCACGGCCGTACCGATGTCGGAGATCGAATCGAGCAGGACCTTGAGGCTGGCAATCGGCTTGGTCATGGGTTCGTTCCTTTCTTCGTGTCGGGTCAAACGATGCGTCACGCGATACGCAAAAGCCGCGTATCGCGTGGGGATCAGCGCTGGATGAAGTCGGCGAAAATCTGCGCCGGACGGGTGGTCCGGGCGAGGCCGATCGCGGTCATCTGCTCGTTGGCTGCCGTGCCAAAGCGGTTGAACGGCGTCCGGTAAGCAGCGCCAGTGTGGCGGAGCGTCTCAAAGCTGCTGTGGATCGGACGAAAGCGGGCAGTCATGGTTCAATTCCTTAAATTCCATTCCTCCCGTACCAATATATTGCGCTGCAACATGACGTTTTGCAATGCGTCAAAATGCGCCGCTGATATGCGCAAACCGCATGGCTTTCTTCATTCTTTGTTCATGAAACGGGCAAGCGGCCGGGAGCACGATCCGGGCAGGGCGCTTTAGGATCAGCCGTGAATGCGGGCCTTGAAGGCAAGCAGGTCCTGCCAGGCGAAGCGCTTGTTGATCGGCGCCGTCACCAGGTCCTGCGGATGCAGGGTGGCGAGGGTCGGCACGTTAATGCCGCCGATCGCAAGCTCGCGCCATTCGCCGCGAAGCTGGTGGATCGTGTCGTTGCCGCCGAAGAAGAAACGGGCGGTGAAATTGCCGAGCAGCAGCAGATGCTTAGGCTCTGCCAGCGCGATCTGGCGTTCGATGAAGGGTCGGCAGATATCGGCCTCGCGCGCCGTCGGCACGCGGTTACCCGGCGGGCGCCAAGGCACGACATTGCTCAAGAGCACGCTCTCGCGCGTAAGGCCGATGCCCGCCATCATCCGGGTCAGCATCTCGCCGAGGCGGCCCGCAAAAGGCTGGCCGTCGCGATCGTCGTCGGCATAGGGCATCGGGCCGACGATCATGATGCCGCTTGCCGGATCACCCTCGGCAAAGACCAGATTGCGGGCGCTGTTCCTGAGATTGCAGCCGGCAAAACCTTCCATCGCAACGCGGAGCTCGGCGAGCGACCGGGCCGATTCGGCGGCAAAGCGCGCCTCTTCGATCGCCTGCGCATCGGGGATGGCGACCGCAGGGGCGTTCGCGACTGGGGCAGGTGCGCGGGAAGGGGTGGGAGCAGCGGCCGCCGCTGTCTGGCGCGCCGTCGGTTGCGAAGCGGGTGCCTCCGCCCGGTTGCTGGTTGCCGCCACGCGGGTGTTGCCGCGTGCTGCCTTCATCGCCTCGAACTCGGCGAAACGGTCGACCGGTTCCTCTTCCAGCAGCCATTCGACGCCCGCATCGCCGTGGAAGGCGAGAAGGGCGGCAAGCTGCGCCGGAGAAAGGTCGTTGGCGGAAATCATGGCCGCCAACCTAACCCATAAGCAGCCGGACCGGAACTGCTTTTCCGGTGCTCGGCCCTCCTATCCAAGGTCATGCACATCGGGTTCGCACGTCGGCTCAGGCCGCGTTCGCGGTCCAGTGGGCGATGTCCTCGTGCTCGCCGATCAGCGCCAGGCCATGGGCGATCGACAGCAGTTCGCCGCCGCTCTCGATCCGGTCGGCATCGAAACGCCGCTCGAAGATGCCGCGTACGGCCGGAACGAAGGAGGTGCCGCCGGTCAAGAACACCTTGTCGATCGTCTCGGGTGCCGTTGCCGTCGACTGCAGCACATCATCCAGCGCGCCCTCGATGCGGGCGAGCTCCGGCGCGATCCAGCCTTCGAAATCGCTGCGGCGAACGGTGCGGCGCGACATTTCGCCGAGCGGCGCGAAATAGAACTCGGTCTCGTCTTCCTGCGACAGCCGCATCTTCGTCGCCGAGATCGCGTTGTAGAGCGGGTAGCCCTCGTCGTGTTCGATGAGGTCAACGAAGGCTTCGAGCTTTTCCGGCTCAAGGCTCTGGCGCACCAGCTGCTTCAGATCCGCGAAGTCTTTCAAGGTCTTGAAGATCGAAAGCTGATTCCAGCGGCCGAAATTCGCATAGTAGTTCGACGGCACTTCAAGCAGCTTGTCGAAGCTCTTGAACAGACTCCCCTTTCCGATCAGCGGCGAGACGACGTTGTCGATGATGCGGAAGTCGAAGTGATCGCCGGCGATACCGACGCCCGAATGGCCGATCGGGGTTGCCGTCAGGCGCCCGGCCTTGGTCTCGAAGCGGATCAGCGAATAGTCGGTGGTGCCGCCGCCGAAGTCGGCGACGAGCACAGTTGCGTCCTGCTTCAGGTTCTGGGCGAAGTAGAAGGCCGCTGCCACCGGTTCGTAGACGTAGTGCACCTCCGGAAAGCCGAATTCGGAGAGGGCTGCGCCATAGCGCTCGAGCGCCAGCGCAGGGTCGGGGCTGGAGCCGGCAAAGTGCACCGGACGGCCGACGACGATGCGGCTGTACTGGTCCGCCCAGCCGTCACCGGCATAGTCGCGCAGCTTGGTCAGGAACACGCGCATCAGGTCTTCGAAGCTGTGGCGCTTGGCAAAGACCTGCGTGCCCTGGAAGAGGGGGCTTGCGGCAAAGGTCTTGATCGACTGCAGGAAACGACAGTCACCGGGATTGTCGATGAAGGCGCGGATTGCGGCCTGGCCCGCCTCGACCTTCAGCGCCTGGGCGCCAAGCTTGGCATCCTTCATGAAGGAGAGGGCAGTACGCATGGCATCGGTCGAGCCGGCGAGGCTGTCGAAGCGCATCGAGTGGGTCGTTTCGCCCGCGGCAACCGCCAGAACGGAATTGGTGGTGCCGAAATCAAAGCCGAGTGCCTTGACCATGAGTGTCTCCTTGCATCTGGCGTCGCTTCGCCGCCCGGAGTGGGGCCGGTGGCGCGCGACGCAACATGAATTCCGTGGGCCGCTTTCGGGGATCGATGGGCGGCCGGCTTCAAAGCCGAAAGACACGCCGTCCGGACGCCGAGAGGCGCCTTGCCGCGTGCCGATTGCGAATGGGGTGTGCCAGCGCGTACCGCTGGAAGGGTGCGGCGGCCTCGTCGCACGGCTCTTCGGCAAAAGCAAGGCCGCATGGGTCATAGCTTCGCTGCGCGACAAATTGATGTATTTACGTTTACGTACACGTCATATAGATATTTGCCTATACTCATGACCTCATGCGCAAAAGCGGGCATCGTCTGTCGCATCCCGGCTCGACAAGCCAAACTGCATTTGCCATGACGGAATGATATGCCCTGGGAACGGAGCCGGCAGAAGACCGGTGAGACTGGAGAGACGGTATGACCGAACAAGACCTGCCCGAACGCGAGAGCATGGAGTTCGACGTTGTGATCGTGGGTGCGGGGCCTGCCGGTCTTGCGGCGGCGATCCGGCTGAAGCAGGTCAATCCGGAGCTTTCGGTTGTCGTGCTCGAAAAGGGCGCCGAAGTCGGTGCGCATATCCTGTCGGGCGCCGTCGTCGATCCCATCGGCATCGACCGGTTGCTGCCGGGCTGGCGCGACGAGGCCGACCATCCGTTCAAGACCGAAGTGACGGACGACCACTTCCTGTTCTTAGGGCCCGCCGGCTCGATCCGCCTGCCGAACTTCCTGATGCCGCCGCTGATGAACAATCACGGCAAC
>NZ_LMJM01000023.1:467821-468149 GCF_001429005.1 Ensifer sp. Root954
CAACGGCGAGCCGGGCCCGAACTTTGCCCGCGGCATGGCGCTCTTGGGCAAATACACCCTGATCGGCGAGGGCGTGCGCGGTTCGCTCGCCAAGCAGCTGATCGCCAAATTCAACCTCTCGAAGGACAGCGACGTCCAGAAGTTCGGCATCGGCCTGAAAGAGCTCTGGCAGGTCAAGCCCGAGAACCATCGCCCGGGTCTGGTGCAGCACTCGTTCGGCTGGCCGCTCGGCATGAAGACCGGTGGCGGTTCGTTCCTCTATCATCTCGAAGACAACATGGTCGCCGTCGGCTTCGTCGTGCACCTCAATTACAAGAACCCCTATCTC
>NZ_LMJM01000023.1:468276-468607 GCF_001429005.1 Ensifer sp. Root954
TGCGCAGAGCCTTGAGCCCGCAGCGCAGCACCAGAAGATTGACTATCCAAAGCCGGACGGGGTTCTGACCTTCGATCGACTGTCGTCAGTGTTCCTGTCGAACACCAACCACGAGGAAGATCAGCCGGTTCATCTCAAGGTCAAGGACATGGATCTGCAGAAGCGCTCCGAGCATGACATCTATGCCGGTCCGTCGACGCGCTACTGTCCGGCCGGGGTCTACGAATGGGTGGAGAAGGACGGCAAGCAAGTCTTCGTCATCAACGCCCAGAACTGCGTGCACTGCAAGACCTGCGACATCAAGGACCCGAACCAGAACATCAACTGGGTG
>NZ_LMJM01000023.1:468625-488614 GCF_001429005.1 Ensifer sp. Root954
CGAAGGCCCGGTCTATCCGAACATGTAATGTTCGAAGTCGGGTCTCAGAATCTCGACCCGTAGAGGATTACAAGGGCGCCGGCGGCCATTGGCCACGGCGCCTTTGGCGTTTCATGCCTTCGCCCAGATGCGATCAACGAAATCGGCAATCAGCGGTGCGATCTCCGGCAGGTTTTCTTCCAGCGCGAAGTGGCCGGTATCGAACAGGTGGAACTCGGCCTCAGGAAGGTCGGTGAGGAAGGCGCGGGCGCCCTTCTCTGTGAAGAAGGGATCGTTACGGCCCCAGGTGATCAGGGTCGGCGGCCGTTCGCGGCGCAGCCACTCTTGCCATTCGCCGTAGCGGGCAAGGTTGCTCTTGTAGTCGAAGGCAAGATCGATCTGCGGCTGGCGGCGATCCGGGCGATCGAGGAAGTGCTGATCCATGGTCCAGCCGTCAGGTGCGACCAGGTCCGGATCCTTCGTCCCGCCGACATATTGCGCACGGGTCATCTCCAAGGTCAGCAACTGCCGCACCTGCTCTTCAGCGCCTTCGTCCTCGGATTTGAGCGCAATGAAGTCGCGGGCAATGTCGGAAAGCCCCTCCAGATAGGCATTGCCGTTCTGGACGATCAGCCCGGCAATGCGCTCGGGCTTTCTGCTTGCAAGACGAAACCCGACGGGCGCGCCGAAATCGAAGGCGTAGAGGACGAAGCGTTTCAGCGCGAGCGCATCCACGAACGCTTCCATGACATCCGCCAGCTTGTCGAAACTGTAGACGAAACTGCCGCCTTCGTTCGTCGAGGTCGGCGCGTCGCTATGCCCGAAGCCCGGATAGTCAGGCGCGATCAGACGGGAGTCGCTGCCAAGCGCGTCCATTAGCCGCCGGTACTGGTGGGAAGACGAGGGGAAGCCGTGCAGAAGCAGGATTGTCGGGAAATCGGCCGGCGCTCCGGTCGGCACGCTCTCGCGGTAGAAGACGCGGACGCCTCCGGCCTCGATGAACCGGTGGCGGATCGATGGAATGCTATGCCTGCTCATTTAACACTCCTATTGGTAATATTTATGCATTAGAATTGCGCCAGAAAGCCTAATGCGTCAATATCGAAATTATGCATTATGTGAGGCCTGCATGGATCTGGTTCCTTTCGTCGGAGAGCCCCTTGCTCTCGATCTCGTCAACACTCGCCCTTTGACCGCGAGCGGCCGTGTCGATCTCTTCGCGGCCGATGGCGGGCTCGCGCATTGGCTGGCGTTGGAGGGGCCTCGCATGTCGGATGTCGCGTTTGCCAGCATCGGTGCGGCCGACGCCGACGATCTCGCGCCAGTCCTTGCCGTCCGCTCGCATGTGGCGTCGGCCATCGCACATGTGATGGACAGGCAACCTGTTCCGGCCGCGGATATCGAGGGCCTTAACGCGGCAATGGAGGCAGCACCGGTCGTCCGCCGTCTCGATTGGACCGATCCGCCGCGGCTCGTCAGCGAAAGAACGGCGGAGCCCATGGTCCAGCTAGCCGGTTTCCTCGCCGAGGACGCTGCGGCGTTGCTTGCCGGCGGCGACGCCAGGCTGATCCGCAAATGCGAGGCGGAGGATTGTGTGATGCTCTTCGTCGGCAGCAATGCCCGGCGGCGTTGGTGCTCGGCGGCGCGCTGCGGAAACCGGGTGCGCGTGTCGCGCTATTACCAGCGCAGCAAAACGTCCTGACGACTACTTCAACGATGCGCAAATATTAGGAAAGGCACCCGTTGACGCAAATGGGAAAGTCCTTGCCGGAAAAGCCCGTTAGCTTTCATGATGTCATCGGCTTGAAGCCGACGGATCTGCAGGCCGTTCGGTCCCTGTTGTCTTGAGTTGGACCGAGCCCTGTGACGCTGTCGATCCCCGCGGTGAGATCGGCAGTGCGACGGGATGCACCGCCAAAACAAGGGAACGGAAATGAAGAAGCTTCTTGCAACGACTTGCCTGGCCGCAGGCCTCTTTGGCCTCGCCGGCGCAGCTTCGGCCGACGAATGCGGCGACGTGACGATCGCCAACATGAACTGGCAGAGCGCCGAGGTGCTGGCGAGTGTCGACAAGATCATCCTGACGGAAGGCTACGGCTGCAATGCCGAATTGGTGGTCGGAGACACCGTGCCGACGATCACCTCGATGATCGAAAAGGGACAGCCGGATGTCGCACCCGAAGGCTGGGTCGACCTGCTTCCGGACGTCGTCAATCGCGGCCTCGAGGAGGGCAAGCTCGTCGGCGCCGCCGTGGCGCTCTCCGATGGCGCCGTCCAGGGCTGGTGGGTGCCGAAATACATCGTCGATGCCAATCCCGACATCAAGACGATCGATGACGCCTTGAAGCACAAGGAACTGTTCCCGGATCCGGAAGACGCAAGCAAGGGCGCCGTCTTCAACGGCCCGCAGGGCTGGGGCGGCACGGTCGTGACGACGCAGCTCTATAAAGCCTATGGCGGCGAAACGGCTGGCTTCACGCTGGTCGATACCGGTTCGGCCGCCGGCCTCGATGGCTCGATCGCCAAGGCATATGAGCGCAAGCAGGGCTGGGTCGGCTACTACTGGGCGCCGACGGCCCTTCTCGGCAAGTACGAGATGGTGAAGCTCGAGCATGGTGTGGCCGCCGATCCGGCCGAATGGAAGCGCTGCAACACGGTTGCCGATTGCCCGGATCCCAAGAAGAACGACTGGCCGAAGGACAAGGTCCAGACGCTGGTGACCAAGGCCTTCGCCGATCGCGCCGGCCCGGCCATGGACTATCTCAACAAGCGCGCCTGGACCAACGACACGGTCAACAAGCTGATGGCCTGGATGACCGACAATCAGGCGAGCGGGGAGGAGGGCGCCAAGCACTTCCTGCAGGAAAACCCCGATATCTGGACCCCGTGGGTTTCGCCCGAGGTCGCCGAAAAGGTGAAGGCCGCGCTCTGATCGCGATGGTCATAACCAGCGGGCGGCGCAGTCATGTGCGCCGCCTCTTCGTTCGAGGTCCGGCAAAGGCAAAACAACAATCGCGGCCGGCGAAATCTGAAGGGGAAATGGAATGGACTGGTTGACCCAGTTTCCACACATGGATGACGAGAGCCTGAGAGCCTTGAAAAAGGCGATCGACGAGGGATTTCGCGGCTTCACGCGCGCCTACGGCGACGCGATCGAAGGCTTCTTCGAGCCCTTGCAGTTCTTTCTCATCCAGTCGGAGCGCTTCATGACGAAGACGCCCTGGCCAATCATCCTGATCTTGATCGCTTTCATCGCCTGGGTGGCAAGCCGCAACTGGAAGATCGTCGCCGGCTGCATCGGCACGCTGCTGCTGATCGGCTACTTCGACATGTGGGACGACACGATGAAGACGGTCTCGATGATCTTCGTCTGTACCGTGCTGTCGATCGCCATCGGCATTCCGATCGGCATCGTCATGTCCCGTTCGGACCGGTTTCAGAACATCGTCAATCCGATTCTCGACGTGATGCAGACCATGCCGAGCTTCGTCTATCTGATCCCGGTCGTGATGCTGCTTGGGATCGGCAAAGTGCCGGGGCTGATCGCCGTTGTCATCTACGCGATCCCGCCGATGATTCGCCTGACGAACCTTGGCATTCGCCTCGTCGACAAGGACGTGCTGGAGGCGGCCGATGCCTTCGGTTCGTCGGCGTGGCAGAAGCTCAAGAACGTCCAGATGCCGCTCGCCTTGCCGACGATCATGGCCGGCATCAACCAGACGATCATGATGGCGCTCGCCATGGTGGTCATCGCCTCGATGATCGGTGTTCAGGGGCTCGGCCAGCCGGTGCTGAAGGCGATTGCCAACCAGTACTTCACGCTCGGCATCTTCAACGGCCTTGCGATCGTCGGCATTGCCATCATCTTCGATCGCGTCAGCCAGGCCTACGGTCACCGGCTGCAGAAACACCGTGAAATCATTCACGGCTGAGCTTGTCGTCGAGACAGAAAAAGGCCCCGGAGCGAACACCTCCGGGGCCTTCGCATTTTAACGAGCTTTGCGTTCAGGGCCTGGACGAAAGAATGCCGGTCGAAAGCGCGACGCCGGTAGCGGTGACGACCGCGGCGAGGATCTCGAAGGGGCCGATCTGCTCGCCGAGCAGGACGGCGCCGCCGATCATCGCGAGAACCGGTGTCAGCGCCGTGAAGGCGGCCGCCTGGGTACCGCCAAGGCTCTTCACGGCAAAGCCGTAGGCTACCATGGCGACAAGGCCGGACAGGAGGCCCTGGCTGGTGACCTGCAAGGCGATCTCCTGGGCCGGAACGCTGCCAAGGGTGGTTCCAAAGCAGGCGGCAAGTCCGAGATGGATCAGGAACGACCAGATGGCGATCAGGGCGCTTCCCTGCAGCGGGCTGAGGCCGGAGCGGCGGAAGGCATGGGTATAGATCGCCCAGAGGGTCGCCGCAGTCGGCAGCAGCGCATAGCCGCTCAAGCCGGTCGAGGCCGCACTTCCGAGGCTTCGCGTCAGGAGGATGGCGACGCCGGCAAGGATTGCGGCAAAGCCGAGCACGCGCATCCGGTCCGGCCGCTCGCCGAAGACCGTGATGCCGATGAGCGCGGTGGCAAGCGGCATCGAGCCACCGAGGAGAACGCCGACCGAGGAAGCTGGAACGGAGTGGATCGCAAAGGCGGAGACCTGGAAGAACAGGGCGCCCGAACCGGCGACCATCAGGACGAGCAACAGCAGCGGCAGCTTGCGCGGCAGAAGCCCGGTCTTCAGCCAGACCGGGGCAAGAAGGATCGCCGGCACGCCGTAGCGGATCAGCCCGAGGTCGATCGTGCCAAGCGCGGTGCCGGCCGAGTGGCGGGTCGCCAGTATCCAGCCCGCCCAGATGAGGACGGTTACGAATGCGCCGGCATAGCCGGCGGCGACAGGCGTCGTATTGCCGCGATCGAGAGCGAGCGCAACCATTTGAATTTCCTTCCCGAATTGGATACCTGAGAGGCTTTTGGGTCTGGAAGGAAGATTACGCCCTGATAGCGGGGCATGTCCTTGCGATTTGTGCCCGAAATAGACTATCGTCAGCAACAATGTGCCAATAACAACAGCTGAAGTTCATAAAAATGCCAAGCCTCGATAAATTCGATCTCGCCATCCTTAGAATCCTTCAGGAGGACGCGCGCGCAACGAACGTCGAGATTGCCGAAAAGGTCAATCTTTCGCCGTCGCCCTGCCTGCGGCGCATCCGCAACCTGGAAAAATCCGGCATCCTGCGCGGCTACAGGGCCGACATCGATCGTAAGGAAGCCGGTCTCGGGCTGACGGTCTTCGTCGAAATCAAGGTTGGGCGCCATAGCCGCGAGAACGCACAGCAGCAGCAGGAGGCGCTGCTCGCCATCCCCGAGGTGGTCTCCTGCTTCCTGATCTCCGGCAATGCCGATTTCCTCGCCGAGGTCGTCGTCGAGGATCTGCCTGCCTATGAGAAACTCTTGACCGAGACGCTGTTGGCCTTGCCCGGCGTCACCGACATCCGGTCCAATTTCGCGATCCGCTCGATCAAGACAGGCGGGCCGCTGAAGTTGCCCGAACCGCGCTGATCGCTGTATTGCTGTGACACTCGGCTTCTGTTGTGCTGGTCGTGATGGAGCGGACGAACGACCGGCGCTCCCGTTAAGTTTCGGTAAGGTTCTGGAATTGGCCGCAATCGCGCTTATCTGATCGCGGTGAGCCGCATTGCCGCGGCAATGGAGCCGATGACCCGTTCATGAAAATCAAGGCAATCTTCAATCGCGACGGCGGCACGTTCCGCACGACAGACATGGCCGCCTATGGCCAGAAGGTCGAAGACGTCTTCCAGGCCGCAGGCCACCAGATCGAGATTGCAGCGGTTTCCGGAAACGAGATGCAAGAGGCGTTGGAGCGGACCTGCCGTCGCGACGACCTTGACGCCATTCTTGCCGGCGGAGGTGACGGCACGATTTCGGCCGCCGCCGGCGTCGCCTGGAAGAACCGCATGCCGCTCGGCGTCGTTCCCGCCGGAACGATGAATCTTTTTGCCCGCACGCTGAAGCTGCCGCTCGACATCTGGAAAGTGCCGGAAGTGCTGGCGAATGGCGTGATCATCGACGGTGACATCGGCAGCGCCGATGGCCGTGCGTTCGTGCATCAATTCTCCATGGGGCTGCATGCGCGCATGGTGCGCTACCGCGAATCCTACAGCTTTCGCTCAAGAGCGGGAAAGATCGCCGCCAGCACCCGCGCCGCAGTCGGAGTGATTCTCAATCCTCCGGATTTCGAGATCGAGTTCGATGTCGATGGTCACAAGGAGAGCCGTCATGTCTCGGCGGTCTCGGTTTCCAACAATCCGTTCGGCCGCGACACGCTGATGTATGCGGACGACGTGACCGCCGGCCATCTCGGCTTTTACACGGCGCCGCCGCTGAGCCCGCCAGGTGTCGCCAAGCTCGCGCTCGATGTAATGCGCGGCAAGTTTCGCGACAGTCCGCTGATTACCGCCATGAGCGGTCATGCCCTCGATCTGCATTTTCCGAAGGTCGAACGAAAGATCAACTGCGTCATCGACGGCGAACTTCTGCCCATGGGCCGCGACGTCGCGCTGCGCATTCACCCTGGCGAGCTCAAGCTGCTCGTCGGCGCGGATCGCGACGGATCGTCGATCCAGAAGTAGCCGAAACTGTAGCGATCCTCGAGCGTGCCGTGGAGATAGGGCAGGGCGAGTTGCTGCGGCTGCAAGCGCGTTTCCGGCACGCCAAAGGATTTGAGGACATCGACGAGTGGCGCCGGTGGCGCTGCACCAGCCTTGCCGTCGTTGGTCCAGACAACGAGAAGCGGCCCGGCCAGCTGACCGATCGCCGGGCTGCTGTTGTTGGCGGGCACGTAGACCTTGGCGCCGTGCAGGCGCGTTCGCAGATTGCCGGCCACCTGCTTGTTGGTGGCCAGAACCATCGCCGGTTCGCGTCCCTGCTGCTCTACGATGGTGTCGACGAGGCTGCTGTAGGGGATGCTCAGTCTCGAAACCTTGCCGAACCAAGGCCGCACGACTGCGCGGGTAGACACCACCACCAGCGTGGTCACGATGACGAAGCCGATAAAGAGGGCGACGGGCCGGACGCTACGTGTGGTGTCAACGCCGGACGCCTCGACCTTGAGGGCCAGATAGAGCGGCAGCAGGACGAGGAAGAGAACCAGCCACTTTTCCCGCATATGGGTGGCGCCGGTGACCAGCATGATGACGAGAACGGCGCCGAGACAGAGGACCAGCATGCGCCCGACGACCCGAGCCCAGAGGCTGTCGGCGCGCCAGATCGCCGGCAGGTCCTTGCGAAACACGAGGGCGAAGACGACGAGGATGATCGCTGAGCCGCGAAGCGTCGAGGCAAAGAGCGCGACGATCGCCTTCAACGCCTTCGACACGAAACCGGCTTCCTGCCCCGTTCCCATTTCCTTGAAGGTATTGCTCGACGCGGCGCCGATATTTTGCAGGACCCAGGTGCCGTGCGGCAGGGCAATCAGCGCGCAGACTGCGATTGCGACAAGGATGCGCCAGTCGAAGAGCCGGGCGCGAAGTTTCGGTTCGGGCAGGATCGCGACGATCGCCGCGACCGGAACGATCACGAAGTTGTACTTTGAGATGACGCCGATCCCGACGGCGACGCCTGTAAGAGCGTAGGCAAAGAAGGTCGGTCGGCTCATCGTCCGCAGGAATGCGTACAGGAAGAGCGAAACGGCAAATAGCGCGGCGACCGTGTGCGAGAGGTCGCGCTGGGCAAGCAGGAAGATCGGCGGCAGAGCGAGGACGCCCATTGTCGTGATGGCTGCAAGGCGCCGGTCGCCGAGAACCTCGCGGGATGCAAGGCCGAAGAAGAGACAACAGAGGAACAATAGGCCGTTCTTGAGTACGGTCATCGTCGCCACTGACGGGCCGAACAGCGAGGTCAGCCCGTATTGCAGCCAATTGTAGAAAGGCGGTTGCGAGCCGTAGCCGAGCATCAGGAACTGCGAGACATAGGCCTGCTCGGATTCGTCGATCTCCAGCGAAGTCGAAGCGGAAAGCCTCAGTGCGATGCAAAGCAGGAAGTAGCCCGCAATCAGCGCAAGGATCAGGTTTGGCCGGCGGTTGACGGCCTCAAGCATCTGTCTGGTCCCGCACGAAGACCTGCCGGACGATATAGTTCGTCGTGCCGTCGTCGCTGAAATAGGTGCGCGCCATCATTTCCGCGAGAATGCCCGTGGTGATGAGCTGAACCGACGACAGGAACAACATCACGCCGACGATCAGCATCGGGCGGGTTCCGATATCGTTGCCGAGCACGAACTTGTCGAAGCCGAGATAGAGGAGGATCAGGGCGCTGAGCGCCCCCGTCGCAAGGCCGATCGAACCGAAGAAGTGTCCCGGGCGCGCCTTGTAACGCATGAAGAACAGCACCGACAAAAGATCGAGAATCACCCGGAAGGTTCTGGAGATCCCGTACTTGGATTGGCCATGCTGCCGTGCGTGGTGGGTGACCGGCATTTCGCCGATGCGGCTGCTCGGCACGACGCCTGCGACCCAGGCGGGGATGAAGCGATGCATTTCGCCCATCAGCTTCACCTGCTTGATGACGGACGCGCGATAGACCTTCAGGCTGCAGCCATAGTCATGAAGCCGGACGCCGGTGATCTTGCCGATCAGGCGATTGGCGCACCAGGACGGGATTTTTCGAAGGAGCAGGCCATCCTGCCGGTTCTTTCGCCAGCCGACGAGCAGGTCGAGCTGACGCTCCTCGATCGCTGTGACCATCTCGGGAATATCGGCCGGGTCGTTCTGCAGGTCGCCGTCGAGCGTGGCGATCAGGCGGCCGGTGGCGGCATCGATGCCCGCCTGCATCGCGGCCGTCTGTCCGAAGTTCTTTTGCAGTTCAACGATCTTGAGGTCGATGCCGGGATCGGAAAGGGCCTTTCTTGCATTCACAAGCGTTCGATCGGTGCTGCCGTCGTCGACGAGGATCAGTTCCCAAGGGGACGGAAAATTCGCCAGCGCATCGCGGACCCGCGTAATCAGCGGCTGAATGCTGTCTTCTTCGTTGAATACGGGAATGACGACGGATAGCTCTATGGGATGCATGGGAACCGCTCATACATACGGCGCTCACGCTGCCGCAAGAATTGGACTGCTTACATAATCGTTTTCTTGCACAGTTATCGGTGATAACCAACGTTCAATCTTGCCCTTCAACACGGGAAATCGAGGCCTGATGACATCGGATTGCGAGCCTGACCGGCGATCCTGGCTCGTCCGCAACCGGATGACATTGCTGTCGGCGGGCGCCATTGCGGCCTACGCGGCCTTCGTTGAGTGGTTCTGGGGCTGGTCGGCGCTCTTGCGCCAGTGGTCCGAAATCGGCGTTGGTGCCGCATCTGCGGCCCTCTTGCTGCTCATCGCGACCTACTTCATTCGCTGCTATCGCATCTACGATTACTTCCCGAGCGAAACGTCGGGGCGTTTCCTGCCGCTCTTTCGGGTCACCCAGGTCCACAATCTCCTGAACATCATGCTGCCGTTTCGGGCCGGCGAGACCAGCTTTCCTCTCCTGATGCGTTCGGAGTTTTCTGTCCCGCTCGCCAGGGGGACGGCCGCTCTTCTGGTCATGCGCCTGCTCGACCTGCATGCGCTCCTCGTCGTGGCCGTCGTCGGATTGGTCTTCGGCAGAGGGTCGATCGGGCTCTGGCTCGTCTGGTTTGCGGCGCTTGCCTCGCCGCTTCTCTTCTTTCTCTTGAAGGACCACGCAATCGCGCTGGCGCGCAGGCTCCTGCCGGCAAAGTTCGAGCCGGTCGTCGAGGAATTGGAGGCGGGCCTGCCGGGCACCGTGGCTGCGTTCCTGCGCGCCTGGGGCATGACCATCCTCAACTGGGCCGTCAAGGTAATCGTGCTCGCCTGGGTGCTGGCGTTCATGGGAGTTGCGCCGCTTGCGGCCTGTTTTGGCGGCGCGCTCGGAGGCGAGCTTTCTTCGGTGCTGCCGATGCATGCGCCGGCTGGCGTCGGCACCTATCCGGCAGCGATTGCGGCCGGTGCCGTTTCCTTCGGCGCCCCCGCCGGCCGGGCGGGCCTCGAACTGCTGGCGACGGCCGGCGTCAACGCGCATCTCCTGATCATCGTGTCCGCAGTCGCGGGCACGCTGTTGTCGATGGTTTTGGGGAAACGTCGCTAGAGCGCCGTGCCGCGGGGCAATGTCCTAGCGACGTTTTGACCTCTACTGGAACGAGGTCTCGTAGAAGCTTCTGAGCTTGCGCGAATGCAGCTTTTCCGGCGGCATCGCCGCGAGCTTCTGCAGCGCCAGGATGCCGATCTTCAGATGCTGGCTGACCTGCGTCTTGTAGAAGGCCGTTGCCATGCCCGGCAGCTTCAGTTCGCCATGCAGCGGCTTGTCGGAGACGCACAACAGCGTTCCATAGGGCACGCGGAAGCGGAAGCCGTTGGCGGCGATCGTTGCCGATTCCATGTCGAGCGCGATGGCGCGCGCCTGCGACAGGCGCTTGACCGGGCCGCGCTGGTCGCGAAGCTCCCAGTTGCGGTTGTCGATGGTGGCGACGGTCCCGGTGCGCATGATCTGCTTGAGATCGTAGTCCCGATAACCGGTCACTTCGGCTACGGCATCCTGCAGCGCCACCTGCACTTCGGCGAGCGCCGGCAGCGGGATCCAGACCGGCAGGTCGTCGTCGAGCACGTGATCCTCGCGCATATAGGCATGGGCAAGCACGTAGTCGCCGAGCCGCTGGCTGTTGCGCAAGCCGGCGCAGTGGCCGAGCATCAGCCAGACGTGCGGGCGCAACACGGCGATATGGTCGGTGATCGTCTTGGCGTTGGACGGGCCGACACCGATGTTGACCATGGTGATGCCGCCGTGGCCCTTCTTCTTCAGGTGATAGGCCGGCATCTGCGGCAACCGCGGAAGGGTAAAGTCCGTCTCCGGCTTGTCGGCCCCGGCGGGCGTAATGATGTTTCCGGGCTCGACGAAGGCCGTGTAGCCGTTGCCGCCTTCCGCCATCTGCTGGCGGGCCCAAGCGCAGAATTCGTCTATATAGAACTGGTAGTTGGTGAAGAGCACGAAGTTCTGGAAATGATTGGCGCTCGTCGCCGTGTAGTGGCTGAGGCGCGCCAGCGAATAGTCGATGCGCTGCGCCGTGAACGGCGCGAGCGGCGACGGTTCGCCCGGACCTGGCTCGTAGGAACCGTTGGCGATCTCATCGTCCGTGGTCGTCAGATCAGGCGCGTCGAACAGGTCGCGCAAGGGGATGTCGATGGCATTGGCGGCCGATGCCTCGACATAGGCGCTTTCGCCGAAGGCGAAATGCAAGGGGATCGGGGTGGCCGATTCCGAGACCGTGATGCCGAGACCGTGGTTGCGCGTCAACAACCCGAGCTGTTCCTTCAGATAGTGCCGGAAGAGTTTTGGCCGCGTGATCGTCGTCGTATAGACGCCGGGCGCGCTGACATAACCATAGGAAAGACGGGAATCGACATGGCCGAAGCTGCTCGTCTCGATGCTGACCTGCGGGTAGCAGGCGCGATAACGGGTCAACGGCTTGCCGCCCTTGCCCAGCCCCTCGAACGCCTCGCAGAGGAACCGGGTATTGCGCTCGTAAAGCGCCTCGAGGCAATCGACTGCGGCCGCAGGATCATCGAAATACTGCGGCTCGAAAGGCTCGGGCGTTGCTGTGGAAAGGACGGAGTGTGAAGAGATTCGCTTGTTCATGTCGCATTATAGGCTGCGGCTTCTGACAAGCAAACGACAAGATGGCGGCACGCACAACCGCGGGGCGATTTGGGGCCCGTTGCTCAACGCGGGCCGGCGAGGATGATCGCACTGCCGATCAGCGCAACCGTCATGCCGGCAAGATCCCAGCGGTCCGGTCTGACGCCTTCCGCCAGCCAGAGCCAGATGAGCGATGCGGCGATATACACGCCGCCATAGGCCGCATAGGCGCGGCCGGCCGCGGGGCTGTCGATCAAGGTCAGCAGCCAGGCAAAGAGCGCCAGCGAGACGATTCCGGGAACAAGCCAGAGCGCAGACTTGTCGAGCTTCAGCCAGGCCCAGAAGGCAAAGCAGCCGGCAATTTCTGCAAGGGCGGCGAGGGCATAGATGAGATAGGCGGGCATCGGTTCGGGTCTGGTGGCCTTGGCTGAGACGAATCCTCTGGAAAACCAAGGATAGGAAAGCGGCTCGCCGATGCGCAAGCCGGTTAAAACAAAAGGGCGCAATGTGCGCCCCTTTCAGCTCGTAGTTCCGATCCGCAACGATCCGTCAGGTCATGGCCTGGCGCTGCAGGGTGACGAAGAGGACAAGGCCCGCGCCCTGCTTGCCGATGCCCGTGCCGCTGGCCTTGGAGTAGGCGAGCGCCCCGACCGGCGCCATCAGCAGGCTGGCGAGCGCCAGGACGCGCAGCGACAGAAAGGCCGAAGTCGAAAGTGCTGCCAGCATGTTCGTCTCTCCATCAGACCACGAAGTGATCGGCTTCAGTTGAGGCTCTGGAACTTAGCCTGCCTGGCTGCGTTAAAGCTTGGCCTGGCAGTACTGTGCCGTGTGGGCGGTGCAATCGGTCAGCGAACCGAGATAGGTGTTGCTGCGGCGACGTTCGGTGTCAGCGCTGACTGCAGCTGCAAGAGTGACAGCGAAAACGACCATCAGAAGGCTGATGATGGTGAGGCGCCGAGCGAGGATATCCATGGTTCTGTCCGTTGTTTGGAGGCAGGTTCAAATCGATTGAGTGTGTTTTCGCATACCCAAACTGAATTGATGCTGAGATGTCCGTTCATCTGGCGTTCATCTTCGGTTGTACGCCCACGGAGCCGAGAGCCGGCCGACCCCGGTGGCACTGTCCGTCAAAACGGAAGGCGTATGCTCGGGCCATTTCAAAAGGCCGGTTGAGGACGCCGGCGAAAGGCCGCTCGGCAGATCCTTCGCGCGCATAAAAAAGGGCAACCATCGGCTGCCCTTTCATCGTCGTAATCGTAGCGGCGATTTCTGCCGCGCCGACTCTGTTAGAGACGGGTCCATGTCTGCGACTTGCACAGCACCTTCAGCACGCAGCCCTTCATCTTCAGCGAATTGCCGTTGACAGCGCCCGAGCCGCTATAGGTCTTGTCGGTGTCCGGATCGGTAATCTCGCCCGAGTAGCTGCCATCGGTGCCCGAAAGGTTGCCGATGCGCTTGCCGGCATGCTTGCCGGTCTTCAGCGTGATGCAAAAGGCGCCGCCGCAGGGGGCGATTTCCGCCGTGGCGCCGCTCGCCGTCTTCCAGTTGCCTAAGATCGGTTCCGCCGCCGCGGCGGTTCCGGCAATGCCGAGAGCCAGCGTCGCGGTGATGAGCAATGTACGTAGCATTCGTGTCCTCCAGATTGAGGCTGCCGGCGTGGTCCGCTCCGCCGGCAGCTCAAGATGTCCTCGTATGAAAAGGCAGTCTCCTCACCGCCGCGGGCAAGATAGCTTACGCGCACGTAAAGGTAAACCAGCCGAATCGCGGCCTTTGGCGCTTTTTCCTGGGCGGTTTTGAGCGCTTCTTGCGCAAGGAATTGCGCGGACTTTGCTGGCGCCGATCTTTTCGTGGTTAGCGTTTGGTTGAAATCGTCGATTGAATTTTTCGTAAATTTTGAGGCGAATGCGTGGGATTTCAGGCCTTCCGATGTTTAACAAAAACTCAAGTTTACCAAGCGTTTGAACTTTGTTTGTCGCAAATTAAGCATGCATTTTAAGCGCCCATTGAAGCCCGTCAGGCATAGTGAAGCCATAAGACGAGCGGAACGAAACGCTCCGAAAAACCACCGAGGACGACACCGCAAAAAGACGGCGCGCTTCGGAAAGGCCCGCAAAGAGGCAAGGTCGAACAGGGACCAAAACAAGTGCTGATCTGGAGCATGGTCCGCCCCAAACGGGCGGGCCGCTTCGGAAAAACCAACCAGGCAAGACAGGGACACGACAATGGCACGCTTTGATATGCAAATTGCTTCGGATGCCGCGATGGGTGGTGACAACCAGGCGGAAGTTTTTTGCGACATGGGTCTGGCCTATGCGACCGGCCACGGTCGCCCGGTCGATCTCGTCGCCGCCCACAAGTGGCTGAACATCGCGGCGATCAAGGGTTGCGACCGCGCCGTCGATCTGCGCGCCGACCTGGCGATGACGATGAGCAAGCCGGACCTCGCAGCGGCGCTGCGCGCAGCTCGCGAATGGATGACGGTTCACTGATCGGACGGGCGGCGCCCGACGGCGCCGCAAGCTGGGCCTTGAGAAAAGGGGTCAGGCGAGTTTCTTCAGGACCGCGGGCATAGCCGCTTCGAGCAGGGCCATCTCCGTCTCCGGTCCGGTGCTGATCCGGATGCAGCGATTGAGCGGCGCCACCCCCGGCATTCTTATGAAGATGCCGTGGTCGCTCATCAAGGTATCGACGATCGCGCGGGCATAGACCGCGTCGCGGCCACAATCGACGGCCACGAAGTTGGTGGCTGAGACGAGAGGGGCAAGGCCATTTTGCGTGGCGATAGCAGCAATGCGCTGCCGCGACGCCGCAATCTTGGCCGTCACTTCCTTCAGATACACCTCGTCCGCAAGCGCTGCGATTGCCGCGGCGACGCCGATCCGATTCATACCGAAATGATTGCGGATCTTGTCGAAAGCCTGGGCCGTGCCCGGCGTGGTGACCACATAGCCGACACGCGAACCCGCAAGCCCGTACGCCTTCGAGAACGTGCGCGTACGCACCACGTTCGGCATGTCGATCAGGGCGTCGATCGGCGGTAGCGCATCGGCCGGTGCGGTTTCACAGTAGGCTTCATCCAGAATGAACAGCGTCGTTTCGGGCAGGCCCCTCGCGAACTCGACAATGCGTTCGGCCGACCACCAGCTTCCCATCGGATTGTCGGGATTGGCGAAATAGACGAGCGGCGCATTTTCCTGCTTCACGGCTGCCAGTAACCCGTCGAGGTCTTCCCGGTCCCCCGCATAGGGCACTGTGACGAGCCGGCCGCCATGGCCGACGACGTGGTAGTTGAAGGTGGGGTAAGCCCCGAGCGAGGTGACGACCGGCATGCCCGGCTCGATCACCATGCGGACGATCTGGCCGAGCAAGCCGTCGATGCCTTCGCCGATCGCGAGATTGGCCGGGCTGGTTCCGAGATGGGCTGCAAGCGCCTGTTTCAGATCGTGATTTTCCGGGTCAGCATATTTCCAGGTTCCGCTGGCTGCCTCTCTCATCGCTGAAAGCACGCTCTCCGCCGGACCGAAGCCGCTTTCATTGGCGCCGATGCGCGCCGCGATCGCGCGCCCGCGCTGGCGTTCGATCGCCTCCGGCCCGACAAAGGGGATGGTGGATGGTAGGGATTGGATGAGCGGCGTGAAGCGAGAGAATGCGGACATGCTGAAGATAAGGCCCCGTTCGGATGACGTACGGGGGAACTTATCGCATGCTTTGGCAATTCGGAATCGTTCCCGAAAGAAAAGCTGCGGGAATCTGCCGCCTTTCGTTTTGTGGCTGGCCTATCGCCGCGGCTTTGCGTTCTTGACCTGCCCGGTGAAGAACTCCTGCCGGATGATTTCGCGCAGCAAGGTCTGCTCGATCGGCTTGATGAACTGGACGCCGATGCGCTCGCCGTTGCGATAGACCTCTGCACAGCCGATCCGAAGCGAAGTGCCGACGATGTGCAGATAATAATGTTGCGGCAGACCGATATTGGTGTCGACGGCAAAGCTCGCGCCGCCGCGCGATATGTCGATCATCCGGCAGGACCGGACCGAGACGCTTCCGAGCCCCGGCTGCACGGCGGTCAGCGTGCCCGCATGGCCGATGTTGAAACGCTCGTAGCGCCGCTCGTAAAATGGCGAGGGGACGCAGGAATACATGGTCTGGTTCTGCATGCGTCTTTCTCCGCCAGTGCCGGGTCGCACGGCACGATCAACCTTTGACCGCATTCGTGGACCCCGGACAATTCATTTGTCCCACATCATATCGGTGGACGATTTCCACCGATGCTAGAATCAGTCTTGCAGAAGAAACTTGCAATCCCCTGAAATCGATCACTAAAAATCTAATGTCGGGGCTCGCTTGATTTGAGGAGATCAAAGTCCGCCGCTGGAAAACTGCATGCGGATGAGGCGTCTCAGGAAATCTGCCGAAAGCAGCATGTTGAAACGCACCCCGAGTTCCGCGCTCTCACGGTAAACCTCGGAGCAACCGATTTCTTCCTTGAAGCTCTCGATCTCGAGGAAGAAGTGCTTCGGCAGCGGGATCGTCGCATTGAAGTCGAGCATCGCGCCGGCAATAGAGATATGGCGCAGCAGGCACCGATACTTTGTCTTCGCTTTCAGGTGCTGGCCAATGACGAGGATCCTGCACGGCCGCTCGATGAAATAATGCTGGTGGGTCGTGGCGAGCTGGCCTGGCTTTCCCTCGGCGACATGCATTTTCATCGACATGGCAAGCTCCGTATCAGCGCAGCCCTCGGCGGATCTGTGGTGTTCTTGGCGGACTCGCCGCGCCCCCCGTGATTGAGCTAAGCACGCCGCCTTGCTTCGACCTTGTGCCATCGGCAGGCGTCGTCGCTAAATTTGGCATGCGCGCACATTGAAAGCCCCAACCTCATACGTAATACTTTCATTAGACATGACCGGGGCGCCGATGGCCGCCTCCGAGGGTAATCGGGCGAGGCATCGTCTGTCGTTCACGCTGGGCAAGGCGGAAGACGGTGATCGATGCTGGAGGGAATAACATGGCCTTGGGGCTTGCGCGGCGGTGGCTGCCGCTTTCGATCGTCTGTGTGGCGCTGCTTGTGTCGATGCCATCAGGGGCATGGGCGGCAAAACGCGTCGCGCTGCTGATCGGCAATGAGAAATATGAAGCGACGTCGCCGCTCAACAACCCCGCCAACGACGTCGAACTGATGAAGGCTTCGTTTGAGGATGCCGGGTTCGACTCGGTGACGACGGTGCACGACGTCGGTCGCCAGGACATGGTCAAGGCCCTGCGCGACTTCGAGGATCTCGCGACCGGTGCCGAAGTTGCGATCGTCTATTACTCAGGCCATGGCATGGAGATGAATGGCGAGAACTTCCTGCTTCCCGTCGACGCGCAACTGAAGACTGACAAGGATATCGAGGACGAGGCGATCGGCCTCGATCGAGTTCAGCGTTCGCTCGAAGGCGCGACCAAGCTCAAGCTGGTGATTCTCGACGCCTGTCGCAACAATCCTTTCGAGCAGAGCATGACGCGTTCGATCTCGACCAGGGCCGTTTCGCGCGGACTGGCGCGCGTCGAGCCCGAATCGGCCGATCTGCTCGTCGCCTTCGCCTCGAAGGCCGGCACGGTCGCGCTCGACGGGGAGGGCAAGAACAGCCCCTTCGCCACGGCACTCGCCAAGTATCTGACGGAACCGGGCGTCGATGTCCGCATCGCGCTTGGAAAGGTTCGCGACGAGGTGGTGTCGGTGACCAATCGCGGCCAGGAGCCTTTCGTCTACGGCTCGCTCGGCGGCGCCCAGATCTTTCTCAACATCAAAGAGGTGAACATCACCGTCACCAACAATGGCGGACAGCTGTCGCCCAACAGCCAATCCGAGGCGGCGGCCGACTGGCAGAACATCCGCGATCTCGCGGACAAGGACCTGTTGACCGCCTTCCTGGCCAAGCATGGTTCGGACCCGGTCTATAAGATGCTCGCCGAAAAGAAGTTGAAGCTCTTGAGCGAAGCCGAGCAGACATCGAGCGTGACGCCGGACGAGATTGCCTGGGACGCCTTGAAGCAGTCGACCGATGCGGCGGCGCTGACGCGCTTCATCGAGCGCTACCCTGACAGCAAGCACAAGGCGGAGGCCGAGCAGCAGATTGCAGCCCTCGAGCCGCAGAAGGGCCTCAACGTCTCGCCGACCGGCAAGGACACCCAGGCTTCGCGCGATTGCTATCTGCTTGCCGGCGAGCCGCAGTCGATGCCCGGTTTCCTCGGGGTCAATTTCCTGAAGCTCGACGCCGAAAGGGCGCTCACCGCCTGTGCCCAGGCCGTCAACGAAAACCCTGACGATATGATGCTCGTCAATATGTTGGGGCGCGCGCAGGACGCCGGGCGGAACTATGTCGAGGCGCGGCGCAACTACCGAAAGGCGGCCGACGGCGGCAACATGTATGCGTTGACCAATCTCGCCTGGTTCTCGGTTTATGGGACCGATGGGCCGGTGGACGTCGACGAGGGCAAGCGCATGTTCGACCAGGCGGCCCGCGCCGGCAACGCCTACGGGCAGGCCTCGCTCGGCTGGCTCTATCGCGAGGGCTATGACGGCATCGCGCAGGACTATGCGGAAGCCGCCCGGTGGTATGAACTGGCGGCCAATCAGGGCTATGCCAATGCCATGGCGACGATGGGCTGGTTCTATCGCGAAGGTCTTGGCCTGCCGAAAGACCTTCAACAATCGCTCGCCTGGTATAAGAAGGCAGCCGAAAGCGGCGACGCCAACGCCATGTCGTCGCTCGGTTGGGCCTATCAGAACGGGCTGGGGACTGAGCAGAGCTACCCGGAAGCCAAGGTCTGGTACGAGAAGGCGGCCAACGTGGGTGATTCCTATTCTATGGCACTGCTCGGCTGGTTCTACGATATCGGCAATGGTGTCGCGCAGGACTATGTGCAGGCGCGCACCTGGTATGAGATGGCGGCCAACGCCGGCAGCGCCTATGCGATGGGCAACCTCAGTCGCCTCTATGATTACGGCCTCGGCACCAAGGCGGACGCGAAGGAGGCGGTTCGCTGGGCTGCAGCCAGCGTCGAGGGCGGCGATCCGGCGAAACTCGATGAACTGAAGAGCCAGCCCAACAATTTCACGCCCGCATTCCGCAAGGAAATGCAGAACCTGCTGAAGGACCGCGGGTATTATGGTGGTCCGGTCGACGGCGAGTTCGGCGCGGCGACCCAACAGGCGATCGAGCGCCTCGCGCGCAAATCGTAAGCAGCAGGCGTGCGCCGATGTGGAATCACATCGCTGCGTACGCTGATCTTGCCTGCGGAGATGAGGGCGAACACGACGCGGCACGACGGGGTCGCCGATCGCGGCCCACATGAAAATGCGAGGATTTCCCGGAAACCGACAAAAAAATCTTGCATTGGCCGCTGAGTGACACTAGTCAGGCGCTAACGGAGAGGTGGCCGAGTGGTCGAAGGCGCTCCCCTGCTAAGGGAGTATACCGGAAACGGTATCGAGGGTTCGAATCCCTTCTTCTCCGCCATTATCCCAAATAGCCCCATGTCCTTTGCGCCCCGCCCTTCGAGCGAGCATCTGGTCTCGGCTATCTCGCGACTGAATTTCATTTGTTGTGGTTCGTTGGCCGTGGCGGAAGTCGTCGCCAGGGCGCCCGTGCATTCTTGGTGCTGTGCGGTGCTGATCTTTGCAGCGTCCAGAATCACCTGGCCGGGGCGTTTGCCGAATCTCTGCGTTGATTCTGCTGATTCCTCAGGCCGCCATCCTTTCTCCACCAAGCGCCTTCTTGGAGCGAATGCTGTTTTAGGCATTCACTGGACATCTGAAACGGCGTTCGCGTCCAGCTTTTCCCTGTTTTGGGCGGGTTTCTGCCTCTTTCTGAAACAGGCGCCCCCCACCTTCCTTATGCTAACCCCCCGTCGCTAAAGGGTTTTCTTAATGCTTTGTTAATTTTCTGCGGGGGTCTGCGGCGATTTTGTGTCGTTTCAGCAACAGGCCTCGGCGAAGGGCGATGCAAAGGGCGTGAACTCGCTAGTTGGACGTTGCGCCGGTGATCCGGTCTTGTATTTTCAACTCCGGAAGCAAGGGCGGTTGATCGTCCGACTTCTTGAACGTTGGGGATGGGGCAGGGAAAGCTGTCCTTCAGCAAAATACCCAGACCCGTTTGAAACTTTTGACTGGAGGTCAGAAATGAACATCAAGAGCCTTCTTCTCGGCTCCGCTGCAGCTCTCGCAGCAGTTTCCGGCGCTCAGGCAGCCGACGCTATCGTCGCAGCAGAGCCGGAGCCCATGGAATACGTTCGCGTTTGCGACGCTTTCGGCACTGGCTACTTCTACATC
>NZ_LMJM01000023.1:488645-713649 GCF_001429005.1 Ensifer sp. Root954
CTTCCAGGTAGACTACGGTGATCACGCTGTTAACAAGCGTCAGGGCTGGGGCGCAGCAGGCGACTCCGATTGGGATGCCTTCTCGCGCGCTTACATCTCGTTCGACGCCAAGAGCGACACCGAGTACGGCACGCTCACCGGCTTCTTCGCTGCTGAGTTCAACGCCGACAACGACTCCGACGTTGGCGATAGCCTGATCGACGTTGACGAAGCCTACATCCAGCTGGGTGGCCTCAAAGCCGGCTTCTTCTACAACTGGTGGGATAAGGGCCTGAACGGCGAAACCGACACGCTCGGCAACAACACCGAGTTCAACTCGATCGCTTACCTCTATGACGGCGGTTCGTTCCAGGCCGGTCTCTCGATCGACGAACTCGAAGGTGCTACGACTCACCCGAACGGCGTTGGCGTTTCCGGTATCGTTTCGGCTTCGCTCGGCGGCGTTTCCTTCGACCTGCTCGGCGGTTACGACTCGGAACTCGAAGAAGGCGCAATCCGCGCTCTGCTCTCGGCTGACCTCGGCCCGGGCGTCTTCCAGCTCGCTGGTATCTGGGCTTCGGACCCGAACGCTTACTGGGAAAAGTCTGAGTGGACGGTTGCTGCGTCGTACCGCTTCAACGCCACCGACAAGCTGGCCATCACCCCCGGCGTTCAGTACTTCGACGGCCTGAGCCATGGCACGTTCGACTTCAGCAACGACGACGCATGGCGCGCTGGCGTAACCCTGGACTACAAGATCACCGAAGGTCTCGCGACCCGCGTGTCGGTTCAGTACGAAGATGCTGACGGTGCTGAAGACCAGGTATTCGGCTTCGTCCGCCTGCAGCGCGACTTCTAAGATCGTCTGACCTCGGTCAGAAGAGAGAAACCCGGCTTTCGAGCCGGGTTTTTTCGTTTTGGTATGGCGCCATGAATTTTGGTCCTGCACTTGCATCATCGTGCTTGAGGAGATCAGGGAGTAAAGACCGCGTCGGCGCGGCTTCCTTGGGTCAGCGCGAGCGCGCGAGGTCGTTTAGAAATGCGGCGATTGCGTTGCGTGGACCGTCCAGATGAAGCAGCGGCGCATGGCCCTGGCCAGGCGCGATGAAGGCGGTCATCGCATTGTGTTGTCGGCGCATTTCGCGCACTGTCGTCTCTGAAAGAAGCCGCGAATGCTCGCCCCTGACGACCATCAGGGGGACCTGGTTCAGGGCGCCGAAAGATTTCCAGAGATCGGGCAACGGTGTTTCGGGCGTCAGGCCGCGCAGTGGGAGCGCGATCGCCGGATCGAAATCGGCGACCGGGACGCCATCTTCGTCGCGATATATCGCCATAGCCATGTCCGACCAGTCGCGGTCGCTTAAGACTGGAAAGTCGCCGCCGTGCAGTGTCTTCAGGTAGCCGGGTGCTTTCGCCCAGCTTGCCGGAGCGGCGCTGGAGTTGAGGTAATCCCGGATCGCAAGCAGACCTTCAATTTCGATCACAGGCCCGATATCGTTGAGCACTGTGGCTGCAATCAACGAAGGGGCGCGATCGACGAGGTTGTGGAGGATCAGGCCACCTCGCGATGTGCCGATAAAGATTGCCTTTTCGACCGCAAAGTGAGCACAGGCCGTTATCACATCGGTCGTTTCGACGGCCACAGTGTAGTGGCTCTTATCGGCGTCGCGTTCCGAGTTGCCGCGCCCCCGATAATCCAGCGCGATGACGGGAATGCCCCGTGACGTCGAAAGAAAGCTTGCGAGTTCGTGAAAGTCCCGGCTGTTGCGGGTGAGGCCTGGCAGGCAAATGATCGGTGTCGCCGCGGATGGCGAAGGGGGAGGGCCGTAGCTTCTTGCGTAGAGCAGCAGCCCATCGGAACTACGGAAGTTATGCTCGTGTAATACGCCTTGGCCCATGCTGCTCCCTCTCGGACAGCTAAAATCTATCCGTTTGAAGGTGAGGGGCAAGTTGTCCGCGCCGACATAGCTGTTCGGCGGCCCGAGCGTGGCTGGCGATAGCCAACGGATGTGACTTTTCCCCTTGCGTTGGTAGCGGTGCTCAACAACTCTTTAGCTCAATAGGGCGAGCTACATTGGCGTCGCGGGCCGCCATAGGGCTGGTAGCTGTTGTCCCAGGCCCTATAGGAACGATAGCGCGCATAACACCAGCGCTGGTGTGCATTACCGCTGACGGCTCTTGGTCCGTTGTAGTATCTCGGTTGGCTCAACAAACCGCCGATGATCGCGCCTGCGGCCAGTCCGCCGATCACCGCCCCGACGTCGTTGTCGTCGTGGTCATAGTGGCGGCGATATCGATCCCGGTAGTATCTGTCGCGGTAGTACCCGCTGCGATTATAGTCGCGGTAGTCGCGATCCCGATAATAGCCATGTCGCCCGCGAAGTTCGCAATAGGGAACGGCGCAACTGGATCGGCTCTTGCGTTCTTCGCCGCGCTCGTAGGAGAATTGAACCTGTTGGACATTCGTCGTCCCGGAGACGATCGGCGGAGCGACCGGGAACGCGCCGGCGGGCGGCACGCTGCTCAAGGCCGTCGCCAGCGAAAGGGCGACGATTGTCAAAGTCTTCATCACGTTCACCATTTCCTTCGGAAAAGTCTGGCTTTAAAAAGGAAATGGTTGAAGGCGCGGTTTGTGCCGTTGACGCTGATCACAATTATTTGATCGCGGCTGAGGCCGGCTATTGCCGTCCCATTCTCAGGTCTTCGACGATATCGGCTTTTTGCCCGAGCCTCGATTTGTAGACCTGATAGTTCTCCATCACCCGTTGGACATAGGTGCGCGTTTCCTGAAACGGGATGCGTTCGATCCAATCGACGACCTCGTCGATCGGCTTGCCACGCGGGTCGCCGTAGCGGTCGAGCCATTCCGGAACGCGGCGCGGGCCGGCATTGTAGGCGATAAAGGTGAGGATGTAGGAGCCGCCGAAACTGCTGATCTGTTCGCCGAGATAATGCGCGCCGAGCGTGGCGTTGTAGCCGGCGTCGCTCGTCAGCCGGTCCTGCGAGTAGGCAAGGCCGTAGCGGCTGGCAACGCCCTTGGCCGTTCCCGGCATCAACTGCAACAGACCGCGGGCGTTGGCGGTGGAGATGGCGCTCGGGTTGAAGGCGCTTTCCTGGCGCGCGATCGCATAGGCGAGTGCCTTGCCGGAGCCGTCGATATTGGCGCTTGACGGGATCACGCCCACGGGAAACGCGAGCGCTGCAACATCGATTCCGCGCCCAAAGGCAATCTTGCCGACCTGTAGGGAAAGCTGGTGGTTGCCGGTTCTTTCCGCTCGGGCGGAAAGCAGCGCCAGCTCGCCGGGGCTCGTCAGTTCGTCGGCAAGCGCCCGGTAGATGCTGTCGGCGCGCCAGGTGTGGCCTGTGCCTTCGAGCCGCGTGATGGCGCGCACCGCCTCGCGGCTTTCGAACCGCGATCGGTCGTCTGCCGTCGGGGCCGGATAGGCGACGTTCAGCGTCTTGCGACCCAGCCGGGCGGCTGCGAGTTGCCCGTAGAACGTTCCGGGATAGCGGGCTGCGTTTGCGAAATACCCGTTGGCGTCACCCGGTCCGCCGGCCTCGGCCGAGCGCCCGAGCCAGTACCAAGCGCGCGAAGCGGAGAGGGGACGGCTCGACACATCCAGAATGCGGCGGAAGTGACGCGCTGCGGTCGCCGGGTCCTGCATGCCGCGCAGGGCATACCACCCGGCATGAAACTCGGCGTCGATAATATCGGTCGCCTCGGCCGCGAGATGGCCGGCGGCGATCCGATAGGCGCCTCGAAAATCGCCGCTGTCGAGCAGCCCGCGGCTGACGACCCGTTGCTCGACCCACCATTCGCCAGGGTTGACCAGGGCGCCCTTGTCCTTGGGCATGCGCGCAAGGAGCTTTGCTGCTTCCTCGTATCTCTTTTGTTTGCGCAGGTGCTCGATCTGAATGAAGAGATAGGCTGCGTCCTTGCGCCAGGCAGGATCGACCGCTGCGATGAGGGCCGGCGCCTTGTCGCTGCCACGGCTGACCGCCGCCCAGGCGCGATAAAGCGATTGAGCTTTTCCAAGGTCGCCGAAGCGTTCGGCCTGCTCGACGCGGTTGCGATAGAGAAGTAGCACCATGCGGCGCTGATGATTGTCTGTGGTCAAGAGGCCGGAAAACTCGTCAAGGATCTTGGTCTCGATGTCCTTGTCGAGCATGTCGCGTTGCCAGATCGCACGCAGGTTCTTGGCGGCTGTGTCGGCTTTTCCGGTGGCGACGAGAGCACGCGCAAGAATGAGGGCGCCTTCCGTCGTTTCCGGCTGCGTGTTGCCGAAAGCGGCGAGCACATCGGCCGCCGGCGGGTTCTCTCGATAGAGCGCTCGTTCGGAGTTGGCGCGCAGCGATTTCAGCCCCGGCCATCCCTGCAATTCCCGTTGGGCATCGGCAATTTCAAAGGAAGGTACGCCCCGCTGGCCGGAAACGGCGATCGCCCAGGTCAATATGTGCCGGTCGAGCGTGCCTTCGAGCATCGCGTCGCGTACGGCAATCGCTGCGGCCGGCTGCTTGTTGGACAGAGCATCGAGCCCCGCCTTGAGATCGCTGCTGACGGGTCCGGCAGCCGTCGCGATGGCATTCGTGGTTTCGTTCGCGGCAATGGGGGCTGCCTTGTCCAAGAGCGCGGGCTTGCGTGTCGGAACCGGTATGCGGTCAAGGGTTTCTGCGCTGCCCGCCGGCGCTGCCAGAAGCGCCGCGCCGATGATGGCGGCGACAGGCAGATATATTGACCCGCGCATCAAGAACCCCGTGTTCCCCGTGTCCAACATTCATGCGCCGCCAGATTGCCCGATGACAAGACGGGCGGCCAGTATCGATCGTAACAATTGCGCCAAACCCGCTCTCGCCCTGGTTGGGCGGTCGTGACTATGCAGGCCAAACATCAAGCTTTTGCATGAAAACCGGCGTGAAATGCCGTGTTACAACGCTTGCCGCAGCCACCTCACATGATTATGGTGCGGCAGTTTTTTAACCGTCGATTACGGCCAAAGCATGAGTGCAGACTTCGCTTTTACGCCGTCAGGAGTTGTGCATGTTCAAGGGTTCCATTCCCGCTCTCGTAACACCATTCACCGCCACCGGCGCGGTGGATGCGGATGGTTTCGTCGCGCATGTGGAATGGCAGATAAAAGAAGGCAGCCATGGCCTGGTGCCCGTTGGCACCACCGGCGAGTCTCCGACCCTTTCACATGATGAGCACAAGAAGGTGGTCGAGCTCTGCATCGAAGCGGCTGCCAAGCGCGTGCCTGTTATCGCCGGCGCCGGCTCCAACAACACGACGGAAGCGATCGAGCTTGCACAGCACGCCGAAAAGGCTGGCGCCGATGCGATCCTCGTGGTTACGCCCTACTACAACAAGCCGACGCAGAAGGGCCTCTTCGCGCACTATGCCGCGATCGCCGAGAGCGTGAAGCTGCCGATCGTCATCTACAACATCCCCGGCCGCTCGGTCGTGGATATGAGTGTCGAGACCATGGCGGCGCTCAGCAAGGCTTACGCCAACATCATCGGCGTCAAGGATGCCACCGGCAAGATCGAGCGTGTCTCCGAGCAGCGCATGGCCTGTGGTCCGGAGTTCGTCCAGCTTTCGGGCGAAGACGCAACCGCACTCGGCTTCAACGCCCATGGCGGCGTTGGTTGCATTTCGGTCACGGCAAACGTTGCGCCGCGCCTTTGCGCCGAGTTCCAGCAAGCGACGCTTGCCGGCGATTATGCCAAGGCGCTTGCCTATCAGGACAAGTTGATGCCGTTGCACAAGGCGATCTTCATGGAGCCAGGCCTCTGCGGCGCCAAGTATGCGCTGAACCGCCTCGGCCGTATGAGCCGCACCGTGCGCTCGCCGCTGTTGCCGACGCTCGAGCCGGCAACCGAGGCTGCGATCGATGCAGCACTCAGACATGCAGGATTGATGAACTGATGGCACCCAAAGGAAGCCAGCGCACGGTCAACAAGGTTGTGGCGGAAAACCGTAAGGCCCGCTTCAACTACGAGATCGTCGACACCTACGAGGCCGGTCTGGTTTTGACCGGCACCGAGGTCAAGTCGTTGCGCGAAGGCAAGGCCAACATTGCCGAATCCTATGCGACGGACGAGGGCGGCGAGATCTGGCTGATCAACTCCTATCTGCCGGAATATCTGCAGGCGAACCGTTTCAATCATGAAACGCGGCGGCGGCGGAAACTGCTCCTGTCGAAGCGCGAGGTCAACCGGTTGCAGGGCGCCGTCAACCGCGAAGGCATGTCGCTGATCCCGCTGAAGATCTACTTCAACGATCGCGGCCGCGCCAAGTTGGAGCTGGCGCTCGGCAAGGGCAAGAAGCTGCACGACAAGCGGGAGAGCTCGAAAGAACGCGACTGGAACCGGCAGAAAAGCCGCCTGTTGAAAGACCGCGGCTAAGAAAAATCGCTTTGCGTTGCATCCGACAAAGACGGCCGATGCAACGCAGCTGTCGGCCACGGCGCGCTGAAAGCCCTGCCTGCAATTCTTGATATTTATTGAGAGAACTCAACGATCGACGTCGTTGACGCGGAGTGGTTCAAGCGGCGCTCGCGCAATCGCGATCACGCGCCTTGCGTTCGAATGAACGCCTCAGATCTCGACCGGATCGGCCACCGGCTCGGTGTTGTGTCGCGGGGTACGTTCGGACGGTTCGCGGCCGATTTCGGCACGCAGCGTCGCAAGATCGATAAAGTGGTCGGCCTGGCGGCGCAGGTCGTCGGCAATCATGGGCGGCTGCGTCGACATGGTCGAAACGACAGAAACCTTGCGCCCCCTGCGCTGCAGGGCTTCCACCAGCGTGGTGAAATCGCCGTCGCCGGAGAAGATGACGAGGTGATCGACGGTTTCGGACTGTTCCATGGCATCGATCGCCAGTTCGATATCCATATTGCCCTTGATCTTGCGGCGGCCGAGCGAGTCGGTGAATTCCTTGGCCGGCTTCGTCACGACCTTGTAACCGTTATAGTCTAGCCAATCGATGAGCGGGCGGATTGAAGAGTATTCCTGATCCTCGATGAGGGCCGTGTAGTAGTAGGCGCGCAGCAGATAGCCGCGCTTCTGGAATGCTTTCAGGAGCTTACGATAGTCGATGTCGAAGCCGAGGCTTTTCGATGCCGCATAAAGATTCGCGCCGTCGATAAAGAGTGCGATTTTTTCGCGGGGGTCGAACATCGTCTTTCCTTTTTCAATCGCGGCGCATCAAAGGCCGCCTGCCGGCGGGTGCGCAAAAGTAAGTCGATTACATTAATAATTGCTGATATGGCAAATAATGTAGCTTATGTATTGCATTATTCCAGCCGCGCGCTCGCGAATATAGCTAGTTTTAGCAGTTGCTATAGATCGTCCACATCTCTGGGTCGCTTTTTCCATCAGGGGCTTTATTTATGGCCAGAAAATACAACCGTAATGTGTGAGCGACGTCTCCAACTCATTCGCATCGCATTTTATCACGAAGTGTGACGTTACGTGAGCGTCCCTTGAAGGAAAAACTTGAACTTGCCTTGTTTTGATTGTATCCGGGCGCTTAATTCCAGAAATCGGACCCGATGAGGCGCCGTCAGGCGACTGCTCCGGTTTCGTGTTGTCAATCCGTGCAGCGGCGATGCCGCCGCGCTTCGAGCCCAAAAGGACAGGCAATGGCCCGCGTCACCGTCGAAGATTGCATCGACAAGGTCGATAACCGTTTCGAACTCGTTCTGCTTGCCAGCCACCGCGCGCGCCTGATTTCTCAGGGCGCCGCCATCACCATCGATCGCGACAACGACAAAAACCCCGTCGTCGCGCTCCGCGAGATTGCAGACGAGACCCTGTCTCCCGGCGACCTCAAGGAAGACCTGATCCACTCGCTGCAGAAGCATGTCGAAGTGGACGAGCCCGAGCCCGATCCGGCTTCGCTGCTTCAGACCGATGCCGAGACGACGTTTACCGAAGTCGCCGAAGACGAAGATCAGCCGGAAGCCATCACCTTCGACCGCATGTCGGAAGAAGAGCTGCTTGCCGGTATCGAAGGTCTGGTGCCGCCGGAAAAGAGCGACGACTACTGAGATCCGTCGCGGAACGCCCGTTCCCACGTGTTTTCAAAGCAGTGCGCCACTCGTATGATTGGCGCACTTTTTTATTGATTTCTTCTAGAGCGGGAAAAGGAAAGTGTTTGCGGTTTTCCGCCCGCATCCCGCTCTAAATTAGGAGAACGATCACGTTTATGATTTTAGGTCGATGGGACCTGAAATCATCATGATCTAGAGGATCGCCAGCGAATGATGCGCCAATACGAGCTCGTTGAGCGCGTGCAGAAGTACAAGCCCGACGTCAATGAAGCCTTGCTCAACAAGGCTTACGTCTATGCGATGCAGAAGCATGGCCAGCAGAAGCGGGCAAGCGGCGATCCCTACATATCCCATCCTCTGGAGGTGGCGGCGATCCTGACCGAGATGCGTCTCGACGAGTCGACCATCGCCGTTGCTCTTCTGCACGACACGATCGAGGACACGACGGCCACACGGCAGGAAATCGACGATCTCTTCGGCGAGGATATCGGCGCGCTCGTCGAAGGACTGACGAAGATCAAGAAGCTCGATCTCGTCACCAAGAAGGCCAAGCAGGCGGAGAACCTGCGCAAGCTGCTGCTCGCCATTTCGGACGATGTGCGGGTTTTGCTCGTGAAGCTCGCCGACCGGCTGCACAACATGCGCACGCTCGACCACATGTCGGCGGAAAAGCGCGCCCGCATCTCGGAAGAGACCATGGATATCTACGCGCCGCTCGCCGGCCGCATGGGTATGCAAGACATGCGTGAGGAGCTCGAAAACCTCTCGTTCCGCCATATCAATCCCGAGGCCTTCGAAACGGTCACCCGGCGGCTGGAGGAATTGTCCGAGCGCAACGAGGGCCTGATCAAGAAGATCGAGGACGAGCTTCGCGAGCTGCTTCAGGCCGAGGGCCTGAAGGCGGCGCAGGTGAAGGGTCGGCAGAAGAAGCCCTATTCGGTCTTCCGCAAGATGCAGTCGAAGTCGCTGTCCTTCGAGCAGCTGTCCGACGTCTGGGGCTTCCGCATCATCGTCGACGATATCCCGTCCTGCTACCGGGCGCTCGGCATCGTCCATACGCGCTGGCGCGTCGTCCCGGGCCGCTTCAAGGATTACATCTCGACACCGAAGCAGAACGACTACCAGTCGATCCACACCACCATCGTCGGCCCTTCCCGCCAGCGCATCGAGCTACAGATCCGCACCCGACGCATGAACGACATCGCCGAATACGGTATCGCGGCGCACTCGCTCTACAAGGACAGGGAGGGCAAGGAGGGTGCGTCGGCAGATGCGGCCCTGTCGCCGACGTCGAACGCCTATTCCTGGCTCCGGCGCACGATCGAATCGCTCGCGGAAGGCGACAACCCGGAAGAGTTCCTGGAGCACACCAAGCTCGAACTTTTCCAGGATCAGGTATTCTGCTTCACGCCCAAGGGCCAGTTGATCGCACTGCCGCGCGGCGCGACGCCAATCGACTTTGCCTATGCCGTTCACACAAATATTGGTGACACCTGCGTCGGCGCCAAGATCAACGGCCGTATCATGCCGCTGGTCACCCGCCTCAATAATGGCGACGAAGTGGAGATCATCCGCTCGGGCATCCAGGTGCCGCCGCCGGCCTGGGAAGAAATCGTCGTTACCGGCAAGGCCCGCTCGGCGATCCGCCGCGCGACGCGTGCGGCCATCCGCAAGCAATATGCCGGCCTCGGCTATCGCATTCTTGAGCGCACCTTCGAGCGCGCCGGCAAGAGCTTTTCGCGCGAGGCGCTGAAGCCGGCGCTGCATCGGCTCGGTCAGAAGGAAGTCGAGGACGCCATCGCCTCCGTTGGCCGTGGCGAGCTTTCCTCGCTCGACGTGCTGCGTGCGGTCTTCCCGGATCATCAGGACGAGCGGGTCACGGTGAAGCCCAGTGCCGACGACGGCTGGTTCAACATGCGCAGTGCCGCCGGCATGGTGTTCAAGTTGCCGGGCCGCGGCAAGGATGCCAACGGTGTCGCCCAGGTCGAGGGGCCGGAGGCCCTGCCGATCCGCGGTCTCTCGGGCAATGCCGAGGTTCATTTCAGCCCGGCCGGGGCCATCCCGGGCGACCGCATCGTCGGCATCATGGAGAAGGACAAGGGGATCACCATCTACCCGATCCAGTCGCCGATCCTGCAGAAGTTCGATGACGAGCCGGAGCGCTGGATCGACGTGCGCTGGGATCTGGACGAGGCCAACAGCAGCCGCTTCATCGCCCGCATCGCGATCAGCGCCCTGAACGAGCCGGGGACGCTGGCCGAGGTGGCTCAGGCGATCGCCACCAGCGACGTCAACATCCGGACTTTGTCGATGGGGCGCGTGGCTGCGGACTTCAGCGAACTGCAGTTCGACCTCGAAGTCTGGGACCTGCGCCAGCTCAACCACCTGATCACGCAGCTCAAGGAATTGCCGAGCGTGTCCATGGTGAAGCGCCTGTTCGAATGAGCCGACTGGCCGCGCCTTGCGCAAATGCCTGCAAAACAGGCAGCCTGCGCGGGGCGAAATGGCAAGCCATGCCATCAGCGCATGGCTGCCGCTATTTCCTGTGTCTGGTGGAACAGGGACCTCTAAACTATCTTCTCGGTCGGGAGGTAAACAAAGAGGTTTGCCATGTTTAGTCAGTTGAAGAAGATCACCCGCGCTCTGCGCGTCCCCACTCAGGAAGAGCGCGAGCTCGCCTATCTCAATAACTCGGTCGACCGTATCGACCTCGAGTACCGCCAGCGCCAGATCGATCGCGGCCTGTTCCGTAACTACTAAGCCCGCTGCGTCCCGTCTTCTGGCGGGATGCTGAGCCATGCGTTCGGTGGATGGCTCGCCTGCGACATGCGCGCGGCGCCTGTGCGGGTTGCAAGCGACAGGCAGGACGCCTATCTTGCGGCCAGAAAACAGGCGGACGCGCGGTCTTGTGCCGGCTGACGGCTTCAAGACGCGGTCATGACGGCATAATGTTATTCAGGCGCAGAAAACCGGTTACGATTTCCGAAAGGCTGCGGTCCATCGTTTGGCCGCGCAAGGGTTTTGCACGCGGCCTGCGTTATGTGACGCTGCGTGTGTTGCGCCTTTCATCGACACCGCATTCGATTGCCGTCGGCGTGGCGGCGGGTGCCGCTTCGTCTTTCACGCCGTTTTTCGGTCTGCATATCCTTATTGCGGTTGCGCTCGCTTTCCTGTTCTCGGGCAATCTCGTCGCGGCGGCGATCACGACCGCGCTCGCCAATCCCGTCACGATCCCGATGATCCTGACGGCGTCCTACGAACTCGGGACGGCAATCCTCGGCGTCGAGAGCGCACACGCTGCGAGCTCGGCCGACGTCATGCGCATGGTCGAGCACCTCGACCTTCCGGCCCTTTGGGGTCCGGTGTTCAAGCCGATGCTGGTCGGCTCATTGCCGCTCGCGGCAGGCGGCGCCGTCCTTTCCTATATTGCGGCCTACCAGGCGGCCCGGCTCTTCCAAAAGCGCCGCCGGGCACGCACCAAAGAGCTCGGATCCTCTTCATGATCATAGGCATAGGCAGCGATCTGATCGATATCAGGCGGATCGAAAACTCGCTTTCCCGCTTCGGCGAGCGCTTCGTTCAGCGCTGTTTCACCGAAATCGAGATCGCCAAGTCCGAAGGGCGGAAGAACCGCGCGGCATCCTACGCCAAGCGCTTCGCCGCCAAGGAAGCCTGTTCCAAGGCGCTCGGCACAGGCCTCGCGCAGGGCGTCTTCTGGAAGGACATGGGCGTCATCAATTTGCCGGGCGGCAAGCCGACAATGAACCTGACCGGCGGTGCCGCCGCGCGTCTGGAGCAGATGTTGCCGCCGCATCATCGCGCCGCCATTCATCTGACGATCACCGATGATTTTCCACTGGCCCAGGCCTTCGTGATTATCGAGGCGCTGCCCGTTGCCCCGATTGAGGGAACGGTTTAGAGCATTCCGCTGGAAAAACCGGCCCTGACCGATTGAAGGGGCGGCGGTTTGCAGCATATGAGACCGGGATTGCGCGCAGTCCAAAGCCGGACCGAGAGTACGGACAAAAGTTGAGAGCAGGCCCCGCGCGGGCGTTGCGATGATAAAGGAACACAGTAGCGTGGCAGAAAAGACAGAAGCGAAGCAGAGCGGCCTCTGGGAGAACGTGAAGGTCGTCATCCAGGCATTGCTCCTGGCCTTGGTCATCCGTACGGTTCTCTTTCAGCCCTTCACCATTCCGTCCGGCTCGATGATGCCGACGCTGCTGGTTGGCGACTACATCTTCGTCAACAAGTTCGCCTACGGCTTCTCCAAGTACTCGCTGCCGCTTTCGCCCGATCTGTTCTCCGGCCGCATCTTCGCAAGTGAGCCGAAGCGCGGCGATATCGTCGTCTTTCGCTTCCCGCCGAACCCGGATATCGACTACATCAAGCGCCTCGTCGGCCTGCCGGGCGACCGCATCCAGGTGCGCAACAGCATCCTCTACATCAACGACAAGCCGGTCGAGCGCACGCCGGATGGCGGCTTCCGCGCCGACGACCAGTACGACACCGGCGGCGACGTTCCGGTTTTCCGCGAAACGATGGACAATGGCGTCTCCTATGACACGCTTGACCAGTTCCCGGATGCGCGCGGCGACAATACCCGCGAATTCATCGTGCCCGCCGGCCATTACTTCATGATGGGCGACAACCGCGACAACTCGGCTGACAGCCGCTTCGACGTCGGCTTCGTGCCTGCCGAAAACCTCGTCGGCCGCGCCAGCATGATCTTCTTCTCGCTCGGTCACGACACCTCGTTCCGCGAAGTGTGGAAGTGGCCGACGAACCTGCGCTACGACCGTCTGTTCAAGGCGGTCGAATGATGAAGTCGCGGTCGCTGGGCGCGGAGGATCGGGTAAAGCTTGAGGCCGTGATCGGTTATCAGTTCACGGAGAAGGAGCGCCTTGATCGGGCGCTCACCCATTCCAGCGCGCGAAGCGCCAAGGGTTCCAACTATCAGCGCCTCGAATTCCTGGGTGACCGGGTGCTCGGGCTTTGCGTGGCGGAGCTTCTGTTCCAGACCTTTCGCGATGCCAATGAGGGCGAGCTTTCGGTCCGGCTGAACCAGCTCGTCAGCGCCGAAAGCTGCGCCAAGGTCGCCGACGACCTGGAGCTGCACCAATTCATCCGCACAGGCTCGGACGTCAAGAAGATAACCGGCAAGGCGATGATGAATGTGCGGGCGGATGTGGTAGAGTCGCTGATCGCCGCCATCTATCTCGACGGCGGTCTCGAAGCTGCCCGCGGCTTCGTGCTGCGCCATTGGAAAGATCGCGCGGTGCGTGCCGATGGGGCGCGCCGCGATGCAAAGACCGAATTGCAGGAATGGGCGCATGCCAAGTTCGGCATCGCGCCGGCCTACCGGACGGATGAGCGCTCCGGCCCCGACCACGACCCCCGCTTCACGGTAACCGTCGAAGTTACGGGTGTCGCGCCGGAGACCGGAACGGACAGATCCAAGCGCGGAGCCGAGCAGGTGGCCGCGACGAAATTGTTGGAACGCGAAGGCGTGTGGCGGAAGAGTTCCGCCGGAAATTGACGGAAAACATGACGGACATGGAAAAAGATACGGCCGCCGAAGGCGCGCCGACCCACTCGGGCTTCGTGGCGATGATCGGAGCGACCAACGCAGGCAAGTCGACCCTGGTCAACCGCCTCGTCGGTGCCAAGGTTTCGATCGTCAGCCACAAGGTGCAGACGACGCGCGCGATCGTGCGTGGCATTGCCATTCATGACAACGCCCAGATCGTTTTCATGGACACGCCCGGCATCTTCAAGCCGCGCCGCCGGCTCGACCGCGCCATGGTCACGACCGCCTGGGGCGGCGCCAAGGATGCGGACGTGATCATGTTCCTGATCGACAGCGAACGCGGCCTGAAGGGTGATGCGGAAGCGATCCTCGAGGGGCTGAAGGAAGTGCACCAGCCGAAGATCCTGGTGCTGAACAAGATCGACCAGGTGCGTCCCGAAGACCTCTTGAAGCTGGCGGCTGCCGCCAACGAGACGATCAAGTTCGAGCGCACCTTCATGATCTCGGCGCTGAACGGCTCGGGCTGCACGGATCTGATGGATTACCTGGCTGAGACGCTGCCGGAAGGCCCCTGGTACTATCCGGAAGACCAGATCTCCGATCTGCCGATGCGCCAGCTTGCCGCTGAAATCACCCGCGAAAAGCTCTTCTTGCGGCTGCACCAGGAACTTCCCTATGCCTCGCATGTCGAAACCGAGAAGTGGGAAGAGCGCAAGGACGGCTCGGTGCGCATCGAGCAGGTGATCTATGTCGAGCGCGAGAGCCAGAAGAAGATCGCGCTTGGCAAGGGCGGCGATGCGATCAAGGCGATCTCGACCGCATCGCGCAAGGAGATCTCCGAGATCCTTGAGCAGCCGGTGCACCTGTTCCTGTTCGTCAAGGTACGCGAAAACTGGGGCGACGACCCCGAGCGCTTCCGCGAAATGGGTCTGGAATTTCCGCGATAAGGCCGCACGCACACCGTTTGGTGTGATGTTTTACGGCACCCGTTGAAGCGGGTGCCGTATCAAACGCAGGCGGCCTCAGGCGCCCGCTATCAGCTTTCCTTTTGCATCGAGAACTGGTTCGCCGTCCTCCTTCGAGAACGGGCCCTTGTGCGTGTCCGGCAGGATGTCGAGCACCCGTTCGGATGGACGGCAGAGCCGCGTTCCGATCGGCGTCACCACGAAGGGGCGGTTGATGAGGATCGGGTGGGCCATCATTGCGTCGACCAGCCGTTCGTCGCTGACCGTGGGCTCGCCAAGCCCGAGTTCCGCATAGGGCGTGCCTTTCTCCCGGAGTGCGTCCCGCACCGTCAGGCCGGCATCGGCAATCATCTTTTCCAGCGCCTGCCGCGACGGCGGCGCCTGCAGATACTCGACCACCGTCGGCTCGATACCGGCGTTGCAGATCATCGCCAGCGTGTTGCGCGAGGTGCCGCAGGCGGGGTTGTGGTAGATCGTGACGTTCATGCGCTTGCCTTCCGCGGTGTTGAGACCGCCGTTGCGGCCAGCTTCGACGGTTGCTCAAAGCCATAGGGTCGAAGCTTGCCGCAGGCAAGTCGGCCGCCCGTGTCAGTTCGTACCGGCGTCAGCGACCTGCCGCTTTGCGAGCGCCGGGCCGATCATCTCGATCCGGTTGGTCCAGATGTAGCCGGAGAACCCTGGCGGTACCATTTCCAGGTCCTGCATCGTGTCGATGCCGGTGGTGAAATCGCCGCCGCCATAGGGACCGAGCAGGATGATCTCGCTTCCGGCCGCCTTCATCCGTGCAGCGAAACGGTCGGGCCAGCCCCAGAGAAGCGGCGCATAATTGCCGGGCACGATCACAAACGTGTTCTTGCACGCGTCCGGCATCAGGCCGCTCCAGCCGTAGCCGAGATAACGGGTCAGGCACGCCATCGTTGACGTCCGGTCGTAGCCTCGCATCCCTTGCAGGCGTTTCAGCGTCTCGCGGGTCGGCTCCTCGCCGCCATAGACGCCGAACACGGCCTCCCGCCATTGCGGTTGCGCGTCGACACGCGTTGCGAGTTCAGCGCCTTCCTCGGCGCGCCGGCTCTTGAAGTTGATCAGGAACTTGCGGTCGGGCAGGGCGGCCAGCACCTCCTCGAGCGTCGGCATCTGGCCGACGCCCTTGCCGCGGAACGGGAAGGTCTTGCCGCCGTCGGCCGTGTAGCCATAGCCGATGTCGAGAGACTTCAGCGCCGTCATCGGCGTTTCCTCGGTCACGCCCTTGGCCTCGGTCCGGCAATCGAGCGTCCAGTCGTGGAAGACGGCGAACTGTCTGTCGGGCGTCAGATGCACGTCGAGTTCGACGACATCTGCGCCGGCGTCAAAGGCGGCCTGCATCGAGGCGATCGTGTTTTCGAGATAGGGATGCTCCGGCGTCCTGATGATCGTTGCCGTACACGTGTCCCTGCCGACGTTGTCCTTCGGATAGGTTTGATGCATGCCCCGGTGGGCAAGCAGTTTTGCGATGCCCGCCGGCGGCGCGACGAACAACGATGTGTTCATCAACCACACGACCGCGACAAACAGCACGAAAATGGCAAGCGCTTTCTTCATCCTGATTCTCCTCTGGGAATCGGGATTGCCCGACATTGTGGCGCGACGATGTTGTTTTGCACGTATCGCGTGCGTGCGTGTCGCGGATTGCGAACAATGTGTCACCCGCGCGCGCGGTTGACCGTGGTCCGGGCCCCGTGAGAGGTAGCCGTCACAGACTTGCGATCCAGGAGAAAGAGATGCCGCAGCTCGTCGAGGGAAAATGGGTCAAGGGCGACGTTGCGGCGAGCGAGATGAAGGGCGGCGCGTTCTATCGCGAGCCGACGCGGTTTCACCGCTGGATCACGCCCGATGGCAGGCCGGGCCCGGAAGGGCAGGAGGCCTTGCCAGCCGAGGCCGGGCGCTTCCGCCTGTTCGTTTCCTATCTCTGCCCTTGGGCCCAGCGTACGATCGCCTTCCGCAATCTCAAGGGCTTGCAGGACATTGTCGGCTTGACCGTTTCCAATCCGGAACTGGGCGAAGATGGCTGGGTCTATGACGAGTCTGTCGATGCCGGCGCGCGCGTCGGCAAGATCCGCTTCCATCACGAACTCTATGTGGCGAGCGATCCGACCTACACCGGTAAGGTCTCTGTTCCCGTGCTCTGGGACATGCGCGAAGGGCGGATCGTCAACAACGAGTCCGCCGATATCATCCGCATCTTGAACTCGGCCTTTGATGGGCTCACCGGCAACCGGCTCGACTTCTACCCCGAGGCGCTGCGTGCCGAGATCGACCGCTGGAACGGCCCGATTTACGAGCGTGTCAACAACGGCGTCTATCGATCCGGCTTCGCCAAGACCCAGGGCGCCTATGACGAGGCGGTGGCAAGCCTCTTTGGCATGCTCGACGAACTGGAGGCCCACCTTGCGGACAATCGTTACCTCGCCGGCGAGCACCTGACCGAGGCCGACATCCGCCTCTTCGTTACCCTCGTTCGCTTCGACGCGGCCTATCACGGGGCGTTCAAATGCAACATCCGCCGGATCGAGGATTATCCGGCGCTGTCGAATTACCTCCGCGAGATCTACCAGTGGCCAGGCATCCGCGAGAGCGTACGCATCGACCATATCAAGCGCGGCTACTATGGCATCGTCCACATCAACCCGACGCGCATCGTTCCGGCAGGCCCGCTGCTCGATTTCGACCGGCCCCATGACCGCGCGCGTCTGCCCGGTCTAGGCGTCGCTGAAATCTAGGTTTGTTTCTCAGCATTTGCTAAGGAAACAAATTTATGAGGGGCCATAAAGAACCCATTGTCAATCGATCGAAGCTTCCTACCTTAATTTGAGTTCTGATGGATAGGAGCCCGATGGCGGCTGCCTGACGAAGTCGCGGCGATGTGCCCGCCGAATACCCGTGAGGCTACGCCCGTGCCGGTTCTCGCCGCTTCCGGACGCGCTGGCGCCTGTTCCCGATGCGCCCCGCGCAACCACTCCTGAAGCCCCGAAAGAGCCGACCCTTCGCATCTCTCATGCACCAGGACACGTTCGGTAGCTCTGGTAGGGGTGGGATATGAATGCAGCATTGTTGACATTGCTTCGCCGTCTGGTGCGCAACGGTAACCTGACGGTTGTATTTTCTTCCGGTGAAAAAGTGATCCTGGGTGACGGCAGCGGAAAGCCGGCATCAATCCGCATCATCGATGCGGAGGCGGAGGCGGCGATCGTTCGTGATCCCGGTCTTCGTTTCGGTGAAATGTATATGGACGGGCGTGTCGTCATCGAGAAGGGCGACATCTTTGATGTGCTCTCGATCGTCAAGGAAAACGGCATCGAGAACGCGGCCAATGCCACCAACACGATGACCGGCCTGTGGCATGTGTTGCGTCAGCAATTGCTCAGCCGAATCCCGGTCAATCGTAACCGGCACAACGTCGCCCATCACTACGACCTTGATCGCAAGCTTTTCGACCTATTCCTCGACGAGGACTGGCAATATTCCTGCGCCTATTTTCAACCGCAGGGCATATCGCTCGATGCCGCGCAGCTCGCCAAAAAACGGCATATCGCGGCAAAGCTCCTGCTGGAGCCGGGCCAGAAGGTGCTGGAGGTCGGCTCCGGCTGGGGCGGCATGGCCATGTATCTGGCCGAATCCTCGGGCGTTGAGGTCACCGGCATCACGCTCAGCGAAGAGCAGCTGAAGGTCTCGCGGGATCGTGCCGCCAGGCGTGGGCTCTCCGATCGGGTCCGCTTCGAACTGCAGGACTACCGCACTTTGCAGGGCCGGCAGTTCGACCGCATCGTCTCGGTCGGCATGTTCGAGCATGTCGGCATCGGCAACTACGGCAACTTTTTCGACAAGATGAACGCGCTGTTGAAGCCCGACGGCGTCATGCTGCTGCATTCGATCGGCCAGATCTACAAGCCCTGGGCCACCAACCCGTGGATCGAGAAGTACATCTTCCCCGGCGGCTATATCCCGGCGATTTCGGAGGTCCTGCCTTCCGTCGAGCGCACGCGGCTGCTGGTGAAGGATGTCGAAATCCTGCCGATGCACTATGCCTGGACGTTGAAAGCCTGGCGCGAGCGTTTCGTCGCCCGGCGCGAAGAGGCGATCAAGCTCTATGACGAGCGGTTCTTCCGCATGTGGGAGTTCTATCTGGCTGCGTCTGAGACGGCCTTCCTCTACGACAAGCACTTCATCTTCCAGCTGCAGATCTCACCATCTCTCGGTGCCGTCCCGGCCTCGCGCGGCTATATCGAGGAGAGGGAGCGGCAATTGATCGAGTTCGAAAAGCGCCGGCCGCCGCTCGAGCCAGTCAACACCTGGGACGTCGTGCCCGAGCAGGAGCATGTCGAGCCTGCCGCCATGGCGTGCTGAACCATCGGCCGTCCCGTCTGAAAGCGGGGCGGCCGATCCATCTTCTGTGGAGTTCCGGTTTTCCGCTGAAGGCCTTCACTTGGCCTTCAAGGTCTGCGCCTTTATGTTCGCCGATCAAACAGCAAAGACGGAATTCCCATATGGCCAGCCCTGCAAAACCCATCGCCGCCATCATCGCCAGCGAAATCAAGGCGACACCTTCGCAGGTCGTCGCGGCGGTCGAGCTGCTCGACGAGGGCGCCACGGTGCCGTTCATCGCGCGTTACCGCAAGGAAGTGACGGGCGGGCTCGACGATACGCAGCTGCGTATGCTTTCGGAACGGCTGACCTATCTGCGCGAACTCGAGGCGCGCCGTGCATCGATCCTCGAATCGATCCGCGGCCAGGACAAGCTGACCGCCGAACTCGAAGCCAAGATCGCCGCCGTCGAAACCAAGGCCGAACTCGAGGACATCTATCTGCCCTATAAGCCAAAGCGCCGCACCAAGGCGGAAATCGCCCGCGAGCGTGGCCTCGGGCCTCTGGCAGAAGCGATCCTTGCTGATCGCTCCATAGCACCTGCCGACCGCGCCGCGGCCTTCCTGACTGCAGAGGTGGCCGATGTGAAGACGGCGCTCGATGGTGCGCGCGATATCATCGCCGAAGGCATGACGGAGAATGCCGATCTGCTCGGCCGCCTGCGCAACCACATGAAGGGGGCCGCCTTCCTGCGCGCCAAGGTCGTCGACGGCAAGCAGGAGGCCGGTGCCAAGTTCTCCGACTACTTCGATCATTCCGAGCGCTGGGCGACGACGCCAGGCCATCGCGCGCTGGCCATGCTGCGCGGCTGGAACGAAGAGGTGCTGTCCGTCGATATCGTCGTCGACCAGGACGATACCTCGCCGGTCAAGCCGGTCGAGCGCATGATCGCCGCCGCCTACAATGTCGGTGGCCACCTGCCGGGCGACAAGTGGCTTGCCGAGATAATCGGCTGGACCTGGCGCGTGAAGCTCTCCATGTCGCTGTCGCTCGATCTCATGCGCGAACTGCGTGAGCGCGCCGAGGAAGAGGCGATCCACGTCTTTGCCCGCAACCTCAAGGATCTGCTGCTGGCCGCACCTGCGGGATCGCGGGCGACCATGGGGCTTGATCCGGGCATCCGCACCGGCGTCAAGGTCGCCATCGTCGACGGCACCGGCAAGTTGCTCGAAACCACAACCGTCTACCCGTTTCCGCCGAAGAACGATGTCCGTGGCACCCAGGCGGAACTCGCTTCGCTCATTCGCAAGCACAAGGTGGAGCTGATCGCCATCGGCAACGGCACCGGCAGCCGCGAAACCGAAAAGCTCGTGACCGACATGCTCTCGCAGCTCCCGGCGCCGAAGCCGACCAAGGTCATCGTTTCCGAGGCCGGCGCCTCGGTTTACTCGGCTTCCGAAACCGCCGCCCTGGAATTCCCGGGTCTTGACGTTTCGCTGCGCGGTGCGGTCTCGATCGCCCGCCGCCTGCAGGATCCGTTGGCCGAACTCGTGAAGATCGAGCCGAAGTCGATCGGCGTCGGCCAGTACCAGCACGATGTCGACCAGTCGAAGCTCAGCCGTTCGCTGGATGCGGTGGTGGAAGACGCGGTGAATGCCGTCGGCGTCGACGTCAACACGGCTTCTGCGCCGCTGCTGGCGCGCGTTTCAGGCCTCGGCAAATCCTCCGCCGAGGCGATCGTCGCTCATCGCGATGCGACCGGCCCGTTTGCGAGCCGCAAGGAACTGTTGAACGTGCCACGGCTCGGCGCGCGCACCTTCGAGCAGTGCGCGGGCTTCCTGCGCATTCCCAACGGCAAAGAGCCGCTCGACGCCTCGTCGGTCCACCCGGAGGCCTATGGTGTCGCCAAGAAGATCGTTGCTGCCTGTGGTCGCGACGTACGTGCGCTGATGGGCGACAGCGTCGCGCTGAAGAGCCTCGATCCGAAGGTTTTCGTCGACGAGCGCTTCGGCTTGCCAACGGTCAAGGACATCCTTGCGGAACTGGAAAAGCCCGGTCGCGACCCGCGCCCGAGCTTCAAGACCGCGACCTTCGCCGACGGTATCGACGACATCAAGGACCTGAAGGTCGGCATGCAGCTCGAGGGCACCGTGACCAATGTCGCCGCCTTCGGCGCCTTCGTCGACATCGGCGTGCACCAGGACGGCCTCGTGCACGTGTCCCAGCTCGCGGACCGCTTCGTCAAGGATCCGCATGAGGTGGTAAAGGCCGGCGATGTGGTGACCGTTCGTGTCACGGAGGTCGATGTTCCGCGCAAGCGGATCGGCCTCACCATGCGCAAGGATGGTGGCGCCGAGACGGGCCGCGAGCCGCGGTCGGGCGCGCCGGGCGGCAACAACAATCGTGGTCCCGCCCCGCGCCAGCAGAAGCCGAAGCAACCGGCTCAGGGCGCCTTCGGTGCGGCGCTGATGGAAGCGATGAAGCGCAAATAGGGCAGGCCTTCGCCGCGGGCGCATCCGGCGCCTGCGGCCGCATGCTCTATAAATTAGCTAATTGTAATAATCCGGCCTTTCCACCATACTGACCGCAGGGCGGCGCGGACATATTGTGCCCATGCCGCAGCCGGCCGGCGACGGAAAGGTCAACGCAAACTCCTTCGCCGGGCGTCCGGTGAAAGGAGTTCGGTGATGGTGGGCAGTGCGATCCGCGGCCTGGCATTGGTCGCCCTCTTGGCGGCGGGCGTGGCGGCGCGTCCCGTTCCCGCGATCTCCCAGGCTCCGGTCAATTGTGCCGACCGGTCCGAAGTGATCGCGTTTCTGACGCGGCAATATCAAGAGAAGCAGGCGGCAACCGCGCTGATCAACCAGCAGGCGATCATGGAGATCTACGCTGCCGACAACGGCAGCTGGACGCTGATCGTCACCGACGTCAATGGGCGAAGCTGCGTCATCCTCGCCGGCAAGAGCTGGGAAACCCTGCCACCCTTGCCGATACCGAAAGCCTAGCTTCTTGGGGCTGAGCGGGCGCAGCCGCTCCTGTCAGAGCGACCGGCCGACGCTCGAATAGCTGAAGCCGTGCTTTACCACCTCGTCCTCGCGGTAAATGTTCCTGAGGTCGACGAGAATGGGCGTCTTCATCACGGTCTTGAGCCGGCGGAAATCAAGCGCCCGAAACTCGTTCCATTCGGTAACGATCACCAGCGCGTCGGCTTCGTTGGCGGCCTCGTAGGGGTCGCTGGCGTAGTCGATCCCGTCGATCACCTTCTTCGCGTTTTCCATGCCCTCCGGGTCATAGCCGATGACATGGGCGCCAGCGTCCTGCAGCGTCTGGACGACCACGATCGCCGGGCTGTCGCGCATGTCGTCGGTGTTGGGCTTGAAAGTGAGGCCGAGGATCGCGATCTTGCGGCCGCGCACGTCCCCGCCGGCCGCTGCGATGACCTTGCGGCCCATGGCCCGCTTGCGGTTGTCGTTGACGGCCACCGTCGTCTCGACCAGCCGCACCGGGCTGTCATAATCCTGCGCGGTCTTCACCAGCGCCAGGGTGTCCTTCGGGAAGCACGATCCGCCGTAACCTGGGCCGGCATGCAGGAATTTCGAGCCGATTCGGCCATCGAGGCCGATGCCGCGGGCGACATCCTGGACATTGGCACCGACCCGCTCGCAGAGATCCGCCATCTCGTTGATGAAGGTGATCTTCATCGCGAGGAACGCATTGCCGGCATATTTGATCAGCTCGGACGTGCGGCGCGAGGTGAAGACCAGCGGCGACTGGTTGAGATAGAGCGGACGATAGACCTCGGTCATCACGTCCCGTGCCCGCGCGTCGTCGCCCGAAAGGCCGATGACGATGCGGTCGGGCCGCTTGAAGTCCTCGATCGCGGCACCCTCGCGCAGGAATTCCGGGTTGGAAACGACGGCGAAATCGGCGTCCGGATTGGTTTCGCGGATGATGCGCTCGACCTCGTCGCCGGTGCCGACCGGAACGGTCGATTTCGTCACGATCACGGTGAACCCCTTGAGGTTCTCGGCAATCTCGCGCGCAGCCGCATGCACATAGGAAAGGTCGGCATGGCCGTCACCGCGCCGTGACGGCGTGCCGACCGCAATGAAGATGACATCGCTGTCGGCGACGGCGGCAACGAGATCAGTCGTGAAGGTAAGGCGGCCCGAAGCGACGTTGCTGGCCACCAACTGGTCGAGGCCGGGTTCGAAGATCGGAATGCGCCCCTGCATCAAGGCGTCGATCTTGCTCTCATCCTTGTCGAGACAAACGACGTCGTGACCGAAGTCCGCAAAACACACGCCGGAAACAAGGCCAACATAGCCGGCGCCGATCATCGTGATTTTCATAGGCTCTTTCCCTTGTTGTGTTCCACAGCGAGCTCAGTTCATAGAACGTGCAATTGCGTATTTTTGCAATTGCTTATGCGCTCAGGTTCACACCCATTTATGCTCGATTGCGCTTAAAGCAAGCCGTCCCGCCAGCAGAATAATCCGTGGGGAGTAGCTGGTGAGCGGCTCACCGGTTCGCGTTGTAGTAATCCTTGTACCAGGCAGCGAAGCGCGCCACGCCCTCTTCGACAGAAAGCGAGGGTTTGAAATTGGTCAGCGCTTCGAGAAGGTCGGGGGAGGCGTAGGTGCGGGGCACATCGCCCTGCTGCATCGGCAGCATGTTGCGCACCGCCGGCTTGCCGACCGCCTTCTCGACCGTTTCGACGAAGGTCATCAGTTCGACCGGCTGCCCGCCGCCGATATTGACCACGCGGAAAGGCCCCTGGCGCGAGAGCGTGTCCTCGGCCTTTTCCTCCGGCACGCGGTTTTCTTCCGCCGGCGCCACATGGGAAAGCCGGAGAATGCCCTCGACCAGGTCGTCGATATAGGTGAAGTCGCGGCTCATGCGGCCTTCGCCATAGATATCGATCGGCTGTCCCTTGTGGATGGCATCGACGAACTTGAACAGCGCCATGTCGGGCCGCCCCCAGGGGCCGTAGACCGTGAAGAAGCGGAAGGCAGTGGTCGGCACCTTGTAGAGATGGGCATAGCTGTGCGCCATCAGCTCCATCGACTTCTTGGTGGCGGCATAGAGCGTCATCGGCTCGTCGGCACGGTCGGTTTCGGCAAACGGGATTTTTTCGTTGGCGCCGTAGATCGAGGAGGTCGAGGCCAGCATCAGGTGCTTAGGGTTAAGCTCCCGCGCCAGTTCCAGCATGTTCCAGGAGCCGACCAGGTTGGAATCCACATAGGCCTTCGGGTTCTCGAGGCTGTAGCGCACACCCGCCTGGGCGGCGAGGTGGATGATGACTTCGGGTTCGGCGAGCTCGGCCGCCCGGCGCAGCGCGTCTCTGTCCTCAAGCATGCCGACGACCGGCTTGAAGCCGTTCGAGCGAGCGAGGATCGCGTGCCGATTCTCTTTCAGCGTAACGTCGTAATAGGGGGTCATCCCGTCGAAGCCGACAACGAAATGCCCTTCGTCGATCAGCCGCTTGGCGAGGTGAAAGCCGATGAAGCCTGCGGTGCCGGTGATGAGGTAGCGCACGACGATGTCCCCAATTTACGTATCGGCCGTTCATACGAAGAAAGCCGATCGATTGAAAGCCGAAACCATCGGTCTGGTTACCGGTCGAGGTCCTGTTGCAGGGCGGACAGCACCGACATCGCATGGCCGGCATACTGGCTGATCCAGCGATCATGGATCGCCTGGATCGGCAATGCGTTCAGATGGTTCCAGCGTTCACGCCCCTCGCGGCGGACGAGTACGAGCTCGGCCTGCTCAAGGACTTTCAGGTGCTGCATGACCGTACAGCGGTCGAGATTGCTGAAGCGCTCGCAGAGCATGCCGGTGGTCTGCGGCTCCTGGCGCATGGCGTCGAGCATCTGCCGGCGCAGCCCGTTGGCGAGCGCCTTGAATACCAGGTCGTCTTTCGAATCGGTTGACATGTTATGTTTCTATAACATACTCTTGTTGGCCCCGACAGGAGGAATACGCCATGCCCTTTGAATTTCGTGTGAACGGACGGATCGGCCGCCCTGTCGCCCAGGTTTTTGATGCGGTCGTCAATCCGGACCAGCTCAGCCGCTACTTCGTGACGCTCGGCGGCATCAGCGGGCCGCTGGTGGCCGGCGCAACCGTGACCTGGTGGGGCGAGGTGCCGATCCAGGTGGAGGTGGTCGAGCCCAACGAGCGTATCGTCTTTTGCTGGGGCGCCATGGTCGCCGAGGGCGAGGATGCCTACCAGACCCGTGTGGAGATGCGCTTCCAGCCGCTGGAGGATGGCGCCACGATGGTGACGATCGCCGAAACCGGCTGGCGCGAGAACGCGCAGGGGCAGAAGAGCTCCTACGTCAACTGCGAGGGCTGGTCGCAGATGCTCGCCTGTATGAAGGCCTGGCTCGAATACGGCATCAACCTGCGCGACGGCTATTACCTCAGCGAACTCTCAGGCAAGCCGGCGCTCGAGCCGCAGGCCTAGCCGGCCGGTCGTCTGCAGTGCGGCGCCGACTTGAGCGACGGGCGTTAATGTACCTGAATGCGCCGGGCGTCACTGAGGCGCGCCCGGCTGAGCATTCGGCGTCTCAATACATCGGAGGAAGGCCGCCATTGGCGGCGCTCGCCATGGGAATGCCGCCGGCCGGCTCCGTCATCGGCGGTTCGGCCTGCAGCACGACGACGCGCGAATCGACCGGTACGCGGCTGTAGAGGTCGATGATATCGGGATTGAAGAGACGGATGCAGCCGCTGGACACGGCCTTGCCGATCGACCAGGCCTCGGTCGTGCCGTGGATGCGGAACAGCGTGTCGCGGTTGCCCTGGAATAGATAGAGCGCGCGGGGGCCAAGCGGGTTGCGCACGCCCGGCTCCATGCCGCCGGCAAGCGGGCCGTAACGTTCCGGCTCGCGCGCCACCATCTCTTGCGTAGGCGTCCAGCGCGGCCATTCGGCCTTGCGCGCGATCCGCGCTTCACCTTCGAACTCAAGGCCGGCCTTGCCGACGCCGATGCCGTAGCGCATCGCCATGCCGCCATCCTGCACGAGGTAGAGGAAGCGGTTCTGGGTATCGATCACGATCGTGCCCGGCGGCTCATGCGTCTGATAGGCGACCTGCTGGCGCAGATAGCGCTTGTCGACCTTGCTGATGTCGATGGCATCCAGCGGGAATTTTTCGTTCGGCAGCGGGCCGTACATTGCCACATAGTATGGATCCGGTCCCTTCGGCTTGGCTGGCCCCGACGTGGTGACGCAGCTTGCGAGCGTCGAGGTGGCGAGAAGAAGGGCGAAGAGCTGCGCCAGGCGGCCGGCGCTGTTCCGGGACACACACATAATAAGGTTTTGATCCTGCTGATTGTCATTTTCGGGCGGGAGACACGGCTTTTGCCGCCCTTCCGTTCTAATGTCAAAGACGGCGTCGGGGCGGCGACAGCATGTCGCAAATGAGGCAACCATTAGGTGTGGCCGAAAGGCTACAGTCGGCAATGGCATTTTGCTTCCGCAAGACAGCTTGATCCGCTTTCGACCGCGGGTGTATGCCATAGCCATGCAATGGAGCGATCAGGCCATCATTCTCGGGATCCGGCGGCACGGCGAAAGCTCGGCCATCGTCGAGGTCATGAGCGCTACCCACGGCCGGCATCTCGGCATGGTGCGCTCGGGGCGTTCGCGCACGATGCAGCCGGTGCTGCAGCCGGGCAACTCGGTGGAGGTCACCTGGCGCGCCCGGCTCGACGAGCACATGGGCGAATTCCGGATCGAACCGGTGGAGCTGCGGGCCGCCCGGCTGATGGAAACGGCAACCTCGGTCTATGGTATCCAGGCGCTCGGCGCTCTTCTTAGGCTGCTTCCCGAGCGCGACCCGCATCCGCATCTCTACGAGGCGCTGACCGTCATCGTCGACCATCTCGCCGATCCCGCCGACGCCGGAGAATTGTTCGTGCGCTTCGAACTCGCAGTCCTCAACGACCTCGGCTTCGGGCTCGATCTCACCGAATGCGTTGCAACCGGCGCTCGTACCGAACTCGTCTATGTCTCGCCGAAATCGGGCAGGGCGGTCTGCCGGGAGGCCGGAGAGCGTTATGCCGACCGCATGTTGGCGTTGCCGGACTTCCTTTCGGCCGAAGCGCGAAGGGCTGCGGATCACGACAGCCTCGCCGCCGCTTTCCGCCTGACCGCCTTCTTCCTCCACCGCCATGTCTATGAGCCGCGCGGCCTCGACGTTTCTTCCGCCCGCGACGGTTTCGTCCATGCGGCGCTGAAGGCGCTGAAAGCGCAATCCTCAGCCGCCTGATTCCCAGGAGTTATCGATGTACCAAGAGCTTTATCCCGGCATGTCCGTATCCGGCGTCGGCGTGCTGTCGCTCGACCGCGTCGCCCGCGATGGCGGTCTCAAGGCAATGCAAGATCTTTTGAGCGGCGAGCTGCCGGCGCCGCCGATGTCGAAGACGCTGAAGTTCGGGTTGAGCGAAGTCGAGGAGGGTCGGGTGGTCTTCAAGGGGCTGCCGACCGAGGAACACCTCAATCCGCTTGGCACAGTGCATGGCGGATGGACGGCAACGATCATGGATTCGGCCCTCGGCTGCGCTGTCTTCACCACCGTCAAACCTGGGGAGGCCTATACGACGGTCGAGTTCAAGGTGAACCTCGTGCGGCCGCTGCTGCCCGATATGGGCGAGGTCTTCTGCGAGGGGCGCATCGTGCATCGTGGCCGCACCATCGCGACCTCCGAAGCCTGGCTGCGCGACCGTAACGGCAAGCTGCTCGCCCACGGCACCGAAACCTGCGCCATCTTCCCGATCGACAATCTCAGGCGTTAAAGCAATTCCAGGAAAAGTGCGAAGCGGTTTTCCGCCCGGAATTGCGTCACTTCAAGCTGAGCAATTCCAGGAAAAGTGCGAAGCGGTTTTCCGCCCGGAATTGCGTCGCTCAAGCAATGTCGGAAGCAAGAAACGCCGCGCAGAATGGCGCGGCGTTCCTCTTTGTAATCGCAGTCCTGATCAGCCGATGCGGCCGCCGCCCTGCTTGGTCACAGCGACGACGGCCGGACGCACCGGCATGTCGTCCTGGAAGTCCGGCCAGCGGGTGGCCGGCGTCTCGTAAGTTGCAAGGCCGGCGTCGCCCGGGTGCTGGACGGCGAGGAAGAATGTGTCCGAGGTCGGGTTGAAGCAGGGGCCGCACATTTCGGCGCCGACCGGCACGCGGAAGAAGAGCTTCGACGTGCCACGGGCGGCGCCGTCCGTGTCGATCGCCCAGATGCCGTCGGTGCGGCCGGTGTCCTTCTCGTTGTTGCCGTCGGTCGATACCCAGAGGCGACCATCGGTGTCGATGGCGCAATTGTCGGGCATGCCGAACCAGCCGTTCTTGGTGGTGGCGGTCGAGAACGAAGCGCCGACCTCGGCAACGCTCGGATCGCCGCACTTCAAGAGAACGTCCCAGCGGCTCTTCAGCGACGCGAAGTCGCCGTCGGTCTCGGTGATCTCGACGATGTGGCCGAAGGCGTTCTTGGCGCGCGGGTTGGCCGCGTCGACTTCTTCGGCCTTGCGCTTGGTGTTGTTGGTCAGCATCACGTAGACCTTGCCCGTCTTCGGGTTCGGCTGAACGTCTTCCGGACGGTCCATCTTGGTGGCACCGAGCGCGTCGGAGGCAAGACGGGTGTTGATCAGCACGTCCGCCTGCGAGGCAAAGCCGTTGGCTTCGGTCAGCGGGCCTTCGCCATGCGTCAGCGGCATCCAGGTGACGGTGCCGTCTTCGTCGAACTTGGCGACATAGAGTGTGCCCTCGTCGAAGAGGTCCATGTTGGCGGCGCGATCGTCAGGTTTGAAGGTGCCCTTGGTCACGAACTTGTAGACATAGTCGTAGCGCTCGTCGTCGCCGGAATAGAGCACGACGCGGCCGTCCTTGTTGACGATCGATTCGCAGCCTTCGTGCTTGAAACGGCCGAGGGCTGTGCGCTTCTTCGGCACCGACGTCGGATCAAGCGCGTCGACCTCGACGATCCAGCCGAAGCGATTGGCTTCGTTCGGCTCCTTGGAGACGTCGAAACGGTCGTAGAAGGACGCCCATTCATACTGGCCGCCCGGTGCGCCCAGCCGCTTCAGCTGCTTGTATTCCGGATGGTCCTCGGCAATCTCGCCGCCGAAATAGCCGTTGAAGTTTTCTTCGGCCATCATGTAGGTGCCCCAGGCGGTGACGCCGCCGGCGCAGTTGTTGAGCGTGCCGAACACCTTTTTGCCGGTCGGGTCGGACGGCGTCTTCAGGCGGTCGTGACCGGCGGCCGGGCCGGTGATCTGCATCTCGGTGTTGACGGTGATGCGACGGTTGTTCTTGCCGTCGAGAACCGGCTGCCACTTGCCGTCGACCTTGCGGATCTCGATGATCGTGCCGCCATGTGCGGCCATCTCGATGTCGACCAGCTCCTTGCTGTATTCGCCGAGAACGACCTTCTCTTCCTCGACTTCCTTGCCGTCCTTCGTCACCTTTTCCTTCACGACGCTGGCGAAGGCGGGGAACATCAGTTCGGCATTGGTGTATTCGTGGTTGACGACGAGCAGGCCGTGGTCGGCGCTGCCGTCGAGCGGGATGAAGCCAACATAGTCGTTGTTGTAGCCGAACAGCTTTTCCTGGGCAGCGGCCGTCTGGTTCTTCGGGTCGAACTCCGGGCTGTCGGCGAAGATCTTGTCGCCCCAGCGAAGCAGGACGTCGGCATCATAACCTTCGGCCACATGGTGCTTTTCGTCGACGCCGGCTTCGATCTCGGTAAAGTCGAAGCGCGAACCGTCCTCGGCGCGTGCCTCTTCGGCGGTCAGGAGAGCGAGCGGGCTGACGGTGGTCGAGATCGCGGCAACTGCCAGCGAGCCGCCGATGAACGACCGGCGCGAGAATCGACGATGGATGATGTCGCCCATCGTCGGATTGGCGGAACAGTTGTGGCCGACATCTTCCAGCTCTTCCCTGCGTTCCGTCAGCGTCTTGAATTCGGTCTCTTCCGTCTGGGCGAGATACTTGTCCATGATCGGGTCTCCTGGTTGAACGATGGAAACCACCGCGCGAGGCAGCGGTGTTCATCCGCCTGTACCAGCTGCCCCATGACAGTTCTGCGACATTTCCGTGAAGAGATTACAGCGCTCGGCCGTCTATAGATTTGGCGCTTGCATAAAAGTCTGTATGGTTGCGTGCGCCGGCGATTGCGACTGCCAGGGGAAAGTATGTTCGAACTTATTGCTTTAGCTGCCTTTATTCTGGCCCTGTCCGCCTATCTCGGCAACCGCAGGACGACCGAGCGTCTTGGTACCGAACTGGCCGCCCTCAAGGCGGAGGTCGTGGCGCTGAAGGCCGCTCCGGGGGGAGGCGCCCCGGCTGAAACGGCGACCGAGGCGTTTGCGGCTGCGGACGAGTTGCCGGCCATGTCGGAGACGCCGGAGCCAGAGACGCTGGACGATGCCGCTACCGCCTTCTCGGCCAGCGCGCGCGAGGGCGCGCGGATTTTCGGCGATGCGGAAGGAGCCGCGGCCAAAATCGAGGGCGAGGAGACGATCGCTGCCGGCACGGAAGCACCGCAGCCGGTCGCAACCGTACCCCGTCAGACCGAAAGCCTGGAAAGCCGCCTCGGCGCCCGTTGGGCCGTCTGGGTTGGCGGCATCGCGTTGGCGCTCGGCGGCGTCTTCATGGTCAAGTATTCAATCGATGCCGGGCTGTTGAGCCCGGCGGTTCGCCTGACGCTTGCTGCCTTGTTCGGCCTCCTGCTGATGGCGGCGGGCGAGGTCATCCGTCGGCGCGCGGTGCCCGTGATCGCCAACGAATTCCAGAACGCCATGATCCCCGGCATCCTGACGGCGGCCGGTGCCGTGACTCTCTTCGGGGTCGCCTATGCCGCCTATGGCATCTACGACTATATCGGCACGGGCACGGCCTTCGTTCTCCTGGCGGCGATTTCACTCGCCACCGTCGGCCTGTCGCTGCTGCATGGGCAGGCGCTCGCTGGCCTCGGCCTGCTTGCCTCGCTGATCACGCCGGCGCTGGTTTCGAGCAACGAACCGCGCCCCTGGGTTCTCTTCGGTTTCCTCGCGATCGTTTGGCTCGCGACCCTGCTTGCATCGCGGCTGCGCCGATGGACCGTAGTGCCGACGCTTGCCAATGTTGGCATAGGGCTCTGGGGCCTTGCCTATGTCGCTGCGGCATCGCCCTTCGAAGCACGGCCGGTCGCTTTCATCCTACTCGTGATGATCGCCGGCATCGGACTTATCTGGCCGGCCGCCATCGAACGGGAGCCAGTGGCAGAAGCGCGCGAAATGCGTGATGCGACTGAAGGGTCCGAAATGCCGGAGCCGACCGAAGCGACAACCCGACCCCGGGCCGTCGTCGGGCCATGGGAACGCCTGTTCGTTCCACCGCACGCGGCAATCTCCATTTCGGCCGCGATCGTCGTCACCATGCTTGCGCTCCTCCTCATCAGCCCGGCAGTCTATGCGGTCCGCTTTCCGGTGGCGGAGTTTGCGGTTGTCGTTGCGGCGCTGGCGGCGTTGGGCGCCTGGCGGACAACGGCAGTCTATCCCGCCGTGCTTTCAGCGGTCGGCGCTGTTGCTGGCGTCTGGAGCCTGACGGCGCTGAGCGGCGTGCTCGCCTATCTCGATCCCTCGCTGGCCGACGCTCTTCCGGCAGTCGTCCTGCCCGGGCGCACCGCGATGATCACCGCAATGATGCTTGCGGCGCTGTTCGTCGCACTCGGCGGTTTCGTGCTGTCGCGCCGGCTCGTCGCCCGTCCGCAATATTCGACACTCTGGGCGGGCATCGCCGCGGTCGTTCCGGTCGCGCTCGTCGCGATGTCGTTCCTGATGACCGGCAACTATTCCTTCGACCTGCCGCACGGCCTGTTCTCACTCGTCGCCGGGGCGGCGCTGTTGGCGCTTGCGGACTGGCTCTACCGCCGCGAAAGCGAGGCGATGGCGCGCGATACGGCGGCCGGCTTGCTGGTGGCCGGCTCCTTCACCTTTCTCGTGCTTGCCCTCCACGCCTGGACGGACGGGCTGGTCACGACGCTTGCGATCGCCGTGCTTGGAACGGCCTATGCGCTCGCCACGCGGATCCGCACCTGGCCGATTCTTCCGTGGATGACTGGTGCAGCGGCCGTCGTCGTACTCGGGCGCATCGCCTGGGAGCCGACGATCGTCGGTGCCGGCAATCTCGGCACTACGCCCGTCTTCAATGCGCTGTTGCCGGGCTACGGCATTCCCGCCGTGCTGCTTGCAGGCTCCGCCTATTTCCTGAGATCCTGGCCAGGCACGCGCGTGCGCAACCTGCTGCAGGCGCTTGCCAGCCTTTTCGTGCTGTTGACGCTCGCGATCCTGGTGCGCCATGCGATGAACGGCGGCGTGCTCGACAGCGCGGTGCCGACCCTCGGCGAGCAGTCGATCTACACGCTGCTGGCAATCGGCGCCTCGGCGATCTTCATGAGCCTCGACATGAAATCACCGAGCCCGGTCTTCCGCTACGGCGGCATGGGCCTCGGCGTGCTCTCGATGCTGTCGGTGCTTTCGGCGCATCTCCTCGGCCTCAACCCCTATTTCAGCGGCGAACTGCTGGGGCGTATCCCGTTCTTCGACCTGCTGTTGATCGGTTACCTGTTACCGGGGCTCGGCTATGCGGGGCTCGCCTGGTATGCACGCGACAAGCGGCCCTTGCCCTATGTCATGGCACTTGCGGTCAGCGGCGCGGTGCTTGCTTTCGCCTGGGCGAGCCTCACGGTCCGCCGTGTCTGGCAGGGGGAAAACATCGCGGACTGGAAGGGTTTTCTGCAGGGCGAGACCTACACCTATTCGGTCGTCTGGCTGCTGCTCGGCGTGCTGCTGCTGGTGCTCGGCTCGCGCTTCCATGCCAAGAGCATCCGCATCGCGTCGGCCGTTCTGGTCTTCGTTGCCGTGCTGAAGGTGTTCCTGATCGACATGTCCAACCTCGAAGGTTTCCTGCGGGCTCTGTCCTTCATCGGCCTTGGCGGGGTATTGATCGGGATAGGGCTCTTCTACCAGAAGATCTTGTCCGGCGTCGGCGCTGCACCGACGGCGCCGGCAAAGCCTGCCGAACAGCAATAGGACATCATGACAGAGATTTCGAAACTCGCGGCCGCCTTCGCGCCGCATGAGGAACTTGCGGCGGCGTTGCTGCCGCATGCCTTCGCCGCCGATGACGGCTCGCACGATGCCGCGCATCTGATCCGTGTCTGGAAGAATGCCGCCCGCATCCAGGCGGAGGAGGGCAGTGAGGCGCGTTTGCTCGCCGCCGCGGTGCTGCTGCATGACTGCGTCTCGGTCGAGAAGAACTCGCCCCTGCGCACGCAGGCATCACGACTGGCGGCCGAAAAGGCGACGGGCATTCTGAAAGATCTCGGTTGGGGCACGGATGAGATTGCCGCGGTGGCGCACGCCATCCTGACGCACAGCTTCTCGGCGAACATCCCGCCGGAAACCCTGGAGGCGAAGATCCTTCAGGATGCCGATCGGCTGGATGCGATCGGCATGGTCGGCGCTGCCCGCTGCTTCTACATCGCCGGGCGCATGGGCAGCGGCCTTTACGACCCGCTCGATCCGTTGGCTGAGGCGCGGGCGCTCGATGACAAGGCCTTCGCCATCGATCATTTCGAGACCAAGCTCTTCCGGCTCGCTGACGGGTTCAAGACCGAGGCCGGCCGCCGTCTGGCTCACGAGCGTGAGCAGCGGCTACGCGACGTGCTCGCCATGATGCTGGATGAAATCTAGTTGCCGGGAAGGGCGTGGGGCGCTTTTCTGCGAGCGATTGTGCCGCGCCGATTGCACCGGAACATTTCTCCGTTTCCATCAAACCGAGAAATGATCTAGGCCTTTCAACGGATTGCAGCCGCCCGGTGAATCGGATCGTCAGGCGCTTGAATCAGTTTTTGAAGATGGAAGGAACTGTCCATGAAGGTGACCGGCCTCAATATTCATCCGCTGAAGAGCGGTCGCGCGATTGCCCGCGAGACGGTCTCGGTCAATCTCGACGGCGTCGAGGGTGACCGGCGTTTCATGCTGATCCAGCCGGATGGGCGCTTTATCACCCAGCGCGAACTGCAGACATTGGCGCAGGTTGAGGCGAGCCACATCGATGGCGGCGTGCACCTGAGGATGGGTGAGCGGGAGATCTCCGTCCGCTTCGATCCGGACCGTCGTCTGAACGTCGTCGTTTGGGGCAGCGAGGTCGATGCCGCCGTGTCGGATGAAACGACGGACGAGGTTCTCTCTTCATGGTTCGGCCGCCCGGTCAGGCTCGCCCATATGGACGCCTCGGCCGAACGGCTCGTCGGCGCCGAATGGGCAGGAGCGGCCGCACCCGTCGGCTTTGCCGATGGCTTTCCGATCCTGATCACGACCACGGGTTCGCTTGCCGATCTCAACCGGACGCTCGCCGAAAAGGGCCAGGAACCGGTCGGCATGGAACGGTTCCGCACCAACATCCTCGTCGACTGCGATGAAGCCTGGGAGGAGGATTTCTGGGAGATCGTCGAGATCGGCGGCATCCGCTTCGATCTCGTCAAACCCTGCTCGCGCTGCATCATGACGACCCAGGACCAGATCACCGGCGAGCGCATCGGCGGCAATCCGATCCAGGGGTTGGCGGAGAAGCGCATGTCGGCCGACCGCCGCGTGACCGGCGTGCTCTTCGGCTGGAATGCGGTGCCGCGCAGCGAAGGCACCGTGAAGCTCGGCGATGAGGTCAAGATCATCGGCCGACGCGGCGAGCGCTGGCCGATGAAGGTGCGTGCTTCGGCTTAGTTCAGAAGCAATTCCGGACGGAAACGATCTCACGCGTTTCTCGGTATCAAGCCCAGGGCGTGATACCGAGAAGCTTGGCGCCCAGATCCGAAAGGCTGGCAGGGGAGGCGTTGTGCTTCTCCCATTCGCGCGGATCGCCGGGAAAGGCGTCGCGCTTCGGATGGTCGAGCTCACGCCACAGCCTGACCCGTTCCTCGCGCTCGGCGACATTGCCCCATTCTGCCGGATGCATCGAAATGTACTGCGCCATGCGCACGCGGCCATCGGAATGATTAGGTCGCACGCCGTGGGCCAGCAGGCTGTTGAAGATCATCAGGTCGCCGGCCTCCATCTCGATGTTGACGGTCGAAAGACCGGTCATGTCGGGGTGCATCGGGTCGCGGTCGGCGCTTTGAGTCTTCTCCCAGCTTTCGAAGTTTTCGAACAGTTCCGGCACGCATTGGAACCCGCCGACGTCGCCGTCCTGTTTCTTGAGGCTGAGCACGCCCTGTACGCCGATCGGCAGCGGCCGGATCGAGGTGTCGACGTCCCAATGGATGAAGCCGTTGGGATTGCCCTTGACCTTCTTCGGTGGGTTGAGGTTGGCGCGGTCGATCGTCACCCACAGGTCTTCGCGGTCCCAGATGTCGACGAAGGCGCCGTAGATGCGCGGCTCCTGGCGGTTGTCCCAGAGATACTGGTGATTGTAGATCTCCAGCATGCCGGTGTTGTTGAGTTCCTTCATCTTGTGCTCGCGTCGCTGCGGCGCATACCAGGTCGAAGGGTCGGCCGGATCCTTTTCGTCGAAGCGCCAGAGCAACTCGACGAGCCGTTCGACATTGGTCGCCGGTACCGCCTGACGGACGATGACGTAGCCCTTGGTGATCCAGTGCTGCCAGTCCGCTTCCGAAAGCACGCGCAGAGGCAGCCGCTTCCGGATGTCCTTCAGTTGAATATCGAGATGGGCCGCCGTCGGGTGACTGTCTCTGAGTGGCTGCATGGGGATCTCCTCGCCTGGCAGGTTTGATTGGTGATGGAGAAAACCTAGCCCTTTCAACGGTGCCGCTGTTGCACGCAGCCTGCCTACATTGATACTATTCTGGCTTCTGAGAAGCGAATGGTGCAACATGAAGGCTGTTTTGCAGAAGATCTCGAGGCCGACCAATGCCTCATCAATCTTGCTAGACCGCCGGCTCGACGATGCCATCCCGTTCCAATGGCACCATCATCCCGAGTTCGAACTGACGCTGACGCTCAACTCGCGCGGCCAGCGCTTCATCGGAGACCATATCGGTGCCTATGACGACGGCGACCTTGTGCTGGTCGGCTCCAACCTGCCGCACACCTGGCACTCCGCCGGTAAGATCGACGAGGCCGAGCCGCACGTGGCGCTGGTGCTCTGGTTCCATCCGGAATGGGTGGAGCGCCTGGAGGAGGGCTTCGTCGAACTCGCCGGCGTCAAGGCGATGTTCGAGCGTTCGGCTCCAGGGTTGCAGTTCACGCCGGAAGTGGCCACCCGCGTGCGCCGCTGTTCGAAGGGTTGCGCCGGTTGGCGCCGGAGCAGCGCCTGCCGGACGTCCTGTCAATGCTGACGATCCTGGCGCGCGAGCAGGCGGTAACACCACTGTCGAGCCGGGTCGTCACGCCATCAGGCCGATCGGTCGACCGCGGCCGCCTCGACCGGGTGCTCGACCATATCCACCTGCATTACGCCGAAAACCCGTCGATGGACGAACTCGCGGATCTGGCCGCGCTCAGCCTTTCCGGCCTGCATCGCCTGTTCCTGCGCCACCTCAACATGCCGGTCTCGGAATATCTGATGCGCCTGCGGATCGGCGAGGCCTGCGCGCTGCTCAGTGGTTCGGCGCGTTCGATCGCTCATGTCGCCGATGCCGTCGGCTATCGTTCGCTTGCCAACTTCAATCGCCAGTTCAAGGCGGCCAAGGGCATGACGCCGAGAGCGTTTCGCGACCGGTTCCGCAGCGCCGCTTGATCAAGGCATCAATTCCGGTGATTGCGGCGTCAATTTAATTGGCTTTTATCTGTTTTAGCAGCCGCCTAGGATCGCGCTCCATCAATCGGAGAGATTCCATGTCCGCTGTTTCCGGAGCATCCGCGCCGTCCAGTGCCCGTCAGGAGATGCCCTGGCTGATCATTGCGGCCGGCTCGGTCGTCGCGATGCTCACCTTCGGCCCGCGCTCGGCGATGGGCTTCTTCCAGCTGCCGATGCTCGCCGATACGGGCTGGGACAGGACGACCTTCGGCCTTGCCATGGCATTGCAGAACCTCTGTTGGGGCCTGAGCCAGCCCTTCTTCGGCGCGATTGCGGACAAGTTCGGAACGTGGCGCGTGCTCGCCATGTCGGGCCTTCTCTACGCTGCTGGTCTCTTTATCATGGCCTTCGCCAACGCGCCGATCTGGCTGCACATCGGCGGCGGCGTGCTCGTCGGCATGGCGGTGGGCTCCGGCTCCTTCGGCATCCTGCTCTCCGCCTTTGCCCGCAACGTCACGCCGCATCAGCGGTCGCTCGCCTTCGGCATCTGCACGGCGGCGGGCTCGGCCGGCATGTTCCTGTTCGCGCCCCTGAGCCAGGGGCTGATCTCGGCCTATGGCTGGTCGGACAGCCTGGTCTATCTCGGCGTCCTCATGCTGGTGGTGCCGTTCTTCGCGATCCCACTGCGCGGCAACGCGTCCTCCGGCCGCCAGAGCGAGGCGCAATTCAAGCAGTCGATCGGCGAGGCGCTGAAGGAGGCACTTGGCCACAAGAGCTACCTGCTGCTGGTATCCGGCTTCTTCGTTTGCGGCTACCAGGTTGCCTTCATCACCGCGCACTTCCCGGCTTACATCGGCGATATCGGCATCGACGCGCGCTATGCGGTGATCGCGCTGGCACTCATCGGCTTCTTCAACATCATCGGTTCTCTGTCGGCGGGCTTCATCGCCCAGCGCTACTCGAAACCCTATTTCCTGGCGCTGATCTATATCGCGCGCTCGGTGGCGGTGACGGCCTTCCTGCTGCTGCCGCAGACGCCGACCTCGGTCATCGTCTTTGCCATCGTTATGGGCCTGCTCTGGCTTTCGACCGTGCCGCCGACCAATGCGCTGGTCGCGATCATGTTCGGTACGCGCCACCTCGGCCTGCTCGGCGGCATCGTCTTCCTGTCGCACCAGGTCGGCTCATTCCTGGGTGTGTGGATGGGCGGCTACCTCTACGACCACTTCGGTTCCTACGATCCGGTGTGGTGGCTCGGTGTAGCCCTCGGCGTCTTCGCCGCAATCGTCCACTGGCCGATCGAGGAGAAGGGCGTGGCACGGCCGGCGATGGCCTGATCGCGAACCAAAATCAGAAGCGCCGCGAAAAGCGGCGCTTCTATTCTTGAATTCTGTCACAAAACTTTCTAAATCAACCCATGCGGCTTTGCCGCTTTTGTTTTGGTTCAATTATGCTCAGAGTGAGCATAATTGAAAACCCGCCCAGGAAGAGGGGCGGAGAGGAGATGTCGATGACGCGCCTTGCACCCCGCACCGCGGCCGTGGCGAAACCGGGTTTTGTCAGCGCCGCTGAGCGCTTCGGCATCATCGAAAGGCCCGAGCTTGCCTTTACGCCGGCGATCGCGCGCGAAACCGAGCATCTCTACGAGAAGGTCAAGGATTTCATCCCGGCGATCGAGTGGCCGGTCTACGCGCCCTATGTGCACGCCATCAACCGGCTGAAGAAGGAGCGTAACGCGGTCATCCTCGCGCATAACTATCAGACGCCGGACATCTTCCACTGTGTCGCCGACATCGTCGGCGACTCGCTGCAACTCGCGCGCGATGCTGCCAAAGTCGATGCGGAAATCATCATCCAGTGCGGCGTGCACTTCATGGCCGAAACGTCGAAGTTGCTGAGTCCGGAAAAGACCGTGCTGATCCCCGACGCCAAGGCAGGCTGCTCGCTGTCGGAATCGATCACCGGCGCCGATGTCCGCCTGCTGAAGCAGCGCTACCCCGGCGTTCCCGTCGTCACCTACGTCAACACGTCTGCCGACGTGAAAGCCGAGACCGACATCTGCTGCACCTCGTCGAACGTGCTCGATGTCGTCGAGAGCCTGGAATCCGACACGGTTCTCTGCATTCCCGACGAATACCTGGCGATGAACGTCGCGCGCCAGACCAACAAGAAGATCCTGACCTGGAAGGGCCACTGCGAGGTGCACGAGCGCTTCACCGCCGCCGAGTTGCTCGCCTACAAGGAAGCCAATCCGGGCATCGAGATCATCGGACATCCGGAATGCCACCCGGACGTGATCGCCGTCTGCGACTTCGCCGGCTCGACCTCCGGCATGATCAACTACGTCAAGGACAATCGCCCGTCGAAGGTGCTGCTCGTTACCGAGTGCTCGATGGCGTCGAACATCCAGGCCGAGATCGAAGGCGTCGAGTTCGTCAAGCCGTGCAACCTCTGTCCGCACATGAAGCGCATCACGCTGCCGAAGATCCTCGACAGCCTGCTGACCATGACGGAGGAGGTTCTCGTCGATCCTGATATCGCCGATCGCGCCCGCCTTGCGGTCGAGCGCATGGTGAACCTCAAGCAGTAACAATTTCCGCCGGGTCATACCGGATGCAGGCATGCGCATTGGAGGAGAATGAATCATGCTGACCGACCATTTCCGCCCGCAATCCTTCAACGGGATTGACGATATCGTCATCGTCGGTGGCGGCTTGGCCGGCCTCTTCTGCGCGCTGAAACTGAGCCCGAGACCGGTGACGATCCTTGCCGCAGCCCCGATCGGCCACGGCGCCTCGTCGGCCTGGGCTCAAGGCGGCATCGCCGCCGCCATGAGCCCCGGCGACACCTTCGAGAAACATGTCGCTGACACGTTGGCCGCCGGTGCCGGCATCGTCGACGAGAAGATGACGCGCATGATGGTGGCCGAAGGCCCGGCGCGCATTCACGATCTGCTCGAATATGGCGTGCCCTTCGATCGCGATCTCGAAGGCAAGCTGCTGCTCTCGCGTGAGGCGGCCCATTCCGAGCGACGCATCGTCCGCGTCAAGGGCGACATGGCCGGCAAGGCGATCATGGAAGCGCTGATAGCCGCCGTCCGCCGGACGCCGTCGATCCGCGTGATCGAAGGCTATGTGGTCGAGGAACTCGTGCGCGAAGGCCGGTTCATCTCCGGCGTCATCGCCCGGCCCGATGCCGGCCAGTCGAAGAAGCGCGTGGCTTTCCCGGCCCGTGCCGTCGTTCTCTGCTCCGGTGGAATCGGTCATCTCTATGCTGTCACGACCAACCCGTGGGAAGCGTGCGGGCAGGGGCTCGGCATGGCCGCCCGCGCCGGCGCGATCATCGCCGATCCGGAATTCGTGCAGTTCCACCCGACGGCGATCAACATCGGCAAGGATCCGGCGCCGCTCGCGACCGAGGCGCTGCGCGGTGATGGCGCCCAGCTTCTGAACGCCGCCGGCCATCGCTTCATGCTCGATATCCACCCGGACGGCGAGCTTGCGCCGCGCGACATCGTTTCGCGTGGTGTCTTTGCCGAGGTCCAGGCCGGCCGCGGCGCGTTCCTCGATTGCACCAAGGCTGTGGGCAAGCATTTCCCCGAGATGTTCCCGACGGTCTATGCCTCTTGCATGGCGGCCGGCATCGATCCGGTGACGCAAGCCATCCCGGTCGTGCCGGCGGTTCACTATCACATGGGTGGCGTGCTCACCGATGCCGAAGGTCGCACCTCGATCGATGGTCTCTGGGCTGCTGGAGAAGTGACCTCCACCGGCGTGCACGGCGCCAACCGGCTCGCCTCCAACTCGCTGCTCGAAGCCGTCGTCTTTGCCGCCCGCATCGCCGAAAACATCAAGGGCACGCTGCCGACGCCGCAGCTTACCGAATGGGGAGATAATGCCGGCGAGAACGACGATCCGGTGACCGTCGAAGACAGCCCGCAACTGAAGATCCTGCGCCAGGTGATGAGCGATTGCGTCGGCGTGATCCGAACCCGCGAGAGCCTGGTAAAGGCGATCCGCGAGATCGCACAGCTCGAGCGCGACAACACCCGCATGCGCTTCACCAACATTATTACCACGGCCAAGTTGATCGCCGTCGGCGCGCTGCGGCGCACGGAAAGCCGCGGCGGTCACTTCCGCGCCGATTGCCCACAGGAACAGCCGGAATGGCGCCGCCGCACCTATCTGACGCTCGCCGACGCCAACCGCCTGGCGAGCGAACTGGCGGAGACGGAAGCGGCGTGATTTCACGCGCGCCGCTTGCATGGACCGACACTCAAGGACGAAAAAGCAGATGACCGCAGCCCTCCGCCCCGAATTTCCCGCACTGATGATCGAGGACCAGGTGCGTGCCGCACTTAACGAGGATCTCGGCCGCGCCGGCGACATTACCACGCTCTCGACCATCGGGCCGGAGCTGACCGCAAAGGCCGGCATGAACGTGCGCGATGCGGGTGTTGTTGCCGGGCTGGAGCTTGCGCGTGCCGCCTTCCGTCTGGTCGATCCGTCGATCCACTTCGAGGCATTGGTGGCGGATGGTGACCGGGTCGCGCCGGGCACGGCGATCGCCCGGATCTCCGGTCGCGCCCGCGGGCTGCTGTCGGCCGAACGTGTCGGCCTGAACTTCCTGATGCACCTTTCGGGCATCGCAAGCTATACGGCGAAATTCGCCGACGAGATCGCCCACACGCGTGCGAAGGTCTGTTGCACCCGCAAGACCATTCCTGGGCTGCGGGCGCTGGAAAAATACGCGGTGCGTCTGGGCGGTGGCTCCAATCATCGCTACGGCCTCGACGATGCCGTGCTGATCAAGGACAATCACATTGCCGTATCTGGTGGTGTCGCCAGCGCCGTCCATGCGGCGCGTGCCTATTGCGGCCATCTCGTCAAGATCGAGATCGAGGTCGATGGCCTCGATCAGATGCGCGAGGCGCTGACGGCCCAACCCGACGTCATCCTGCTCGACAACATGGGGCCGGACTTGCTCCGCGAGGCCGTTGCGGTCAACCGCGCGTTTTGGCAGCTCTCCGCCGACGCCTATGCGGTCGATGCCCGCCGGACGCGGTTGGAGGCTTCAGGCAACGTCAAGATCGATACGGTGCGGGCAATCGCCGAGAGCGGCGTCGACTACATCTCGACCTCGAAGATCACCATGGCCGCCCCGACGCTCGACATCGGCCTTGATGTGGTGATCGAAAGGTAAGCAACGCCAGGAAAAGTGCGAAGCGGTTTTCCGTCCGGAGTTGCGTCTTTTCAGAAGCTAACCGAGGTTTTGAACGTCAACGCTGCATGATGAACGGGCAGGAGAAACGTTCGCCGACGGTGATCTGCGTGCCGCAGTCGTAGCGGCAGGTCCGGAACTGCCCGTTCAGGTCCTGGCTGTTGAGATTGCAGATGGTTGTCTGCGGCTGCATGCCGCCGCCCTGTTGGTTCTTGAAGTAGTCGGGCATCTTCGGCTTTTCGTCGGTTCCCGATTGGGGCGAGGTGCCGAGCAGCGACGTAAGCAGGGTCAGGACGAGCAGCATGGTTGTCACCTCGGTCGTAAACGCCGCATGGTTTGCGGGCAGCGAAAGTTCGGTCGCGTCCCACTGCACCGATTATAGCATCATCCCCGCACATGTAGGGCGTTCTGTCGGAGGTTTTTAGGTGCCGATCCGCCATTTGGTGGGCGGTACTGCCCTCATCGCCCACCGACCTTGAGCCCCGGGGCGGGGCGCTCGTCAAGGATCTGGCGGCGGAAGCGGAAGAGGGCGGCCGGCCGCCCACCGGTGGAAGACAGCGTCATCCCCGTCGGCTCCACCAGTTCGGCCCCTTCGACCAGGCGGCGGAAGTTCTGCTTGTGCAGGTGGCGCCCGGAGATCGCTTCGACGGTTGCCTGCAGATCGGTCAGCGTGAACTCGGGCGGCATCAGTTCGAAGACGACCGGCCGGTACTTGATCTTGCCGCGCAGCCTCGCCATCGCGGTGGCGACGATACGGCGGTGGTCGTGGCGCATCGCCAGCCCGGCGGTCAGAACGTCGTTGCCATTACCGTGGCCGTCGATGGCCGCCTCGGGCACGAGCCCTGCCTCGTAAAGCAGCTCATAGCGCTCCAGCACGCGTTCCTCGTCCCAGGGAAAATCGCCGAGGCCGAAGGCCAGGCGAATGCGCGCCCGGCGCCCGGCAATCCGGGCGGCTCGGTCGTCACCGGACACACCTGTTTCCCAGCGGGCAAGTGCCGGCAGGAGCGCCTGGTCCAGCACCGCCGGGCGACCCTGCCGCCAGTCCTCCCAGGGCAGGTAGCCGTACCAGTCGCGCCAATGCGCGCCGGCTTCGGCCAGCCGTTCGGTGTTTTCGGCGTCGGTTCTCGTCAGGGCCAGATAGCCGACCGAGACCATGTGCTTGCCTTCTTCGCCCGGCAGCCGCTGACGGCCGCGATCGCCGAAGGTGTAAAGCTGTTCGATATAGCCGAGCTTCAGCGCCGTACGCTTTTCGACGCGATCGCGCAGGCTCGTCTCAAAGGTCCGGTGGAGCGCCGGATCGAAGGGACCGAAGGGCAGGCTGTCACGCGCATCGCCGTCACTTTCGCTGACGGCGAGGATGCGCGGGCTGCGGTTGACGACGGCGACGATCGCCGCATTGAGGCCGATCTCGACCGTTGTCGGCTGCGTCTCAATCGGCAACGGCTGCTCCTTCGGAAGCAAGCGGCAGAAGGAACGGCGCATTGCCGTCTGCATCCGCGCCGCGACCGATCGCGCGAACGGCGGCGATCAGCCTTCCATTGCGCGCGAGCACGCCGTCGCCAATTTCGACGAGCCGGCTGTTGGGGGTCGCATAGGGCGAGGCGCGGCGCAGCCGCTGCACCAGCTCCGCGTCGTCCTGGTCCGGCTCGGCCGCGAGCGCGGCGATGAGGGCGGCTGCCGGCGAACGGGAGACGCCCATCCAGCAATGAACGAGGAGCGGCCGTGCACGGTCCCATTCGCGCGCAAAGGCTACGATCTGCCGGACATGGTCTTCCTGCGGCGCAATGAGGTCGCCGGTGCCGGCAAAGGTGATGTCGTTCATGCCGAGCGTCAGATGTCGCGCCTTGGCGATGACGCCGGGGCGATGGAAATCCTGGCCCTTGGCGACGAGGCTGATCATCTCGGTGCAGCCATGGCGGACGGCCATTTCGGCGATGCGGGAAAGCGGAGAAACGATAATGCCGGGCATGTCAGATTTCCGCGCGCGCCGGCACGCGCTGCGCTTCCAGCGTGAGGAACCGTTCGGTGAACAGGCGCTGCGCCTCGACCGCCGGCAAGGGATCGATCAGCAGCGTCTCGCGGGTGATGCCGCGCGGCTGGCCGAAGAACTTGCGCGCCTCTTCGACGGAGAAGCCGGCAAGCACCGTTGCTTCGAAATAGGCCGCGACATGATCGGCCTTCTTGATGCGGTCCTTCAATTCCTTGGAGCAATGCGGCGGCAGGCCGAAACGAAGGTGGATGGCGCTTTCCAGCCGCTTCTCGACCGATTTGTAGCCGCCGCCGACCACCGCCTTGAACGGCGAGATCATGTCGCCGATCACATATTCCGGCGCGTCGTGCAAAAGCGCCAGCAGGCAATCGTCGGTGCTGCACTTGTTGCTGCGGCGAAAAATATCTTCGACCATCAGGCTGTGCTGGGCGACAGAGAAGGCATGATCGCCGGCGGTCTGGCCGTTCCACCGGGCAACACGGGCGAGGCCATGGGCGATGTCGCCGATCTCGACATCGAGCGGCGAGGGATCGAGCAGGTCCAGCCTTCGGCCGGAAAGCATGCGCTGCCAGGCGCGGGCCGCCGTCACGCGCTTGCCTCGTCCGTGCTGGTCGGGAAGGTGAGGCCGGTCCATTCGGGCAGAACCATTGTCACCGGCACGTCGCCGGCGAGCAGCGGGATCCCATTCGCCATGGCTTCGCCGGCCTTGTCGATGCGCACGATCGCGAGCGCCGACTTGCCCTGCACCGTGCCCAGCGCGCCGATCGCCTTGTCGTTCGCCGTAATCGTCGTTCCCGTGGGAGGAAGGGCGGCGTCCGCCGAAACGATCACGACCCGGCGGCGCGGCGTGCTGCGGTGCTGCATGCGCGACACCACTTCCTGGCCGACATAGCAGCCCTTCTTGAAGGAGAGGCCGCCGTTTTTGTCCAGGAGCACGTCATGGGGGAATGCGTCCTGCACCGCATAATCGGCACCGGCATTCGCAATGCCCGCCGCGATCCGCAGCCGTTCGAGGTCTTCTGCGCCGGCCGTGTCGCCGGTGGCTTCCCCATAGGCGCGAAAGAGCGCAACGCCCGCCTTCTCGAAACGGTGGTCCCGATAGGCACCCGTCGGTGCTGCTTCGTCGAATATCACGGTGACGGCGTCGGAAGCCCTGATCGAAAGCTCGACTGCCGAGCGAAGCTTGTACATCGTCATGCGCTTCAGCAGCGCTTCGGCCTGGTCGCGTGCCGTTTCCAGCCGTAGGCCATCGCCGTCGCGGGAGATCAGGAACTCGAACAGGATCTTGCCCTGTGGCGTCAGAAGCGCGCCAGGACGCGCCTCGTCGGGCGCAAGCGCGTCGAGGTCGGTGGTGATCAGTCCCTGAAGAAGATCTTCGGCGTCCTTGCCGGAAATGGAGACGATCGCACGATCGTCGAGGCGAACTCTGGGCATCGTTCGAATCCTGTTCGACGGGAGGGGAGGCTCCCGCGCTAACCTAGCAAACGATCACCTGGTAGCCGTGGCCGACTCAGGCCCCGGTCTCACCGGCGATCTCTTGGCGAAGAGGTAGGATGTTCGGCTGTCATCGGCAAGCAGGTCGCCGGCGCTCAGTCGCCGGCGATGAAGAATTTCCATTTGCCGTCCGGCATGATGCCGACGCGATAGAAGTTGTAACTGCCGAATTCTTCCATGTCGGCAAAGTCGCCGGCGGTGACCAGGCGGAACAGGTCGACCTTTTCCGGTGCCGTCAGCGTCGAAAGCTTCTTTTCCGCAAAGTAAGGCCAGACATAGGCCTCCTGCGGCGTGCCCTTGTCTACCAGCACGAAGCCGGTCGACAGCACGTCGAGCAGGATCGCGAGAATTTCGACGCCTTCCTGGTCGCCCGAAAGGCTCTTCAGGATCGACACCGGGTCTTCGTCGCCGGTGACGCCGGTGACCTGGGTCTGGTTCGGGCCCTTGCCGAGCAATGGGCGCAACCGCTCGATGTCGCCGGAAGCCGCCGCCTCGACGATCAGCTCGCGCATGCGGGCGACCGGCGCCGGAATCTTGGAAACGTCGGTCAGGACTTCGACAGGCCCGGTCGGCTCCGGCTCTTCAGCTTCGGGAGCATCTTCCTTGGTGGCTGTCGCCGACTTGTTGATCAGCGGGTCGGGCATCGGGATTTCGAGTGGAAGCGTCTCTTCTTCGTCCGGCTCTTCGGCAACGGGTTCGGCGGCAGGCGGCGTCGCCTTCTGGTCGCCGGCGGCAGGCTGTTGCTCGGCCGGAACGGGTTGCGGCGCGCCCTGCAATTCGCTGAGAGCGAAGGCGGGGGAAACCGCTGCCGGGGTGGTCAAGGCGACACCGGCCAAAAGCAGTGTGGCGAGGCGAACCGGAAGGGTCCGGTTTGCAAGATTCCGATGCATCGGGCAGTCCTGATATTACTGAATCGTGCGCTGGGGCGAGAATTCGCCGGCGAGCACGCGCTCGCGAAGCGAATTGAGCATTGCCTCGGCGCCGTCTTCGCCATGAAGCCGAACGGTTTCCCGCATGGCAAGGGCAATGGCCGCATCGGCGATGATTTCCGGCTCGATACCGTCGGCCATTCCGTCCGCCCAGGCCTCGCTCTGGTGTTCCAGCGCAGCCTGCATCTTCTCGTGGACGATCATGTCATCGATGTCGGTCAGGCTTGGTTCCATCATTCGTTCCATGCGACTTCCATTGTGCAAGCGGTTCAATTTATGGCCGTTCGGCTGAACTCCGACTGAACGACCGTGACGGACTCGCCACTTCTTACCACTCTCTTAACGAACTTAGCAGCCTTTTCCCGAAACGACACGGGGTCGTGAGAAAAGAGGTTAATTTATTGCTAATTTCCAAAGCGGGCGACGATTTCTGACGCAAGTGTTGCCCCTTCGGCACGATATCGCTGTTCGGCGACGATCGCAGGGCCTGTGCAGTTCGTATAGACCGATGCGAAGGTGCGGTACCCGCGGTTGAAGGCGGCAGTCATCCGCTCGCGTCGTTTGACTTCGGTGGCGGTTTCCTTGTCGATCAGATCCTGCATCGAGCGGCGCCAGACGTCTTCCGGTTCCTTGACGCAGAGATTCCTGAGGTAGTGCACGGAGCCGAGGATCTCCGAGAGTCGAATCAGCCGCTGGTCATAGGGCGTCGGCTTTTCTTCCACAGCGGCCGGGGCAGGGGCTGCGGTCTCGGTCTTGGCCGGCTCTTTCGTCGGTGTTTTTTGCGCCGCCGCACCAGTGGCGACCGTCAGGGCGATTGCAGCGAGCGTAAGCCTTGCGAGGATCGGGACAGGGATCATGATTTCATCAAGCCCGAATTGTCGGCGGTTTCAAGGCCGTCGCCGGATGTCGCGGCGTTCGCGCCGGTGCCGGAGAGCCTTTCCACACATTCGCGCACGCTGTCGGGGATCGGCAGGGCGAAGATCTCCTCAGGGGTGAACCAGCCGAGCCCTGCCGCGTCGTCGCTGGCGACGGCAACCGCATCGGCATCGGCCTCGGCCCTGAAAACCGAAAGCAGGAAGTGTCGCCCCTCGGACTCCTTGCCCGGCAGATCGTAGATTTCAAACAGCACCGGATCGCGCGCCTTGATGCCGGTTTCTTCGAACAATTCGCGAAGCGCTGTCTCCGCCGGCGTCTCGCCGGGCTCGGCACGGCCGCCCGGAAAGGCGTACATGTCGGCCGACGGTGGGTTGGCCCGGCGAACGAGCAGATAGCGGCCGTCGCGTTCTAGAATGACGGAGGAAGCAAGTTCGGGCTTGGTCGGCATCAGGGAATCAAATCGTCTCGGTAGCGTTGACCCATCCTACGTGAAGTGCCACATCGATGTCATGTGCGGACGTTTTGCGCTGACGGCGACCCCCGACGAAATGATGGAATTGTTCAGCCTGCTGGAAAGCGACGACTTTCCGGCGCGCTTCAATATCGCGCCAACCCAGCCGATCATGGTTGTCGTGGCCGGCGAGCGCGCGGCACCCGGCAGCAACCTGCCGGAGCGCAAGGCGGTGCTCGTGCGTTGGGGCTTTATGCCGGGCTGGGTGAAAGACCCGCGTGACTTTCCGCTGCTGATCAATGCGCGGGCCGAATCGGCAATCGACAAGGCCTCGTTTCGCGCCGCCATGCGCCACCGGCGTGTTCTCGTGCCGGCCTCCGGTTTTTACGAATGGCGCCGGCCGCCGAAAGGCAGCCGCGAGCCGTCGCAGGCCTATTGGGTGCGCCCGCGGAAGGGCGGCATCGTCGCTTTCGCCGGGCTGATGGAAACCTGGTCCTCGGCCGACGGCTCCGAGGTCGACACAGCGGCCATCCTGACGACGGCCGCCAACGCCTCGATCCGGCAGATCCATGACCGTATGCCGGTCGTCATCCAGCCCGAGGATTTTGGCCGCTGGCTGGATTGCAAGACGCAGGAGCCGCGCGAGGTTGCCGATCTCTTCGGCCCCGTCGCGGAGGACTACTTCGAGGCGATCCCTGTCTCGGACAAGGTCAACAAGGTCGTCAACACCGGTCCCGAAATCCAGGATGCCGTCACGCCCAGGTCGGTTGCGGATGCCCAGCTAAAAGGCAAGGGCAAGCCGACCGAGCCCGATGGCGGGCAGATGTCTCTCTTTTAAGGAAAAGAGCGTCGGAACCGTCAGGCTGGCCGCTTGGTCAGCTTGCCAGCCGGCTTCGCCTTCACCTGCAACGCTGCGGCAAGTACGGCCTTCAGGCCGAGCGGGCGATACTGTTCGACGAGGTTGGCGGATTTGGTGATGTCTTTGGTCTTTGCGGCTTTCACTTGCACTCACTCCTTGATGCTTTCCCGAACCGGATACACTGTCGCTTTCGTACGTCTTCACGAAAGCGACGCTCCTCCTCGCTCTCCGGAGACAGGGTTTCGTGGTGTGCTACCAACTAAACCGCGAATCTGTTTTCCGCATGGCGATCTCAGATAAGCCTAATCATGACAAATCCATGACCGCGGAATCCTTTCGATAGTCGGCTGTGCTTGCACGCGGCTGACCTCTTGACCGAAATCGGGTGACGCGCGATAAGTGAGGCCATGAAAACGGTTATCTGCATTATCTGCCGGAACATTATTCGCTAGCGCTCCGCTGGCCTGGCCGTTTTCGTCTCCTAAAATCCAAGATGACAAACGCGCGGGCCTCCCGGGCGCGGTATTTTACGGTCGTATGCATCTTGGAGAATGGCAATGGGCGGAACGCCGACACTGAAGCTGTACAACACGCTGACGCGGGAGAAGATCGAGTTCAAGCCGATCGATCCCGACAACGTTCGCATGTATGTCTGCGGCCCGACGGTCTATGACTATGCCCATATCGGCAATGCCCGGCCGGTCATCGTCTTCGACGTCCTGTTCCGGCTGCTGCGCCATGTCTATGGCGCGGATCACGTCACCTATGCGCGCAACATCACCGACGTCGACGACAAGATCAACGCGCGGGCGCTGCGGGACTATCCGACCCTGCCGCTCAACGACGCGATCCGCCGGGTGACGGAGAAGACCGAAACGCAGTTTCTCGACGATGCCAGGGCGCTCGGCTGCCTCGATCCTGATGTCCAGCCGCGGGCGACCGACAACATCGCCCAGATGATCGACATCATCGAAAAGCTCATCGTCAAGGGCCACGCCTACCAGGCGGGCGGCGAGGTGCTGTTCGATACCAAGTCGATGGCCGATTACGGTCAGCTCTCGAAGCGCAACCTCGACGAACAGCAGGCCGGCGCCCGCGTCGCCGTCGAGGCGCATAAGAAAAGCCCCGGCGATTTCGTGCTGTGGAAGCTCTCCGGCGACAACGAACCGGGTTGGGAAAGCCCGTGGGGCAGGGGCCGTCCCGGCTGGCACATCGAGTGCTCGGCCATGAGCAGCCGCTATCTCGGCGAGGTTTTCGACATCCACGGCGGCGGGCTGGATCTCATCTTCCCGCACCACGAAAACGAGATTGCCCAATCCCGTTGCGCCCATGGCACCGAGGTGATGGCGAATGTCTGGATGCACAACGGCTTCCTGCAGGTCGAAGGCCGCAAGATGTCGAAGTCCGAAGGCAACTTCGTCACCATCTACGAACTGCTGCACACGGAAAAGTTCGCCGGCCGCCAGTGGCCGGGCGACGTGCTGAGGCTCGCGATGCTGATGACGCACTATCGCGAGCCGATCGATTTTTCGGTGAAGCGGCTGGAAGAGGCAGAGCATCTGCTCTCCAAGTGGCCGGTGCCGGGTGACGCCACGGGTGAGGCCGACCCGGCCGTGGTCGCCGCACTTGCCGACGACCTCAACACGGTCGCGGCCGTCCAGGCGGTCCATGCGCTCGCCCAGAAGGCGGCGACCGATCCGAAACTGCTCGGCACCTTCGCCGCAAGTGCTGCGCTGATCGGCGTGGTGCCGCAGGCGGTCGAACTCGACGAGGGGCTGGTCCGCGACATCGACAGCCGCGTGCGGGCCCGTCTGGAACTGCTGAAGGCGAAGAACTTCGCGGAAGCCGACAAGATCCGCGATGATCTGCTGGCGCGCGGTGTTCAGCTGAAGGACGGCAAGGATCCGGCAACCGGCGAGCGGGTGACGACCTGGGATATCAAACGGTGACCGTGGGCCGCCCCCAGAGCCCTGTCCGATCGCTCTGATCGGTTCGGACAGGGCATCTGAAAGGGCAGCGGAAAGCGGAGCGCATGCATGAAAGAGGAGTTCGTGCGATGATCGACCATACGGGCATTCCCGTCGCGGATTTCGACCGGGCGCAGTCGTTCTACGACAAGGCCTTTGCTCCGCTTGGCGCCTCCTTGCTGATGATGGTGCCGTTGGAGCACACCGGCGGCGTGAAGGTCGGCGGTTATGGCCGCGAGCGGCCGGTTTTCTGGCTGCATGAAACGGCCGAGGCAGGCCCGGGCCGCCACTACGCCTTTTCGGCGCGCAGCCGCGCCGAGGTCGATGCCTTCTATGAAGCGGCGATTGCCGCCGGCGGACGTGACAACGGCAAGCCGGGGCTGAGACCGCACTACCACCCGGACTATTACGGGGCCTTCGTATTCGATCCCGACGGCAACAATATCGAAGCCGTCTGCCACGCGCCGGGCTAAGGAGGAGTTGCGATGAGTCTCGACAACAGGCCCCATTATGCCGGCGGCTGCCAATGCGGCGCGGTCCGTTTCCGCGTCGAGGGCAGGCTCGGTGACGCATCCGTCTGTCATTGCCGCATGTGCCAGAAGGCGAGCGGCAATTTCTACATGCCCTTGGTTTCGGTTCGCGGCGCGCATGTGACCTGGACCCGCGGAGAGCCCAAGCGCTTCCAGTCGTCAAACGCCGCGCGACGCGGCTTCTGCGCCGATTGCGGCACGCCGCTGACCTACGAGGCACCGGATGGCATGGCGCTGGCGATCGCTGCCTTCGACGAGCCGCAAGGCATCGTGCCGACCATCCAATGGGGAGTCGAGGGTAAGCTGCCCTATGTCGATCACGTTGCCGATCTGCCTGGCGTTCATACGCTGGAAGATCCGGACGCAATCGAGTTCCTGACCAATCTCGTTTCCTATCAGCATCCCGACCACGACACCGAGACCTGGCCCCCGGAGGAGAAGCGATGACCGAAAACGTTCGAACAGGTGGATGCCAATGCGGCGCGGTCCGCTTCCGGATCAAGGGTGAACTCGGACGCGCGTCGATCTGTCATTGCCGCATGTGCCAGAAACAGTTCGGCTCGTTCTTCTCGGCGCTGGTGACGGCGCCGAAGGATGGTGTCGAATGGGTGCGGGACGAACCGAGCTATTTCCAGTCCTCGGTCAACATCGACCGTGGCTTCTGCCCGAAATGCGGAACGCCGATGACGTATCGGCATCCGGGTGGCCTTGAGATCGCCATCGGCACCTTTGACGATCGCACCGATCTGGCGCCGAAAATCCAGGTCAATCACGCCTCGCGGCTGCCCTGGGTCGATACGATCTTCGAGCAGCCGGTGCTTGAAGATCAGGATTTTTACGCCAGGCAGGAAAGCATCATCTCGTTCCAGCATCCCGACCACGAGACCGATCAATGGCATCCCTCGGGAGCATTCCGGTGACCATCGCGCGCATCTATACGGGCGGATGCCAATGCGGCGCCGTGCGCTACCGCGCCGAGGGCGTGCTTGCGGACCCGCATATCTGTCATTGCCGCATGTGCCAGAAGGCGACCGGGAACTATTTCATGCCACTCGCCAATGCGTCCCGAGACACGTTCGACATTACCCGGGGCCAGCCGTCCTGGTTCCGCTCGTCGCATCTGGTGCGCCGCGGTTTTTGCAGCGATTGCGGCACGCCGCTGTTCTACGATATGCCCGACGAGAACTTCATCAACATCGCGCTCGGCTCGCTCGACGACCCCGATGACGTACAGCCCGTTTACCAGTCCGGCGTCGAATCCCGCGTCATATGGTTCTCACGGCTCGCGGGCTTGCCACCAAGGGAGACGGATGACGGTAGCGAGGTCTCGGCGACCCGCCATCTGATCGTTCTCGAAACCAACCGCCAGCATCCCGACTACGACACCGTGCACTGGCCGCTCACGAAAGACTGAAAATGACGACTGTTCTGCGTACGCTTTATCCGGAAATCGAACCCTATGCGTCGGGCCACCTCGAGGTCGGCGACGGTCACACCATCTATTGGGAAAAGGCCGGCACGCCGGGCGCTAAGCCTGCCGTCTTCCTGCATGGCGGGCCAGGCGGCACGATCTCGCCGAACCACCGCCGCCTGTTCGATCCGACCCTCTACGACGTAACGCTGTTCGACCAGCGCGGCTGCGGTAAGTCGACGCCGAATGCCAGGATCGAAGCCAACACCACCTGGCATCTCGTCGCCGATATCGAGCGGCTGCGCGAGATGGCCGGCGCCGACAAGTGGCTGGTCTTCGGCGGTTCCTGGGGATCGACGCTGGGGCTTGCCTATGCCGAGAAGCACCCGGAACGGGTTTCCGAACTGGTGCTGCGTGGCATCTACACGCTGACCAAGGCCGAGCTCGACTGGTACTACCAGTTCGGCGTCTCGGAGATGTTCCCGGACAAGTGGGAGCGTTTCATCGCGCCCATTCCCGAGAACGAGCGCCACGAGATGATGCACGCCTATCATCGCCGCCTGATGAGCGAGGACAAGGCGACACGCCTTGCGGCCGCCAAGGCCTGGAGCATCTGGGAGGGTGAGACGATCACGCTGTTGCCGGAGCTCGCAACCAGCGAGCCCTTCGCCGACGACGATTATGCTGACGCCTTCGCGCGGATCGAGAACCACTTCTTCGTCAATGCCGGCTGGATGGAAGAGGGCCAATTGCTGCGCGACGCCCACCGGCTGCACGGCATTCCCGGCGTCATCATCCACGGGCGGTACGACATGCCGTGCCCGGCGAAGTACGCCTGGCAGCTGCACAAGGCCTGGCCGGGATCAGAGCTGCATCTGGTCGAGGGAGCAGGCCATGCCTATTCCGAGCCGGGCATCCTCGACCGGCTGATCCGCGCCACGGACCAGTTCGCAGGCAAGACCGAGCAAAAGTAAACCGAGCATATTTGGACGAGAACCATGACCAGGGAACGCATCTACCTCTTCGACACGACGCTGAGAGACGGGCAACAGACGCCCGGCATCGACTTTTCCGTCGAGGACAAGATTGCGATTGCCGGCCTGCTCGATCAGTTCGGCATGGACTATATCGAAGGCGGCTATCCCGGCGCGAACCCGACCGACACGGAGTTCTTCGGGCGCAAGCGTACCCAGAAGGCCTCCTTCGTCGCCTTCGGCATGACCAAGCGCGCCGGGGTTTCCGCGTCGAACGATCCGGGCCTCGCGGCGCTGCTCGCGGCCAAGAGCGACGCCATCTGTCTTGTCGCCAAGAGCTGGGACTATCACGTCGAAGTGGCGCTCGGCTGCACCAACGAGGAAAACCTCGACAACATCCGGGCCTCGGTCGAGGCGGTGGTCGCCTCCGGTCGCGAGGCGATGGTCGATTGCGAGCATTTTTTCGATGGCTACAAGGCCAACCCCGCCTATGCGCTCGCCTGCGCGAAGACGGCCTTTGACGCCGGCGCGCGCTGGGTGGTGCTCTGCGACACCAATGGCGGCACGCAGCCTCCGGAGGTGCGCGAGATCGTTGCGGCCGTGATCGCTGCCGGCGTACCCGGCGCCAATCTCGGCATCCATGCCCATAACGATACCGGCCAGGCGGTCGCCAATTCGCTTGCGGCGGTCGAGGCCGGCGTACGCCAGATCCAGGGCACGCTGAACGGCATTGGCGAACGCTGCGGAAACGCCAATCTCGTCACGCTGATCCCGACGCTTGCTTTGAAAGAGACCTATTCCAGCCGCTTCGAAACGGCGATCGATGCCGACCGCTTGCTGGAGCTGACGAAGCTCGCTCATTCCTTCGACGAGCTGTTGAACCGCTCGCCAGATCAGCAGGCGCCTTACGTGGGCGCGTCGGCCTTTGCAACCAAGGCCGGCATCCACGCTTCGGCATTGCTCAAGGATCCGCGCACCTATGAGCACGTGGCGCCGGAAAGCATCGGCAACCTGCGCAAGGTCATGGTGTCCGACCAGGGCGGCAAGGCCAATTTCATCAACGCGCTGAAGCGCCGCGGCATCGTCGTCAGCAAGGACGACCCGAAGCTCGACAAGCTGATCGCCATCGTCAAGGAACGCGAAGCGACCGGCTATGCCTATGAAGGGGCGGATGCGAGCTTCGCGCTGCTCGCCAGCCGCATTCTCGGCACGGTGCCGGATTTCTTCCACGTGGAAAGCTTCCGGGTGATGGTCGAGCGCCGCTTCGACGCCAACGGCCATCTGAAGACGGTGTCGGAAGCGGTGGTGAAGGTGGTCGTCGACGGCGAGACGATGATGTCGGTCGCCGAAGGACACGGCCCGGTCAACGCGCTCGACCTGGCGCTGCGCAAGGATCTCGGCAAATACCAGTCGGAAATCGAAGACCTGGAGCTCGCGGACTACAAGGTCCGTATCCTCAATGGCGGGACCGAGGCGATCACCCGCGTTCTGATCGAATCGACCGATGGCACGGGCGCACGCTGGTGGACCGTGGGGGTCTCCGACAACATCATCGATGCGTCTTTCCAGGCGCTGATGGACAGTATCGTCTTCAAGCTGCTCAAGAACCGCGACCACGTCGGGCTGATCGCCGCCGAGTAATTGCGGCGATCGGCCTGGTAACGCTGATGAACTGGCCGGGGGAGGGTGAGCAAAACTCATTCTCCCTTCACGGAAATGAATTGGTGCATCACCGGCCATTGGGGTAGGACGCACCAATGGGAGATCGTGCCGGCCGACTGGCTGTGCCCTCCCTTCTGACCGGTGAGCGGCCATTGCCGCCAGGGCTCTCCGGCAAAACACCAGGAAAAGATGATATGGCCGAGCCGAAAGCACCCGCCGAAAATACCGATTCCGCACAAGGCTTTGCCTTCGCGCTGACCGCCTATCTGCTTTGGGGCTTCCTGCCGTTCTTCATGAAGGCTGTCGCCCATATCCCGGCGCCGGAAGTGGTGGCGCACCGGATCGTGTGGTCGGTGCCGCTCGCGGGTCTCGTGCTGCTCTGGCTCGGGCGCACCGACGATATCAAGACGGCACTGCGCTCGCCGCGCATGCTGTGCATGGCCGCACTGACCGCCGTGCTCATCACCATCAACTGGGGCATCTATGTCTGGGCAATCGGGGCGGGCCGCGCCATCGAAACCGCGCTCGGCTACTACATCAATCCGCTCTTCTCGATCTTCCTCGGCGCCGTGCTTTTGAAGGAGAGGCCGAACCCGGCGCAGATGGTCGCAATCGCGCTCGCTGCCTCCGCCGTTGCCGTGCTCGCCTTTGATGCCGGCGGTCTGCCGTGGGTGTCGATCGGCCTCTGCCTGTCCTGGGGTTTCTACGCCTTCTTCCGCAAGACCCTGCCGGTTGGCCCCAACCAGGGCTTCTTCCTGGAAGTCCTGCTGCTGAGCGTTCCGGCCATCGGCTACATCATTTGGCTGGAGACGACGGGGCAGGGCCATTTCGGTGACACCGGCATGGCCGACGTCCTGTGGCTGTTGTCCTGCGGCATCGTCACGGCCGTGCCGCTGATGATCTATGCCAATGGCGCCAAGCTCCTGCGCCTCTCGACCATCGGCATCATGCAGTACATCGCGCCGACGATGATTTTCGTGATCGCCGTCTTCGTCTTCCATGAGCCCTTCGGTACGGCAAAGCTCATCGCCTTCGGCCTGATCTGGGCGGCGCTGGTGATCTATACCGGCGCGATGCTGGCTGAAAGCAGGGCGCGCCGCGCCCTGCAGGCAAGCCCCGCCGAATAAGGTCGGTTCGATAGAAACAAAAAAGGCGCGCCGGGGGCGCGCCTTTTTTGTTGGCTGAACAGGTTTCTCAAAGCTTGGAGATGATCTCGGCTTCGCCGTCGCGGCCGTTGCCGCCGTTGGCGGCCGCCAGGATGGTCGGCACGATGTCGGCGGCATCGTTGACGACGAGCGGCTGCACCAGATGCGCCGTGTGGACGAAGCCCTCTTCGCGCATGTGCTGCAGGAGGTCCATCATCGGCCTCCAGAAATTGTTGATGTTGCCGAAGACCATCGGCTTGCGGTGACGGCCGAGCTGCGCCCAGGTCATGATCTCGACGATCTCTTCAAGCGTGCCGATGCCGCCCGGCAGAGCCACGAAGGCGTCGGCGCGTTCGAACATCGTGTGCTTGCGCTCGTGCATGTCGGCCGTGACGATCAGTTCGTTCAGTTGGCCGAGCGAATGGCGGGTCGCTTCCTTGTCCATCAGGAATTCAGGGATGATCCCGGTGACTTCGCCGCCGTTGGAAAGCACGCCGCTGGCGACCGCTCCCATGATGCCGCGTGTGCCGCCGCCATAGACCAGGCGCAGCCCGTGATCGGCGATGGAGCGGCCGAGCGCGCGGCCGGCCTCCATGTAGGCATTGTCGCGTCCCGGCTGTGACCCGCAATAGACGCAGATGGATCGAATCGTGCTGTTCTCGGTGCTCATGCCCCCCAAAAAACATTGCAGCGCAGCATGGGTCAAGAAAAATGAGGGGAAACCCGGCTTTCTGTGGGTTGCCGTGCCTTCGGCTGCTTGTATGCCGAATCGCGAATCGCTAGCAATTTCAGTGATTGATTGAAGAAATCGGACGAGTTGCTTGCTGTTGCGCTATAATGACGGCGCAAGCCCGCACCGCAGGCCGATGAGAGGGCATGCGCGGAGCGTTGCTCCGCTCCGTGTGGAGAGTGGCATGATCAAAAATAAGGCCGGCTGGGTGGCCATTTCTGTCCTCGTGGCAGCAACAGCGTTGATGGTATTCGTAATTCAACCGAACTTGCGCGACGACGGCCAGAAGCCGGCGGCGGAGCAGGCGGCAGGCACCGCGACACAGTCGACCGAGGCGACGCCTGCGACCGGTGGCCCGCAGGCGGCTGGCGCCTCTGCCGAGACAGCGAAGACGGATGCTGCGCCGCAGCAGGAACAGTCGAAGGCCGACGCGGCGACTGCCGCCAATGCGCCTGCAACCGATCCCGCCATTCCCGGTTTCGATGTGTTGCGCGTGGAGCCCGATGGCTCGACGGTGATCGCCGGCCATGCCCAGCCGAATTCGAAGCTTGAGATCCTGAGCGGCGATACGGTGGTCGGCACCGCTGATGTCGGCGCGACCGGCGACTTTGCCGCGGTCTTCGACGATCCGCTTCCGGCGGGTGACCATCAGCTCACGCTGCGCAGCACCGGCGAAAACGGTGCGGTGAAGAGCTCCGAGGAGGTCGCGACCGTTTCTGTTCCCAAGGATCCGTCCGGTCAACTGCTTGCCATGGTCTCGAAGCCCGGCATGGCGAGCCGGCTGATCACGACGCCGGGTACGGTGGAGGGGACAGCGGCTGTGTACGCCAAGCCGGCCGAGGTTGCTTCCGCAACGCCGCAGGCGGTCGATACCGCTACTGCGCCGGCCAAGCTTTCTGGCGTGCCGGGCCTGCAGGTGAGCGCTGTCGAGATCGAAGGCAGCAAGATGTTCGTTGCCGGCAGCGCCAAGGCAGGCGCCTTGGTCCGCGTCTATGCCGACGACAGGCTCGTCGGCGAAATGAAAGCCGACGACAAGGGCCACTTCGTCGTCGACGGCCAGATCGAGTTGACGGTGGGCAGCCACATCATTCGGGCCGACATGCTGAACGAGGATGGCACCAAGGTCGTGATGCGCGCTTCGGTTCCCTTCGACCGGCCCGCCGGATCGCAGGTCGCGGCCGTGGCACCTTCGGGCACGCCGTCCGCAACCGCGGGTCTCGATGGCCTGCGTGCGGAAGCTGGAAAGGCGCTCGCGCTGCTGAAGGGTCTCTATGCCAATGGCAAGGTGCCGAACGGCGAGCAACTGGCCGCCGCCCGTTCGGCGACCGAGATCGCGTTGAAGTCGCTTGCCGATTTCCGCCTCGCCGACAGTTCCGACCAGACGCTCGTCGCTTCCGCGACGCGGGCCGCAAAGGCCTCCGCAAGTGCGCTCGCGGCGCTGAAGGCTGCACCTCAGGACGCATCGAGCGTGGCGACGGCACTTGCCAAGGTTGATGAAACGGTTGGTGCGGTCCTTGCCGAGCAGGGCAGCGCCACGCCGGCGTCGCCCGAGAAGGCCCAGCCGAAGGACAATGCCCCGGCTCCGGGCGAACTGGCAAAGGCATTGGGTGCCGGAAGCGCGGTTGTAAACGACGCTGCACCGGCGCAGCCGGCGACCGAAACCGCGGCCGTTGCAGCCTCGCCCGACCAGCCCCAGACGCTCGAGCAGGCTCCGCTCAAGGAGAGCAAGAGTTCGGTGATCATCCGTCGCGGCGATACGCTGTGGCAGATCTCGCGTCGCGTCTACGGCGCAGGCCTGCGCTACACCACGATCTATCTCGCCAACCAGGACCAGATCGAGGATCCGGACCGCATTCGCCCGGGTCAGGTCTTCGGCGTGCCGGACAAGGCGTTGCCGGACGACGAATCGCGGGAAATTCACAAGAAGCACATGAAACAAGAGCAATAAGCAGCCGATCGGCGGCCGCCGACATTGCGGCGGCTGCGACGGATGCTTATCTCCAGACCAAGGGCGGCGCCTTCGACAGGGCGCCGCTTTTCATTGAACGGTGATGACGGCGCCGCAGGTCTTCGTTTACAGGGAAGGCTCGGCGCAGAGCTTGGATGCGCAACAATCTGCCTCCAAGCGCGCAAACGTAAGAGCGGATCAGAACGTGGCACCCCAGAAGAAAACCGTTTCGGCCGATACCAGCAATCCCTTGCATACGATCGCCAATCTCTGGCCCTACATGTGGCCATCGGACAGGGCCGATCTCAAGCTTCGGGTGATCTGGGCGACGGTCATTCTGATCATCGCCAAGGTCGTCCTGATCCTCGTTCCCTATTCCTTCAAATGGGCAACCGATGCGCTGAACGGCAAGCCGGATGTCCTGGGCTTTTTGCCCGTGTTCATGACCGGCGCGGTCATGCTGGTGCTTGCCTACAACCTCGCGCGTCTTTTGCAGGCCGGCTTGAACCAACTGCGCGATGCGCTGTTTGCAAGCGTCGGTCAGCACGCGGTCCGGCAACTGGCCTACAAGACCTTTGTGCACATGCACCAGCTGTCGCTGCGCTTCCATCTGGAGCGGCGCACCGGTGGGCTTTCTCGCGTCATCGAGCGCGGCACCAAGGGCATCGAAACGATCGTCCGATTCACCATCCTCAACAGCGTTCCGACCCTGATCGAATTCCTGCTGACGGCAGTGATCTTCTGGTGGGGCTACGGCTTCAGCTATCTCCTCGTCACCGCCGTCACCGTCTGGCTCTACATCTGGTTCACCGTGCGCGCGAGCGACTGGCGCATCGCCATCCGCCGTTCGATGAACGACAGCGACACCGACGCCAACACCAAGGCGATCGACTCGCTGCTGAACTTCGAGACGGTCAAGTATTTCGGCAACGAGGAGATGGAAGCCCGTCGCTTCGACAAGTCGATGGAACGCTACGAGGCGGCGGCGACCCAGGTCTGGACGTCGCTCGGCTGGCTCAACTTCGGCCAGGCGTTGATCTTCGGCGCCGGTACGGCCGTGATGATGATCATGTCAGCGCTTGCCGTGCAGCGTGGCGAGCAGACGCTGGGTGACTTCGTCTTCATCAACGCCATGCTGATCCAGCTTGCGATCCCGCTCAACTTCATCGGCTTCGTCTACCGCGAAATCCGTCAGGGGCTCACCGACATCGAGCATATGTTCGACCTGCTCGACGTGCGCGCCGAAGTGGTGGATCGCCCGAATGCGAGCGAACTTGTCATCGGCAAGGGCGCCATCGCCTTCAAGGATGTGCATTTCGCCTATGACGCGGCGCGTCCGATCCTGAAGGGCATCACTTTCGAAGTGCCCGCCGGCAAGACGGTCGCCGTCGTTGGCCCCTCCGGTGCCGGCAAGTCTACGCTCTCGCGGCTGCTCTATCGCTTCTACGACGTGCAGGAAGGGGCGATCACCATCGATGGCCAGGACGTGCGCACAGTGACGCAGAAGAGCCTGCGCTCGGTGATAGGAATGGTGCCGCAGGACACGGTGCTCTTCAACGACACCATCGCCTACAACATCCGCTATGGCCGCGTTTCGGCGAGCGAAGCCGAAGTCGAGGCGGCGGCCGAAGCCGCGCAGATCGCCGAGTTCATCCGCACCCTGCCGGAGGGCTTCCAGGCCATGGTCGGCGAACGGGGCCTAAAGCTTTCGGGCGGCGAGAAGCAGCGCGTTGCGATCGCCCGCACCATTCTCAAGGCGCCGCCGATCCTGATCCTCGACGAGGCGACCTCGGCACTGGACACGCGCACGGAGCAGGAGATTCAGTCGGCACTCGACGTCGTTTCGCGAAACCGCACGACGCTTGTCATCGCGCACCGGCTCTCGACCGTCATCAATGCCGACGAGATCATCGTGCTGAAGGATGGCGTCATCGCCGAGCGCGGCACCCATGGCGAGCTGATCGATCGCGACGGCCTCTATGCCTCGATGTGGAGCCGCCAGCGCGAAGCGACGCAGGCCGAAGAGCAACTGAAGCGCGTGCGCGAGAGCGACGATCTCGGCATCGTCACCCGCGGCGAGCCGGCGGTTTGATGGTGTCTTTTTCTTTGCTGAGCGCGACGCGTTTTGTCGCTACCGGGCGGGCAGCGTTGCCCGCCGGGACATTTCGCGCTAGAGCGGGGGCAGGAAAAGCGTTTGCGGTTTTCCGTCCGCATCCCGCGCTAACTTATAGAAAACGATCACGTTCCACGGAAAATCTGGAGTAGAGTTCATGAGCCTGGTCAATACGATCCGCAACACGCTCGTCCCGGTGCACAAGGAAGGCTACCGCTTTGTTGCGATCTTCTTCGTCGTGTCGCTGGTGCTTGGCTTCCTGTGGGAGCCGTTGATGTGGATCGGCTTCGTGCTGACCGCGTGGTGCGCTTACTTCTTCCGCGACCCCGAGCGCATGACGCCGCTCGACGACGATCTGGTGATCAGCCCGGCCGACGGTCGCGTGTCGTCGATCGCGACGGTCCTGCCACCGGAAGAACTGAACCTCGGTTCGGAACCGATGCTGCGCATCTCCGTTTTCATGAATGTGTTCAACTGCCACGTGAACCGCGCGCCGATGGCCGGTACCATCACCCGCGTCGCCTATCGCGCCGGCAAGTTCGTCAATGCCGAGCTCGACAAGGCGAGCCAGGAGAACGAGCGCAACGGTCTGGTGATCGATACAAAACACGGCGCCATCGGCGTCGTTCAGATCGCCGGTCTCGTTGCCCGCCGCATCCTGTGCTGGAAGTATGAGAACGGCTCGCTGGAGGCCGGTGAACGCTTCGGCCTGATCCGCTTCGGCTCGCGTCTCGACGTGTTCCTGCCGGCCGGCTCCGAGCCGCGCGTCAGCGTCGGGCAGACTGCCGTTGCGGGCGAAACCGTGCTCGCCGAGTTTGGCTCGGTCAAGGGCCCGGTCATCAGCCGCCGCGCATAAGGAGTGTCTATGGAAGGCTCTGAACAGGAAAAACCGATCGACACGCGGCAGGCGTCCGAGGACGCCAGCGGCTCGAGCGATACCGCGCGCGGCCCACGGCTGCGCGAAATCCCGCTGCGGTTGATGATCCCCAATCTGATCACCGTGCTCGCGATCTGCGCCGGCCTCTCGGGTATCCGGCTCGCCTTTGAAAACCGCATCGAGCTTGCCGTTGCCATGGTGTTGCTCGCCGCCTTTCTCGACGGCATCGACGGCCGTGTCGCGCGCGCCCTGAAGGCGACGTCGAACTTTGGCGGCCAGATGGATTCGCTCGCCGATATCATCAACTTCGGTGTCGCGCCGGCCCTCGTGCTCTATGTCTTCATCCTCGACCAGGCGCGTTCGATCGGCTGGATCGCGGCACTGATCTACGCGATCGCGATGGGCCTGAGGCTCGCCCGCTTCAACGTGATGGCGGAGCGCCAGGTCAAGGCGTCCTGGCAGTCGGAATATTTCGTCGGCGTGCCGGCGCCCGCGGGCGCCATGCTGGTGCTGTTGCCGGTCTATCTCGGCCTCCTGGGCCTGGCGCCAGAACGCACCTTCGCGCTCATCGCATCCGCCTACACGGTGCTGATCGCCTTCCTGCTCGTCAGCCGTCTGCCTGTCTGGTCCGGCAAGTCGGAAAACAGCCGCGTGCGCCGCGACCTCGTTCTGCCGGCGATCCTCGGCGTCGTCTTCTACGTCGCGACGCTGATGACCTACACATGGGAAACGATGGCGGTGACGGCGCTTGGCTACCTGATCACGCTGCCCTTCGGCGCGCGATCCTGGCAGCGCAAATATGGCGGCGACTGGCCGGCCCATCCTTCGACCGGCGGCGACGGCCTGCCGGGCGACAAGGACTAACGCAAGTCCGCGAGCGGCGTGAATCGGCTTTCCGACCGGCAATGCCCAAAATAAAAAGGCCACCGTGACGACACGGTGGCCTTTCTCATTTGAGCGGTGTGACGAAGCTTATTCCGGCAGCCGGTAGTCGACAATCTTGTCTTCGCGCACGATGTAGAGCTTGCCGGTCTCGGTCTGGTTGGGGCCAACCAGCGGCAGCAGCTTGGCTGCGACTTCCGAAGGATGCGGCACGGTTTCCGGATCCTCGCCCGGCATCGCCTGAGCGCGCATCGCGGTACGGGTGGCGCCGGGGTCGACCGAGAGGATGCGCAGCGGCAGGCGCTGCGTCTCGCCGGCCCAGGTACGGGCCAGAGCCTCGACGGCAGCCTTCGAAGCGGAGTAGGGCCCCCAGAAGGGCTTGCACTTGTGTGCAGCGCTCGACGACAGGATCAGCGCACGGCCGGCATCCGACTTGATCAGCAGCGGCTCGAGCGAACGGATCAGCCGCCAGGTGGCGTTGACGTTGATGTTCATCACTTTGTCGAACACCTTCGCCTCGACATGCCCGATCGGCGAGATCGTGCCAAGCACGCCGGCATTGGCAACGAGGATGTCGAGCTTACCCCAGCGTTCGTTGATCGCGCCACCGAGCTTGTCGATCGCCGGCATGTCGGCAAGGTCGAAGGGCACCAGCGTCGCCGAGCCGCCCGCCGCCTTGATCGCGTCGTCGAGTTCTTCGAGACCGCCGACGGTGCGGGCGCAGGCAACCACATGGGCTCCGGCCTTGGCCAGTTCGAGAGCGGTGAAATAGCCGATACCGCGCGATGCGCCGGTGACCACGGCCACCCGGCCTTTGAGATCGATCGTCATTTTTCTGTCTGATTATCCGTTGCTGGCGAGAACCGAGAGTTTGCGGACATTGCTGGCGCCTTCCTGGTCGAGAAGGCGGGTCGGATAGTCCCCGGTGAAATAGTGGTCGGTGAACTGCGGCGACTTCGGATCGCGCTTTTCGCCGCCGACCGCCTCATAAAGACCGTCGATCGACAGGAACTCGAGCGAGTCCGCGCCGATGTAGCGGCACATGGAGGCGAGGTCCGCATGCTGGTTGGCGAGCAGCTTGTCACGATCCGGCGTGTCGATGCCGTAGAAGTCCGGATGGAAGATCATCGGGCTCGCGACGCGCACATGCACCTCGCGCGCACCGGCCTCGCGCATCATCTGCACGATCTTTACCGATGTCGTGCCGCGCACGATCGAATCGTCGACGAGGATGATGCGTTTGCCCTCGATCATCGCGCGATTGGCGGAATGCTTGAGCTTGACGCCGAAGGCGCGGATCTGCTGCGTCGGCTCGATGAAGGTGCGGCCGACATAATGGTTGCGGATGATACCGTATTCGAAGGGGATGCCACTCTGCTGGGCATAGCCGAGGGCGGCCGGCGTGCCGCCGTCCGGCACGGGAACCACGACGTCGGCCTCGACCGGCGCTTCCTTGGCGAGGTTGATGCCCATGTTCTTGCGCGACACATAGATGCTGCGGCCGCCGACGACCGAGTCCGGCCGGGCGAAGTAGACATATTCGAACAGGCAAAGACGCTCGGGCTGCGAAACCTCCGGCTTGCGCGCGTCGATGGTGATCGAACCGTCGGGCTGGATCTCGCAGATGATGACTTCGCCGTTCTCGACGTCGCGGACATAGGTCGCGCCGATGATGTCGAGTGCGCAGGTCTCGGAGCAGAAGATCGGTTTGCCGTCGAGTTCGCCCATCACGAGCGGACGGATGCCGATCGGATCACGTGCGGCGATCAGCTTCGTGCGCGTCATCGCCAGCATCGAATAGCCGCCTTCCATCTGGCGGATGGCATCGATGAAGCGGTCGGAAGAGGAGGACTGCTTCGAGCGGGCAATCAGGTGCAGCACGACTTCGGTATCCGAGGTCGACTGACAGATGGCGCCGTCGGCGATCAGCTGCCGGCGAAGCGTGAGGCCGTTGGTGAAGTTACCGTTATGGGCGACCGCAATGCCACCGACTTCGAGTTCGGCAAAGAGCGGCTGCACGTTGCGCAGCGCCACTTCGCCCGTCGTCGAGTAGCGGGTGTGGCCGATCGACATGAAGCCCGGCAGTTTCGCCAGCGTCGCCGGATCCGTGTAGTGGTCGCCGACGAGGCCCATGCGCTTCTCGGTGCAGAACTGCTTGCCGTCGAAGGTGACGATGCCGGCTGCTTCCTGGCCGCGATGCTGGAGCGCATGCAGGCCCAGCGCCGTCAGCGCCGCCGCGTCCGAGTGCCCCAGTATGCCGAAGACGCCGCACTCTTCGTGCAGCTCGTCGCCTTCGAGTTCATCGTGGATTTCGATGGATCTATCGGTCATCACAGTCGCCTTTGCTCCGTACCGGTGCGCATATCGTGATCAGGCCCGCCGTCTTCAAGCAATCTTAGCTGAAAACGGCTGCAAGCGTTATTCCCCAAAAGGACAAAGCCCGCGGGGCGGGCTTTGTCGGCAAATCGTTCCTGTCTCAGCCGTTGGTGGCCGGGGCGTCGTCGGCAGGCGCCTGGTCCGGCGTCGTCGCAGGTGCCTGGCCGGGCGTCGTTGCCGGCGCTTCGCCTTCGCCTTCGCCGGTTGTGTCCTTGCCGCGCAGGCGATCGAGAATGGTGGCGTCGGCTTCTTCGGGCAAAAGCGCGATCAGCTTGTTGCCGAGATTGTCGAGCAGCGGCTTCGACTTGGCCTGGGTGACCCAGGTCGGCTGCTGCTGCGGAGCGACGAGCCAGTTGAAGAACAGCATGGCGACGACGACCAAAAGGATGCCGCGCGCAGCGCCGAACAGGAAGCCGAGCGTGCGGTCGAGCGCGCCGATGCGGCTGTCGATGATGAAATCGGCGATCCGCATGGTGATGAAGGAGATGATGATCAGCGCGATCAGGAAGATCACCGCCGCCGATCCGATCATCGCGACCGTGTCGCTGTTGGTATACTGCTTCGCATAGGGCAGGAGATGCGGGTAGAGGAAGTAGGCGGCAGCCGCCGCACCCACCCAGCTCGCGACCGAAAGCACCTCGCGCGAGAAGCCTCGAACCATGGCCAGGATTGCGGAAAACAGGGCGACGCCGAGAACGATACCGTCGAGAATTGTAATGGGCATTTTGTCCTTACTCCGGACCCGGTTCGTCCGGGTCTCCTCAAGCCTATCCGCCATCGGCCCTGAGTTCAGGGCATTTGCAGCCTGTTTGCGGCCCTTAAAGGGCGGCCTGCGGCATCCGCATCTTTCAGTCTTCGTCCTCCACCGGTCTCAGCGCGTTTCGCGACCCCGCGATGCGCGCCACCAGATCGGGCAGGCTTTCCATCTCGCTCCAGCGGCCATTGCCGTTTTTCGGCAGTTCGGTCGAAGCGGACGGCAGGACCGCCTGGGAGAACCCGAGCTTCTCGGCTTCCTTAAGGCGTTGTGCGGTATGCGCAACCGGCCGGATGGCACCCGACAAGCTGACTTCGCCGAAATAGACGCAATCCGCCGGAAGGGCAAGCCCGGCAAGCGATGAAACCAGTGCGGAAGCCACAGCTAGATCGGCCGCCGGCTCGGAAATGCGGTAGCCACCGGCGATGTTGAGATAGACGTCGTGCTGGCCGAGCCGCACGCCGCAATGGGCTTCCAGCACGGCAAGGATCATCGAGAGCCGTGCGGAATCCCAGCCGACGATGGCGCGTCTCGGCGTGCCGAGCGAGGTCGGGGCGACCAGCGCCTGCACTTCGACGAGAACCGGGCGGGTGCCTTCCATGCCGGCAAAGACGGCGGCGCCCGGCGATTTCTCGTTGCGTTCGCCGAGAAACAGTTCCGACGGGTTGGCGACCTCGCGCAGGCCCTTGTCCGACATTTCGAACACGCCGATCTCGTCCGTCGGGCCGAAGCGGTTCTTGACGGTGCGCAGGATACGATAGTGATGGCCGCGGTCGCCTTCGAAATAGAGCACGGCGTCGACCATATGCTCGACGACGCGCGGACCGGCGATCTGGCCCTCCTTGGTCACATGGCCGACGAGCACGACGGCGGTTCCCGTCTGCTTGGCAAAGCGGATCATCGCCTGCACGCCGGTGCGAACCTGGGCCACCGTGCCCGGCGCGGAATCGACGATGTCGCTCCAGAGCGTCTGGATCGAATCGATGATCACGAGATCCGGGCGCTTGCCTTCCGACAGCGTCGCCAGAATGTCCTCGACGTTGGTCTCAGCAGCGAGCAGCACATCGCTGTCGGCAGCCCCCAGCCGCTGGGCGCGAAGACGCACCTGCGCCACAGCCTCTTCGCCCGAGACATAGATGACGCGATGCTTGCGGCGCGAGAGCGCTGCCGCTGCCTGCATCAGCACCGTCGACTTGCCGATACCGGGATCGCCGCCGACGAGCAGCGCCGATCCGCGCACGAAGCCGCCTCCGGTCACCCGGTCGAGTTCCGAGATGCCTGTCTGGATGCGTGGCGCGTCTTCGATCTCGCCCGAGAGGGTGGTGAGCGCCACCGGGCGTCCCTTCTTCGGCGCGCGCGACGGACCGCCGCCGATGCCCGCCGTCGGGTCGTCCTCGATGATCGTGTTCCACTCGCCGCAGCCTTCGCATTTTCCCACCCAGCGAGTGTGGATCGTGCCGCAGTTCTGGCAGATGAATTGGGTACGCGCTTTCGCCATCGGCATCGACTTTCGGAATGTGAGACCGCCGCCGTCGCGAGGGGACGTCGGCGGCAAAGAATCACCTGTATCGTCACATAATGCCGCAAGGTGCGGAACAAAAGGTGAATTTCTGCAAGAATGACCGAAAAATGAGCTGAAGGAGCGCGTCAGACGCTGTCGATATAGTGCCTGATATAGCGGCGGCCTAGGCTGGTCAGCATCTCGTAACCGATCGTCCCTCCGGCGCGCGCGACATCGTCGATGGCGATGTGCCGGCCGAAGAGCTCGATGTAATCACCCGGTCGTACCGCGCTTTCAGGAAGGTCCGTGACGTCGAAGAGACTGAGGTCCATGGTGACGCGCCCGACATGCGGGACCTTCTGGCCGTGCAGGAAACCGAAGGCCCCTGATGGCGTTGCCTGCCTGAGCGTGACGCCGCCGCCGGAGACGGAACGGTGATAGCCATCGGCATATCCCACAGCCACCGTGGCGATGCGACTGTCGCGGTCGAAGCGGGCAGAGGCGCCATAGCTCGCTGTGCCGCCGGCGGCCACGTCGCGCACCTGGATGATCCGTGCTTCGGCGGTCACCACCGGCTTCATCGGGTTGGGGATGTCGTTCACCGCCTCGCCGCCATAGACGGCGATGCCCGGCCGGGTCAGGTCGAAATGATAGTCGGGCCCGAGGAAGACGCCGCCGGAGTTGGCAAGGCTCGCATCGACCCCTTCATAGGCAGTCGACACCTCATGGAAGCGACGGAGTTGAAGGCCATTCAGCCGATGGTCCGGATCGTCGGCGCTGACGAGATGGCTCATGATCAGCACCGGCGAAAAGCTTGCCGGCCGCGCCGGGTCTGTCGCAAGCGCAACGGCCTGCTCGACCGTAAGGCCGAGCCGGTTCATGCCGGTATCCACATGCAGCACGCAAGGGTGGTCGCCACGCTCGGAAAGGGCGGCCATGAACACCGCCAGCTGCTCGTCCGAGTTGATGACCGGCACCAGATCGTTGTCGAAGAACAGCGCCTCGTTGCCCGGCCACATCCCGGCGAGAATGTAGATCCGGCCGTCCGGTGCAAGCGGACGGAGTGCTGCGCCTTCCTCGGCATTGGCGACAAAGAAATCGCGGGCGCCGGCCGCATAGAGGGCAGGGGCCGCCTGCGCGATGCCGATGCCATAGGCATCCGCCTTGAGGACGGCTGCGGCACGCGCCTTGCCGGAGCGCTTGTTCATGGCCCGCCAGTTGTCGACAAGCGCGCCAAGATCGATCGTGAGCCGGTTGGAAGCGGAAAGGAAGTCTGGAGGAAGCATGCCGGGCACTCTGCGTGGATGATCCAGGATCAATACAGCCAAGCGCAGAGCGTCGCAAATATTCCCCTGTCGCAGCGCCCTCGCGGATGGACCAGGCAAACGAGCACTTTTGTGCAAGACGCAGCCGCGCAGGCGCACTATGGTTTTGCCATGCAGACAATTTCGCAGGAAGAAGCCATCGATGTCATGCCGATAGAGGGCGCCGAGCGCACGCGCTTCTGGCGGGATTCCCGCTTCATGGGCATGGAATGTCTGACGGCGACCTTCATCACCCATGAATTTGCGCCGCACGCGCACGAAACCTTCAGCATCGGCGCCATCGAGGCCGGCTCGCAGATCAGCAAGATCAAGGGCGAGCGTTCGGAGGCCGGCCCCGGATACTTTTATCTGATCAATCCCGACGAAATTCACGACGGTCATCCGGGCGGCAGCGGCTATCGCTATCGCATGGTCTATCCGAGCGCCGAACTGCTGGTGAGCATCATCGAGGATGTCACCGGACGCGCTTTCAAGGGCACGCCATCCTTCTCCAAGCGTGTTTTGCAGGCGCCGGACCTGGCTCTTTCCTTCCATCAGGCCCACCGCACGCTCGAAGTGTCGGGGGCGACGCTCGAGGCGGAGGAAAAAATGTTCGCGGTGCTTGCCGCGATGTTCGAGCGCCACGGCAGCACGATCATCACGCCGATCGAAACGCGCGAGCAATCGGCCGTTCACCGGGCGCGCGACTTCCTGGCGGAAAACTATGCCGAGGACATCGGGCTCGAGGAACTGGCGAAGGTCGCCGGCCTCAGCCGCGCCCACCTCATCCGCGCGTTCCGCAAGGAGTTCCACATCACCCCGCATGCGTTCCTGACCGACAAGCGCGTGCGGGCGGCAAAGACACTGCTGCGGCACAGCTGGTCGGCGGTGGACGCAGCCTATCAATGCGGTTTTGCCGACCAGGCGCATTTCAGCCGTCATTTCAAGGCGCGCACCGGCGTCACCCCTGGGGCCTTCCGCGCCGGCTGATCACTTTCGTTCAAGACGATCCGCAACCCGAGTCCTAGAACACTCGGGCAATTGCGATCGCGCGCCTGTGTGGAAGGGCGGCGCATCGCGCGAATGGAGACGTGGACGTTGCAGGAAAGAAGTGCGTTCCAGGAATTTCGGGCCGCGGCCGTTGCTATGACGCCGCTGATCGTCGCGGTCATGCCGGTCGGCCTCGTGTTCGGTGCGGTGGCGGCGAGCAAGGGACTTGCGCCGGCCGAGGTGGCGCTGATGAGCGCGCTGGTCTTTGCCGGCGGGTCCCAGTTCGTCGCGATGGATATCTGGACGCATCCGGCGTCCTGGGCGGCGCTTGGCTTTTCGGCACTGCTCGTCAACATCCGCCATGTGCTGATGAGCGCTTCGATCGGCGGCAAGCTCGACAGTTTCTCCGGCCCGGCGCGCTATGCCTCGATGCTGCTTCTGGCCGACGAGATCTGGGCCATGGCCGAGATGCGGGCGAGCAACGGCAAGCTGACGCCTGCCTGGTATGCGGGCCTTGCGGTGCCTTTCTACTGCCTTTGGGTGCTGACGAGCATTGCGGGCGCGTTGCTTGGGGCATTCCTGGGCGATCCGAAGGTTACCGGCCTCGACTTTGCGTTCCCCGCCGTCTTCATCGTGCTGGTCATGGGGTTCTGGAAAGGACGGGAGACGGGTGCCGTTCTGGCGGCTAGCGCTTGTGCTGCCGTGCTCACGCATCAGTTGCTGCCAGGTGTCTGGTACATCGCTGCCGGGGCTGCGGCCGGGGTCGTGGTCGCGCTTCTCTCCGGTGCACGCAAGGAGGCCCCTGCATGACCGTCGATCCAAATACACTGCTTGCCATCGTCGCCATGGCGGTTGCGACGATCGCGACCCGCATCGGCGGTCTCGTGCTGATCCGGTATGTGACGATCGGGGAAAGCCAGAAGCGCGCACTGGAGGCGATACCGCCGGCCGTGCTGATGGCGGTTATCGCGCCGACGGCCTTCGTGACCGGCCCGGCGGAAACGATCGCCGCTGCCGCGACGGCCGTGGCCGCCATGCGGCTGCCGCTCCTGGTATCGGTCGCCGTCGGTGTCGTCTCGGTAGCGCTGCTGCGCCTCGTGTTCTGAGAGGTTTGTGCTGGCGCGGCGCGCTTCAGCCAAAAGGCACGTGCCATTTGAGATTGAGAGCGGGCTGGGAAACCGCAAACATTTTTCCCAGCCCGCTCCGGCCGCCCCCACGGAACCCTAGTGTTCTTCGTACTGGGTGAAGGATGGATCGGCGAGATCGGTGAAGCGCGTGAATTCCGACTGGAAGGCGAGTTTCACGGTACCGGTCGGTCCGTGACGCTGCTTGGCGATGATCACGTCGGCCGTGCCCTTCACCTGCTCCATCTTCATCTTCCATTCTTCGTACTTCGGGTCGAACTCGTCGCGCGGCTCCAGGTTCTTCACGTAGTATTCCTCACGGAACACGAAGAGCACGACGTCGGCGTCCTGCTCGATCGAGCCCGATTCACGAAGGTCGGACAGCTGCGGCCGCTTGTCTTCGCGGCTTTCGACGCCACGGGAGAGCTGCGAGAGCGCGATGATCGGAACGTTCAGTTCCTTGCCGAGCGCCTTGAGGCCGGTGGTGATCTGGGTGATTTCCTGCACGCGGTTGTCGCTGGATTTGCCCGAGCCGGTCATGAGCTGGATGTAGTCCACCACTAGGCAGTCGAGGCCGCGCTGGCGCTTCAGGCGCCGCGCGCGGGCGGAAAGCTGGGCGATCGAGATACCACCGGTCTGGTCGATATAGAGCGGCACCTTCTGCATCATCTGCGAGCAGGCGACGAGCTTTTCGAAGTCGGCCTCGGAGATGTCACCGCGGCGGATCTTCGAGGAGGAGACTTCGGTCTGCTCGGAGATGATACGGGTGGCGAGCTGTTCGGACGACATTTCGAGCGAGTAGAAGCCGACGACGCCGCCGTTCTTGGCCTTGAACGAGCCGTCAGCCTGGACTTCCGGCTCGTAGGCCGCAGCAATGTTGTAGGCGATGTTGGTGGCAAGCGAGGTCTTGCCCATGCCGGGGCGTCCGGCAAGCACGATCAAGTCGGAACGCTGCAGGCCGCCCATCCGGCCATCAAGCGACAGGATGCCGGTTGAAATGCCCGAAAGGCTGCCGTCGCGCTCGAAGGCCTGGCCGGCCATGTCGATGGCGAGCGCCACGGCGTCGTTAAACGACTGGAAACCGCCGTCGTATCGACCGGTCTCGGCAAGTTCGAACAGACGGCGCTCGGCGTCTTCGATCTGGCCCTGCGGAGGCATGTCGAGCGGCGCGTCATAGGCGATGTTGACCATGTCCTCGCCGATGGTGATCAGCGAACGGCGCAGCGCCAGGTCATAGATCGCCCGGCCATAGTCTTCGGCGTTGATGATCGAGACGGCAGCGCCGGCAAGGCGCGCAAGATAGGTCGCGACGGTCACGTCGCCGACCTTCTCGTCGGCCTTGAGGAAGGTCTTGATGGTGACCGGGTTCGCCATCTTGCCCATGCGGATGATGTCGCCGGCGACTTCGTAGATCTTGCGGTGCAGCGGCTCGTGCAGATGCACCGGCTTCAGGAAGTCCGACACGCGGTAGTACGCGTCGTTGTTGACGAGGATCGCGCCAAGCAGCGCCTGCTCGGCCTCGAGGTTGTTCGGGGCCTCGCGGTAGTGCTGGTCCGCCTGATCCTTGCCGATAGGGGATAGCTTTCGCGACGCTTCGTTCATTCGTTTATCTCTGCCTCTGTCTGGTGTGGCACCGGTTTGCGTTTTAGCGCGGGCCGGGTCAAGTGCACGAGGGACACAGTCGCGAAGCGACGTCACCGCGCCCGGCGCTGTTCCCGTTGTTCGACTGATCCACAGGCGGGGGCTCGCAAATGTGCGGATTATGCCGTCGTCACAAATTTGGTCGTTGACGCCGCGAATCACCCGAACCTTCCCGACGAAACGAAGTGTAGCGCCGTCCTCCTCTGCCTCAAATCCGCATCTTGAAAATCCACCGCATTTGGATTAGATAGAGGCAGAATAATTAGCATGCTAGTAATATGGAAAAGATACCAATGTATCAGCCCACGGTGAACCGCGAACTGTTCGATGCCCTGTCGCTGCTCAATCGCAAGCTGCGCGCCGTGTTCGATGCGCGGGTGAAGGAGAAGGGGCTGACGCTGTCGCGTGCCCGCGCGCTCTTCGCCTTGACGAAGAAGGATGGCCTGAACCAGCGGGAGCTCGCCGACGAACTCGACATCGAGACCCCGACACTGGTGCGCCTGCTCGACGGCATGGAGAAGCAGGGCTTCATCGAGCGGCGGGTCGAGGTCTCCGACCGACGCGCCAAGCAGATCCATATGACCGAACTCGGCCGCACGGTTGCCGACGAGATCCTCAGGCTTGCCGACGAAATCCGGGCCGAAGTGCTGCAAGGCATCGACGCAGCCGAGCTTGCCGTGACAAAGCGGGTGGTTCGTGCGATCGCCGACAATGTTCAGTCGCTGGCGCGGGAGTGACGGCGATGGGCGCAGTCGCGACGGCCGCCGCAAACGACAATCGCCTTGCCTCCGAGCTTGAGGCCGCGGAGGCCGTCGACGAGGACCAACGCGGAGAAACCGTTATTGCGCCGGAACCGGCGCCAACCCCCGTGCCGGCCCCCGTCGAGAAAGGCCTGTTGCTTTCGGCGGTCTATGTCCTGGGCTCCGTGCTCCTGTTCCTGACGCAGGGGCTCGGCATGAACCTGGCGCTCGCCAACCTTACGCAGGTCCAGGGCTCGCTTTCGGCGACCTCCATCGAAGCCGGCTGGCTCTCGGCGGCCTACATGGCGCCGAATGTCAGCCTGTCGATCGCGCTGGTGAAGATCCGCGCCCAATACGGGCTGCGCCGTTTTGCCGAAATCAGCATCGCCGGTTTCGTCGTCGTCTCGCTGATGAACGTCTTCGTTTCCGATCTGCATTCGGCGATCGTCGTGCGCTTCATCAGCGGCATTGCTGCCGCACCGATGTCGACGCTCGGCTTCCTCTACATGCTCGAAGCCTTTCCGCCGGCGCGCAAGCTGACCGTCGGGCTGGCGCTGGCGCTCACCTGCACGACGATTTCCGCGCCGATCACCCGCCTGATCTCGCCGACCTTGATCGAATATGGCCAGTGGCATGCGCTCTACACGCTGGAAATGGCGCTGGCGCTGATCGCGCTGCCGATCATCTACCTGCTGCCGCTGACGCCGGTCCCGCATGCCAAGGTTATCCAGCGCATGGATATCCTGAGTTACCTCCTCGTCGCCGTCGCCTTCGGCTGCCTCGCCGTGGTCCTGACCATGGGGCGCCTCTACTGGTGGTTCGAGGCTCCTTGGCTCGGCGTCCTGCTGGTCGTCTCGATAGCGACGCTGACGACCGCGGTGCTGATCGAGCTCTATCGCCCGGTGCCGTTGATCGATGTGCGCTGGATCGCTTCGAAGGAGATCGTGCACTTTGCCGCCGTTCTCTTGATTTTCCGGCTGGTCGCCTCTGAACAATCGACTGTTGCTGCGAACTTCTACCAGCAGCTCGGTCTCCAGTTCGAGCAGGTCGCGACCCTCTATTGGATCATCCTTGCTGCGGCCATCGGCGGCGGTCTGCTTTGCGCCGCGCTGATGAATCCTGAACATGCGGAGCGCGTGCATATTCTGGCACTCGGCCTCCTGGCGGCCGGCGCCTACATGGACAGCCAGGCGACCAGCCTGACACGGCCGGAGCAGATGTATCTGAGCCAGGCGATGATCGCGTCCGGAACGGCGCTCTTCCTGCCGCCGGCCATGGCGCGCGGCTTCAAGGCGGCGCTCGCCAAGGGGCCGAGCTATATCCTCAGCTTCATTGTGATCTTCCTCTTTACCCAGAGCATCGGCAGCCTGATCGGCTCCGCCGCCTTCGGTACCTTCGTCACGATCCGTGAAAAGTTTCATTCCAACCTTCTCGCGGAACAGATCGTGCTCTCGAACCCTCTGGTTGCCCAGCGCGTCAACCAGCTTTCCGCCGCTTACGCCAAGGTGATGGGCGACAAGACCCTGCTCGGCGGCGAGGGCACCGTGTTGTTGTCACAACAGGTGACCCGCGAAGCTTACATCCTGGCCTACAACGACGCCTTCCTGCTTGCCTCGGCGGTCGCGCTTTTCGCGCTCGCCGGGCTGCTGCTGCACATCTTCTACAACTGGCTCAGGCAGAGATTGTCCGCTCCTGCGCCGATGCCGGCCACCTGATTGACAGAGTTGACGACCATGTTGAAATCCCTGCGCTCTCCCACGAGCATCATCGTTCTTCTCGCCGGCATCGCCGGTATCGCCCTTGTGCTCTACGCCTGGCGGCTGCCGCCGTTCCACAGTTCGGTGGAATCGACGGAGAATGCCTATGTGCGCGGCTTTGTAACGATCATGAGCCCGCAGCTTGCGGGCTATGTCGCCGACGTTCCGGTGCACGACTACGAGACGGTCAAGGCCGGGCAACTGCTGGTCAAGATCGACGACCGCATCTATGCGCAGAAGGTGGCGCAGGCGGAAGCCACGCTTGCCGGGCAGAAAGCCGCACTTGCCAATTCCTTTCAGCAGGAGCTTTCCGCCAAGGCGGGCATCGCCGCCAGCCAGGCGCAGCTCGATAGTGCCAAGGCTGCCTTCAATCGGGCCCGGGCGACCTGGGACCGCATCCGCCCGCTCGCGGAAAAGGGTGTTTCGACCCGCAGTGATGCCGACCAGGCGCGTGCAGGCTTTGAGCAGGCCGACGCTGCCGTGAGCCAGGCAGAGGCCGGGCTGGAAGTGTCGAAGCAGGCGCTGGCGACGACGCTTGGCGCGCGTGCCGGATTGCAAGCCGCGGTGAGCGGAGCGGAAGCGGCCGTCGAACTCGCGCGAATCGATCTCGACAACACCCGCATCGTCGCGCCGCGGGACGGCCGTCTCGGTGAGATCGGCGCGCGGATCGGTCAATATGTGACGGCCGGCTCGCAACTCCTGGCGCTGGTGCCGAACGACGTCTGGGTCGTCGCCAATTTCAAGGAAACGCAGCTCGACGGCATGAAGGCGGGCCAACCCGTCGCCATCGCGGTCGACGCGCTCCAGCGGAACGAGCTGACGGGGCATATCGAGCGGTTCTCGCCCGCCGCCGGTTCGGAGTTCAGCATCATCCGTCCGGACAACGCCACCGGCAACTTCACCAAGGTGGCCCAGCGCGTCGGCGTGCGCATCGTCGTCGATCCCGGCCAGCCGCTGGCGGAAATGCTGTCGCCCGGCCTTTCGGTCGTCGTACGCGTCGACAAGGACGCGCCGGTGCGCGTTGCGCCGGACCAGGCGAACATCGGTGTCGCGCCTGTTGCCGCCCACGGATAAGACGGCCGAGGCCCACAGAGCCATTGCCAGAAACGGCCGCGCAACCAAGAAAAAAGCCCGGATCGATGATCCGGGCTTTCGCGTGTTGAATGGCCTTTAAGGCTTATTCTTCTTCGCCTTCGAATTCGGCTTCCGGGTTGAAGAAGTCTTCCGGCTTGAGGGCGTCTTCGTCAACGCCGTAGATGGCGTCGGCCGAGGTCAGGCTTTCGCCCTTTGCCTGGCGACCGGCTTCTTCGGCCGAACGGGCAACGTTGACTTCAACCGAGATCTCGACTTCCGAGTGCAGGTGCAGCGTGACCTTGTGCAGGCCGATCGACTTGATCGGCTGGTTGAGGTCGACCTGGTTGCGGCCGACGTTGAAGCCTTCGGCAGCGAGCACTTCGATGATGTCGCGGGCAGCAACCGAACCGTAGAGCTGGCCGGTTTCGCCAGCCGAGCGGACGATGATGAACGACTTGCCGTCGAGCTTCTCGGCAACAGCCTGGGCTTCCGACTTGCGCTCGAGGTTGCGGGCTTCGAGCGTCGAACGCTCAGCTTCGAAACGGGCCTTGTTGGCAGCGTTGGCGCGCAGCGCCTTGCCGAGCGGCAGGAGGTAGTTACGGGCAAAGCCGTCGCGAACCTTTACGGTTTCGCCCATCTGGCCGAGCTTGGCGATACGTTCGAGAAGAATGACTTCCATGTTGGTTTCCTTTCAGAGTTCCAGTTCGTTGGTCAGTTTTTTCCAACCGGCGTGACCGCGATGGTGCGTCGCGTATCGATCAGGCCGGACAGGAGGAAAAAGAATGCCGGGATCGTGAACACGAGCACCGACAGGTATGCAATCCACAGCACGGGAAGCCGCCAGGACTTGCCGCGTGTGCGGAAATGGAAGGAGGCGAAACCGGCAAGCAGGAAGCCCGCGCCGAAGGTTCCGCAGATCAGCGCGCCGATCGTTGCGGGTGCGCCGCCGAGGAAGGTGAGGACCAGGCCGCCGAGAAAGATGAAGATCGCGTTGCGGTGCATGCGCAGCGTCGACGGAATGTCCTCGCGCGGGCGCAACGACCGGCCGGACATCTGCACGATGCGGGTGGCGAGGTAGTAGGCGGTAAACAGCATCAGCACCCAGATCGCGCCCTGGACGAGCGGCAAAGCGAGGGTGAAAAGCGACTTGATCTGGGCGATGGCAGCCGCATCCGGGTTGTAGGCGCTGTCCTGCGCCTTCACGGCCTGAATGACGATATCGACCATGCGATCGGAGATATCGGCTCCATAACCGACGATCACGCCAACGATGATCATGCCGACGGTCACCAGACCGGCGAGATGGCTGAGGATATCGGAGAGCGGATACCAGGCAAGCGCCTCGTCCGGGCCGCCGAGTTCGGACGCCGGGCGGGCGAGATTGGCGAGATGGCTCAGCCAACCGGCCGGGATCAGCGTGACAACGAGGATCAGCAGCGCGAAGTAGGGCGAAACGAGAACGGCACCGGTGGCGCCGGCCGTGACGATCGCGGTGATCGCTGCGGCATTGCCCCAGCCGAGGCCGGCAATCAGGATTGGAAGTGCCGAAGCGGCATAAAGGACGATCGCAAGAGACGACTGCGTATTCGCGCCCATCGACAAGAGGGCGGCGGTAAAGCCGGCGAGAACGCCGGTCAGCAGCGATGTCCTGTTCACATTCGTCACGTTCGCTGTCCTGCTTCGTGCAGTTAGGGGATGGCCAAAGCGCAGCCCCAGCATGGGATTTTGGCGCATCGCGCCGGTTCCGATCCGCGCCCATCGCGGAAGGGAGAGAAAGAGGCGCTCACCTTAGGGGAGCGCTCTCCCAACAAGTCGGGTTCCGTCGAGTCAGAAGACTGACGGAGAGTCAGCCGTTCTTAGGAAACGACGTAGGGCAGCAGGCCGAGGAAGCGTGCACGCTTGATCGCCTGGGCGAGTTCGCGCTGCTTCTTCTGGGAAACGGCCGTGATGCGGGAAGGAACGATCTTGCCGCGCTCGGAAATGTAGCGCTGCAGAAGACGGATGTCCTTGTAGTCGATCCGCGGAGCGTTTGCGCCCGAGAAGGGGCAGGTCTTGCGGCGGCGGTGGAACGGGCGACGAACCGGAGCGGAAGAAACTTCAGCCATTGTCTTAATCTCCTAAAGCTTCTTGATTACGCGCGGTCTTCGCGCGGACGGCGCGGGCGGTCTTCGCGGTCGCCACGGTCCGGACGCGGACCACGGTCGCCGAAGCCACGCTCCGGACGGTCGCCATCGCGGCGCGGACGGTCGTCGCGGTCGCGCTTCTGCATCATGGCAGACGCGCCTTCCTCGTGCTTCTCGACGGCGATCGTCATGTAGCGCAGGATGTCTTCGTTGATGCGCATCTGGCGCTCGATTTCGTGAACAGCCGCTGCCGGAGCATCGATGTCCATGAGAACGTAGTGAGCCTTGCGGTTCTTCTTGATGCGGTAGGTGAGGGACTTCAGGCCCCAGTTCTCGACGCGACCGACCTTACCGCCGTTTGCTTCGAGCACGCCCTTGTACTGCTCGACGAGACCGTCGACCTGCTGCGGCGTGATGTCCTGGCGGGCCAAGAATACGTGTTCATAAAGAGCCATTGTGGCTTGCCTTTCTTGCGTTAATCAGCCCGGACCTCGGCGGCTAAGCCTCAACGACTGTTCTTAGTGGCTGCAGGCAGCCGGCAAGAAAGTGTTGTATCGAGACGGTCGAGAGCGGAGACACGGGAGGCCGGAAAGACGTGCAATCCTAACGGCTCCCCTCGAGGAAGCCGGCCCTCCGTTCAGCCACCAGCCAGAAGACCGGGCATTTCGAACAGCGCGCTTATACGCATTTTTCCGCGGAAGGCAAGGCTTGCCGCGTCTTTTCCGCTTTCTACGCCAGCCCGTTCACCTTTTTCCATTTGCGCAGGCGGCCGTGGGCGTTGGCATAGGGAGAGGAAGTATTGAACTGGATCATGCGTCCGAGCGTGAATTTTCCGTACCATGGCCGCCCGTAAAGCGTCTGCTCGTCGCGATCCCTGATGAGTACCTCGAGCGTCTCCTTGCTACGCTTCAGTCTGGCGACAAGCTCGCCCGGCGAAAGAGCGTGGAAGTCCGCATAGAATTTCTGCGCAAGCCGTCCGAGTTCGTTCCATTGATAGCCCGTCTCGGGGAAGTCGACCAGCTCGCCGCGCTGATCGCGATCGATCCATTTGATCACCAGTTCGCCCCAGCCGATGAGGTAGGCGACGAGGTCGCCGACGCTCATCATCGTGCCCTTGGCGTGGCCTTCTAGCGACGGTTCGCGGTAGCGCTCGTCAGGAACCCGTTCCAGCTCGCGCATCAGCCTGGCGAACTGGACGTCGATCGCCGCAAGCAGTTCCGCTTTCGTCTGGGGTACCGGCATCGGCGATCTGGTCTCACGCTCAGATCGGCATCGGGTAGATCCGGTGCAGCCGCCGGATCCCGTTCACGATGTCCTGCGACAGCGTAAGGTCGACGGCGCCAAGGTTGGTCTTCAACTGCTCCATCGAGGTCGCGCCGATGATGACGGAAGCCATGAACGGCCGCGCCAAGCAGAAGGCGATGGCCATCTGCGCCGGATCGAGGCCGTGCTCGCGTGCCAGTTTGACATAGCCTTCGACGGCCGGTTCCTGGTGCGGCGTGAAGCGGCCGCCGAGATCGCCGTTGATCGAAAGTCGCGAGCCCTTCGGCTTCGCGCCATCGAGGTACTTGCCGCTTAAGAGGCCGGCGGCGAGCGGCGAATAGGCGAGCAGGCCCACGTCTTCGTGGTGCGACAGCTCCGACAGGTCGAGGTCGTAGGCGCGGTAAAGCAGGTTGTATTCGTTCTGGATCGAGGCGACGCGCGGCAGGCTATGACGCTCTGCCATGTCGATGAACTTCATCGCGCCCCAGGCCGTTTCGTTGGAGAGGCCGATGGCGCGGACCTTGCCGGCCTTCACGAGGTCGCCGAGCTTGTCGAGGATTGCCCGGAGGTCACTCGCGACATGATCCTTGTCCTGCCTGGACGGGTCATAGGACCAAGCGTTGCGGAAATGGTAGTGGCCGCGGTTCGGCCAATGAAGCTGATAGAGGTCCACATAATCTGTCTTCAGCCGCTTGAGGCTGGCGTCGATCGCCTGGTCGATGCCCTCGGGTGTCGTCGGGTTGCCGTTGCGGATATAGGGGCGGCCGGGGCCGGCGACCTTGGTCGCAACGACGACCTCATCGCGCCGGCCGCGCCTGACCAGCCATTCGCCGATGAAGCGTTCCGTGTCGCCATAGGTCTCCGGCGAAAGCGGGGTCGTGGGGTAGAGTTCGGCCGTATCGATGAAGTTGACGCCCTTGTCGAAGGCGTAATCCAGTTGCTCGTGCGCCTCGGCGATGGAGTTCTGTGAACCCCAGGTCATGGTGCCCAGGCAGATTTCCGAGACCTTGATGCCGGTGCGGCCAAGCGTGTTGTAGCGCATCTAGATAAGTATCCTGGTGAAGGGCGGCGCCGACCTGGGAGGGAAGGGGCGCTGGCACCGGGAATGGAGCGGTCGCCTCGACCCTGGTAATCGGGTAGGGCAGAGCGACATCGGGCGGCAAACTTACGCCTTGATTGTTGAAGATCAAGGGCAAAAGGCCCCGTCGGCCGTGTCCGTGCCGGCCTCCAAGCTTGACTCGTCGGTAAGGAATGTGAATGGAGAGGAAGCCGGAGATGTATGGTTTCTGCCTGCATCCCGCTCTAACTCATAAGAACCGATCACTAGGATTTCGTGTCGCGCCGACCCGAAATCCTAGTGATCTAGGGAAGGGACGATCCCATGAGCATTGCATTCACGTTTCCAGGCCAGGGCAGCCAGGCTGTCGGCATGGGCAAGGATCTGGCCGACGCTTTTCCGGAAGCGGCAGCCGTCTTTGCCGAAGTCGATGAAGCACTCGGACAGAAGCTGTCCGAGATCATGTGGAACGGCCCCGAGGAAACGCTGACGCTGACGGCGAACGCCCAGCCGGCGCTGATGGCCGTATCGATGGCTGTCATTCGCGTGCTCGAAGCCAAGGGCCTCGACCTCAAGTCCAAGGTTTCCTTCGTCGCCGGCCATTCGCTCGGCGAATACTCGGCGCTCTGTGCTGCCGGTACCTTCTCCATTGCCGACACGGCGCGTCTCCTGCGCATCCGCGGCAACGCCATGCAGGCGGCGGTTCCCGTCGGCAAGGGCGCAATGGCGGCGATCATCGGCCTCGAACATGCGGATGTCGAAGCCGTCTGCCGCGAAGCCTCCGCGCTCGGTTCCTGCCAGATCGCCAACGACAATGGTGGCGGCCAGCTGGTGATCTCCGGCGAGAAGGCTGCCGTCGAGAAGGCCGCAGCACTCGCTTCCGAAAAGGGCGCCAAGCGCGCTCTGATGCTGCCGGTCTCTGCCCCCTTCCATTCCGCGCTGATGGCGCCGGCTGCCGACGCGATGCGCGAGGCGCTGGCCAAGGTCGAGAAGCGCAATCCGGTGGTGCCTGTCATCGCCAACGTGCTCGCCGCCCCGGTCAGCGATGCCGACGAGATCGCCCGGCTGCTGGTCGAGCAGGTCACCGGCCAGGTCCGCTGGCGCGAGACGGTCGAATGGTTTGCCGCCAACAATGTCACGACGCTTTATGAACTCGGCTCCGGCAAGGTCCTGACCGGGCTTGCCCGCCGCATCGACAAGACCGTCAACGGTATCGCCGTCAATACGCCCGCCGATATCGACGCAGCACTCGCCGCCTTGCTCGCCTGAGCGAACGCCTAGGCGCTCCAGTTATAAGGAATCAAAGAGATGTTTGATCTTTCCGGCCGCAAGGCTCTCGTTACCGGTGCATCCGGTGGTATCGGCGAAGAAATCGCCCGCATGCTGCACGCCCAGGGCGCGACCGTCGGTCTGCACGGCACCCGCGTCGAAAAGCTGGAAGCGCTTGCCAACGAACTTGGCGATCGCGTGCAGCTCTTCCCGGCAAACCTTTCCGACCGCGCCGAAGTCAAGGCGCTCGGCGAGAAGGCCGAAGCCGAGCTTGGCGGCGTCGACATCCTCGTCAACAATGCCGGCATCACCAAGGACGGTCTCTTCGTGCGCATGAGCGACGAGGACTGGGATGCCGTTCTCGAAGTGAACCTGACGGCCGTGTTCCGCCTGACGCGCGAACTCACCCATCCGATGATGCGTCGCCGTTTCGGCCGCATCGTCAACATCACCTCCATCGTCGGCGTCACCGGCAACCCCGGCCAGGCGAACTACTGCGCCTCCAAGGCCGGCATGATCGGCTTCTCCAAGTCGCTGGCCCAGGAAATCGCGACGCGCAACGTCACGGTCAACTGCGTGGCTCCGGGCTTCATCGAAAGCGCGATGACCGGCAAGCTCAACGACAAGCAGAAGGACGCGATCATGGGCGCGATCCCGATGAAGCGGATGGGCACCGGCGCTGAAATCGCTTCGGCGGTCGTTTACCTCGCTTCCAACGAAGCGGGCTACGTCACCGGCCAGACGATTCACGTCAATGGCGGCATGGCCATGATCTGATCCGCTTTCCAGGACGGGCCGCCCGCCGAGATTGTGCGGTGGGCGATCTTCAACGTCCCGGGACGCCGCCTGCCAAATGCCTGAAATTCAATGTTGAGCAAGCGAATGACAGGCATTTTCGGACTTTGCGACAGCGTTAAACCGTGTTAATCGGGCCATGACTGTTAGCAGTCGACCGGTCCCGCCAGGTGCCCGGCAGCCTTGGCTGCCTTGGGTTTGCCGCAGTTCCGGTTGGATGGATTGCCGGGTGGGCCGTCTTGGTCTATCAGGCTTACAGAAGAGTACCGGTGCCGGAATAGGCGCCTACAGAAACGAAGGTCGAGGAACTCCGACATGAGCGATATCGCAGAACGCGTAAAGAAAATTGTTATTGATCATCTTGGCGTCGACGCCGAAAAGGTCAGCGAAGGCGCAAGCTTCATCGACGACCTCGGCGCGGACTCGCTCGACACCGTCGAACTGGTCATGGCTTTCGAAGAAGAATTCGGCGTTGAAATCCCGGACGACGCTGCTGACTCGATCCTGACTGTCGGCGACGCCGTCAAGTTCATCGAAAAGGCTCAGGCCTAATACCTTAAAGCGGCTTCGGCCGTGGACGGGCCGCCTAAAGCGGCCCGTTTCAGCCCAGGGAAGTGGGCTATCCCGCGCTGAGCGGGGATTTCGATCAGCAAGCGTTTCCCGCATATCCCTCTGATCGTGAATAAGAACCTTAAAATGGATGCCCGGATCGGGTTCGTTACACGTGGTCCGATCCGGCTCTGAAATGGAAAAGTCAGGGTGGGTCGCGGACTATGAGACGTGTCGTTATCACCGGTACCGGCATGGTATCTCCCTTGGGTTGCGGAACTGAGGCGACGTGGGCGCGCCTGCTTGCCGGGCACAATGCCGCGCGCAAGGTGACCGAATTCGAGGTCGAGGACCTTCCTGCCAAGATTGCCTGCCGCATTCCCTTCGGCGACGGCACCGATGCTACCTTCAATGCCGACGACTGGATGGAGCCGAAGGAGCAGCGCAAGGTCGATCCGTTCATCGTCTACGCGATGGCTGCGGCCGACATGGCGCTGGCCGATGCCGGCTGGAAGCCGGAGAACGATGAAGACCAGATCGCGACCGGCGTGCTGATCGGTTCGGGCATCGGCGGTCTCGAAGGCATCGTCGAAGGCGGCTACACGCTGCGCGACAAGGGTCCCCGCCGCATCTCGCCGTTCTTCATTCCTGGCCGGCTCATCAATCTTGCCTCGGGCCAGGTGTCGATCCGCCACAAGCTGCGCGGTCCGAACCACTCTGTCGTCACCGCCTGTTCGACCGGCGCGCATGCGATCGGCGACGCGAGCCGCCTGATCGCGCTCGGCGATGCCGACGTCATGGTGGCCGGTGGTGCGGAATCGCCGATCTGCCGGATCTCGCTCGCCGGCTTTGCCGCCTGCAAGGCGCTATCGACCCAGCACAATGACGATCCGCAGAAGGCCTCGCGCCCCTACGATATCGACCGTGACGGTTTCGTCATGGGCGAGGGCGCCGGCGTCGTCATCCTCGAAGAGCTCGAGCATGCCAAGGCCCGTGGCGCCAAGATCTATGCGGAGGTCGTCGGCTACGGCCTTTCGGGCGATGCGTTCCACATCACCGCTCCGTCGGAAGATGGCGACGGTGCCTATCGCTGCATGCAGATGGCGCTGAAGCGAGCCGGCCTGACGGCTGCCGATATCGACTACATCAACGCCCACGGCACCTCCACCATGGCCGACACGATCGAGCTTGGCGCCGTCGAGCGCCTGGTCGGCGAACACGCGTCGAAGATCTCGATGTCCTCGACCAAGTCGGCCATCGGCCACCTGCTCGGCGCTGCCGGCGCGGTGGAAGCGATCTTCTCGGCGCTGGCGATCCGCGACAACATTGCGCCGCCGACGCTGAACCTCGACAATCCGTCGATCGAGACGAAGATCGACCTCGTGCCGCATGTCGCGCGCAAGCGCGAAATCAACGTGGCGCTCTCGAATTCCTTCGGCTTCGGCGGCACCAACGCCTCGTTGGTCCTGCGCCGCTACACCGGCGCCTGATCGCGCGCCCGGAGCGTCGCTTGAGCCAATTGTCGCGCCGACCGTCAAAGGCGGCGCGATGATCCAGCTTTTGCCGTATTGCTCGCTACAAGCATGTGGTGGGAGGAGGTGTCGTCACGGAAGACGGCGCTCGCCGACCGCGATGTTCGCGCAAGGCATATCTGTCAGATTGCCCTTCAGTCATTGCCTGGAATTGCGGTTTGCCGGGTTTTTGCCGCGGGCCGTGGTTCCGGACTAAAGTGTCGGTCGTCCGCCGCGTTCTCTTGAACGGACGGTGATTCGACACATTTCTGTGGTTCTTCGGTGAGATTGCACCGACTGCGGATTTTTGAGTAACTGCGGATGTCGGCCTTCTGGGCGGCACCGTTTTATAAATTTGACCTATGCCTGCCACGGTCCAGTCCGAAATTCGCACCGGAAGCAGGAAGAGAATGAGGCCGCGAATTTCGGGTTCGGGATAATCGTGAGCGACTCAAACGATAACGGCGCGGCGCAATTTGGCCGCAGTGAAAACGCGAGCAACGGACCGATCATTCCGAAATCGGCAAACGAGGCGCTGCGTCCGGAAAAAGTGCCGCAACCGCCGAAACGATCGCGCAAGGCCCGCAGCCAGGTCGTGATCTTCCTGAACTTCGTCATGACCGTCATTGTCTTTGCCGCGCTCGCCGCCGCCGGCACGGTCTATTATGCGATGCACCAGTACGAAAGGCCGGGTCCGCTGCAGGCGAACCAGAACTTCATCGTCCGGGGCGGCGCCGGCATGAGCGAGATCGCCAGCGGGCTCGAGCGCGGCAACATCATCACCGATGCGCGCGTTTTCCGTTTCGTTTCCGAAGCCTACCTCGACAACGAGACGCTGAAGGCCGGCGAATATGAGATCAAGGCCGGCTCGTCGATGCAGGAGGTCATGCAGCTTCTGAAGTCGGGCAAGTCGATCCTCTACTCCGTTTCCCTGCCGGAAGGCCTGACCGTCAAGCAGATGTTCCACAGGCTGGCCGACGATCCGGTGCTCGTCGGCGACCTGCCGACGGAGCTGCCGCCGGAAGGCACCCTGATGCCGGACACCTACAAGTTCACGCGCGGCACCAAGCGCGGCGAGATCGTCCAGCAGATGGCCGCAGCCCAGAAGGTGCTGGTCGGCCAGATCTGGGAAAAGCGCGATCCCAACCTGCCGGTGTCGACGGTTGAGGAGCTCGTGACGCTTGCCTCGATCGTGGAGAAGGAAACCGGTCGCGCCGACGAGCGTCCGCGCGTCGCCTCCGTCTTCATCAACCGGCTCGACAAGGGCATGCGGCTGCAATCCGACCCGACGATCATCTATGGCATCTTCGGCGGCGACGGAAAGCCGGCCGACCGGCCTATCCTGAAGTCGGACATCGACAAGCAGACGCCGTACAACACCTATATCATCAAGGGGCTGCCGCCGACGCCGATCGCCAATCCTGGTCGTGCAGCGCTGGAAGCGGTCGCCAATCCGTCGCGCACGCCTGAGCTTTACTTCGTTGCCGATGGCACGGGCGGCCACGTCTTTGCCGAGACGCTCGACGAGCACAATGCCAATGTCCGCCGCTGGCGCAAGGTCGAGGCGGAGCGGGCGGCAGAAGCGGCGAAGGCTGCGGCTGACGCGGGCACCGCCGAACCGGCAGCCACGCAGCCGCAATAACGCCGACTGCTGGCGGCGCATAGCCGCGCAGCGGTGCTTGCATTGTGGACGGACGAATCACGGCGCGGATATCCCTTGCGGGATGCCGCGCCGTCGCCTTATTGCTTCTGCTGAAACCGCAACGGAGGTGATGATGCCGCTCCAATCGATGACCGGCTTTGCCCGGAGAGAAGGCAGCAGCGGCCGCCGTCGTTGGGCCTGGGAGCTGCGCTCCGTCAACGGCAAGGGCCTGGACCTCAGGCTGCGCCTGCCGCAGGGGCTCGAGCGCTTCGAGCCCGAGGTGCGCAAGCTCGCAGCGGAGTATTTTTCCCGCGGCAATCTTCAGATCGGCCTCTCCGTCAGCGGCGGCGAGGCGGCCGTCGAGGCCGTGGTCAACCAGGCAGCCTTGACGGCGGTGCTGAACCTGCGCGGCCAGCTCGGTGATCTCGTCGATCCCGCGCCACTCCGGTTCGACACGCTTCTCTCGATCCGCGGCATCGTCGACTTCCGCGAGCCGGAAGAAAGCGAAGAAGAGCGTGCGGCGCTCGATGCCGGTATTCTGGCAGGTCTGGCGGGTGCGCTCGCCGATTTGCGCGCGATGCGAGAAGACGAGGGCGCGGCACTCTGTCAGATCCTGCTGGGACAGGTCGAGACGATCGAGCGGCTGACGGCGACGGTTGAGTCCGACCCGTCACGTAGCGCCGCTGCGATTGCCGGTCGGCTGGCGCAGCAGGTGGCTCTGGTGATGGACAACGGCTCGTCGCTCGACCGGGACCGGCTCCATGCCGAAGTCGCTTTGCTCGCCACCAAGGCGGATCTTCGCGAAGAGATCGACCGGCTTGGTTCCCACATCGTTGCCGCCCGGGAGCTTCTGTCGAAGGGCGGTCCCGTCGGGCGCAAGCTCGATTTCCTCGCACAGGAATTTAACCGAGAATCGAATACGATCTGTTCCAAGTCCAACGCGGCCGCTGTGTCTGCCGCCGGCATCGAGCTGAAGGTCGTCATCGACCAGTTCCGCGAACAGGTCCAGAATCTGGAGTAAGGTATGAACCCGGCGACCCCTTCGCCCATCAAGATCGCCCGTCGTGGGCTGATGCTCGTCATTTCCTCGCCGTCGGGCGCAGGCAAGTCGACCATTGCGCGCAACCTCCTGGAAGCCGATCCGGAGATGAGCATTTCGGTCAGCGTGACGACGCGTCAGCGGCGACCAAGCGAGATCGATGGACGGCACTATCACTTCAAGTCGATCCGCGAGTTCGAGGCGCTGAGGTCCACCGACTCGCTGCTCGAATGGGCGGAGGTGCACGGCAACTTCTACGGCACGCCGCGAGATGCGGTCGAGGCGGCCATGGCCGCGGGCCGGGACATGCTGTTCGATATCGACTGGCAGGGCGCTCAGCAGCTCCAGGAGAAGATGGCGGGCGACGTCGTCTCGATCTTCATCCTGCCGCCGTCAATGGCTGAACTGCAGTCACGCCTGCATCGTCGCGCCGAAGACAGCGAAGAGGTGATCGCCACGCGCCTTGCCAACTCGCGCGCCGAGATCGAGCACTGGCGGGAGTATGATTACATCGTGCTCAACGACGACCTCGACCGCGCCTTTGCATCCGTGCGTGCGATCGTCGAGGCCGAACGCCTGCGCCGCGACCGGCGCCCCGGCCTGTTCGATTTCGTCAACGGGCTGCTGACCGAAAACCCGTTCTAAGGCTTCAAAAGAAATGGCTCCGTGAGGAGCCATTTTTGATTCACGCTATTTGTAGCGCGCACCTTGCGATCCATATGCCCGCTCAGAGGCAGTTGGCCAGGCGACAGAACTCTTCCACCGAAAGTGTTTCGGCGCGTCGCTGCGGGTCGATATCGGCCTTGGCAAGCAGCGCCTCGCCACCGAGTGGCTTCAGGCTCTGCCGCAGCATCTTGCGGCGCTGGCCGAAGGCTGCATGCGTCACTTTCTCGAGCGCCGCGACCGAGCAGGGGATCGGGTTTTCCACCGGCTCCAGATGGACCACGGACGACGTCACCTTCGGTGGTGGCGTAAAGGCCTGCGGCGGCACGTCGAATGCCATCCGCGCCTTTGTGCGCCAACCACAGAGCACGCCGAGGCGGCCATAGTGGTCGTCATCCGCGTCGGCGACGATCCTCAGGCCCACTTCGCGCTGGAACATCAGCGTCAGCGACTGCCAGAAGGGCGGCCAGCGCTCGGGCAGCAGCCAGTTAACGAGCAACTGAGTGCCGACATTGTAGGGCAGGTTGGCGATGATCTTGACCGGCCCATCGTCGGCAAGCGTCTCGAACGACGTCTTCAAAGCATCGCCTTCGATGACCTGTAGCCGATCGGGATAATGCGCGCCGATTTCGGCAAGTGCCGGCAGGCAGCGCGCGTCCCGCTCAATCGCAATGACCTTCTTGGCACCGAGCGCGAAGATGGCGCGGGTGAGGCCTCCCGGTCCGGGGCCGACCTCGATGACCGTTGCCCCTTCGAGCGAACCGGCGGTCCGCGCGATCTTCTGCGTCAGGTTGAGATCGAGCAGGAAGTTCTGGCCGAGCGCCTTCTTGGCATCGAGGCCGTGACGCTGGATTACGTCGCGTAGCGGAGGAAGACCGTCAAGGGCGGCCATCAGCGGGTATCTCCTGGCATATTGGCCGCAAGCGATGCGGCAAGGTCGAGCGCGGCCCGAAGGCTGTCGTCGCGGGCGACGCCCTTGCCGGCAAGGCCGAAGGCCGTGCCGTGGTCGGGCGACGTGCGGATGAAGGGAAGACCGAGCGTGACGTTGACGCTATCGTCGAAGCCGAGCGCCTTGGCCGGGATCAGCGCCTGGTCGTGATACATGCAGATGGCCACGTCGTAGGTGGCGCGTGCGCGATCATGGAACATCGTATCTGCCGGCAGCGGGCCGACCGCATCGATACCCTCCGCACGCAGCCTGTCGATGACGGGCCGGATGACGGCGTCGTCCTCGAGACCGAGCGCACCGTTTTCGCCCGCATGCGGGTTCAGCCCGGCGATCGCGAGCCGTGGCTGTCGAAGTCCGAAACGATTGCGAAGGTCGGCCGCAGTAATCGCGCAGGTGCGGTAGATGAGGTCCGGCGTCAGTTGCTCCGGCACGTCCTTCAAGGGGATATGGATGGTGACGGGAACGGCGCGCAGCTTCGGTCCGGCCAGCATCATCACCGGCAGCACCGGCTGTCCCGTCGCCTTTTCGGCAAGATCGGCGAGATATTCGGTATGGCCCGGGAAGCGGAAGCCGGCGTCATAGAGAACCGCCTTGGCGATCGGGTTCGTGACCACGGCCGAGGCCTGTCCGGCGGTCACCAGTCGCACGGCCGTGTCGATCGCCCCGATCACGGCGCTGGCATTGACGGTGTCGGGCTCGCCGGCCTTGACCGGGGCAGGGCAGGCAAGCGGCAGGACCGGCAGCGCCGTGTCGAAGAGGGAGAGGGCGCCGGCGCAATCCGTCTCGCGGATGGACACCGTGTAGCCGAGCATCGAGGCGCGCGCGGCAAGGACTGCGGGGTCGCCGATGAAAAGGAAGGGGGCCGTCGCATGGTCGCGGCGGCCGAGCCAGGTCGAGAGGCTGATGTCCGGCCCGATACCGGCCGGGTCGCCCATGGTCAGGGCGAGAGGCCCGCCGGTAGTTTCGCGCATGTTTCCGTCGTGATTACTTGTTGACGATTTGCGCCTTCTTGCGCAGCTCCTCGAGGTACTTCTCGCTGTTCGGGTCTTCGCCACCGGCCTTCTTCTTGCCGATATCCTCGGCGCGGAAGACGATTTCGGCGGCGGTGTCGTCGTTGACCTCACGCTTCTTGCAGATCGCCAGGTACTCGACGCCCTTTTCTGTCACGCGGGTTCCGGTGGTGCCATTCTCGCCGGCCTTCTCGATCAGCGGCTTCCATTCGTCAGGCAGCTGCTGGGCAAGCATGCGGCCGAGGCTGCGGATCGACACGTCGCGATAGTTGGCGGCAAACACCTTCGAGGTTTCGCAGCCCGGGAACTGAGCGCGCGAGGCGTTGGCTTCCGCCTGCCGCTTCGCGGTGATCGCGCCGCGCTTCTTCTCGGGAATGACGAAGATCACCTGCTGCAGGAAATACTCGGTGGTCACCGGCTTCTGTCCGCCGCCTTCCATCATGCGCTTGACGAGGTCGGCGCCCTGGAGGCGGTTAGAGCTGCCGTAACGGAAGTTGACCGCACGCGGCCAGCTCATCTGCACGGCGATGAATTGCTTGAAATGTTCGGAGCCGACGCCGGCCTGATCGAGAATCTTGCCGAGCTGCTCGGTCGAAAGCTTGTTGCCCGAGGCGAAGCGCGCATAGGCGGCATCGACTTCCTGCGTGCTGACGGACTGGCCGATGCGTGCGATCTCGGCACGCTTGAGAACTTCGTCGACGAGTTGCTTCTTGGCTTCGTCGTTGCCGCCCTTCTGGCGCTGCAGGCGAAGGAAGGCCACGCGCTTGGCGATGTCGCCGGAGGTAATCACCGTGTTGTTGACCGTTACCTTGACCGTGCTCGCTGCTGCCTGAGCTCCGGAGCATATTGCAACGCTCAAGGTGCCGGCCAAAGCCAGTACCGACAGTGTCCTCAAGATCGACATTTTCCCGCCCATTCTCTTTTCCTATATCCCGGACTATCACCGTCGACAGGCTTTGTCCGCCTGCCGGCCTTGCGCCGTTGCCTTATCTTGTCGGAGGGAATGCATAATACATGCGGCCAAACGATGACAAGACCGTTTGACGGTGCCGATATCGACGAGTGGGCGAACTTTTGGCTCGCCCACTCGCTTGACGATATCAATAATAGTCGAGCTCTTCGAACTTGGTGTCGCCGACGTTCACGTCGCCGAGCGTACGGAAGCTGATTCTCGCGCCGATCGACCAGTCGTTCGCGACATTGGCATCGGTATCGCGTTCCTGCTTGTAGACGATCGAGAACAGCGTGTCCTGATCGTCGTAGGTGATGCCGAAACCGTTGCGTGAGATGACATCCTTGTTGATGTCATAGGTGATCGCGCCGAACACCGACCAATAGTCGTGGAACCGGTAGGCGGCGGCGGTCTGGATTTCGTCCTGGTTGGACAGAGATCCGTAGAGCGGCTGCGCTTCGATGCGCGTATAGGTCATCGCGGCCTGCCAGGTCGTGCCGAGATAGCCGACGGTGGTATCGGCGCGGCGCAGCGACAGGTCCTTTTCGTCCAGGCGGCCGGAAACGCTCGCCATCAGACCTGACGGTGCGTCGATGCCGAACATGGCAACGTAGTCAGAGCTCTTGGTCTCAAGACCGGAATTCGCCCCGGCCTTGACCAGGTCGTCCGTCGCAAACGAGTTCAGGCCACCCAGATGGAACGACTGGCCGACGATGCCACGCAGGCCGTAGCCGCTGTCGAAGGTCCCCGTGTAGCGGAAGCCGACATTGGCGCGGGTGCCGCCCTCGATCCGGTCGAAACCGGAGAACTTGTCGCGGTCAAAGAGGTTCGTTGCGTCGAACACGAAGCTCTGCGCGTCTTCGTTCGGCAGGCCACCGGCATATTGCTCGTTCGGGCGCGCGTAGAGCTGTGCGATCGGCTCGACAACGTGACTGCTGTCCTCGCCGACGAACAGGATCGGGTAGCGGGCTTCGAGGCCTGCGGTCAACATGCGCCGCGTTGCCGCATCGCTCGTGTTGAAGTCGCCGGTATAGGCCGGACCCGGATTGTCCATGTTCAGCCCGATGGCATCGCCGCGCGCCGCCAGCAGCGGCGTGAGGACCAGGCCGCCCGGGGCGATGAAGGTGCGCTTCCACTCGAGCTCGCCGGTCAGGCGGTGCGAGGTGCCTTCTAGGCCGCGGAAGCGGACCACGCCCGGTTGGGTAAACGCGTCGAGCCGGTTGCGCTTCACGTTCGTGAAGTTGAACGTCGCGGAAAGTTCGCCGCCCAGCACGGGATCAGGCGCCTTGTAGGAATAGTCGAGGACCTGCGCCGCCGGCTGCTGGTTTTCCTCGATGCTGTTGGCGTCGGCGTCCTGAATGTCGAAGTAGAAGGCGCGCAGATCGAAGTAGTTCCGCTTGCCGAGCCCCGTCAGGTAGGCCTGGTTCGTATAGGTGGTGCCGTCGAACGTCGACAGCTCGTAGGTCTTGGCGAAGTTGGCGTCGGACTGGACGAGTACGTTCCAGCCGAAGGTCCAGCGCGGATTGATCTCGAACTCAGCCTTCGATGCGATCATGCCGCGATTGGTATGCATCGCGTCGACGGTGCCGGGCGTGAACTTGCCCTTATCGAGCTGGCTGATGCCGGCGAAGTTCAGCGTATGGAAGCCGTTGTGGAACCGCTGGCGGAATTCTCCCTCCAACAGGAAGCCCTGCCGCGTCAGGCCGGTCAGCGTGGCCGTCGCGTCCATATAGGGCGAGATCGCCCAGTAGTAGGGGACGCCGACACCAACACCAAGCTTTTGGGCCGAGCGGAACGTCGGGAACAGGAAACCGCTCTTGCGCTTGACGGTGTGGTCCGGCAGCTCCATGACCGGAATATAGGCGATCGGCTTGCCGAACAGCTCAAAGCGGGCGTTCTCCAGACGGATGGTCCGCGTGCGGCCGTTCTGGATGACGCGCTGCGCCTTGATGTGCCACAGCGAGCGATGTTCCGGCTTGGTCGAGCACGGCGTGCAAGCCGTATAGACGGCCTCGTTCAGGATGAATTCTTCGCCGTTCCGGCGCTCGCCGCTCGTGGCAGCAAGCCGCGTCAGATCGGTGGTTTCGATGCGCATCTGATCGAGGAAACCGTCCCCGAAATCGTCGGTGACATCCATCTTGTCGGCATAGACGACATTGCCGCCCGGCTCGATGAACTGGATTTCCCCGGATGCATAGATGCGGCCATTCTTCTGGTCGTACTCGACCTGACGGGCCACCATCTTGTAGCCGCCGTAATCGATCTGCACGTTGCCGCGCACGATCACTTTTTCGGCGTCCTTGTTGTAGACGAGCTCATTGGCGGACAGAAGCAGCTTGGCGTCTTCCGGCATGTTCGGGCGCAACGAATCGAGGCGGTCCGAAGCCTGCTGCGCCATTGCAGGCGCACTCATTCCCATGGCAAGTGTCTGCAGCGCCACGCCTGCAAGCAGGGCAGCGTTGATCAGCCTTATACGTTTGCGGTTCACTACCGCCACTAGCCATCCTCCTGATTTAAAAGAATCGTCGAGCCCAGCGCCATCGCTACAACAACTGGCAACCAGGCTGCAACGAAAGGAGGCACAATGCCGCTGCTCCCGAATGCTTTGACAAGCACGGTGACGACATAAAGCACGAAGCCTGAAAGGATGCCACCGAGAATTACGGAGCGCGATTGGTTAAACCGGCTAAATTTCAGCGACACGCAAGCGGCGATCAGCGTCATGGCGACGAGCAGCAGCGGCAACGACAACATTGAGTGGAATTGAGTTTCCATGCCGTTGGTCGAAAAACCGAAGGAGCGGGCCACTTCGATCTTGCGCGGCAGGTCGAAAAACTGAATGGAATCAGCCTTTGCAAGGCGTTCCTGAACAAACTCCGGCTTAAGATTGGTGGCCAGCTGTGCTGTTTTCAAACGTTGCGGAAGCTGTCCGTTGCGCGTTTCCGTGACGTCGTTAAGAAGCCAGTAACCATCTTCGAGTTTCGCCGATGCCGCATCCTGTCTCAGAATGATCGTGCCCTGTGGATCAAAGTGGATGACGGTGACGTTGAGAAGCGTCGTGCCGTTGTCCTGAACCGAGCGCGCGCCGATGATCGTGTCCGTGCCATTATAGATCTGCCGCAGCCACGGGATCGAGCCGGCATCGGCGTTCCGCGTGGAGCCCCATTCGGCCAAAAGCGCCTCGCCGCGCTTCGTTCCCCAGGCAGCAAGCGGGTTGAGCGCCACGACCGCCAGCACGCCGAAGAGGAAGGAGCCGAGGATGAAGGGCCGCAGGAACTGCCAGACGGAAATACCGGCTGCGCGGGTCACGACCAGCTCGTAGCGGCGGTTGAGCGAAATCAGCGCCGCCATGGCCGAAAACAGCGCGACGAAGGGTATCGTCTGCTGGAGGATCAGCGGGATCCGGAGCGCGGTCATCAACAGGGCGCCGGAGATACTGTAGCGCGGCAGGTTTGCCAGCCGGCTTGCCTGTTCGCTGAAGTCGATGATGAACACCAGCGAGAAGATCCCGACGAGGAACCAGAACGTCGTGATCACGTAGCGCATGAAGAAGTAGCGGCCGAGCGTGCCCATCATGACGGCTGCCCTTTCTCGGCGTCAGGCCGCATCAGGCGCAGGCGAACCAGGAGTTCCTGCAGCTTTTCCTGCCCGGTCATCGGAATGTCCAGTCGCCTGTTGCTGACGAGCTGGTGAATGCAGAGGGCGCCCGCCATCAGCGGCACGGCATACATCAACGGCACGAACCACACGGAGTCCTCGGCGCTGTTGCCGGCATAGAACGTCATCCAGCGGATGAGCAGGGCCGTGCCGAGCGCGCTGACCATCGGATGAAGCCGAGCTTCGCGGTGGGAGCGTGCGTCACTGCTGAAGACCAGCGCAATCAGGCCGAAGAGAAGGGGGAAGGTCCATTCCGTGAAGCGACGGTTGAGCTCGGCGGTAAAGGCGAGCGGATTGTTCTTGTAGACGTGATCTTCCGGGTCCGGATTGATCAGGCCGGGAAGGTCGCGGTCCTTTGCCCGAATGGTCGCCTCGCGCGTCGTCTTGGTCATGTCGGCGAGATCGAAGGCGTAGGAGTCGAATTTGATGATCGACACGCTGCCGTCGGGGAGCTTGCGCTGCACTTCCCCGTCTTTCATCACCAGGGCCGAACTCTTGTCGTCGATGGCGCCTTCGCGGGCATAATAGACGAGCTCGAAGCTCGGATTGCGCGAATCGGCGACGAAGATGCCCTGCAGCACGCCGCCGCCCCGCCGCGCGCCAACCTGGACATAAAGATTGTCTGCGACCTTGCGGAAGGTGTTCTCCTGAACGACGGACGACAGCAGATCGGCGTTGGCGGTTGCCAGCATCTTGCGCAAGGCCATACGCGAATAGGGCTCGACGAAATTGTCGACCACGAAGGAAAGCACGCTGAGGCCCAATGCCAGGTAGACCACCGGCCGGATGATCGCCATGCGCGAGCTGCCGGCGGCGTTGAGGACCGTCAGCTCCGAATCGGTGTTCATCGTCGTCAGCGTCTGCGTGACGCCGATTACCAGCGCAAACGGCAGGATGATCGTGATGACGGAAGGCAGGATGAGGGTCGCCACCTTGGCGAAGGCGAGCACGGATTGGCCGTTGTCGGTGACGAGGTTGACGTTGGTCAGCGCCTGAGTCGTCCAGGTGATGCCAAGCAACGGCAGGAGCGTCGCCAGGAACATGATCACGGCACGCCGGAATATGTAGCGTTCGATCAGCTTCATGCCCGTGTCCGGTCCAAAATCCTGCTCATGTTTCTGTTCCGGCGGCGGTAACGAACCGGGCTTTTCCCGTGTCCGCAAACCGAAGCCCGGTTCTTAGCCAACTCATCTCGTGCCGCCCGAATTGTGTAGCAACAGGGATAATTTAAGGCGAAGAACCTCGGTTAACCGCATGTAAACATCTGCGGGCATCTTGCCAAGCGGTTGAAAAGCGAGAAGGGTGCCGACCACAGCTTTGACGGTGGCGAATGATGCGAATATTTGCCACTGTAACCGCCCGGTAACAGGCGGCTTGCCATAGGCCCTGCCGTGTCGTCCGGATGCGTTGTGCGGCCTCGATCCCCTTGGCCTGATGCTCGACCCCTGTGGAAAGATCCATTCGATCCAAAGGGTTGCGCCAGATCAGGAATACCCGGAGTTTTCAATGTCGATGAAGTTTGAGTTCACCTTTGCCAAGTCCCATAAGCCGAGCGGTGGCGTCGCCGTTCTGCTGAAGAGCGCGGGCGCGTCGGCGGCTGCCGGCGCCGATGTCGCCGACCCCGAGAACGTCGTCGCAAGGGCGGCGAAGATCAAGAAGTTTACCGGCAAGGCGTTCTCCTCCCTCGACATCGTCGCGCCGCACGGTTCGCCGGCCGATCGAATCGTCGTGCTCGGCCTTGGAGATGCGGATGCCCTGACCGACCACGACTGGTTGAAGGCGGGCGGAGCTGTGGCTGCGAAGCTTGGTTCGGCCGACAAGGTGACGGTCTTCATCGACGCGCCCGAGGTCAACGTGACCGGCAAGGCGGCCGCCGACTTCGCGCTCGGCATGGAGATGAATGCCTACGCCTTCGACAGCTACAAGACCAAGAAGGCCGACGACGACGCGAAATCATCCGGCAAGCCGACCAAGGTGACGATCGTCACCGGAACGGTCATCGCGGCGAAAAAGGCGTTCACGGCGGCGCAGGCCGTTGCCGAAGGCGTGTTTCTCGCCCGTGATCTGGTGAACGAACCGGCAAACGTGTTGGGCCCGGTCGAGTTTGCCGCCAAGGCGAAGGAACTGGAAAAGCTCGGCGTCGAGGTGGAGATCCTCACCGAAAAGGAAATGAAGAAGCTCGGCATGGGCGCGCTGCTCGGCGTTGCACAGGGCTCGAGCCGCCCGCCACGCCTCGTCATCATGCAGTGGAAGGGCGGCAAGTCCAAAGACCGTCCGCTCGCCTTCGTCGGCAAGGGTGTCGTCTTCGACAGCGGCGGCATCTCGATCAAGCCTGCCGCCGGGATGGAGGAAATGAAGGGCGACATGGGCGGTGCTGCTGCAGTCACCGGCCTCATGCATGTGCTGGCTGCCCGCGAAGCCAAGGTCAATGCCATCGGCATCATCGGCCTTGTGGAAAACATGCCCGATGGCAGTGCCCAGCGCCCGGGCGACATCGTGACCTCGATGTCCGGCCAGACGATCGAGGTGATCAACACCGATGCCGAAGGTCGCCTCGTGCTCTGCGATGCGCTCTGGTACTGCAACGACCGCTTCAAGCCGCAGGCGATCATCGATCTTGCGACGCTGACGGGCGCGATCATGGTTGCACTGGCTACGCATCATGCAGGCCTGTTCTCCAACGACGACCGCTTGGCCGGGCAGCTTCTCGCCGCCGGCATCGCGACGCATGAGCCCCTGTGGCGCATGCCGCTCGGCCGGGAATACGACAAGATGATCGACAGCAAGTTCGCCGACATGAAGAATACCGGCGGCCGCCACGGTGGCGCGGTGACCGCGGCGCAGTTTCTGAAGCGCTTCGTCAAGGACACGCCCTGGGCGCATCTCGACATCGCCGGCACCGCGATGGGCGCGCCGACCGACGAGGTCAACCAGTCCTGGGGTTCGGGCTTCGGCGTTCGCCTGCTCGATGAACTGGTGCGGGCGAGCTACGAGGCCTGATCGGCAATGCCGGACGTGATGAAAGGCGGCAAACAAGCGGCATGACCGAGATCCTGTTCTACCACCTGACGGAATCGAAGCTCGAAGACGCGCTGCCGCCGCTGCTCGACAAGAGTGTTGAGCGCGGCTGGCGGGTGGTCGTGCAGACGACTGATGCCGAGCGGCGCGATGTGCTCGACACGCATCTCTGGGTCTACCGCGACGAGAGCTTCCTGCCGCATGGCACGGACGCCGGCGACTTCGCCGCGGACCAGCCGGTGCTGCTCGTCGCCGACGACGGCAACGCCAATGCGGCTACGGTCCGTTTCGTCATCGATGGCGCGAGCCCGCCTGATGTTTCGGCCTATGAGCGCATCGTCTTCATGTTCGACGGCTATGACCAGGAACAGCTCGAAGGCGCGCGCGGCCATTGGAAGCGGCTGAAGGGCGAGGGGCACAGCCTCACCTACTGGCAGCAGAACCGCGACGGCCGTTGGGAAAAGAAGGCCTGATTTTACAACATGTTCCGACGAAAAAGCCCGCGGCCGAGACCGCGGGCTTCTTGTTTCAGGCCCGTCCGCAAGATCAGTCGTGGAAGGCCTCGACGAACTTGCGCTTGCCGAGCATGAAGGCATCGGCAACATGCCGCAGCGGCGCCAGATCGACGTCGGACTTGCCGGCTTTGACGATTTCGGCGAATCGCCGGTAGAGCATCGGGTATTCCTGCTCCGGCTCCTCGTGCACGAGCTTGCCGTCGATGGAGAGCTTGGCGCCGCCTTCTGACAGCACCATCTCGCCTGCCGCGGTGCGGGCGACGATGTCCCAGCTCTGTTTGCCGGTTTGGCGCCAGTCGAATTCCGCCGTGACCGGCAGCTTTTGCCCGTCGGTGAAGGTGATGTTGGCGGCGATCGGCGCGTCGCGATTTTCAGGGAATTCCAGCACGGCCGAGGTTACGAACAGCGGGCGCGGCAGGATGTGGGTGACGATCGAAAGCGCGTTGATGCCCGGATCGAAGACGCCGAGGCCGCCGGCCGCCCAGATCCATTCCTGATTCGGATGCCAGTGGCGCACATCTTCCTTCCAGATGACTTGGACATCATCGATCGTCGTGGAAGTCAGGAAAGATCTTGCCGCCTCCACGGCCGGCGCGTAGCGCGAATGCCAGCTCGCAAACAGCGACAGCCCCTTCGATGCCGCCAGCGCCTCGAGGTCGGCGACTTCGCTGAGCGTCGCGCCGGGGGGCTTTTCCAGGAACACATGCTTGCCGGCGTCGAGTGCTGCGCGTGCTGCCTCGTAGCGATACTGCGGCGGCATGCAGAGCGACACGGCTTCGATCGCAGGAACCGCCTCGAGCATCGCCTCGATCGATTTGAAGTTGTCGATGCCGTCGACCGTCCCATGCCGGCTTGCGGCGGCGATCAGCTGGTAGTCGCTGTTCCTGGCGATCGCCGGCAGGTGCTGGTCACGAACGATCTTGCCGATGCCGACAAGGGCAATTTTGATGGGGGCCATGGTGTTCCGCTCAATTTGTATGACTTATTGCCGGTTCTTGTAGCAGATTGTGCACTTGGGGCAAGCCGCCGCTCCAGCGCCGGTTCATGACGTCGATCTCGACGAAATCGACAGATTGTCATTCCCTCTCAACGCCGCCGCACTAACTTTACCAGCGGACTGCGGGTGCCGTCCCGTCAACCGGACTGACAATCGGGCGATCTGAGCGCCCGAAAGGGAGTGAACGATGCAGCAGCAGATCCGTCGGGCAAGCCGAGCCGAACTCGACGTCATGATCGAGTGGGCCGCGGAAGAGGGGTGGAACCCCGGCCTCGGCGACGCGGGGCCTTTCTGGGCAGCCGACCCCGAGGGCTATTGGGTGGCGGATGGAGAGGGGGGGCCGGTCGCCGCGATCTCGCTGGTGCGGTACAACGAAAGCTTCGGCTTTCTCGGCGTCTTCATCACCCGGCCGGACCATCGCGGCAGGGGCATCGGCCGGCAGCTGTGGCAACAGGCGATGTCGGTTGCCGATCGGCGCATCGTCGGTCTGGACGGCGTGGTCGCGCAGCAGGAGAACTATAGCCGGTCCGGCTTCGCTTACGCCCACGCGAACATCCGCTACGGCGGCATCATCGACGTGGTCGAGCCGCCGGGCGCGGATCTGCTGGAGGTCGCGCCGGTGCATATGCCGCTCCTCATCGACTATGATCGCCGCTTCGTCCCGGCGCGTCGCGAGGTGTTTCTGCGCGAGTGGCTGAAGGCGAGCGACGGGCGGCGCAGCGTCTTGCTGCTGCGCGATGGCGCGGTGGCGGCCTATGGGACGATCCGGGCCTGCCGCAACGGCTTCAAAATCGGGCCGCTCTTTTCCGACACCGAGACCGGCGCCGATCTGGTCTTTCGCAAGCTTGCCGCCGGCGTCAACGGCAGCGAAGTATACGTCGACATCCCTGAACCGAACGCCTCGGCCAAGGCACTTTGCGATCGCTACAATCTCAAGCCCGTGTTTGAGACCGCGCGCATGTATCGTGGGCCGGATCCGGGGCTGCCGCTGGCGCGAATCTACGGAATTACCACTTTCGAGCTGGGCTGACGGAGGGGAGGCGACGGCGGGGCCGGCTTCTGTCAGCCGGCCATCGCGTCTTCATATTCGGCGGAAAGTTCGAGCCATTGCTCTTCGGCATGCGTGAGTTTCGCTGCCGCGTCGGAGCGTTCCTTGGCCTTTTGTGCAGCCTTGGCCGGCGACTTTTCGTAGAGCGCCGGATCGGCAAGTTCCACATCAAGTGCCTGAATCAGTTTCTCCAGCTTTCCGGTCAAGGATTCGATTTCATTGATCTTCTTGCGGAGCGGCGCCAGCGAGGCGCGCTTGTCGGCATTGACCTTGCGCTGGTCCGCCTTCGAAAGGCTGTCGTCGACGCCGGTCGGCCTCGGTTTCTCGTCCTTCGCCTTGGGGCCACCGACGATCAGGCTGCGGTAATCTTCGAGGTCGCCGTCATAGCTCGTCACGGTACCGTCGCGCACCAGCCACAGCCGGTCGGCCGTCGCTTCGATCAGGTGCCGGTCGTGTGAAATCAGGATCACGGCGCCGGAATAGTCGTTGAGCGCGGTGATCAGCGCGTTGCGGCTGTCGATGTCGAGGTGGTTGGTCGGCTCGTCGAGGATCAGAAGGTTCGGCGCGTCGAAGGCGGCAAGGCCCATCAGCAACCGCGCCTTTTCGCCGCCGGAAAGATCCTTGGCGGGCGTTTCCATCTTTTCCGTCGCAAGCCCCATCTGCGCCACGCGTGAGCGCACCTTGGCTTCAGGCGCTTCCGGCATGCGCCGGCGCACGTGCTCGACAGCACTTTGCGTCGGGATCAGGTCGTCGAGTTGATGCTGGGCAAAGAAGCCGACCTTGAGATTGGGAGCGATCTTCAGTTCGCCCGCCTCTGGCGCGAGGCGACCCGAGATGAACTTGGCGAAAGTGGACTTGCCGTTGCCGTTCGAGCCGAGCAGCGCGATCCGGTCGTCCGTGTCGATCCGGAGGTTCAAGCGCTTGAGGATGGGCTTGCCGGGCTCGTAGCCGACGGTACCTCCGGTGACGGCGATGATCGGCGAAGCCGCTTCCTTCTCCGGATCCGGGAAGGAGAAGCCCTGGACATGATCTTCGATCACGGCCGCAATCGTGCCCATCCGCTCCAGTGCCTTGACGCGGCTTTGCGCCTGGCGCGCCTTGGTGGCCTTGGCCTTGAAGCGGTCGATGAAGCTCTGGAGGTGCTTTCGCGCTGCGTCGTTCTTGGCTTTCGCCTTCATCTGCAGCTCGTCGGCTTCCGCCTTCTGCCGCTCGAACTGGTCGTAGGGCCCACGATAGAAGGTGAGCTTCTTCTGGTCGAGATGCACGATGGCATTGACCGCGGTGTTCAAGAGGTCCCGGTCGTGGCTGATGATGATGACCGTGTGCGGATAACGGCGGATGTAATCCTCGAGCCACAGCGTGCCTTCAAGGTCGAGATAGTTGGTCGGCTCGTCGAGCAGCAGCAAATCCGGCTCGGAAAAGAGTACGCCCGCAAGCGCCACCCGCATCCGCCAGCCACCGGAAAACGACGAGGCGGGACGCAGCTGTGCTTCATGGTCGAAGCCGAGGCCGGCGAGAATGCTTGCAGCACGCGCTTCGGCCGAATGGGCGCCGATGTCGGCAAGCCGCGTCTGGATCTCGGCAATCCGGTGCGGATCGGTCGCGGTCTCGGCTTCGGCGACCAGCGCCGTGCGCTCCTTGTCCGCCTTGAGCACGATCTCGATCAGCGGTTCTTCTGTGCCGGGCGCTTCCTGCGCGACCTGGCCGATGCGCGCGTTTTTGGGTAGCGCGATCGTGCCGGCTTCCGACGCGAATTCGCCGGTTATGATGCGAAACAGCGTGGACTTGCCAGCGCCGTTTCGGCCCACGAGCCCCGCCTTCGTGCCCGCCGGAAGCGTCACGGATGCGTTTTCGATGAGGAGACGTCCCGCGATGCGGGCGGAAAGGCCGGAAATCTGGATCATTGCGGCCTTTTGCCCGGACTTGGCCGGGAAGGCAAGAGGCGTCGGCGTGCTGTTGCCACCGCTGTGGCGGGTCGGGAATTCAAGAGGTCATTGTTATCGATTTTTGAACAAGGCGTTCCGACAATCGATACTACACATCCTCATCGTGAGGGACCATCTCAATAACGGAAGGGCGGGGAACGCTCTTCTGACCGCCTCGATCGACCGAACGCCAGTGGCAGAGGCCCCGCGTTCCGAGGGACGACCGATCCGGCCAAGGACATTTTTGATGAAACCTCGTTCAGCCGAACGAGCCTCCCAGGAGTGAAGACCATGAAAACCGCAATCCAGACCGCTCTTTCCGCCGCTCTCGTTGCAACCGCTATCCTCGGTGGCGCTTCTGCTGCCTTTGCCGGCGGCAGCTACTATGAAGGCGTCAGCCCGACGCCGCTCTATACCGAGCGCACGCCGGCCGTCACCGGCAAGTCGTCCTTCACCATAGGCAGCTCCGAAGCCGGCTATGTCGATCGCACCAACACCGGCTCGGTCGCAAACTTCAGCGTCGCGCCGAAGAGCGTGATCGGCGGCGAAGGCGAATACTACCAGGGCATTTCGCGCTAACGGCGATGAATGAGGGGGCGCGGGTTTTGGCCCGCACCCCATTTCAAGGGATTTGATGGATCACCGTGATGATCCTATGAGGCGACCCCAAGCGCCTATGCGGGCCTAGTCCCCGACCTTCTACCTCCACCAAGGAACAGATTGATGAAGAAGTCCTTTGCCGCAATCCTCGTTGCGGCGGCCATGCTCGGCGGTGCGTCCGCCGCTGTCGCAGGCGGAAGCTACTACGAGGGTGTGAGCTCCACGCCGCTCTTTACCGGCCGCGCCGAAGCCTCCGCCGGCACCGGCGTGTCCGCGACCGCAAGCCGCGGCGACTACTATGCGGGCATCGAAGACAGATCCGTCGACAAGACGGCAACCGGCGCGATCGCCAATGGCGGCGCCAGGGCTTTCGGCGAGGCCGACCAAAACAAGCAGTAAGTCACGCCAGACGGTTGACCGAACAACCCGGTCCCGCCCACGCGGGGCCGGGTTGTTTCGTTTTGGCGTTGCCAAATGAGGTACATTGCCATGACAGAAAAAGTCGAAGTCGCAGAGCGGCTCTTCGAGCTCTACCACTGCGTTCATCGCCTGGTGAACGCATCGATGTCGGAGGAAGGCGTTTCGCTCGCGCGCAGCAAATTCCTGTTTTATCTGAACACGCTCGGCCCCTGTCGCTGCGCGGATATCGCCTCGGCGCTCGGCTTTGCGGCCAGAACCGTCACCGAAGCGATCGATGGCCTGGAGCGGGACGGCATGGTCCTGCGCGAACCGGATCCGGAAGACCGCCGCGCGAAGATCATCTCGATCACCGACCGCGGTCGGCTGGCGCTGGAGGCGGCACTGCAGCCGCGCCATCGCACGATCGATGAGCTGTTCTCAGCGCTCGACGATTGTGAACGCACCGAATTCTTCCGGCTGCTCGGCTGTCTGCGTGAAAGGGCGTCGGAAATCGACGAAAGCCGTCACCCGGACGCCGCCTGATTTGCAAGCGTCAAGCGGCGCTCTGGCCGTAGCCCCTGCCGCGGCCGAGGGCCGCCGAATAGCACAGGATGCCGGCGCCATCGCGTGCGCCGGCGAGGGCCTGCTCCGCCTGGGTCAGCAGATCGGCGCTCGTCGATGCCGGTTGCGCAAGGGTGATGCCGGCCGCAAGCGAAAGCGTCTCGGCCGTGTGCGCCCGTCCGGGGAGGGTGACCGTCAGTTCCTTCACCGACTGCCGCAGACGCCGGGCAATGGCCTCGGCATTTTCGGTGCTGACATGCCGGCACACGAAGGCAAACTCCTGCTGGCCCACGCGGGCGACGAAATCGTCCTTCTTGATCGACTTGCGAAACAGCGTCGAGAGCTTGGAAAGCGCCTTCGCGGCGACCGTGCCGCCGTGGTGCTCCGCCATTTCGCGCAGCCCTTCGACCGAGGCAAGAAGCAGGGCAACCGGCTGGTCTGCCCGTTCCGCTTCGAGGATCGAGTCGAGTTTTGCCGTCAGCGCCAGGCGGTTCGGCAGGCCCGTGGCCGGGTCGCGGGTCAGGGATCGCCGGCTTTCGGCAAGCTCGCCTTCGAGTTCGGCGAGATGTCTCATGCTGGTTTCCAGCGCCTGCTGGAGAGCGCCTTCTTCATTCGTCAAACGGCCAGCCGCTTCCCGCAGTCGCGCGGCGTCGTCGGCGAATTCGGACATGCCTGCAACGGGGTCCGTGGCCAGGCGGCCGGCGAAATGGTCCAGTTCATCCTTGAAGCTCTGTTTCTGCAGCAAGGCGAGCCTGAGCTTTCCGGCAATCTCGACAAGCGCTTCCTGGCCAGCGGCTCTCGCGCGGTCCGCGGCAAGTGCTGCATGGGAGATGAGGTGATGCCTGAGACCCAGGGCATCCAGCGCATCCTGCTGCGGGTTGTGCCCGAGTGCGGCGAGTTCGCGGGAAAGCTCCGGCAGGCGACCGGATAGCGCCTCGTAGACAAGCTCGTAATTGCGGGGCAGGGCCGCGATCCCGTGCGCCGACATCGCATGCGCCACCTTCAGAATGATCGCCGCCTGCCTCGCCTGCGATCGGCTGGCATCCGCTGGAACTTGCCTGTTCATTCTGTCGTGGCCCCCGGTCGCTTCTCGATCTCTGGATTGATAAGCCGCCACTATGAGAAGGCCGCATTTAAGGGAGTCTGAAGATTTCGAGCTCTGGGCGATTCCCGCCCGGTATGGTTGCTAAATTCCATCGGCCCTCCGTCCACCGCAACCGCATGTCGCGGGGGAATGGACGGTCGTCAACTGTCGCCATCTTTATACTTGACGCCTTTAGTCACCAATTATATTCGGCGCTGCTAAATCGGGCATCGAGCCCGGGCAAACAGCGACGGTCAAGCATGTCCCTCTCGTTCATTGCGGATCTGGCGAAATGGGGCGACCGGCCGGCGCTGCTCTTTTCCGGGCAACGGATCGTCACCTATCGCGAACTCCATGAGCGGGTCACCCGCCAGGCACTTGCCTTTCGCGGTCCGCGGGGGCTGGTAACGATCGAGGCCGAGCTTTGCGAGCATGCGATTGTCGCCTATCTGGCAGCGCTCGCCGCCGGGCATGCCGTCGCCATGCAAGCCCCGAAGAACGGCGCTGCCGGCTCCTGGGTCGATGCCTTCGAGCCAGACTTCGGCTTCCGTCGCATCGATGGCCGCTGGCGCACGGAGCATCTGCGACAAGGCGATCGGACGCCCCATGACGAACTGGCCGTCATGCTCTCGACATCGGGCAGCACCGGTTGCGGCAAGGCCGTGCGTCTCTCGCGGGAAAACATTTCCGCCAACGCTGTGGCGATCGCGGACTATCTCGGCCTGACGGCGGAAGATCGCGGCTGCCTGATCCTGCCGCTCCATTATTCCTACGGCCTGTCGGTGCTGAATTCTCACCTGGCCGTCGGCGCCAGCCTCTATATTCCCGGCGGCTCCATCCTCGATGCCGGTTTTCTCGATGGTCTCGCGGAAAGCGGAAGCACGAACCTCTCGGGCGTGCCCTACTCCTACGAGCTGCTGGAAAAAGTGGGCTTCCGCGACCGTCGCTTCGCCAAGCTGCGTTTCATGACTGTCGCCGGTGGCCGCTTGAGCGCTGATGTCATCCGACTCTACAACGACCATCTCGGCACCCAGGGTGTGGCTTTCTTCGCCATGTACGGCCAGACCGAGGCCACCGCCCGCATCGCCTATGTGCCGCCGGCTCAGCTTTCCGGCAACGAGGACAGGATCGGCGTCGCCATTCCAGGTGGACGCCTTCTGATCGTGAGCGAGAGCGGCGTGCCGATCGAAAGCGACGGCGTGGCTGGCGAACTCGTCTATCGCGGCCCGAACGTCATGATGGGCTATGCCATTTCACGGCATGACCTCTGCCGCGGCGCCGACCTTGCCGAATTGCGGACCGGCGACCTCGCCATGCGCCATGCCGACGGCCTGTTCCAGATCGTCGGCCGCATGAAGCGGATCTCCAAGATCGCCGGGTTCAGGATCGCGCACGATGTGCTGGAAGCGGGGCTCGAGGCGCGCGGCATCACCGCTGCCGTCGTCGGCGACGATGCCGGCCTTCACGCCTTTTACGCCGGCAGCCGCGATGCCGAAGAGATCAGGCGGCTCTTGGCGCAGGCAAGCGGGCTGACATTGGCCCACCTGAAGGCGACGCCCCTTGCCGAGATGCCGCGGCTTGCCAGCGGCAAGATCGATTACAACGCGCTGAACATGGCGGCCCGCCAGGCGGCGGCCAGTGGCGGTGATGATAACGGCGGTATCGAAGGGCTCTTTGCCCAGGTCTTCTATCCGAAGCGGGTGAAGCGGTCCGACAGCTTTGTCTCGCTCGGTGGCGATTCCTTACGCTTCGTTCAGCTGTCGATCGGGCTGGAAAAGGCGCTGGGGCAAGTTCCGGATACCTGGGAGACCTTGCCGATCGCCGAGCTATCGCTCCAGGAACGGCGCGAGACTGCCACGCGACGGATCGGCACGGACCTCTTGATCCGTGCGCTTGCCATTCTTCTGGTCGTCCTGCACCACGAGGTCCTGTGGCCGATCCCCGGCGGGTCGGCGGCAATGGTCGTTCTCGCCGGCTTCAGCCTTGCGCGCTTTCAGATGGGACCGCTGCTTGCAGGCGACGGCTGGGCGATCCTGCGGCCGCTCGCGCAGGTGCTGATCCCCTATTATCTGATCGTTGCGGCCTATGCGGTCGCCTGGGGTGAGGTGCCCTGGGCCTCGGTCTTTCTCGTCGGCAACTTCGGCGTGGCCCTGCCGGAAACGCACGGCATGGTGCCCTATCTCTACTGGTTCATCGAGGCCTATTGCCAGATGATGGTGGTCTTCGTCGGGCTCTTTGCCGTCCCGCAGTTTCGCCGTTTCGTGTCGGCAAAACCCTTCGCCGCCGGGATGGCCTTGCTTCTGGCCGCGCTTGTTACCCGTCTGGCGCTGCCACTCGTCTGGCCGATCGGCAATCGCCAGATCTTTACGCTGCCATGGATCTTCTATCTCGCCGTCATTGGCTGGTGCGCCGCCGTTGCGGAAACGGCCAGGCAGCGGCTGCTGTTGATGCTGGCCGGCACGGGGGCCCTCCTGTTCTTCGGCCTCTACGAAGGAGTCTGGATCGGCACGAAGATCAAATATCTGCTGCAGATCGCCGTCCTGGCAGCGCTGCTTTACCTTCCACGCGTCAGTCTGCCGCGCTGGTCGGCTCAGCTCATCCTGCCCCTGTCGGCGGCGGGTTTCCACATCTACATCCTGCACCGCTTCGTGCCGGAATTGCTGATGGTGCCGATGCAGCCGGCCTTGCCGCCGGCGGCTTTTTCGCTGCTGTCGATCGTCGGCGGCGTGGCGCTCGGCCTCGTCGCATGGCTCGGCCAGCGTCAGCTCTTGAAGAAGCTTACCGCATGGCGCGGGCGTGAGATCCGGCCACTGCGGCTGTTCGGCTTCGAGGCGTTACGCTCGCCGTTACGCCCACTGTGATCCTTGGGTCCTCAGAAACTGGGCCAGGTCCAGTATCAGGGACGGGCGCCCGAGCGCGGTGAGCGTCGCGTGCGCCTGACCGCGATGGTGGGTCTGGTGGTTGAAGAAGTGGCCGAGCGTCGGCGCCAGCCTCTGCGCGACGGCCGCCGGATTGGTGAGCGTTCTGTAGCTAAGCAAAGCGCCAAGGCGCTCGTCGCTGAGGTTGTCGATCCAGGCGATGATGCGTTCGTCCTCGGCCGCCCGCGCGGCGGTAAGCCCGGCGAGGTCCTCGTGCAGGGTCGTGTCGAGTGAAGCAGGGGTATTGCCCTCGCCTGTGAAGCGCTTCATCCAGATGCGGTCGGCAACGAGGATATGATTGAGGGTTGAAAGCAGTGAGCCGAAAAAGGCGCCGCGGTTTTCCCGCAATTCGGCATCGGTCAGCTCCGCAGCAGCAGCATAGACGAGGCGGTTCGCCCAGCGGTTATAATCGGCGAACATGCGAAAATGATCGAGCATCGGCTACCTTCCTGATGGCTGCGGTTGCGGATGGCGACGCTAACCCGGAACCGCATTCCTGTGTCTGATATCATTCATGAAATTTACTGATTTGATGACGCGGCGGATATGTCGTTCAAGAGGACGCCAATCGTCCCGGAGAGTTTGCATGACTAGAAAGCTCTATTCGCTGTGTGGATCCGACAGGGCGCGTCCCTTCTCGCCGCATGTGTGGAAGACCGCGATGTCGCTGGCCCACAAGGGGCTCGACTTTGACACCGTGCCGATCGGTTTCACCGAAATCCGAGCGATCGAGGACGGGGCGACGAACCTGGTGCCGTTGCTGCGGGATGGAGAAAAGCTCGTGAAGGACAGCTTCGAGATCGCCCTTTATCTCGAACGGACCTATCCGGACCGTCCGGCGCTCTTTGCCGGCGAGGGGGCGATGGCGATCGCCCGCTTCGTCGAGGTTTGGTCGCAGACGACGCTGCACCCGGCCATCACCCGCATCATCATCCGGGATATTCACGACCGGCTGGATCCCGTCGATCAGGCCTATTTCCGCGAGAGCCGGGAAAAGCGCTTCGGCACGTCGCTCGAGGCCGTGGCCGAAAGTGGCGGATCCTCTCTCGCAACCTTCTCGGAAAAGCTCGAGCCTTTGCGCCATCTGCTGAAGATTCAGGATTTTCTGGGTGGTGCAACGCCGCTTTTCGCCGACTACATCGTCTTCGGCGCGTTTCAATGGGCGCGCATCGTCTCGCCGCAGCGCCTGCTTCAGCCGGGTGATCCCGTCACCGCCTGGTTTGAGCGCTGCCTCGATCTGCATGGCGGGCTCGGGCGCAGTGTGACGGCTGCGTGAAACCCGCCTGGCCTAAGCCGAATCATCGGTGAACCCCCTTGTTTTGCGCGGAATTGGCGGCTAATGAACCGCCACTTCTCAAGAAACAAGGGATTTGAGCCAATGGCTATTGAACGTACCTTCTCGATGATCAAGCCGGACGCGACCAAGCGCAACCTGACCGGCGCCATCACCAAGATGCTCGAAGATGCCGGCCTGCGCGTCGTCGCTTCCAAGCGCGTCTGGATGAGCCGTCGCGAAGCCGAAGGCTTCTACGCCGTTCACAAGGAGCGTCCGTTCTTCGGCGAACTGGTCGAGTTCATGTCCTCCGGCCCGACCATCGTTCAGGTTCTCGAAGGCGAAAACGCAATCGCCAAGAACCGCGAAGTCATGGGCGCCACCAACCCGGCAAACGCTGACGAAGGCACGATCCGCAAGGTTCACGCTCTCTCGATCGGCGAAAACTCGGTTCACGGTTCGGATGCTCCGGAAACCGCTGCTGAAGAAATCGCCTACTGGTTCTCGGGCACCGAGATCGTTGGCTGATTCAAAATCTTCGGTTCGAGCCATAGTGGCTTGAATTGACTCAGGATTTGAGCCGGAGCGGAAACGCTCCGGTTTTTTGTTGCCCGGTCTCTCAGACGGGGCACTTCGCGGTCTCGAAATGGGCTGGTGCCTTGCCGCCGCTGAAGACCGCCGGGTTCTTGTCGTAGGCCGGGCCCTCGACCAGCGGTTTGGCCGGCATGATGTCCTGATCGACATCGGAGACGACGGTGGTCTCAAGCTTCTGCAGTGACTGGCCTTCGGGGCCTTTGACCTCGATCGACACCGTATAGGGGCGATCCTTCTTCACGCAGGTGACATCGGGGCTTTCCAGCACCACCTTCTCCAACTTCGGAAAGAGCTTGCGCTCCAGTGTCAGCGCGTCGCCGCCGGCCGGATTTTCGAAGTGCGCCACCACGATGCTGCCGTTGGGCACCGCCTCGGCCTTGGTCAGCGTGACCATGTAGGTCGCATAGGCGAGGCGGTAGTTGAAGACGAACATCTTGCCCGTCAGCTTCAGCGGATCCGGGCCGCTCTCGCGCTGACATGCGGCAGCGGCAAGTGCGATGGCGAGTGTGGCCAAGATCCCGAATGTCCTTGTCATGGGCCTGCTTCTTCCCTGTTGCGGTGATAGTGGCGCTTGGCTTTGGTGCGGTTGCCGCAGACGGCCATGTCGCACCAGGTGCGGCTGCGGTTGCGGCTGCGGTCGAGAAACAGCCAGCCGCAATTCGGGCAGATCTTCAGCCGATCGGGCTCGGGGTTGGCGGCAAGCGTGAGCGCCGATTGCGCCGTTGCGGTGTCGAGCGAAAGCAGGCCGCCCTGGTGCGTCGAGCCGCGCAAGACGCCGGCGATGGCTTCCAGCAGATCCGCCAACAGTTCCGGCCGGCCCGTGTCCGAGATCTCTGCGCGAAAATGCCGGTCGGTCGCTTCGCGCAACTGCAAGAGCCGGTCACGGTTCTCCGCGGCGACAGGCGCAAGCGCGCCGAAGCGTACACTCTCCGCGCTGTAGCGGTTGGCGGCTTCCGCAAAGGAATGGAGTGCGACGACATCGGCGAAGCGGTCGATCCGGCGTTCGGGATCGAAACGCAGGACGATGGAATTGGCGACATCCAGTGCCAGGGCGCCGCCGGCAAATCGATGGGCTGTCCAGGTGAAGGTCATGCAAAAATCCTAACTGGCAAAATTGATTTTACCAGTTATATTGATCTTGTCACGCTCCGGATGCGCCATGCTCTATTTTCTGCAGCAGCTCGCCAACGCCGTTCCCGTCGCAGCGCTCTACGCGGCGCTGGCCTTTGGCTACGCGATCGCCTTTGCCGTGACCCGCCGGGCCGATCTCACCTATGGTGCGCTCTTTGCCTTCTCGGGCCAGATCTTTGTGCTGTTTGCTGCTTTCGGCTGGGACCGGCTGTGGCTGGTGCTTCCGGCCGCCCTTGGTCTCGGTGCGGCGGCTGCCCTGACTTTCAGTGTTGGTGCCGGGCTCGTCGCCGGGCGGTATGTCATGCGGCCGTTGGCCTTCTCGTCGGCCAACACCGTCGTCGTCGCCTCGCTCGGCTGCCTGCTGGTGCTGATGGAAACGGCACGGCTTGCCTCGGAGACCCGCAGCCTGTGGCTGCCGCCGTTCCTCAATGCCAACATCGTCTTCTGGGATGATCCGCGTTTCCCGGTCACGTTGACCGTCATCCAACTCGGCAATACCGCGCTGATGGCGGCGTTGGTGGCGGCCGGGCACTGGTTCCTGACCCATTCGCGGGCAGGGCGGTTCTGGCGGGCCGTCTCCGAAGACCGGGGGGCTGCAGCGCTTTGCGGGGTCGACGCGGCCACTGTCTACATCGTCGCCTATGGCGCGGCGTCCCTGATTGCTGCCCTTTGCGGCATCCTCGCCGCGTCCTACTACGGCAACATGGATTTCGGCACGGGGCTTACTTTCGGCGTCAAGGTACTGTTCATCGCCGCGATCGGCGGCCAGGCCTCGCCGCTCTATGCAGCCCTCGGCGCTGCCGCGGTCGGCCTGCTCGAAACACTATGGAACGCCTATGGGCCGATCCTCTGGCGCGACTTTGCGATTTTCGGATTTCTGGTGATCGTGCTGATGGTGACGCGCAAGGAGAAGGTCATTCCCTGACCTCAAGGAACGGGCGGCTACTTCGACCAGCGGTCCCGTGCGGTGTCGTCAGCATCCTTGGCGCTGACCCAGCCGCCGGTCGTGCCGTCGCCCAAATGTTCCTTCTTCCAGAAGGGAGCCGATGTCTTCAGGAAATCCATGATGAAGTTGGCGCCGTCGAAGGCGGCCTGCCGGTGCCGCGAGGCGGCAACGACAAGCACGATGTTCTCGCCGGGAAGGATCTTGCCGTAGCGGTGGATGGCGGTGGCCGCCTGGAGCGAGAAGCGCTCGACCGCCTCCTGGCAGATGCGTTCGATCTCCGCCTCGGCCATGCCGGGGTAGTGTTCCAGTTCGAGGGCGGCAAGCGTGCCTGCCTCGTCGCGGCAAAGCCCGGAAAAGGTGGTGATGGCGCCGATGTCGGCACGCCCGGCCGAAAGCTTGGCGACCTCGCTATTGAGGTCGAAATCCTCGCGCTGGACGCGCACGGTCACCGGCGCGCGCATGGCCTCAGCCACCCGTCATCGGCGGAAACAGGGCGATCTCCCGGGCGCCGGCGATCGGCTCCTTGTGGTCGACATGTTCCTGGTTGATGGCCGCGCGGATGACGTTTTCATGTTCGAGCGCCGCCTCGTATTCCTCGCCGAGCGTCTTCAGGTGCTGAAGCAGATCGGCAATGGTGATGACACCGGCGGGAAGGTCGAGGGTTTCCTCGCCCTTGCCGATACGCTCGCGCACCCATGAGAAATAGACCAGGTTGACGGTGCTCATTCGTTGACCACGTGCTTGAGGCCGGCGCGGAAGTAATCGTAGCCCGAATAGAGCGTGATCGCGGCGGCAATCCACAGGAGCACGATACCGGCTTCCGTCGTATAGGGCAAAATCTTGTCGCCGGCCGGGCCGGCAAGCAGGAAGGCGATGGCGACCATCTGGATCGTCGTCTTCCACTTGGCGATGCGGGTAACGGGAACGCTGACCTTCAGCGCCGCCAGATATTCGCGCAGGCCCGAGACCAGGATTTCACGGCACAGAATGATGATCGCAGCCCAGATCGACCAGCCGGCGATCGTGCCGTCGGCGGCGACCAGCAGCAGGATGGAGGCGACCAGCAGCTTGTCGGCGATCGGATCGAGCATCTTGCCGATGTTCGATGTCTGCTTCCAAATGCGTGCGAGATAGCCGTCGAAGAAATCAGTGATTGAGGCAACGGCAAAAAGCGCCACTGCCGTCCAGCGCGCGAAGTCCGAACTGTGCAGCCGTCCTTCGACGAAGAAGCAAAGGACGATCAGCGGCACGATCAGGATGCGGAAATAGGTGAGCAGGTTCGGGATGCTGTAGGCGACGGGCGTGGGCATGGATTCGTGTTCTCTGGTTCGTCAGGTACAGAAATGACTTTGCTGGCCGGAGGTCAACAGGTCATCGTCGTCAACTGTCATATTTGCCCTATCGCATGTGAACGCCGGGTGAATTGTGACATCAGGTTTTCATTTCCCGGCATCGTCGTGGAAATGTTCGTAGACCAGCCGCGCCACCGTTTCGGAAATCCCGGCGACGGCCATCAGGTCGTTGATGCCGGCGCGCGAGACGGCTTTGGCGGTGCCGAAATGCGTGAGCAGCGCGCGCTTGCGCGTCGGCCCGATGCCGGCGATCTCGTCGAGCGGGTTCTTGACCATCTCCTTTTTGCGGCGAGCCCGATGCGAGCCGATCGCGAAACGGTGCGCCTCGTCGCGCAGCCGCTGGATGAAATAGAGCACCGGATCGCGCGGCGGCAGCGTGAAGCTGTCGCGACCGAGCGCGAAGAAGCGTTCGCGGCCGGCGTCGCGATCGACGCCCTTGGCGACGCCGATCGCCGTCACGCAGTCCTCGACATCGAGCTCCTTGAGGATGGCGCGCACTGCGGTCATCTGTCCCTGGCCGCCGTCGATGAGAATGACGTCCGGCCAGGCGGGGAAAGCGGCATCGTCACCGACCTCCACGCTCCGGTCCGGTTTGCCCTCTTCCTTCAGCAGCCGCGAGAACCGCCGCGTCATCACTTCGCGCATCATACCGAAGTCGTCGCCCGGGGTGATGTCGGTCGATTTGATGTTGAACTTGCGGTACTGGCCTTTGACGAAGCCTTCTGGCCCCGCCACCACCATGCCGCCGACGGCATTGGTGCCCATGATGTGCGAGTTGTCGTAGATCTCGATGCGGCGCGGCGTGCGCTCCAGCTTGAAGGTTTCCGAGAAGCCTTCGAGCAGGCGTGACTGGGAGGCTGTTTCCGCCAGCTTGCGGCCGTGCGCCTCGCGCGCATTGGCGAGCGCGTGATCGACGAGATCCTTCTTTTCGCCGCGCTGCGGCACCTGGATCGCGACCTTGTATCCGGATTTTTCGCTGAGCGCCTGGCCGAGCAGTTCCTGCTCTTCCACCGCTTCGCAAAGCAGGATCTGCCGCGGACAGGGCTTGTCGTCGTAGAACTGTGCGAGGAATTGCGAGAGCACCTCGGCCGTCGGCAGCGACGGGTCGGCCTTCGGGAAATAGGCACGGTTGCCCCAGTTCTGCCCGGTGCGGAAGAAGAACACCTGGATGCAGGAAATGCCACCCTCGTGGTGGATCGCAAAGACGTCGGCTTCCTCGACGCCAGAGGGGTTGATGCCCTGGTGGCTCTGGACGTGGCTGAGTGCGGCGAGGCGGTCGCGGTAAAGCGCTGCCCTTTCGAAGTCGAGGTTCTCGGCTGCCTCGCCCATGGCGGCAGCGATCGTCGCCTTCACCGCTTGGCTCTTGCCCGAGAGGAAGTCCTTGGCCTCCTGAACGAGTTCCGCATAGCCCTGATCGCTGATTTCGCCGGTGCAGGGCGCCGAACAGCGCTTGATCTGGTAGAGCAGGCAGGGGCGCGTGCGCGTTTCGAAGACGCTGTCGGTGCAGGTCCGAAGCAAAAAGGCGCGCTGCAACGAATTGATCGTGCGGCCGACCGCGCCGGCGGACGCGAAGGGACCGAAGAAGTCGCCCTTGCGGCTGCGTGCGCCGCGATGCTTGTAGAGTGCCGGTGCACGGCTGTCGCCGGTCACCAGGATATAGGGAAACGACTTGTCGTCGCGCAAAAGCACGTTGAAGCGGGGCCTCAGGCGCTTGATCAGGTTCGCTTCGAGCAGCAGCGCCTCGATCTCGGTGCGCGTCGTCACGAACTCCATGTTCGCGGTCTCGCGCACCATGCGGGCGATGCGGTTGGAATGACCGCGCCCCTGGGCATAATTGCTGACGCGCTTCTTCAGGCTGCGCGCCTTGCCGACATAGAGAACGTCTCCGGCCTCGTTGAACATGCGATAGACGCCGGGGCCATTCGGCAGCAGCTTGACGAAGGCCTGGATCAGCTCCGCGCCCTTCAGTCCCTCGGTCTCCGAGTGATTCTCGTGCCACTCGACGACGGGCGCAAGGCCGCTCACGTCAGACACTTCGATCAGGTCGTCGTCGTCTTCCGCTTCGTTGCCGTCATAAAGGATGCCGCCGTCGGCCGGCACGCGTCCATTCATTCCACTATCTCCCTGATGTCGGGCGTTTCCCAGGCGAGGTGCTGGCCCCCATCCAGTGCGATCATCTGTCCGGTAATCGACGGCGTGTCGAACAGGAAGCGGATCGTCCGTCCGAATTCGTCGAGCGTCGGCCCGCGCTTCAAGATCAGCGCATCGACCTGCGCCTCAAAATCCTTCGGGTCCTGCCGTTCGTTCGGCAGCGTCGGCCCGGGGCCGATGCCGTTGACGCGGATGCGCGGGGCGAGTGCCTGCGCCATCGTCCGGGTGGCCGTCCAAAGCGCCGACTTGGACAACATATAGGAATAAAAGCGCGGATTGGGAGCCCAGACGCGCTGGTCGATGACATTGATGATGAGCCCGCTGGCGTTGGCCGGCAGTTGCGCGGCGAAATCGCGCGCCAACAGGGAAGGGGCTTTCACATGCAGCGCGAAATGCTGGTCCCAGACCCCTTCGTCGAAGGCATCGAGGCTATCCTTCTTGAACAGCGACGCATTGTTGACGAGCAGATCGATCGGCCCAAGTGCTGCTGTCGCGCGCTCGATCAGTGTCGATGTCGCGCCCGTATCCGTAAGGTCGGCTCGAATCGCGACGGCATTCGTTCCGGTCTTCTTCAGGGTTTCGGCCAGGGCCCGCGCTTCGTCAAACGAGGCATCGGCATGAATGGCGACCGCAAAGCCGTGGGCGGCCAGGTCCTCCACTATAGCTTTACCGATCCTCTTGGCGCCCCCGGTTACGAGAGCCGCCTTCAGTGCTTTCTTCAACGTTTCATCCCGCTTTTTCGAATCTTCGCGTCAGCGGACGAAGATATAGGGAAGAAACGCGGGGCTGAAACACTCCCTGACGATTCCTTGCCCAAAAATTAATGGAATTGGCGTAAATTGTATTATTTTGCGTACTTATAGTATAGCTTTCGTTAATCTTGATTTATGGTTAACAAATCTCCTGTGGCGCCAAAGCAACATCAAACTTCGGGCGCGTTTGTGCCACCAAAATTTCACATTTTGGCTCTTGTGAATCCGCATTTGCTGGCCAATTTCAGCTCAACCGGGCGGGTTAAATTAAGAGTTGCCTGATGTTTCACTGTGGGACCCCAAGCCCTCGGCGCATCGGGACGAAAAGGAGAATGTTTATGCGTACGCTCACCACCACCCTCATGGCTTCGGCTGTGTCCCTCATCGCCTTCCAGGCCGCCCAGGCTGCAGACGCGATCGACGAAGTTCCGGCAGCTCCGCAGGCCGAATACAGCGAGCCGGCAGTCAAGAACTGGTCGGGCGCCTATGTCGGCGGTACCGCCGATTGGAAGCATGGCCAGCACGATGCGACCGGCAGCAACACCGCAGCCGGCTTCGGCGGCGGCCTCTATGGTGGCTACAACGTTCAGGACGGCCAGATGGTATACGGCGGCGAAGCCGATATCGGTTACTCCGGCCAGGATTCGACCAAGGGCAACCTGCGCATGAAGCAGGGCGTCAACGGCTCGCTCCGCGGCCGCGTCGGTGTCGATCTGAACCCGGTCCTCGTCTACGGTACCGCAGGTCTTGCCGTCGGCCAGACCAAGGGCACCGTCGGCGGCGCTTCCGACAAGAACACCATGGTCGGCTGGACCGCAGGCGTCGGTGCTGAAACCTTCGTCACCGACAACATCACCGCACGCGTCGAATACCGTTACACGGACTACGGTTCGAAGGACTTCCGCATGGGCAGCACCAAGGTCTCGTCCGGCTACGACGAGCACGCTGTTAAAGTCGGTATGGGCGTGAAGTTCTGATCGGCTTCTGCCGGATCAAAGAAAAGGCCGGGGAGACCCGGCCTTTTTTGTGTCTGCACGTTAGGCCTTGAACTTGGGGTAATCCGGGAAGTGTTTTTCGAACTTCGCCGGCCAGTTCTTCAACTTGGCACGCCCCTTCTGCCATTCGCCGGCAAACCGCAGCTCGATGTAGCGCAGCATCGCCGCGAGTGCGAAATGGCCTGCATTGAGCTTGGCCCCGGTCTTCGGCAGGTTGGCATTCAGATGGTCGAGGCTGCGCTCGACCTTTTCCCATTGCCGGTCGATCCAGGGCTGGTGCACCTTTTCCGGCGGATGGGAGCGTTTCTCGTAGACGATCGACAGCAGGCTGTCACAGACCCCGTCGCATAGCGCTTCCAGCAACTCGACGTCGGTGCGCTTTTCGGCGTTCCTGGGGTAGAGCTTGCCCTTGGTCTCCCGGTCGATGAAATGCATGATCGTACGGCTGTCGTAGAGAGCCCGTCCGTCGTCGAGAATCAGCGTCGGGATCTTGCCGAGCGGATTGTTGTCGATCAGCTCCGGCGGGTTGGCATTGGTGTCGGTCAAGACACTTTCGGCCGCATAGCCCGCATAATGCGCCGCCATGCGCACCTTGTTCGAATAGGGCGAGGCGGGCGAGTACAAGATCTTCATCGGGCGTCTTTCCTTCCAGAGATTGCGAGATGGGTTTCTGACAGGCGCCTTCTGCGGCTGGTCAAAGCGCCGGGGGCAGCGACACGCTTTCCTTTCGGCAGGCCTGGCGATCGACCGCCGGACAGGCGCGGAAATTGAGCGACTTGTCGAAGCAGATCCGGATTTCCTCGAGCCGACTACCCTCGCAGGTCACGGCGACCGCGTCCTTCGTCATGCCGGGATTCTTGGCAACGAGTGCGTCTTCGATGGCGGCGACGCGCAGGCCCTTTTCTTGCGGGGGAGGTGCGAGCTCCGATGGCAGCGTCAGCCGGTCCCACGCCGCGCGCGTGACGGCGAAGTATTCCTCCTGACTGAGGCCGGAGCAGGTCCCGTGCTTGCGCCATTGGTGGCCGATCAGGCCCATCGATGGAATGAGGTCGAGATATTGCTTGCCGAGCGACGACGGCACGCGATCGGACTGGCGTGTCGGGCAGAAGTCCGGATAACCCCGTTCGTTCTGCGGCCACAGGCCATGCACGATCAGGCCGCGATTGCCGCCGACTTCGCACTGGCTGGATTTTCCCTTGGGGTCATTGTCGCCGCACCAGGTCGGCGACCAGGAAAGCGAGAGCACATAGAAATCGAAGCCGCTGCCGACCGGCACCGTAACGGCCGCCTTCGTGGCTTGCGTTCCCGTCGCCGTCGGCGCCTTTTCAGTGTTCTGATCGCTGCAGCCAATGAGGGCTGCTGCAACGAAAAGCGCCGGCAGAAGCCGGCGCGTTTTCCGGAATGATCTCATGATTAACGGAGCGAAGCGCAATAGGCGCCGTAGACATACCAGGGATCGAGGCCGCCGACGCAGAACTCGATGCTTCTGCCGACGCCGGCAAAGCCCCACGGGCGTTCGATGAGGTAATAGAGCGCACGCTGTTCGCCGTTGGTCATCACAGCGGTTCCGTAGCAATATTCACGCTCGACGAGATGCGTCTCGTCGCGGAACTCCTGCCGATTCTGCCCCATGTCGCGGATCTCGGCGATCGAGAGATTGGTGTGCAGGTAATTTGCATCCCGATACTCGAAACGGGATGTGATGAAGCCGAGAACCGAGGATTCACTGCAGACCCCGGCGTTGTAGGATTGCGCCTGGCTGCTGCCGATGTAGTCGGCGGCAATGGCGCCCGGCGCCGTAGCGCCGGCGAGGGAAAGCGAAATGAGAAGCGTGGCGGCGAGCGTGCGAGTCATGGGCGTCTCCCTATGTCGTCGCATGAGATTGCGGTGCGTCGCGCCCGTCCGTCAAGCCCCTCGGGTTGTCTGTTCTTCCCCGCGCAGCCAGAAGCAGCGACTGGACGCGAAACGATCCTGCCCCAACCGGGTTTTCAGGAACGGCAGCAGCAGGTCGAGCTCGCTCTTCAGCGTGAAGGGCGGGTTTACGATGATGAGGCCGGAACCGGAAAGCCCTGTGGTTTCCCGGTCGCTTCTGACGGACAGTTCGGCGCAGAGCATCTTCGGGATGTCCAGCGCCTTCAGCGCCTCATGAAACGCTTTGATCGGCGCCCCCTGCTTCAGGGGATACCACAGGCAATAGACGCCGCCGGTAAAGCGGCGGTAGCCGCGCGCAAGGCCATCCACCAGCCGTTCGTATTCGCCCTCCTTTTCGAAGGGTGGGTCGACGAGAATCAATCCGCGCTTTTCCTTCGGCGGCAGGTGCGCGCCCAGCGCCAGCCAGCCGTCGAGCTCGGTGACGCGGCTCTGGAAATCGGCGTCGAACAGCCGGTGCAGCGTTTCGTAGTCGTCCGGATGCAGCTCCATTGCTGAGAGCCGGTCCTGGGGACGGAAGAGCATGCGCGCGAGCTTCGGCGAGCCGGGGTAGAGCGTGAGCTCGGAGCCGGGGTTCAGCGCGCGGATGGAGGACAGGTAGGGGGCGAGGATCACCGCGATCTCCGGTGGCAGTTCGCCCTCGAGCAGCCGGCCGACGCCGTCGCGCCATTCGCCGGTCTTCTGCGCTTCCTCGCTGGAGAGGTCGTAGAGCCCGATGCCCGCATGGGTATCGAGAACGCGGAACGCTTTCTCCTTCTGCTGGAGATAGGTGACGAGCCGCGCCAGCACTGCGTGCTTCAGGACGTCGGCAAAATTGCCTGCGTGATAGATGTGCCGATAGTTCATGAGCGCCGCCGATGGCTGTGATCAATAGTTGCGATGGGTGGGCGATTGGCTCTTTGAGCCGAAATGCCGATGCCATATACAAAAGCCATGAACGTTGCGACCCCCATCAAAGCAGAAAAAACCATCGGCCACTCGGTCTGTCCGCACGACTGTCCCTCGGCCTGCGCCCTGGAAGTCGACCTGACCGCCGAAGGGCGGATCGGCCGTGTGCGCGGTGCAGCCGCCAATACCTACACCGCCGGCGTGATCTGCGCCAAGGTGGCGCGGTATTCCGAGCGTATCTATCATCCCGACCGTCTGATGGTGCCGAAGCGCCGCAAGGGCGCCAAGGGCGAGGGCGGCTGGCAGGAAGTGAGCTGGGAGGCCGCGCTCGACGAGATCGCCGATCAGTTCATTCGCGCCGAGCAGAAATATGGCGCCGAGACCGTGTGGCCATACTTCTACGCGGGCACCATGGGCCAGGTGCAGCGCGACTCGATCGACCGGCTGCGTCACGCCAAGCGCTATTCCGGCTTCTTCGGCTCGATCTGCACCAACATGGCCTGGACCGGCTTGAGCATGGCGACCGGCGCCTTGCGCGGCCCCGACCCGCGCGAAATGGCCAAGGCCGATTGCGTGGTGATCTGGGGCACGAATGCGGTTGCGACCCAGGTCAACGTGATGACCCATGCGGTGAAAGCCCGCAAGGATCGCGGCGCGAAGATCGTTGTCATCGACATCTACGACAATCCGACGGTCAAGCAAGCGGACATGGGCCTGGTGCTGAAGCCGGGCACCGACGCAGCACTTGCCTGCGCCGTGATGCACATCGCGTTTCGCGACGGCTACGCCGACCGGGCCTACTTGGCGAAATTCGCCGACGATCCGGCCGGCCTTGAAGCGCATCTAAAGTCGCGCGGGCCGGAGTGGGCGTCGGCGATCACCGGCCTTTCGGCCGAGGAAATCGAGGCCTTTGCAAAACTGGTCGGCACGACGCCGCGGACCTATTTCCGGCTCGGCTACGGTTTCACGCGCCAGCGTAACGGTGCCGTCGCCATACATGCGGCGGCATCCGTGGCGACCGTGCTCGGCTCCTGGAAACACGAAGGCGGCGGTGCCTTCCACTCCAACAACGATATCTTCAAGCTCGACAAGCGCGAGTTGATCGGCTCGGCCTTTCACGATCCGGATGTGCGCATGCTCGACCAGTCGCAGATCGGCCGGGTGCTGACCGGCGACGCCGAGGCGCTGCGCCACCGCGGGCCGGTGACGGCGATGCTGATCCAGAACACCAATCCCGTGAACGTCGCGCCGGAGCAGCGGCTGGTGAAGCGCGGCTTCCTGCGCGACGACCTCTTTGTTGCCGTGCACGAGCAGTTCATGACCGATACGGCTGCTGTTGCCGATATCGTGCTTCCGGCCACCATGTTCCTGGAGCATGACGATCTCTATCGCGGCGGCGGCCATCAGCACATCCTGATCGGTCCTAAGGTGGTAGAACCACCCTCGACCGTGCGCACCAATCTGTTCGTCATCGAGGAACTGGCCAAGCGCCTTGGCGTTGCCGATCATGCCGGCTTCGGCCTGACCGAGCGTGAGCACATTGATCGGCTGCTCGCCAACTACGGCATCGGCTACGAGGAGATGAAGGGCCAGAAGTGGCTCGACTGTCAGCCCGCCTTCGAGGAGGCGCACTATCTCAACGGCTTTGGCCACCCGGACGGCAAGTTCCGCTTCAAGGCGGATTGGACGGGGACGCCGGCGCCGAACCGGCCGCCGAAGTCGATGGGCATTCAGGGGCCGCACCAGGCGCTGCCGGAGTTTCCTGACCATGTCGACCTCATCGAGGTCGCCGACGCCGAGCACCCGTTCCGGCTGGCGACCTCTCCGGCTCGATCCTTCCTGAATTCGACCTTTGCCGAGACACCGTCCTCGATCCAGAAGGAAGTGCGCCCGGAAGTGATGGTTCATGCGGAAGATGCCGCAGAACTCGGCATTGCCGATGGCGATGTCGTCCAACTCGGCAACGTCCGCGGCGAGGTGCGTCTGCATGCGAAGATCGGTGGCGGCGCCCGTCGCGGCGTGGTCATCGCCGAGGGCCTGTGGCCGAATGGCGCGCATCTCGACGGGGAGGGCATCAACGTGCTCACCGGCGCCGATGCGGTGGCGCCCTATGGTGGTGCCGCCTTTCACGACAACAGGGTCTGGGTAAGGTTGGCGCGCTAAGTCAGGTTAGAACGGCAACGGAACCTCCCATGAGCGGCGACCACCACCATGCAGATGTCACGAGCACGCCGGTTTCGAGGCTCTGGGCCTCGCTTGGCCTGACCGGCGGCTTCATGCTGGCCGAAGTCGTCGGCGGCATCCTGACCGGCAGCCTGGCGCTGATATCCGACGCCATGCACATGCTGACCGACACGGCGGCCCTTGCGATCGCGCTCGTCGCGATCCATGTCGGCCGTCGCCCGTCAGACCTCTTGCGCACCTATGGCTACGCCCGCTTCGAGATCCTGGCTGCCGCCTTCAACGCGCTGCTCCTGCTCGGTGTTGCCTTCTACATCCTCTATGAGGCCTGGAAGCGGCTGTCCGAGCCGCAGGAGATCCAGTCCGGCGGCATGCTGGTGATTGCCGTCATCGGCCTTCTCGTCAATCTCGCCTCGATGCGGCTGCTCACCAGCCACAAGGACGAAAGCCTCAACGTCAAGGGCGCCTATCTCGAAGTCTGGTCGGACATGCTGGGCTCGCTCGCCGTCATCGTCGGCGCGGTGGTCATCTGGCTGACCAGCTGGCAGTGGGTGGATTCGCTGCTCGCTGTCGGCATCGGCTTCATGGTCTTTCCGCGCACCTGGGTGCTGCTGAAGGAGTGCGTCAACATCCTGCTCGAAGGCGTGCCGCCGGGCATGCGCCTCGCCGATGTCCACGCGACGATTGCCGCCGTTCCCGGTGTTGCCTCCGTGCATGACCTGCATCTCTGGGCAATCACCCAGAGCCAGCCGTCGCTGACCGCCCATGCCGTACTTGCCGACGGTGCCGATGCCGAGACCGTGCGCCGCGCAATCGAGGAGCAGTTGCGCGCGACGTTCGACCTGCACCACACGACGCTGCAGATGGAGCGGGAAGATCGCGCGGCAGCGGAACATATCCACTGATGGCTGAAAGGGCGGGATTGCACTCGCCGGAGAAGGAAGTTGCATGAGCACCCAGCATGACCCACGCGTCAGGATCGTCGGCCGCCGCACGCTGTGGAAGGGCTTTGCGCACCTGGAAGAGGTGACGTTCGAACAGCAGATGTCCGATGGCGCGACCGTGACGCTGAAGCGGGAGATCCACGACCATGGCAATGCGGCGACCATCCTGCTCGTCGATGCCAGGCGCCAGAGCGTCATCCTGGTGCGGCAGCTTCGCGTTCCCGTTCTGCTCCAGGGCGACCCGGCCTATCTGATCGAGGCGGCCGCCGGGCTCCTCGACGGCGACACTCCGGAAGAGGCGATCTGCCGCGAGGCGCTGGAGGAGACCGGCTACCACGTCCAGGACGTCATCCACCTCTTCGATGTCTATATGAGCCCGGGGGCGCTGACCGAGCGCACGAGCTTCTTTGCCGGCCACATCGATGCCACCGAGAAACGCGGCGACGGCGGCGGGCTTGCGCATGAGGGCGAGGACATAGAAGTGCTGGAAATCCCCTTCGACGAAGCCGTCGCAATGATCGCGACCGGAGAGATCTGCGATGCCAAGACGATCATGCTCCTGCAGTGGGCGCAGCTCAACCGACAGCAGCTGTTTGCCTAAGGGATTGTTTTATAAGGGTATAATTTATTACCGATATTTCACTTTTTGATCCGTATCGGGTAAGCTAAAGCGCTGATGTCCTCATTATCGACATGGGCGCTTCATGACATCCTCCCTACCGGAACGTGCAACCGACGACGAGCAGCAGGCGGAGGGAGGCTGGTTCTCCTTCCTGCGTCGCAATCGCCGTTATCTATCGGCTGCCGGTACGCTCTTCGTAATCGCACTTTTCGGCTTTGCGATCTTTCACCTGACGTCCGAAGTCCAGTACGACGAGGTCGTCCAGGCATTGGCGGATACCAGTTGGATCTCCGTCGCGGCGGCGGTGTTCTTCACCGCATTGAGTTTCCTCGCGCTCACCTTCTATGACGTCAGCGCGCTTGATTACGTCAAGCGAAAGCTGCCCTATGCCGACGTGGCGCTGACGGCGGCCTCGGCCTACGCGGTCGGCAATACTGCGGGGTTCGGGGCGCTCAGTGGCGGCGCCATCCGCTACCGCTCCTATTCGCGCCTCGGCATCGAGCCTGAGAACATCGCCCGCATCATCGCCTTCGTGACGCTCGCCTTCGGGCTCGGGCTGCTGGCGGTGACTTGCCTCAGCCTGCTTGCCGTCGGCGAGTATGTGGCGCCGATGACCGGGATGGATCCTCTGGTATTGCGCGTAATCGCGGCCGTGATCCTCGGCGGTCTGTTCACAGTGTTCTTTCTTGCCCGTGACGGGCGCGAGGTCAGCATCGGGCGTCTGACGCTTCGGCTCCCGGATTCGCGCACCGTTTCGCGCCAGTTCCTGGTGACGGCGCTCGATCTCGCCGCCTCGGCGACCGTTCTCTATGTTCTTCTACCCGCCGGCACGATCGGCTGGCCGGCCTTCCTTGCGGTCTATTCGCTGGCCGTCGGCGTCGGCGTCTTGAGCCATGTGCCGGCCGGTCTTGGCGTCTTCGAGACGATCATCATCGCGACGCTCGGCCACAATGCCGATGTCGACACCATTCTCGGCGCGCTGGTGCTCTACCGCGTGATCTATCACGTGCTGCCGCTGGTGATCGCGATCGCCGTCGTCATCGGCATCGAACTCCGCCAGCTGTCCGGTCATCCGGTTGCCTCCAGCGTGCGGCGCATCGGCGGCCGCATGACGCCGCTGCTTTTGGCAACGCTCGGCATCGTGCTGGCGATCATGCTGGTTCTTTCCAGCGTGACCCCGACGCCCGACGAGAACCTGGCATTCCTCGAAGCACTGCTGCCCTTGCCGATCGTCGAGGGAGCACACTTCCTCGCCAGCCTTCTCGGCCTTGCCCTCGTGGTCGTCTCGCGCGGACTGGCGCTGAGGCTTGACGGCGCCTGGTGGGCCTCGATCGTGATCGGGATCGCCGCGCTGCTGCTGTCGCTGATCAAGGCGATCGCCGTGGTGGAAGCGGGCATGCTGGCCTTCTTCCTGGTGGGGCTCATCGTCAGCCGCCGCCTGTTCGTGCGGCCGGCCTCGCTGTTCGGGCAGGCGCTGACGGTGCCGTGGCTGACGGCGCTCGGGGTCATCTGCCTGGGCGCGCTGGTCGTGCTGCTCTTCGTCTATCGCGATGTCGAATACAGCCATGAGCTCTGGTGGCAGTTCGAATTCTCCGCCGAAGCCCCCCGCGGCCTGCGCGCGCTTCTCGGCGTAACGATCGGCGCGAGCATGCTTGCGATCTGGAGCCTGATGCGCCCGGCAACCGGAGCCGCCGAGCCTGCCTCCGACGACGCGATGGAGCGGGCGCTCTCGATCGTCGAGGCGCAGGACATGTCCGATGCCAATCTGGTGCGCATGGGCGACAAGAGCCTGTTGTTTTCCGCCGACGGCCGAGCCTTCATCATGTATGGCCAGCGTGCTCGTTCCTGGATCGCGCTTTTCGATCCCGTCGGCCCGATCGATGCCTGGCCGGAGCTGATCTGGCACTTCATCGAAAAGGCGCGCGCGGCCGGCTGCCGGGCGGTTTTCTACCAGGTCTCGCCCCTGGGGCTTGCATACTATGCCGATGCCGGGCTGCGCGCCTTCCGGCTCGGCGAACTCGCGCGCGTCGACCTCGCCCGCTTCGAGCTGAAGGGGGGCAAATGGGCGAACCTGCGCCAGCAGGTGAGCCGCGCTCAGCGGGACGGGCTCGAGTTCCGTGTCGTAGCGCCCGAAAACGTTCCGGACGTCATGCCTGACCTGACCGCGGTCTCCGATGCCTGGCTCGCGCATCACAATGCCAAGGAGAAAGGCTTCTCGCTCGGTGCCTTCGATCCCGAGTATCTTCGCGAGCAGCCGGTGGCGATCCTCACCTGTGGTGGGCGTACGGTCGCATTTGCCAATATTCTGGTGACGGCGACCAAGGAGGAGGGGACCGTTGACCTCATGCGCTTTTCGCCGGATGCGCCGAAGGGCGCGATGGATTTTCTCTTCGCCCAGGTGATGGAGTATTTGAAGGCCGAGGGGTACCGTACCTTCAACCTTGGCATGGCGCCCCTGTCGGGCATGTCCACGCGCCAGATCGCCCCGGTCTGGGACCGGGCCGGGCGCACCTTCTTCGAACACGGCGAACGTTTCTACAACTTCAAGGGCCTGCGCGCCTTCAAGTCGAAGTTTCATCCGCAGTGGCAACCGCGCTATCTTGTCGCCAGTGGCGGCATCAATCCGATCCTCGCCCTGATGGATGCGACATTCCTGATCGGCGGCGGTCTCAAGGGAGTGGTGAAGAAATGATCCGTGTCGCGAACGCCTGGAAATGCCTGACTTCGGCAGCGCTACTGCTCTCCGCATCGATGTCCCCCGCTCTCGCAGAAGGCGCGCCGAAGAGCTACGATACCGGGATGATCCCGTCGCCGCGCATCATGCTGCCGAAGGAAAAGGCGGCCGCACTTGTTGTGCTGCTGTCGGACGCCGCCGGCTGGACGGACAAGGAACAGGCGATCGCCGACGCGCTCACCGATGACAAGACAGTCGTTGTCGGCATCGACCTCAAGGCCTATCTCGCTTCGCTCGCCAAGGATGATGGCGACTGCATCTACATGGTCTCCGACATCGAATCGCTGAGCCAGCAGGTGCAGCGTGCCGTCGGCACCGACGCTTACCAATTGCCCGTCGTCGCAGGCGTCGGTGCCGGTGGTGCGCTGGCACTCGCCATCGCTGCCCAGACACCGCCTGCCACCATCGGCCAAACACTTGCGATTGATCCGGAAGAGGGGATCGCGCTTGAAAAGCAACTCTGCACCCCGGCCGAAAAGGTGAAGAAGGGCGACCGCATGGTCTATGGCCTGACCGACGGCGCATTGCCGGATCCGGTTTCCGTCGTCTTTTCACCCGCGGCATCGGCCGACGGGCGCGCCCATGTGGCGGCATTGATCGCCAAGCATCCGGACGTCGAGCAGGAGGACAGCGACGACGACGCCTATACGACGCTGTCCGATCACCTCACCGATATCATCGACAGCGAGCGCGACGCCGGCAATCCGTTCGGTTTGCCCCTGACCATCCTTGACGCAAAGCCGACCCGTGACACGATGGCGGTGATCTATTCGGGCGACGGTGGCTGGCGCGATATCGACAAGGAAGTCGGCGACGTGCTGCAGCAGCAGGGCGTACCGGTCGTCGGCTTCGATTCCCTGCACTACTTCTGGTCCGAGCGCGATCCGCAGGTGACGGCGGACGACCTTGCCAAGGTGATGAGCTACTACCGCAAGCACTGGAACGTGCGAAATGTGCTCCTCATCGGCTATTCCTTCGGTGCAGACGTCCTGCCGCGAACCTTCAACCTGCTGCCGGCCGGCGAAAAGGCCCATGTTCGCCAGGTGACCTTGATGGCCCTCTCGCACATGGTCGATTACAAGGTCTCTGTGCTGGGTTGGCTAGGGGCTTCTGGCGACGGCAAGGGTGGTGATCCGCTCGACGATATCAAGCGCATCGACCCGGCGTTGGTGCAATGCATCTACGGCACCGACGAAGAGGATGATGCCTGCCCGCAACTGAAGGGCACCGGCGTCGACGTCATCGGCATCGACGGCGGCCACCACTTCGACGAGGATTATCCGGCGCTGACACGGCGCGTGCTCGACGCTCTCGATCGCCGGCTGGCTTCGGCGAAGTGAACGGTCGGTGTGTGGGGGCGTGGGGCTTACCCCTCCACCCTGCCGGGAATCTCCCCCCACAAAAGGGGGAGATCGGCTAGACGCGCCCACCCGCTACAACTGAACGAGATCGCCCGCCGGCTCGGTGTTGACGATGGGGGTATCCTTCTGCGCCAGATAGAGTTGCCACCGGCGAACGGGTAATGACCGCCGAGCGGTCGCCATCTGCTGATCTCCCCCCTTACGGAGGAGATGCCGGGCAGGGCAGAGGGGGTATTCTGGCGTTAACCGCGTGCGACGCGCCGTAGTCGGGACAAAGCAAACCGGCGTGATTACGCAGCCGGCGAAATCAGCGTGCCCGTCGCCTCGCCAAGGCTCTTGCTCACAGCGCGACCGCCTTCCATGCGTATCTTGCCCTCGGCCATCAGCCGAAGCGCCATCGGATAGGTGCGGTGCTCGACGGTCAGCACTCGGGCAGCAAGGCTGTCGGACGTGTCGCCGGGCACGACTGGAACCACCGCCTGCGCCAGGATCGGGCCTTCGTCCATGCCTTCGGTGACGAAGTGCACGGTGCAACCGGCGACCTTCATGCCGGCGTCGATAGCCCGCTGATGGGTGTGCAGGCCGGGGAAAAGCGGCAGCAAGGACGGATGGATGTTGAGGATGCGTCCCTCGTGGCGCTGGATGAACGTCGCCGACAGCAGACGCATATAGCCGGCGAGGCAGATGATGTCCGGCGACAGCCGGTCGAGCTCGGCAAGGATTGCCGCTTCGTGGGCGTCCTTGCTGTCGTAGTCCTTGCGCAGGAAAGCGCGCGTGGGGATGCCAAGCGCCTCGGCTTTGGCGAGGCCGCCGGCATCCGCCTTGTCGGCGATGACGGCGACGATCTCGGCCGGGAAATCCGGCTCGGCCGTTGCCTTTGCGAGCGCCAGCATGTTGGAGCCGCCACCAGAGATGAAGACGACGACCCGCTTCTTGCCCGTCGAGACTTCCGTCGTCATAGGGCCAGGTTGCCCTTGTAGATCGTGCCGGCTGCACCTTCGTCGCGGGCGACCATGCGGCCCAGCGTAAAGACGGTTTCGCCTTCGCCGGTCAGCACAGACGTGACCTCCGCAGCCTTGTCGGCCGGGACGACGGCGATCATGCCGACGCCGCAGTTGAAGGTGCGCAGCATTTCGTTGGCGGCAACGCCACCGGTCTGGGCGAGCCAGGAGAACACCTTCGGCGCCTTGATCGCGTCGAGGTCGATCTCGGCAGCGAGGTGCTTTGGCAGCACGCGCGGAATGTTCTCAGGGAAACCGCCGCCGGTGATGTGAGCGAGCGCCTTGATCGAACCGGTCTCGCGGATCGCCTTCAGGAGCGGCTTCACATAGATGCGCGTCGGCGTCATCAGGAGATCGGCAAGCGTACCTTCGCCGAACGGAGCAGGAGCATCCCAGGCAAGGCCCGAGAGCGTGACGATCTTGCGCACCAGCGAATAGCCGTTGGAATGCACGCCGGAAGAGGCGAGGCCGAGGATGACGTCGCCTTCGGAGATGTCACCGGCCGGCAGCAACTGACCGCGTTCGGCAGCGCCGACGGCAAAGCCCGCGAGATCGTAGTCGCCGCCCGAATACATGCCGGGCATTTCGGCGGTCTCGCCGCCGATCAGCGCGCAACCGGATTCGCGGCAGCCCGCAGCGATGCCGGCGACGATCGCGGCACCCTGGTCCGGGTCAAGCTTGCCGGTCGCGAAATAGTCGAGGAAGAAGAGCGGTTCGGCGCCCTGGACGACGAGGTCGTTGACGCACATGGCGACGAGGTCGATACCGACGGTGTCGTGCTTGTTGGCGTCGATGGCGATCTTCAGCTTGGTGCCGACGCCGTCATTGGCGGCCACCAGAACCGGGTCGGTGAAGCCCGCGGCCTTGAGATCGAAGAGACCGCCGAAGCCGCCGATTTCGCCGTCGGCGCCGGGCCGCCGGGTCGAGCGCACATGCGGCTTGATCTTCTCGACCATCAGGTTCCCGGCGTCGATATCAACGCCCGCGTCGCTATAGGTGAGACCGTTCTTTCCCGACTGGCTCATGCTCGTTCTCCAAGGCTCGTCGTGCGACAGGTATTTTGCGGATGCGATTGGCACGGCAGGCAAGGGAGTGCAAGCCGAGAGCAGGCCTTGGCGGCGTTTTTTCACCATTTTGCCCATATCCCACGGCGCAAGCCAGTCAGCTTGGCTATAAACTGGATGACTGCACCGGTCGGACTTGACCGTTACGCGCACCGCCCCCTATCTCCTTGACAGGGTTGTGATACGCAACAGTGGCGAGCGGCGCCTCACGAGGAGTGTCATGGATATCAAGGTCAGCGGTTCCGGATTGCAGCGCCAGGTCATTTTCTGGCTACTGGTGCTTGCCGCCTTCATTGCCTTCCTCATGGTTTTCAGCTCGATCCTGCTGCCGTTCCTGGCCGGCATGGCGCTTGCCTATTTCCTCGACCCGGTCGCCGACCGCCTGGAGCGGTTCGGCTTGAGCCGGTTGATGGCGACGGTCGTGATCCTGATCGGCTTCGTCGTCGTCTTCGTGCTGGCCCTCATGGTCATCATTCCTGTCGTCGTTAGCCAGGCGGCCGATTTCATTGCGAACATCCCCGGCTATGCCGCCAAGCTGCAGGTGCTCGTCAACGAGGCGCAGACGCGGCTGATTCCCGATTGGCTCGCGAGCCAGATGCCGTCGCTGAAGCAAAGCTCCGGCAAACTGCTCGAACAGGGTGCGGCCTTCGTCGGCACGCTCTTCCAGCAGATCTGGAACTCCGGCGTGGCGTTGCTCGACGTCATCTCGCTGCTGGTCGTCACCCCTGTCGTCGCCTTCTATATCCTGCTCGATTGGGACCGGATGGTCGAGAAGGTCGATAGCTGGGTTCCGCGCGACTACGTTTCGGATGTGCGCCAGATCGCCCGCGACATGAACGCGACGATCGCCGGATTTGTGCGCGGGCAGGGCTCGCTCTGCCTCATTCTTGGTCTTTATTACGGGATCGGCCTGTCGCTGGTCGGTCTCAATTTCGGTCTGCTGATCGGTCTCTTCGCCGGCATGATCAGTTTCATTCCCTATGTCGGATCCATGGTCGGCCTGGTGCTCGCCGTTGGCGTCGCACTGGTCCAGTTCTGGCCGGACTATCTGTGGATCGGCCTCGTGCTTGCCGTCTTTTTCAGCGGCCAGTTCATGGAGGGCAATATCCTCCAGCCGAAGCTGGTGGGCAAAAGCGTCGGCCTGCATCCGGTCTGGCTGATGTTTGCGCTGCTTGCCTTCGGTGCACTGTTCGGCTTCGTCGGTCTTCTGGTCGCGGTGCCCGCAGCAGCCGCCATCGGCGTGCTTGTCCGCTTCGGCATCCAGCGCTACCTTGATAGCGACCTCTATCACGGGCACGGCAAGGCCGTGGAAAAGAAGGCGAAGAGCGACAAGGCCGCCTGATTTCCGACGATTGTCCCGAGTACAGCATGACAAAACGCCCATTTGAACAAATCCCCCTGGCTTTCGGCCACGACCCGGCGACGGGTCGTGAGGACCTGCTCGTCTCCGACAGGCTGAGCGCGGCCATCGCCATCGTCGACCACTGGCCGGACTGGCCGGCGCCCGTGGTCATCATCGCCGGCCCGGTCGGCTCGGGAAAATCGCATCTCGCCAGCATCTGGAAGGAGCGGGCAGGAGCGGAAGTGATCCACCCGCTCGCCGGCTCCGATGCCGCGTTGATCGCGGCCGAAAGACCTGTTCTCTTCGAGGATGCCGACCGCAGCGGCTTCGACGACACGACGCTTTTCCACGTCATCAACAATGTGCGCCAGCACGGCACCAGCCTGCTGATGACGACGCGGCTCTGGCCGATGTCCTGGCCGGTGACGCTGCCGGATCTGCGCTCGCGCCTGAAGGCGGCGACCGTGGTCGAGATCGGTGAGCCGGACGACGAATTGCTGACGCAGGTGCTGATCAAGCTCTTTGCCGATCGCCAGCTCTTCGTCGACGAGCGGCTGGTGGGCTACATCGTCCAGCGCATGGAGCGCTCGCTGGAGGCAGCGCAGACGATCGTCGAGCGCATCGACCACTTGGCGCTGGCCCGCGGCACGAAGCTTTCGCGCGCACTCGCTTCCGAAGTTCTCGAAGAACTGGGAAATCAGCGTCGGTCCGATTGACTGTCACAGAACCGTCGTCAAACTGAGATAGCCGGTGCAGCCGGAGCAATGGGATCTGAAAAGCATGGATAACGCGCTATCTGCGGTGAACGAAAACCAGGCATCGGCGGAGGACGTCGACCTGCTGACGAGCCCGCAGCGCTTCATCAACCGCGAATTTTCCTGGCTGCAGTTCAATCGCCGCGTGCTCGAGGAAACGCTGAACACGGCGCATCCTCTGCTGGAGCGTGTTCGCTTTCTGTCGATCTCTGCCGCCAACCTCGACGAGTTCTTCATGGTGCGCGTCGCCGGCCTCGAAGGCCAGGTGCGCCAGGGCCTCTCGATGCGTTCGCCCGACGGCAAGACCCCGGTCGAGCAGCTCGAAGACATCCTGAAGGAAATCGACAATCTGCAGATGGAGCAGCAGGCCTCGCTCGCCGTGCTTCAGCAGTATCTCGCCAAGGAAGACATCCTGATCGTTCGCCCGGCCTCGCTTTCGGTGCAGGACAGGAGCTGGCTTGCCAACGAGTTCGATCAGTCGATCTTCCCAGTGCTGACACCGCTCTCCATCGACCCGGCGCATCCGTTCCCCTTCATTCCGAACCTCGGCTTTTCGATGGGCCTGCAGCTCGTCAGCAAGACCGGCCGCGAGCCAATGACGGCGCTCCTGCGTCTGCCGGTGGCACTCGACCGCTTCATCCGGCTGCCCGACGTCAAGAACGTCATCCGCTACATCACCCTCGAAGACATGGTCAGCCAGTTCATCGACCGGCTGTTTCCGGGCTATGAGGTCAAAGGCTCCGGTACCTTCCGCATCATTCGCGACAGCGATATCGAGGTGGAAGAAGAGGCGGAAGACCTCGTTCGCTTTTTCGAGACCGCGCTGAAGCGCCGTCGCCGCGGTTCGGTGATCCGCATCGAGACCGATTCGGAGATGCCGGCGTCGCTGCGCCAGTTCGTCGTGCAGGAACTGGGCGTCCCGGAAAACCGGATCGCCGTCCTGCCGGGACTGCTGGCACTCAACACTTTGTCCGAAATCACCAAGGCTCCACGCGATGATCTGCGCTTCGAGCCGTACAATCCGCGTTTCCCCGAGCGCGTGCGCGAGCATGCCGGCGACTGCCTGGCGGCGATCCGCGAGAAGGACATGGTGGTGCATCACCCCTACGAGTCCTTTGACGTGGTCGTGCAGTTCCTGTTGCAGGCAGCGCGCGATCCTGAAGTCGTCGCCATCAAGCAGACGCTTTACCGCACGTCGAACGACAGCCCGATCGTGCGCGCCCTGATCGACGCCGCCGAGGCCGGCAAGTCGGTGACGGCGCTGGTCGAGCTCAAGGCCCGCTTCGACGAGGAGGCCAATATCCGCTGGGCGCGCGACCTCGAACGCGCCGGCGTACAGGTCGTCTTCGGCTTCATCGAACTGAAGACCCACGCCAAAATGTCGATGGTGGTGCGGCGCGAAGAGGGCAAGCTTCGGACCTATTGCCATCTCGGCACCGGCAACTATCACCCGGTCACCGCGAAGATCTATACCGACCTGTCGTTCTTCACCTGCAACCCGGTCATCGCCCACGACATGGCGAACATCTTCAACTTCATCACCGGCTACGGCGAGCCGGAGGCGGGCATGAAGCTGGCCGTCTCGCCGCACACGCTGCGCCCGCGCATTCTCAGGCACGTCGACGAAGAAATCGAGCATGCCAAGGCCGGGCGCCCGGCGGCGATCTGGATGAAGATGAACTCGCTCGTCGATCCGGAGATCATCGACGCGCTCTATAAGGCGAGCCGTGCCGGCGTCGAAATCGACCTGGTGGTGCGCGGCATCTGCTGCCTGCGACCGCAGGTCCCGGGGCTATCGGACAATATCCGTGTCAAGTCCATCGTCGGTCGATTCCTCGAACATTCCCGCATATTCTGCTTCGGCAACGGTCACGGGCTTCCATCGGAGAATGCCCTTGTCTATATCGGCTCGGCGGATATGATGCCGCGCAATCTGGATCGGCGGGTCGAGACGCTCGTGCCTCTCATCAACCGGACTGTGCACGAACAGGTTCTGTCGCAGATCATGCTGGGTAATCTCATCGACAACCAGCAGAGCTACGAAATTCTTCCCGATGGCACCTCTCGCCGGATGGAAGTCGGCAAGGATGCCGAGCCTTTCAACGCACAGCACTATTTCATGACCAATCCCAGCCTCTCCGGCCGGGGCGAGGCCCTGAAGTCCAGCGCACCGAAGCTCATAGCCGGCTGGAAGAGCGGCTGGCACAAATAAACTGGAATTGCATGGTCGAATCTGAAGCGCAGGGGCGTCTGCCCGGCATCCGCCCGGTTTCCGTTATCGATATCGGTTCGAACTCCATCCGCCTTGTCGTCTATGAAGGCCTGAGCCGCTCGCCGGCCATGCTGTTCAACGAAAAGGTGATGTGCGGTCTCGGCAAGGGCATCGATGCGACCGGACGCATGGATGAAGACAGCGTCGAGCGCGCGCTGAAAGCGCTGCACCGCTTTCACGCGCTCTCCAAGCAGGCGCGTGCGACCTCGATGTATGTGCTGGCGACGGCCGCCGCACGCGAAGCGAGCAACGGCCCCGCCTTCATCGAGAAGGCGGAGGCGATCCTCGGTCACAAGGTCCGCATCCTTACCGGCGAGGAAGAGGCCTATTATTCCGCGATGGGCATCGTCAGCGGCTATCACGATCCCGACGGTGTCGTCGGCGACCTTGGCGGTGGCTCGCTGGAACTCGTCGAGGTCTCCGGCACGAAAATCGGCAAGGGCATCACCCTCCCGCTCGGCGGTATCCGTTTGTTCGAGCACAGCAACGGCTCACTCACCAAGGCGCGCACCTGGGTGCGCAAGTTCATGAAGAACTCGGCGGTGCTGAAGACCGGCACGGGACGGACGTTCTATGCGGTCGGCGGCACTTGGCGTTCGATCGCCAAGCTGCACATGGAGATCCGCGACTATCCGCTGCACATGATGCAGGGCTACGAGATTTCCTTTGACGAGGCGATGGCGCTTTTGCCGGAAGTGATCGAGCCGAAGAACATCAAGCCGTCCGCCTATTCGACGATCTCGAAGAGCCGCCGCAGCCTTCTGCCCTTCGGCGCGATCGCCATGCAGGAAGCGCTGGAGATCATGAAGCCGGAGCGGATTTCCTTCTCGGCGCTCGGCGTTCGCGAAGGTTATCTTTTCTCGCTCTTGAGGGACGAGGAACGTGCTCAGGATCCGCTGCTGACGGCGGCCAACGAGATCGCCATCCTGCGTGCCCGCTCGCCCGAGCACGCCCGCGAACTGGCTGACTGGACCGGTCGCATGGTGCCGTTCTTCGGGATCGAGGAGACGGAAGAGGAAGGCCGGTATCGCCAGGCGGCCTGCCTGCTCGCGGATATCAGCTGGCGGGCGCACCCCGACTATCGCGGTCTCCAGGCGCTAAACATCATCGCCCACTCGACCTTCTCCGGCATTACCCATGCCGGCCGCGCCTATATTGCGCTTTCCAATTATTACCGCTTCGAGGGGCTCAACGACGACGGCGCCACGAACGCACTTGCCGGCATCACCACGCCGCGCCTGCTGGAACTGGCAAAGCTGCTCGGCGGCCTCTTGCGTGTCGCCTATCTTTTCTCCGCATCGATGCCGGGGATTGCCCGGAACCTGACGTTCCGCAAGTCGTCTCTGCCGGACGTGGACCTCGAAATCGTCGTGCCTGCGGACTATTCGGAATTCCAGGGCGAGCGCCTGGATGGACGCCTGCAGCAGCTTGGAAAGCTCACTGGCAAGCGTCTCGCTTTCCACTTCGAAAGCTGACGCCGAAAAGTCACCGGTCAAACGGGAAGGGCGCGCGAACCGATGTTCGCGCGCCCTTTTGATTATTCGGCCTTGAGGAAGTCGCCGACTTCGAGCAGCACGAACTCGTTGTCGTCGGCCTTGTCGAGTGCGCGGCCGGCCGAGAACGGCAGGTTGTTGTCGTTGCCGACGATGATGTGGGTCTCATCGACGCGGTCGACGTTCTCGATGGTGACGAAGGGCATATCGTAGAAGCCTTCGCCGCCGCCCTGACGCTTCTTGTTGTCCGGATCGGCGATCTTCAAGAGGTCGATGTAGCCGATCTTGCGCACGGCCTTGCCGGCATTGCTGTCGTCAAAGGCGATCTTGTAGATGCGCTTGACCTTGGAGCCCGTTGCGAAGCAGTCCGGCTTCGGGTCCTTCGGATCGGCGCAGGCCTTGTCCACCGTGCCGGCGCCATTGTCGCGCTCGATCACCAGCGCGGTCTTGTCGTCGAGCATGTTGAAGTCGCCGATCGCCTCGCCGCCTTCAGCCAGCGGATAGAGCCAGCTGAGGCCGGTCCAGGCTTTGCTCGCAACATCGAGTTCGATGATGCGCAGCGCCGGGCGGCCATCGGCCTGCTCAACCGTTTCGCTGTCGGTCCAGAGCGGGCCTTCGAGCAGGCCGTAAAGCTTGCTGCCGTCCTTGGAAAGCGCCATGCCTTCATAGCCGCCGGAGCGCTTCAGGTTGAAGGCGGGCGTCTTCTTCGAGGGATCGCCCTGCAGCGTCAGCGTCGGATTGTCGGGCGAAAGCACCGGCTTGCCGTCGACCGTGGTCGCGATCACGTCGGTCAACTTGCCGTCGAGATCGAACTTGAGGATGTAGGGGCCGAACTCTTCACCGACCCAGAAGCCGTCCGCAACCGGCTGGATCGATTCGACGTCGAAGTCGGCGCCGGTGAGATAACGCTTGTCCGAGCCTTCCATGACGATCGGGAAGGGGGCCTTCTTGTCCGGGTCGGTCAGGAACAACGTCTTCAGTGCTTCGACCTTGCCGGCGTCCCAGTCCATCTTCACGTGGTGCAGCATCAGCATGGCGTCGCTGGAGTTCATCTTGCTGCCGAAACCGTTGTCGGAGAGGCTCCAGAAAGTGCCGTCTTCCATCGCCTTGATGCCGGAAAAGCCCTGCATCGGCTGGCCGTCGAAGGGCAGCGACAGGCCGGTCAGGCGAACGCCGTCCTTGCCCGGAACGGTGCCGAGCGCTTCGGCACGCTTGCGGTCCGCGGTGGTGAACTTGCCGGAGGTCTTGAGGTATTCCGGTGCGTCCGAGGGGGCGGCGATGATCGTGTTGGCCGGCAGGATCGCGTGGCCCTTCAGCGTCGCGGTAAAGGGTTTTTCCGCGGCCGAGGCGGCCATCGTCATCAAAAGAGAAAGAGCCGCGGTGGCGAGAAGCGTTTTCGTCATGAGGTTCACCTTGGGTTGGAGCCTTCTGCGTGTCTCCTTGGATCGCCCTAGATCCAAGGAGACAGAGGTGCAGCAAATTCGACGTTCTGCAGCGACCCTTGCGCGCCCTAGGACGCGCGGCGCTGCAGTCCGCAACCCGATAGGCGGCTATGATGACGGTTGGGTGATGCTTGCTTTACAACCCGATGAAGCTTTGGTGACAGGATTAGCCGGCGACGGCGAGGCTTGCCCAGCGGCCGGGCGTCAGGCCGTAGGCGCGCTTGAAATGACGGGTGAAATGCGCCTGGTCGGCAAAGCCGGTTTCGAGCGCAGCACCGGCAAGGCTTTCGCCCCGGGCGATCATCTGCCGTGCCCGCTCCAGCCGGCGCATCAGCAGGTAGCGATGGGGGCTGGTGCCGAGAACCCGGCGGAATTGCCGGGCGAGCGTGAAGCGATCGAGCCCACTCACCGCCTCAAGTTCCTGCGAGCCGACGGGCCGTTCGAGATTGGCGCGAAGGAATTCGCTCGCCTGTAGGACGGCACGCGTGTCGGCCTTTGCGGGCTTGGCGTCCTTGGTGCCGGCGTGACGGTAGAGCCCCTCGGCGATCCGCACGAGGATATCGTCGAGCGCCAGTTCGTCGATGCCATTGTCGAGATCCATGACGGCTTCGCCGACCGCCTGCCGCAGCGCCTCGTCGCCCACGACAGGGGCTGCGACGAAGGGCAGGGAGCGGTCGGTTTCATCAAGGGCTGCGAGTAGCCGTTCCGGCTGCAGATACATCATCCGGTAGCGCAGCCCGATCTCCGTTCCCGCGCCGCCATCATGGATCTCGTCCGGGTGGAGGATGATGATGCTTCCAGGATTGCTGAAGCGGCTTTCGCCGCGATACTGAAACGTCTGGACGCCGCCGAGCGTTACGCCGATGGCATAGGTGTCGTGGCGGTGCGGCTCGAAAAATTTTCCATGCAGGCGCGCCTCGATGCGCTCGATGCCATCGACCGCAGGCGCAACCCGAATGCCGTCGCCGGGCGCGCCGCACAATCGTTCAAGATCGATCGCAGCGCCGTCCGATATTGCGTCTTCCGGCACGCCCTGTCGGGCTGAAATGGAGATGGCCGTCATGTTCGATACCAAATTTGCAATCGTCTTGCGCGAGGACCTGGCAACCTGGCAGAAGCTCAACGTCACCGCCTTCCTCGCCACCGGGATCGCCGGACAGAAGCCCGGGATCATCGGCGAAGATTATCGCGATGGCGCCGGCAACGTCTACAACGCCTTGAGCATCCAGCCGATCATCGTCCTTGCCGCAGATGGGAAGACGCTCGGCAACATTCAACGGCGCGCGATCGAAAGAGAGGTCAAAGCTTCGATCTATGTCGACGGCATGTTTGCCACCGGTCACGACCACGCCAACCGTGCGGTTTTCGCCGAGACCAGGCCGGACGACGCGGCAGTCGCCGGCATTGCCATTCATGCGGACAAGAAGCTGGTCGACAAGATCACCAAGGGTGCCAAGCTGCACGGCTGACGGCGATCGCGATCCGGCCGATCGATGCCCTGCGCGCCGGCCGGGATCACTCGGCGGCGGTCGATGCCAGCTGAGGAGCCGCGCTGCCTGCGCGCAACGACAGAACGCCAAGCTTCTGCCCGCGTCCTCTGACGGCGTGCTCGCCGAGATCCTCGACCCGCACATAATGCGGCAGACGCATCTTGCGGGCGAGATCGGTGGAGATCAGTACCTGGTGGCCGAGCGTCTTGCAGAAACCTTCGAGCCGGGCGGTGGTGTTCACCGTATCGCCGAAATAGGTGATCTTGTGCCGGTCGAGCCCGATTTCCGCCGCGACGATGGTGCCGCCATGAAGCGCCGCGCGCAGCCGCGGAACCTCGCCGAACTCCTTTTGCCAACGGCGCGCATCCGCATCGATCATTTCCAGAATGTCGAAGACGCAATGAATGCAGGCCGCATTGTTGGTGGCGCGATCGAAAGGCCAGGTAATGACGGCGGCGTCACCGATATAGTCGTCGATCGAGCCGCGGTAGCGCATGACCGGGTCGGCGATCGTCGCAAACAGCCTGCCGAGATACTCCTGCATCCGCAGGTCGCCGTGTTTCTCGGCATAGGCGGTCGAGCCGGCCAGGTCGATGAAGAGGAAGACGCGTTCTTCCTCGACCGGTCTGCGATAGCGGCCGGTGAGCAAGCTCAAAAAGACGTCGCGCCCGAGGAGTTCGCGAACCCTGAGGATGAAGACTAGCGAACCTGATACGCCGAGCGCGAAGATTAGGACCGTCTTGGACGGCATCATCGCGTCCATCCAATGGTCCTCCATGACGCCGCCCGACTGCATGAGCAGGCCAGCGGCAGCATATCCGATGTCGAGAAGCACGAAGTAGATCACCAGCGACGCGACGAAAAAGACCGGCGTGGAAAAGGCGTGGATCCGTCGATGCAGGCGCCGGAAAATGATGCGTCGCTCGAAGGCGATGATCGGCAGGCACATGAAGAGCGCATAGGTCGCGCCGATCAGGGCGCCCTTTCCGTAGAAAACCCATGCGTAGACCGCGCCGGCGCCTGCAACGACCAGCAGCAAGAGAAGTCCTTCGAAAGTCGAAAAGCGCCAACGCATGCAGAAAGCTCCGGTACCGGAAGAGGCGGCATCCGTGTCGGTCGGCGTTGCCCAAGGCGCCGGCTCACGTCACATCGTTTGATACGATGGTGATTCTGTTCCGCCCGGCCCTTCGCTAGAGCTGGATTCAGGCGGAAACTTGTCTCCGCCCAATCCCTTTTTCAAGCTGACGCGGACGTGATCTCGGCGCTGATTTCCACTGCTTCGATCTTCTTGTCGACGAAGCGCAGGGCAACGTCGCCGTTGATCAGCTTCAGTGCCGTTTCGCCGAAGAGTTCGCGCCGCCAGCCCTTGAGCGCGGCGACATCCGCCTTCTCGCCCTCGGCAGCTATTTTGTCGAGATCTTCGCTGTTGGCGATGATCTTCGCGGCGACACCCTGCTTCTCGGCGATCAGCTTCAAAAGCACCTTCAGCATCTCGCCAGCGGCCGCAGCACCTTCCGGCGCATGGCTTTGGCGCGGAAGCTTCGGCAGATCGGTCTTCGGGATCGCCAGCGCCTCGTTGACGGCCTCGACGACCGCCGTTCCAGCGGTGGAGCGTTCCCAGCCCTTGGGGATGGTCCGGAGCCGTGCCAGTGCTTCCGCATCCTTCGGCTGCTGCTGGGCGATCTCGTAAATGGCGTCATCCTTGAGGATGCGGCCGCGCGGCACGTTGCGGGCGCGTGCCTCGCGCTCGCGCCAGGCGGCGACCGTCTTCAGCACGGCGAGCTCGATCGGCTTCTTTACCCGCATCTTCAGCCGCTGCCAGGCGTCGTCAGGGTGCAGGTCGTAGGTGTCGCGGGCTTCGAGAATGGCCATCTCTTCGGTCAGCCAGAGCGAACGGCCTTCGCGTTCGAGTTCTGCCGCCAGGTATTTGTAGATGTCGCGCAGATGCGTGACGTCGGCCAGCGCATAGTCGAGCTGCTTTTCGGTCAGCGGACGGCGGCTCCAGTCGGTAAAGCGCGAGGACTTGTCGATCTGCGTGCCGGTGACGCGGTTGACCAGCTGGTCATAGGAGACGCTGTCGCCAAAGCCACAAACCATCGCTGCGACCTGCGTATCGAAGATCGGATGCGGAATAAGGTTTCCGAGATGGAAGATGATCTCGATGTCCTGACGCGCGGCATGGAACACCTTGATGACCTCAGGGTTTGCCATCAGCGCGAAGAAGGGCGCAAGATCGATGCCCTTCGCCATCGGGTCGACGATGACGGCAAGGTCCGGGCTCGCCATCTGGATCAGGCAAAGCTCCGGCCAGAAAGTCGTCTCGCGAAGAAATTCGGTATCGATCGTAATATAATTTGATAGGGCCAGCTGCTGGCAGGCGGCCTCAAGGTCTGCTGTTGTTTCAATCATCAGATTTAAATCACTGTGGCGAAAATGCGGCTTGGAATTTCGTGTAACTCTTCGCGGCATCTGTCACAATCGAAATCTCAGACGACTTTGAAATAACCCGTCATGCCGGTCTTCTGGTGCTCGATGATATGGCAATGCACGACCCAATCGCCCGGATTGTCCGCCACAAGCGCCACTTCCGCCTGTTCATCGGGCAAAAGCAGGATCGTATCGGTCGGCGGCGGCAGGAAAGTCCGCTTGTTGGAATTGAGAATGCGGAAGCTCAGGCCGTGCAGATGGATCGGGTGCGCATGCGGCGTCCGGTTGGCGACCTCCAGCACATAGCTCTTGCCGAGCTTCATCTCCTCGATCGGCGCGATCGGATCGGGCGTGTCGCCCGGCCACGGAACCTTGTTGATCGCCCAGAAGGTGTAGCCAAGCGAACCGCAGATCGAAGGCGTCGCCTTGTGCTCCGCCGTCGCCGTCAGTTCGAGCGGCACGCGGGTGGCGGTGGAGAGGTCGGCTTCCGCGATCGGGTTGGCGGGCAGGGGGCTGACATCCCGAAGATCGCGCTTGAGCGACGCTCCGGCTGACCGGAAGCGCGCGATCGTCCAGGGATGCGATCCACGCAGGTTGCCTAGCGCAACCGTCTGACCCTCGCTGTCGGGCATGCGCACGACAAGATCGACGCGCTGGCCGGGCCCAAAATCGTTGCGATCAAGTGCAAAGGGCTTGTCGACCGGATTGCCGTCGAGCGCGATGACCATCGCCTCAGCGCCCTCAAGGCCGATCGTATAGATGCGGGTGACGTCGGTTGCGGCGATGCGCACGCGCACCAGGCCGCCGGCCGGTGCGTCGTAAGTTGGCTCCTGCTGCCAGTTGGCGGTGCGCACCGTGCCGTAAGTGCCGCCGCGGGCCGCATCCCGCGGCTTGAATGCGTCGATGAACGCGCCGCCGGTGCCGAGCCGCCAATCGCGCAGGTTGAGCACGATCTCGGCATCGAACGTCGGATCGTCCGGGTTTTCGACGACGATCATGCCGGTCAGGCCGGCGCCCATCTGGGTCAGCGTGTTGCAATGTGGATGATACCAGAAGGTGCCGGCATCCGGCGGGGTGAACACATAGTCGAAACGGTCGCCCGGATAGACATAGGGCTGCGTCAGTTCCGGCACGCCATCCATGGCGTTGGCAATGCGCAGTCCGTGCCAATGTACCGTCGTCGGCTCGTCCAGCCGGTTGAAGAGGCGGGCCGCATAGGGCTCGCCCTTGCGCATGCGCAGGACGGGCGGCATGCCGGTACTTGGAGCCTCACCCAAGCCGTAGGTCATGACCTTGGGCGTAAGCCCATCCTTGGCGATCTGGGCTTCGGCAAGCTGTGCCATCAGGATCTGCGGATCGGGTGCGGTGCCGGCGCGCGCCGCCATGCCGGCGCCGAGCGCGAAGGCGCCTCCGAGAGCAGCGGAGCCTTGGAGGAAGGTGCGACGGCTGATGACGGGCATTTCGGCAATCTCGGCTGCTGTTTGAGGTGCCCCGGTTCTAAACCTGATTATTGCGTTCAGCAATTATCCGGATCGCGCGCATCTTGCCGCAGGTCAGCGATCCTTGCGCTTGTGGTTGTTGCCGGCGGCGAGCTTGTTGAAAAAGGACGAGGTGCGCAGGAGATTGCGGAACGGCAAGGCGCGCTCCCCGGCGGGCACCGGCCCGCGCGCCGTCATGCGCTGCAGGGTGTAGAGCATGAACAGGAAGAGGATCGCTGCCGTGTAGATGAACAGCGCCTGCGGCCCGAAGATCTCGAGCAGGAAGGAGGCAAACAGCGGCCCGATGATCGCGCCCAGCGACCAGAAGAACAGCATGCCGGCGGAGACGAGCGCATGCTGCCCCTCGGCCGCGTGGTCGTTCGCATGGGCCGAACAGAGCGAATAGAGCGGCATGGCAAAGGCGCCGAACAGGAAGATACCGGCAAAGTTCAGCCATTCGTCGTTGCCGGCGCCGAAGGCGAGAAACAAGCCTGCGAGCAGCGAGCCGAAGGTGGCGATCAGGATGATCAGGCGGCGGTCGAACCGATCGGAATAGTGGCCGAGCGGATACTGCAGCACGACGCCGCCGATGATGCCGGCGCTCATGAAGGTGGCGATCGCCGTCACCGACAGGCCGATGCCCTGCGCATAGATTGGCCCGAGCGAGCGGAAGGCGGCGTTGGTCAGACCGACGACGATGCAGCCGACGGTCGCAAGCGGCGAGATGTTCCACAGTGCTTTGACGTCGAAGCGGATCGCCTCCGGGGCCACAGGGCTCGAGCGGTCGGCAAAGGAGATCGGCACCAGCGACAGCGTCAGCGCCATGGAGATGATGGCAAAAAGCTCGAAGCCGCCAAGCCCGATGCCAGGAATGACATATTGTGCGGCCGTGACCGAGCCGAGGTCGACGAGACGATAGACCGAAAGCGTGCGGGCCCGGTTTTTATTGGTGACGCTGGCATTGAGCCAGCTCTCGACTGTCGCAAACAGGCCGGCGAAACAGATGCCGGCAAGAAGCCGCATCAGGAACCACATCAGCGGATTGATGACGAGCACCATCGAGATGGCTGCGGCCGAAGCGATCGCCGCCATCGCCGAGAAGGTGCGGATGTGACCGATCGAGCGCAGGATGCGGGTGACGTAGACGCAGCCAAGCGCGAAGCCGATATTGTAGCCGGCGCCGATAACGCCGATCAGCGATGTCGAGAAACCTTCTTCGAGTGCACGCAGCGAGATGAAAGTGCCCTGCAGGCCGTTGCCGCCGATGAGGATGCCTGCGGTGACGAGGAGGGGGATAAGCGGGCGAATCTGGGACATGGGGCAGGCGACATCCGGGCAGGCGGCCACGACTCGGGTGGGATCACTATCGGGCCTTGCTCATGTGTAGCCCCGCATTCTGCCGCCGGACAGTCCCGAATTGTGACGATTGCCGTTCTTTTCGCGGCATTTCGGCCGCCTTCTGTCACAAGCGGTCTTGGACTGGCTCTTGCCTTCGTTTACAACGCACCTCCATCGGGGGCGGCAGCGGGCGCTGCAGCTTGACAAAGGCTGCGCATCATGCGCTTTTCCGCCCGATTTTGACCATGTTGCCGCGCGCTGTGTCCCACGAGCTTGCGCGGCTCTTTGCAATTCCGGGATAAGACGATGCACCGTTACCGCAGCCACACCTGTGCCGCCCTCCGCAAGTCGGACGTCGGTTCCACCGTTCGCCTTTCGGGCTGGGTCCACCGCGTCCGCGACCATGGCGGCCTGCTCTTCATCGACCTGCGCGACCACTACGGCATCACCCAGGTCGTTGCCGATCCCGACAGCCCCGCCTTCAAGGCGGCCGAGACCGTTCGCGGCGAATGGGTCGTGCGCATTGACGGCCTCGTCAAGGCGCGCATGGACGACACCGTCAACAAGGGCATGCCAACCGGCGAAATCGAACTCTATGCGCAGGAGATCGAGGTTCTCTCGGCCGCCAAGGAACTGCCGTTGCCGGTCTTTGGCGAGCCGGACTATCCGGAAGACGTGCGCCTCAAGTACCGCTTCCTCGACCTGCGTCGCGACACGCTGCACAAGAACATCGTCAAGCGCACCCAGATCATCTCGTCGATGCGCCGCCACATGGGCGACGTCGGTTTCACCGAATACACGACCCCGATCCTGACGGCCTCGTCGCCGGAAGGCGCGCGCGACTTCCTCGTGCCTTCGCGCATTCATCCCGGCAGCTTCTATGCCCTGCCGCAGGCGCCGCAGCAGTACAAGCAGTTGCTGATGGTCGCCGGCTTCGACCGCTACTTCCAGATCGCCCCGTGCTTCCGCGACGAAGACCCGCGCGCCGACCGCCTGCCGGGCGAGTTCTACCAGCTCGACCTGGAAATGAGCTTCGTCGAGCAGGAAGACGTCTGGTCGACGATGGAACCGGTGATCCGCGACATCTTCGTGGAGTTTGCCGACGGCAAGCCGGTGACGGAAAAGTTCCCGCGCATTCCTTACGACACGGCGATCCGCAAATACGGCTCCGACAAGCCGGACCTGCGCAACCCGATCGAGATGCAGGCGGTTACCGAACACTTCGCCGGTTCCGGCTTCAAGGTCTTCGCGAACATGATCGCGTCTAACCCGAAGGTCGAAGTCTGGGCGATCCCGGCCAAGACCGGTGGCTCGCGCGCCTTCTGCGACCGCATGAACGCCTGGGCGCAGAGCCAGGGTCAGCCCGGCCTCGGCTACATCTTCTGGCGCAAGGAGGGCGAAAAGCTCGAAGGCGCCGGCCCGCTCGCCAAGAACATCGGCGAAGAGCGCACGGATGCGATCCGCACCCAGCTCGGCCTCGACGACGGCGACGCCTGCTTCTTCGTCGCCGGTGACCCCGCCAAGTTCTACAAGTTTGCTGGCGAAGCCCGCACCCGCGCCGGCGAGGAACTGAACCTCGTCGACCGCGACCGCTACGAATTCTGCTGGATCGTCGACTTCCCGTTCTACGAATGGCTGGAAGACGAAAAGAAGATCGACTTCGCCCACAACCCCTTCTCGATGCCGCAGGGTGGTCTGGAAGCGCTGAACGGCGAAGATCCGCTGTCGATCAAGGCCTACCAGTACGACATGGTCTGCAACGGCTTCGAAATCGCCTCCGGCTCGATCCGTAACCAGCTTCCGGAAGTCATGGTCAAGGCGTTCGAGCTGACCGGCAAGTCGCAGCAGGAGGTCGAAGATCAGTTCGGCGGCCTCTACCGCGCCTTCCAGTACGGTGCACCGCCGCATGGCGGCATGGCATTCGGCATCGACCGTATCGTCATGCTGCTCGTCGGCGCCAAGAACCTGCGCGAGATTTCGATCTTCCCGATGAACCAGCAGGCCGTCGACCTCCTGATGGGCGCACCGTCCGAAGCGACGCCGGCCCAGTTGCGCGAACTGGCGATCCGCGCGATTCCGCAGAAGAAGGACTGAGGTCGAACGGACCTGACCCCAAAAGGAAAGCCCGGCGATCGTCTCGCCGGGCTTTTTCTTTTTCTGCGCCAGATGTCTGTTCAGTGCCTGCCGTAGACGGCGTCGCGAACCTCGCGGGTGAACGGACCCCACATGCCCTCGAAGGTCGTGTCCGTCATGGCGACGATGGTGATCTTCTGCCCCGCGCAGTGAGACGCTGGCCTTGCTGGAGGCGCGCTTCCGGCAGGGCATAGCGGACGGAGAGCTACGTGCGGATACCGATGCCGGCGGCCTCGCGCGCTTCGTCGGCGCTATTCTCCAGGGCATGACCGTGCAGGCGCAGGACGGTGCCGGCGAAGCGGACCTTTTGCCGATCGCTGAACTTGCGATCGACGAGGTCGGGCGCCACCGGCAGCCGTCCGGTTAGGCGACCGACCGCCTGGCGCGGGTCAGAAATCCATGCCCGGGCCGGGCGGTGGCGTGGGTAGGTTCTTCTTCGGTTTTTCGGCGACCATCGCTTCGGTGGTTACAAGCAGGCCGGCGACCGACGCCGCATCCTGCAGCGCCGCCCGCACGACTTTCGCCGGATCGATGACGCCCATGCGGTAGAGATCGCCATATTCACCGGTCTGCGCGTTCCAACCCTGGGCGAAGTCGCTCATCTCCCGAAGTTTGCCGACGATGACCGAGCCTTCGGCGCCGGCGTTTTCGGCGATCTGGCGCACCGGCGCCTCCAGCGCCCGCCGGACGATCTCGACGCCGACGCGTTGGTCGTCATTTTCGGGCTTGAGCCCATCGAGCGCGTGGACGACGCGGAGCAGCGCGACGCCGCCGCCAGGTAGAATGCCTTCCTCCACCGCGGCCCGCGTCGCATGCAGCGCATCGTCGACCCGGTCCTTCTTTTCCTTCACTTCCACTTCCGTCGAGCCGCCCACCCGGATCACCGCGACGCCGCCGGCAAGCTTGGCCAGCCGTTCCTGCAGCTTCTCGCGATCGTAGTCGGAGGTCGTTTCCTCGATCTGCGCCTTGATCTGGCCGACTCGCCCGTCGATGTCCGCCTTGGTGCCGGCGCCATCGACGATGGTGGTGTCCTCCTTCTCGACCATCACCCGCTTGGCCCGCCCGAGATTGGCGAGCGTCACGGTTTCAAGCTTGATGCCGAGATCTTCGGAGATGACGGTCCCGCCCGTCAGGATGGCGATGTCCTCGAGCATCGCCTTGCGCCGGTCGCCGAAGCCCGGCGCCTTGACGGCGGCGATCTTCAGCCCGCCGCGCAGCTTGTTGACGACTAGCGTCGCCAGCGCTTCGCCTTCCACATCCTCGGCGATGATCAACAGCGGCCGGCTTGCCTGGATCACTGCTTCGAGAATCGGGATCATCGCCTGCAGGTTGGAAAGCTTCTTTTCGTGAATGAGGATGTAGGGGTCTTCGAATTCAACCCGCATCTTCTCCTGGTCGGTGACGAAATAGGGGGAGAGATAGCCGCGGTCGAATTGCATGCCTTCGACGATCTCCAGCTCTATTTCGGCCGTCTTCGCCTCCTCGACCGTAATCACGCCTTCGTTGCCGACACGCTCCATGGCCTTTGCCAGATAGCTTCCGATTTCGGCGTCGCCGTTGGCCGAGATCGTGCCCACCTGCGCGATCTCCTCATTGTTTGAAATCTTGCGCGCATGGGTCTTCAGTTTCGCGACGATCGCGTCGACGGCGAGATCGATGCCGCGTTTCAGATCCATCGGGTTCATGCCGGACGCGATCGCCTTGACGCCCTCCTTGACGATGGCCTGTGCGAGCACGGTGGCCGTCGTTGTGCCGTCGCCGGCCACGTCGCTGGTGCGCGACGCGACCTCCCGCAGCATCTGCGCGCCCATGTTCTCGAACTTGTCGTCGAGCTCGATTTCCTTGGCGACCGACACGCCGTCCTTGGTGATGCGCGGCGCGCCGAAGGCGCGTTCGATGACGACGTTGCGTCCCTTCGGGCCGAGCGTGACCTTGACCGCATCGGCGAGAATGTCGACGCCGCGCAACATCCGATCGCGGGCATCGCTACTGAACCTGACTTCCTTGGCAGCCATTGTGGACCTCCCTCAACACGAACATATGGCCTCACGCACTCAGCCGCCCGGAAGGCGGCTTGCAATCGGACGTACCCGGCAACCGGCTTTCGCGACTACAGTCTCAAATTCCGCTCTTCTTCGTTGTCCGGCGTCAAGATATCGATCAGCGCCGCAACGCGGCCGGCCGGCAGGTGGCGGCCTTCCCCGATCAGCGCTTCATCGTTGTTGACCCAGGCGATCGCCTCCGCAAGCTCGCCGGCCGTCGCGCCGGTCGCAAGCAGTTCGGCCATCAGCGTCTCGTCAACCGGGCCAAGGATGGCTGTAATGTCCGCCTGCTTCAGTCCCATGGGTTTCTCCTTCCGTTTTATCGGTCAGGAACAGGGATTTCGGTCCTTGGCGGAATAAATAGGCCAGACCCGGCCGGCATCAAGCGCCGATCGCAAAGCCGCGACGTGCAGGCGTTAAAAAAGGCGCGAGTAAGCTCACTGCGGCCGTAGCGCGTTATCGAGGAAATACCATTGGTCGAGATGGGCGCGGACGACCGGCTCGATCGTGTCGTTCAGCAACTGCATGTCATCCAGCAGCCGGGCATTGGGGCGCTCTTCCGCCGGCAAACGTATCGGCGGCAAGGCCGTGCATTCGAAGCGGAAGTCGTCGGTGCGAAGGCCGTACCAGGGGCAGATCGTAGCGCCCGTCATGCGCGCCAGCCGTATGGCGATGGCGATGTTGCCTTCCTGATGCGGCCGGCGGCCGAAGAACGGCCCGCGGATCATGCCGCCGAACCCCTCGTCGCAGAAGATGCTGACAACGCCGCCGCCTTTCAGAACCTTCAGTGCCGGCCGGATCCCGTCCATTCCCGGAGGCAGAAACTGCAAGCCAGCCTTGCTGCGCACCCGACCGGCGATCCACGCCTTGGCCCGGCCCTTGGGCGGCACGTAGAAGGCATGCGGCTGGAGGCCGAGCTTGCGGAATGCGATCGTGCCCACTTCCCAGTTGCCGAGATGCAGGCCGACGAGAATGACTGGGCCACGGTTTGCCGCCTCACGGATGGGTGCAAGGCCCTCGGTCTTCAGCCGCTCCGGCCGCTGCTGCAATCGGTTGACGACGGAGAACTCCGTCATCAACCGTCCCTGAGCGCGACAGTTTTCGAGAAACAGTGCCTCGCGTTGCGGGGCGTCAAGGTCCGGCCGCAACTGTTCGATGGTTTCACGGGCGCGGCGGGTTGCCACCTTGTGGAAGCGCGGAACCATGAAGAGACCGAGCGCCGCCCCGAGCCTGGAGCAGGCGTCCATCGGCAGCAGCTTCATGCCGAAATGGGCGGCGATGTTGGCGACGTTCCAAATGTTGTCGGTGATCCAATAGCGCCGGAAGGCCCGCGCCCTGTCGCCACCCGCCAGTGCATCGGCGAGCCGCGGGGCGCTTTCCTCGGCGAAGATCCAGGCCCTGCGCTTGCCGATCGGCTGCGCCGCGTGCGGATCATCCGGCGCCATGCGACGGGGCCTCTCGCTTGTGCAAGGTGACCGGCAGGCCATTCTTCGGCCTGAGGGTCAGGCGGCAGATCGGTTCGACCGCGTGGCGCTGGCTCACACGAACCCGGTAGCGCTGCGCGATGATCGCCAGGCACAGGATCGCTTCGGTCAGTCCGAAATGCAGGCCGGGGCAGACGCGCGGTCCGCTGGCAAAGGGGATGAAGCTGTAGGGCGTCGGGCGCCGGCCTTCGGTAAACCGTTCCGGATGGAAGTGGTGTGGATCCTGGAAGAGGCTTTCAGTCCGGTGAAGGAGCCACGGCACGATCAGCACGAGCGAGCCCGGCTCTGCGGCAACGTCGCCGATCATATCCGCCTCGCGGGTCTGCCGCGCCAGGATCGGAACCGGTGGATAGAGGCGAAGCGTCTCCTCGATAACTGCCCGGCACCATTCGAGCTGAGGCACGTCGTCGATCGTCGGTGTCCGGTCGCCGCAGACCCTGGCGATTTCGTCGTGAACGGCCTTCTCGACCCAGCCTGCCTTCGAAAGCAGATACCAGGTCCAGGTCAGCGTCGCCGCCGTCGTCTCGTGCCCGGCCATGAAGATGGTCGCGGCCTCGTTGCGCAAGGCGACGAGGTCGAGTTTCAGTTCCGGGTTTCGTTGCTGGCGGCGGATCAGCAGCTCGACCATCGAATTGTGGTCGCCGCGTCCGGCAAGGTGATCCTCAACCACCTTGTCGATAGTTGCGTGGATGCGCTTGACCGAACGACGCAGGCTCGGCGTGCGCAGCACCGGCAGGCCGTCGTCAAAGCCGAGGAAGTAACCGATGTTGATGGAATCGACCAGCGACTGGTAGCTGGTGAAGCCCTCGGTCACCGCCGCCGCGCTACCGTCGCCGAGCTGGTTGCCGAAGACGCTGCGCGCGATGATTTCGGCGGTCAGCCCCGCCATTTCGTGCAACGCGTTGACCTCGGCGCCATCGGGCATGCGGTTCCAGCGCTCGACCAGTTCGCTGGTCGTATTTTCCATGACGGGCCCGAAAGAGGGGACCCGCTTGGCGTGGACGATGTCCGCCACCAGCGGCCGGCGTTGCTTCCAGGTGTCCCCGTCCGAAATAAACAGCCCGTCGCCCAGCAGGAATTCGAGTGCCCGGCGCATCTGCGGGCTCTTGCGCTCGAAGTTTTCGTGACGCTTGACGACGACCTGCCGGATCAGGTCGGGCGAGTTGACGACGATGATCTGCCGCCCAAGGATCCGGGTCTGCGAGATCGTTTCGGTATAGTCGCTCGCCCGCCAGATCGACAGGAAATCCGTTCGCGCCTGGAGCAGCAGCCGCAACGGCTTACCGGGCGGGCCCGTATAGTAGTCAGCTCGGACGGGGGCGAATTTCCCCTCCAACAATTCTTCAGTGAAATTTACAGACTGCTGGAGCCAGGCGAGCATTTACGTCCGATCTGCCGTAACGTGGAGACGATATTCGGGCATGTATTTGTATATTTGCACAAAGTCCGAGACGTCCCCTTCGAGGCCTAGATGCTCTCAAGTTCGTTGGAAGTCGGATTCTGAATTGCCTGAGGGTGGCATGCACGATTTCGATGAAAAACGCTATCGCCTTACGGTGAAATTTTCTTGGTGCAAGCAATAGCTCACCGGGAAGAAAAGAGCCCCGCAGCCGATGCGTGCTCCACAAGGGCTTGCAACGTGATCCGACTATGCGGTTCGCAAGTAAGGGCGATGCTTGTTCTTTCACGGGAGGGCGGCGGCGCAGTTTTCGGCCGGCGAAGTCCGTCGAGTGAACGCCGTGGGCCACATGGGAGGCCGGTGCGGCGCCATCAAGCCTTGCGTGCCTGTCTCGGCGCGCAAGGCTGGTCGTCATGTCGGTTTCTCCCGGGCTCGGCTGAGGCCGGGAGAGACCTGAACGATTAGTCGTTCGCCGTTACCTTGACGCCGAGCACCGACGGGATGGTGTTCGGCGCGCCCATGGCGGCACCCATGATCATCGGGAACGGAACCGGCTTTTCCGGTGCCGCGCTGATCGTCAGGCTCTTCGGGCCATCGAGATAGGCGTTGACGGCAGCCGACACCTGGTTCTGCAGTTCCGGCACGTTGAGCTGCGCCATCATGATCGGCACCAGGCCCTTCAGCGACTGTGCCATCTGCTCACCGGTCACGCCCTGCTGCGAGCCGGCATAGTCGAGCGCCTTCTTGGTGATCGAGGCGTCGTCGAAGTGGATTTCGGCGCTGTTGAAGGTCAGCTGCTGCATGAGGCCCATCATGGCGAGACCCATGGCCTGGTTGGCCTCTTCCTTGTTCGGATTGGCTTCGGCAGCCTTCATCGCTTCCTGCATCGATTTGACGAAGGCAAGCGTGTAGCCGGAGATATCGAGAGCGAAGTTCAGCCGGCCGACATTCTTGAAGTCGAGCGCATATTCTTCGAGCGCGACATTGCCGCTTTCGACTTCCCAGCTGCCCTTCATGGTCAGGGCGCCGTCGATGGTGGTGAGGCCGAGCTTTTCGATCGCCTCCTTGGTCTTGGCGTCCTCGACCGACGACAGGTCGGCCTTGATGCCGGAAGCGGTCGCGTCGAAGTCGAAGCCGGCGTCATTTTCCTGGCGCGCGAGGTTGGCTTCGGTGCTTTCGAGCGAGAAGACTTCCTTGCCCTTGGAGCTGACGGCGATCGGGCCGGTGCTGGCGCTTTCATAGAGAATGATGTCGTTGATCGTTCCGCCGGTCGCATTGGCCGGGATCGTCAGGCCGGAGAGCAGGATGTCCTTGACGGAAATGGCGCCTTCGTCCTGGCTGACATTGACGTCGGGGAACGAAACGGTTTCGGCGTAATAGCCGCCGCCTTCGGTCTCCTCGACGCCCTCAAAGGTCAGGTCCCCGATATTCAGGTCTACAGCGTCGCCCGGCTGGCTCGCGACCTTCAGCTTCACGCCGGTCACCGTCACCTTGTCGCCGTCGACTTCGGCCTTGTCATAGGTGATCGAGGTGCCGTTCGCGTTCGTCGCTGCGTCGAGCTTCTTCATCAAATCGGCGCCATCGAGCGCGAAGGCCGGGCCGGTCAGCGTGAGAAGCGCGGCGCTCGCCATCATCAGGCGGATCTTGCGCGTGTGCATCATTTCGAGTTCCTTCGTGAAAATCTTTGATTGTGTAGCTGTTTAAGAAGATAAGGCGTCGCTGATCTGGTTCCCTTGGCGAGGCGTCAACTGTAGGCGCATGGCAGCATTCGTCTTTGTCGGCGGCGCGCTGCCGCCAGTTCCGTCTGCAAATGCGCGTCCTGCGATCCCCCTTGCAAATCGTCCAAATCAACTCCAGCCGAAGCTATTACGAAACAGGGCGAAATTATATTCGCTTGGGCGAACCGCACATGTTCCTGCTCGGGCATGCTTTCCGGGACGTTACCTGTCGGCAGCCTCCGACGCATAGCGGCGCGACCGTTGCACGAACATTGCGCCGGGGCAAGCGGATCGGTGCGAGAGCCGGTTATTTGGGGCGAGGGGGTTCTCCACAAGCGCAAGCCCTGAAAACCTTGCCGTTCCGGGTTTGTTGCGCTAGCAAGAACCTATGGGACAAAGCCTCAATCCCCCGTCAGGCGGGGACGATCACATTCAGCCGGTTGACCTCAAGGCGGCGCTGGAAGAGCGTTACCTCGCCTATGCCTTGTCGACCATCATGCACCGCGCACTTCCGGACGTCCGAGACGGGCTGAAGCCCGTGCATCGTCGTATCGTGCATGCGATGAGCGAGATGGGGCTGCGCCCCAACTCCTCGTTCAAGAAATGCGCGCGTATCGTCGGCGACGTGATGGGTAAGTTCCACCCGCACGGCGACGCGTCGATCTATGACGCGCTGGTGCGCCTGTCGCAGGAATTCGCGATCCGCTATCCGCTGGTCGACGGCCAGGGCAACTTCGGCAACATCGACGGCGATAACGCCGCGGCGATGCGTTACACCGAAGCGAAGATGACGGACGTCTGCTCGCTGCTCCTGGAAGGCATCGACCAGGACGCGGTGGATTTCCGCCCGACCTACAACGAGGAAGACCAGGAGCCGACCGTGCTCCCCGGCGCTTTCCCGAACCTGCTCGCAAACGGCGCGACCGGCATCGCCGTCGGCATGGCCACCTCGATCCCGCCGCACAACGCGCATGAACTTTGCGACGCGGCGCTGCATCTCATCCGCCATCCCGACGCGACCGTCGAGGATCTGCTTTACGATCCGGCCAACCCGCAAAAGGGCGGCATCGAAGGGCCCGACTTCCCGACCGGCGGCGTGATCGTCGAAGGCCGGGAAAGCATGGCCGAATCCTACCGCACCGGCCGCGGCGGTTTCCGTGTTCGTGCCCGCTGGGCGCAGGAAGAACTTGGGCGCGGCGGCTACCAGATCGTCGTCACCGAAATCCCCTATCAGGTGCAGAAGTCCCGACTGATCGAAAAGATTGCCGAGCTCCTGGTCGCCCGCAAGCTGCCGCTGCTCGAAGACATCCGCGACGAATCGGCCGAAGACATCCGCATCGTCCTCGTGCCGAAGACCCGTTCGGTCGATGCCGGAATCTTGATGGAATCGCTGTTCAAGCTGACCGAGCTCGAAAGCCGCATCCCACTCAACATGAACGTGCTGTCGCTCGGACGCGTGCCGCGCGTCATGGCGCTGAACGAAGTGCTGTCGGAATGGCTGGCGCATCGCCGCGAAGTGCTGCAGCGCCGATCGCGCCACCGGCTGGCCGCGATCGACCGCCGGCTCGAAATCCTCGGCGGCTACCTCGTCGCCTATCTGAACATCGACGAAGTCATTCGCATCATCCGCGAAGAGGATGAGCCGAAGACAGTGATGATGGAGCGATTCTCGCTCACCGATCTCCAGGCCGAGTCGATCCTTAACATGCGCCTGCGCTCCTTGCGCAAGCTCGAGGAATTCGAGATCCGCACCGAGTTCGATGCGCTCTCGAAGGAGAAGGCCGAGATCGAGGCGTTGCTCGCCTCCGACGAAAAGCAATGGCAGACCGTCGCCTGGGAAATCGGCGAAGTCAAAAAGAAGTTTGCCAAGGCGACCGAGATCGGCAAGCGCCGCAGCACCTTTGCCGATGCGCCGGAAGCCGACGTAGAGGCGATCCAGCAGGCGATGATCGAGAAGGAACCGATCACCGTCGTCATCTCTGAGAAGGGCTGGATCCGCGCGCTGAAGGGCCACATCTCCGACACGTCTTCGCTCCAGTTCAAGGAGGGTGACGCGCTGAAGGTGGCGTTCCCGGCGCAGACGACCGACAAGATTCTCGTCTTCACGACAGGCGGCAAGGTCTATACGCTCGGCGGCGACAAGCTGCCCGGCGGTCGCGGCCATGGCGAGCCGCTGCGCATCATCGTCGACATGGAGACCGATCAGGACGTCCTGACGGCCTTCGTTCACGACCCGGCGCGCAAGCTCATCGTCGCCTCGGTTGCCGGCAACGGCTTCGTCGTCACCGAAAGCGATATCGTCGCCAATACCCGCAAGGGCAAGCAGGTGATGAACGTCTCGGCCAGCGACGAAGCGAAGCTGGTCGTTCCGGTCAAGGGCGATCACGTGGCCGTCGTCGGCGAAAACCGCAAGCTGGTCGTCTTCCCGCTCGTCCAGATCCCCGAGATGGCGCGCGGCAAGGGCGTGCGGCTGCAGCGTTACAAGGATGGCGGCATCTCCGACATTCGCTGCTTCACGATCGCCGACGGTCTCGTCTGGGAAGACAGCGCCGGCCGGGTCTTTACCAAGACCAAGGACGAACTGATCGAATGGCAGGGCGACCGTGCTTCTGCCGGCCGCGTCGTTCCGAAGGGCTTCCCGCGCAGCGGCAAGTTCAGCGGCTGACCGGGATAAGGAGAGCCATGCGGTCGAGAGGCCGCGTGGCTCCTGTTTCGTTTTGGCGCAGTTTGGCGCAATCTCTTAAATCATTGGAAATCCAAATGAAACGCAGGCGCAACTGGCGCTTGTAAGCCGGAAGGCTATAATGGATCACTGCGCGTCCAACAGGGATGACAGCGATGCCGAATGCCACAGCCCTTGATGACGTCCTGCTGGCCCTTGCCCACCCGGTCCGCCGCCGGATGTTCGAGATCCTTTTTGCCGGTGAGGCGCGCGTCGCCGATATTGCCGTAGCCGTCGCGGTAACCCGCGAAGAGCTGGAGACGCACATCGCGCTCCTGGAGGCTGCAGGCCTCGTCACCCGCCTCAAACGGCGCGACGGCGACGCCTTGATCGGCAATCCGGCGCCGTTGAGCGTCGCGGCCACCTGGATCAACACCAACCGCGAACTGTGGGTCATGCGCGTAGAGATGCCCGGCGTCCGCCCGGCTTCGCTGGGACAGCCGCAGGAGCCGCTGCCGGTGCGCGATCGGGGCGTCGACCACAAGCAGCGTCGTCCGCGGCCCAGCGGTCAGCGCGACGACAAGTCTTGAACAGCGTTACTCGGCGCAGGCAACGGCCGCTCTCAGCGAGCGGCTGCGCAACTGCCAAAGCGAATGGCCGATCAGCGCGAAGACGAGAATCGAGCCGCCGATCAGCGTCTGCGTTGTCGGCGTTTCAGCGAAGACCATCCAGACCCAGATCGGCGCGAGAATAGTCTCTAGCAGATAGAACATGCCCACTTCCGGGGCTGAGAGATAACGCGGCCCGGTCGCAAGGCAGAAGAAGGCGAGCGGGATCATAACCAGGCCGTTGAAGAGGATGTAGCCGGGGGCGGCGATCGTGAAGCCGCCGGCCGGCAGCATCAGGAGAGCGACGGCCGCCGGGAAGATCGCCGTCACCAGCGGCACCAGCGCCATGTCGCGCTTGCTCGCACGGCTGATCGTAATCGCGCTTGCCAGCAGAAAGGCGGAGGATGCCGCCATGGCGTCGCCGAAGAGGTGACCGCTTTCCAGTCCGTCCTGGACGATCAGCCCGACGCCGAGCACCATGACCAGCATGGTCACGAGCGTCGCGTTCGATGGCCTTTCCTTCAGAAAGATCCAGGAGAGGATGGCGGCAAACATCGAGGTGAAGGCGAGGATGAAGACCACATTCGCCGTCGAGGTGTTGAAGACGGCGAGCAGGAACGTGCAGGAATTGATTCCGTAGAAGACGCCGACCAAAAGGCCGGTCTTGCCCGGCAGCAGCGAAATCTTCCGGCCGAGCACCCGGTTGAGTACGAACCAGGCGCCGAGCGCGATCACGAAAGTCGACAGGCTGCGCACGGCGAGCAGCGACCAGACGTCGCCGCCGGCGGATCGGATGAGCGGAATGTCGAAGGAGAGGGCAAGGCCGCCGAGGCCGGTGATGGCAAGGCCGCGCCGGTGCATCGCGGCATCGGAAGATGAACTCAATTTCTAACCCGTTTTCGTAGGAGCGGCTTCCAGGGTGGTGTCTCCGCCTTCATAGCGCTCCCAGCCACGGGCCATGAGGTGCTCTTGCGGCAAAAACTTTGTTTTATATCCCATCTTGCGCGAGCCTTTCACCCAGTAGCCGAGATAGACGTGGGGAAGGCCGCGCTCCCGGGCGCGGCGAATGTGATCGAGAATCATGAAGGTGCCGAGCGACCGCTCTTCCTGCGTCGGGTCGAAGAAGGAGTAGACCATCGACAGTCCGTCGCCCATGCGGTCGGTGAGCGCCGCAGCGATCAGCGGCCCGCGTGCCTTCTCGCTGACGCCGTCACCTTCGACCCTCAGGCGATACTCGATGATCTTGGTGTGGACATGGGTGTCCTCGACCATCATCGCATAGTCGAGCACCGACATGTCCGACATGCCGCCCTTCTGGTGGCGTCGGTCGAGGTATCGGCGGAAGAGGTTGTACTGTTCGCTCGACGGCTCGGCCGGATATTCCGCCGAGATCACGTCGTGATTGGCGGCAAGCACCCGGCGCATGGAACGGGTGGGCTTGAACTCGTTGGCGAGGATGCGCACCGAAATACAGGCGCGGCAGGTCTCGCAAGCCGGGCGATAGGCGATGTTCTGCGAGCGTCGGAAGCCGCCTTGCGTCAGGAGATCATTGAGCTCGGGCGCGCGCTCGCCCACCATGTGGGTGAAAACCTTCCGCTCCATCTCGTTCGGCAGATAAGGGCAGGCTGCCGGCGCAGTCAGATAAAATTGCGGAGACGGTGCGGTCTGTGTGTTCATCGAGTGCGGAGGTCACTCTTCGCGCTGTGGTTCATGACAGTAGCATGGCGCAAGAATGGAAAACGTCAACTCACTCGTTTGCCGCTTCCGCCTGCGCCGGCCGATATTTTAGTGGTGACCACAATAGGTGGCGGCGGTGAGGCGGAAAACACCGCCTTACGCTTTCAGCTCTATGCCTGCGCCGGTTTCAATACATGTCGCGGCGCACCGTGACGGTACCGATCAGCAGGTCGTGCAGCAGGCGGCTGCGGTCGGTGAAAAGGCCGATCAGCAGGATCAGCGGCGTCAGCAGCGCGTTGGCGATCCAGAAGATGACGAGGTGGACGATCGCCGTCAGGAAGTCCATCGGGCGTCCATCAGTTCGAGCAATCGCCAGGCCCATCAAGCGCATACCGGGAGAGGCCTGTTCGCGGCCACCGACCGTCAGGCCGAAATAGAGCATGGCGACGATCGCAAAGAGCGCCGGATAAAGCATGAAGCCGAGGCCGAGCGTCAAGATGCCGAGGAAGAAGACGACGACCGCCGCGGGGATCCAGAGGAGCGCGATGATCGCGTAATCGAGCAGAAAGGCAAAGACGCGTCGCGACAGCACGCCCTGATAGGCGCGCCAGTCATTGCTCGGCAGCCTCAGTTCTTCGTTGTGCATGGTCATCGGTCAAAAGCCTCGTTTGGTTGCAGCAAGGATATGGGATGGCATTCCCTGCAAAACAAGGATCGGAGCCGGGATCAAGCGGTGCGTTTCAGCGGCCTTTGGCGAGAATGCGGGCCACTTCGACCGCGAAGTAGCTGAGGATGCCGTCGCAGCCGGCGCGCTTGAAGGCGAGCAGCGTTTCGAGCATCACCTTCTCGCCATCGATCCAGCCGTTGGCAGCCGCCGCCTTCACCTGCGAATACTCGCCGGACACCTGATAGGCAAAGACCGGCAGGCCGAAGGCTTCCTTCATCCGCCAGCAGATATCGAGATAGGGCAGACCTGGCTTCACCATCAGCATGTCGGCGCCTTCCTCGACGTCGAGGGCTGCGTCGCGGATCGCTTCGGTGCCGTTGGCCGGGTCGATGTAATAGGTCTTCTTGTCGCCCTTCAAAAGGCCGCCGGTGCCGATCGCCTCGCGATAGGGACCGTAGAAGCCGGAGGCGAACTTCGTCGCATAGGACATGATGCCGACATTCTGGTGGCCGTGAGCGTCGAGCGCCTGGCGGATGGCGCCGATGCGTCCGTCCATCATGTCGGAGGGGGCGATGATATCGGAGCCGGCGTCCGCCTGGGCGATGGCCGCCCTTGCGATCGTCTCGACCGTCTCGTCGTTGACGATCTCGCCATTGCGCAGGATGCCGTCATGGCCGTGGCTGGTGAAGGGGTCGAGCGCGACGTCGGTGATGATGCCGATCTCAGGCACGGCTTTCTTGAAGGCGCGGGTCGCCTGGTTGATCAGGTTGTCGGTGGCAAGACTGTTGGAGCCGGTATCGTCGCGCAGAGACAGGTCGATGTTGGGGAAGGTGGCGATCGCCGGGATGCCGAGACCGGCCGCTTCCTTCACCGCTTCGACCGCCTTGTCGATGCTCATGCGGTTGACGCCCGGCATCGCGTCGATCGGCTGGATGATGTTCTCGCCCGGCACGATGAAGATCGGCCAGATCAGGTCGTCGACGGTCAGGCGGTTTTCCTGCACCAGCCGGCGCGTCCAGTCGGCCTTGCGGTTGCGGCGCATGCGGCGATGGCCGGTGACCCTGTCCACAAGATTTGTCCTGTCGTTCATCGCGCCGCGCCTTTCCCGTGAAAATCGTCGATAGCCAAGCGCTTTATCATGGGCTGGCCGCCATTGGGAACCGCGCGGCCGGCGAACGGGCTGCGGCATTTCTTCTCTTTAAGAGGAGCCATGGGGGAGGGGACGGCGCGATGCCGCTGGCGGATGGCAAAGACCCGCCCTATCTTGCCGGCCATGCTTCATGATTCTGCCCATGTGCCGAAACCGTCGCTGACCGAGATGCTCTTCGGTCTCTTTCTGCGTCTGGTCTCCGCCTCATGCATCTGGTTCGCGCTGAACTACTGGGCCATGCTGATCGGGTTTTCCCATGGCGGCGCCGGACGCTTCGATCTCCTGACGCCGGAGTGGCGGGCGGCCGCAACCGCACTTGCCGTCATCTATCCGGTCGCCGCCCTCGGCCTGTGGCTGCTCGTCTCCTGGGGGCCGGTCGTCTGGGTGGTTGCGGCAGCCATCGAGATCGTGATGTACGAGTTCTATCCGGCTAGTTTCGGCGGCCGTCCGCTGCTGGTCGTGCTGCATGCGGCGGTTGCCGTTACCTTCGTTCTTTTCCGCGCGGCGATCTTTTACCAGCGCTGGCGGCTCGCCAGGCAGGTAAGAGTTGATTCACCCTGAGACAGGGTCGCCAAATGGCAAGCTCTTGTTAAGGCTGCGGTTTAAGTAGAATTTTAGACGTATTCGATAGGGTCTCACTCAAGGCGGGAAGACAAACAGACACCGCCAAACAAAACAGTGAGGCAGTCAAATGAACACCAAGATGAAGCCGCAGGCAGTTCAGCCCCGAGACCCCCAGGAAGAAACCATCCGCGGTCTCTATATGGAATCCCTTCACCTCGTCGAGCGTCTGCACCGCCGCCTGCTCGACGTCATCAAGGACGAGTTCGACCGCGAAGGTCGCAGCGACGTCAACGCCGTTCAGGCCCTGTTGCTCTTCAACATCGGCAACTCGGAACTGACCGCCGGCGAACTTCGCTCCCGCGGCTACTACCTCGGCTCGAACGTCTCCTACAACGTCAAGAAGCTCGTCGATCTCGGCCTGATCAACCACCAGCGCTCCCGCGTCGACCGCCGCTCGGTCCGCATCAGCCTGACGGAAGACGGCCAGGAAATCGCCGAAACCGTTGCCAAACTCTACGAGCGCCACGTCGGCTCGATCCAGAAGGTCGGCGGCATCGGCTCGGACGAGTTCACCCAGATGAACAAGCTCTTGCAGCGCCTCGATCGCTTCTGGAACGACTCGATCATGTATCGCCTGTAATCAGGCCAAAACCTCCAGTTCAAGGGTCGGGCGCAATCCCTGCGTGTCCGACCTTTGCCATTTGCGGCACCCCGTTCTGTTGCCGAAAAGCTGCACCGCTGCGGCACGCTTTCCTCGCGTTCGCGTGATTTTTCAAACCAAAAACATTAGTAAATCAGAATGTTGCCGTTTCCGGTTCGGCTGCAACCCAGTCGCGTCCAGCGAAAAGCAAAAGGCATGCCATGTCGCCGTTCGCTCGCGCCCAGACACGAATTGGCCATATTGCTATGACAGCGACGACGGCATGCGGTAGGTGCGCCCACGTGTTTTCTTGCGTGTGGATTCGTTTCGCGTTTCGCCTGCCGGATGAGGGTCCTCACTCGCGGCATCGTGAAGACATGTGAGGGCAGGGTGGCTCGTTGGTTGACCTTTGTTAACCACGATCGTGTTAGGGCTCCGGCAACGTGCGTGTCAGCGCATAGGGCGCGTGCCGACGCATTGGGATGGTAGGATTATGTCGAAAAAGAATGGAATTGATGCATTCTCGCGCCGCGCCTTCTTGCGCTCGGCAGCGACCTTCGGCGCCGTGGCAGTCGCCGGCGCGGCAAGCGCACAGGACGCCCTGAACGAGATCATCAATTCGCCTCGCCGTGGCTCCTGGGACGACCAGTTTGACGCGAAAGGGGCATCGCGCACCGCGACGACGGTCGTTTCGAACACGCCGGTTTTCGGCCCGGAAACGATCGCCCATGTGCAGCAGGCGATCTTCGACTATCAGAACATCGTGTCCCAGGGCGGCTGGCCGTCGGTCCAGACCAGCGTCAAGCTTGAACTCGGCGTCACCGATCCGTCCGTGCAGCAGCTCCGCCAGCGCCTGATGGTTTCCGGCGACCTGCCGCGTTCGGCCGGCATCTCCTCGTCCTTCGACAGCTACGTCGAAGGCGCGGTCAAGCGCTTCCAGGCCCGCCACGGCCTGCCGGCGGACGGCGTCATCGGCGAATACACGCTGAAGGCGATCAACGTCGACGCCAACACCCGCCTCGGCCAGCTCCAGACCAACCTCGTGCGCCTGCAGTCGATGTCCGGCGACCTCGGCCGCCGCTACGTGATGGTCAACATCCCTGCGGCCTACATCGAAGCGGTCGAGAACGGCCGCGTGGCGCTGCGCCACACGGCGATCGTCGGCAAGATCGACCGCCAGTCGCCGATCCTCAACTCGAAGATTTACGAGGTCATCCTCAACCCCTACTGGACCGCGCCGCGCTCGATCATCCAGAAGGATATCATGCCGCTGATGCGTAAGGATCCGACCTATCTGGCGCGCAACTCGATCCGCCTGTTTGATGGCAGCGGCGGCGAAGTGTCGCCGGAAACCGTCGACTGGAACGCCGAGAAGGCACCGAACCTGATGTTCCGCCAGGACCCGGGCAAGATCAACGCGATGTCGTCGACGAAGATCAACTTCCACAACGAGCATCAGGTCTACATGCACGACACGCCGCAGCAGGGCCTGTTCAACAAGCTGATGCGCTTCGAATCGTCGGGCTGCGTGCGCGTACAGAACGTGCGCGACCTTTCGACCTGGCTTCTGAAGGAAACGCCCGGCTGGTCGCGCCAGCAGATCGAGGCGACAATCAAGACCGGCGTCAACACGCCGATCACGCTCGCCGAGGAAGTCCCTGTTTTCTTCACCTACATCACCGCCTGGTCTGCCAAGGACGGCGTCGTGCAGTTCCGCGACGATATCTATCAGCGCGACGGTGCCACCGAACTGGCGCTGCAGACCCCCTATGGCGTCGAGCAGTCGCCCGGCTCGGTCGACCAGGACGCCTTGCCGCAATAAGCGAATTTGCGACACGGAATTCTTCGAGCCGCGCTTCCCTTGGGAGCGCGGCTTTTTCATGGGTTGAGCGCCGCGATATTTCGGCGCGGCAGATGGGGGAAATGACGCAAACCGCACAGCGGATATTGCTCTCGCCGTGCGAGGAAGCTAAAGAACTGCCACCCTTGAGAGGAGCCTCGCGCCGATGACTGCACAGACGAATGACGCCTTCTTCACCCGCTCTCTGGCCGACAGCGATCCGGACATCTTCGGTGCGATCGAAAAGGAGCTGGGTCGCCAGCGCCACGAGATCGAGCTGATCGCCTCCGAGAACATCGTTTCCCGCGCCGTGCTCGAAGCCCAGGGCTCGATCATGACCAACAAATATGCCGAGGGCTACCCGGGCAAGCGCTACTACGGCGGCTGCCAGTTCGTCGACATCGCCGAGGAGTTGGCGATCGAGCGCGCCAAGAAGCTCTTCGGCGTCAACTTCGCCAACGTTCAGCCGAACTCCGGTTCGCAGATGAACCAGGCCGTGTTCCTGGCGCTCCTGCAGCCGGGTGACACCTTCATGGGCCTCGACCTCAACTCGGGCGGCCACCTGACGCACGGTTCGCCGGTCAACATGTCCGGCAAGTGGTTCAACGTCGTATCCTACGGCGTGCGTGAAGACGATCACCTGCTCGACATGGACAACGTCGCCGAGCAGGCGCGCAAGCACAAGCCGAAGCTGATCATCGCCGGCGGCACCGCTTACTCGCGCATCTGGGACTGGAAGCGCTTCCGCGAGATCGCAGACGAAGTCGGCGCCTGGCTGATGGTCGACATGGCGCACATCGCCGGTCTCGTTGCCGGTGGCCAGCATCCGTCGCCGTTCCCGCATTGCCACGTTGCAACGACGACGACGCACAAGTCGCTCCGCGGCCCGCGCGGCGGCATGATTCTGACCAACGACGAAGATATCGCCAAGAAGATCAACTCGGCCGTCTTCCCGGGTCTCCAGGGCGGTCCGCTGATGCACGTCATCGCCGCCAAGGCCGTGGCACTCGGCGAAGCGCTGCAGCCGTCGTTCAAGGACTATGCGGCTCAGGTCGTCAAGAACGCCCGCACGCTCGCCGAAACGCTAAAGGCCAACGGCCTCGACATCGTATCGGGCGGCACGGACAACCACCTGATGCTCGTCGACCTGCGCAAGAAGAACGCAACCGGCAAGCGCGCGGAAGCCGCCCTTGGCCGTGCCTTCATCACCTGCAACAAGAACGGCATTCCTTTCGATCCTGAAAAGCCCTTCGTCACCTCGGGTGTCCGTCTCGGCACGCCGGCCGGCACGACCCGTGGCTTCAAGGAAGCCGAGTTCAAGGAAATCGGCGAGCGGATCGTCGAGGTTCTTGACGGCCTGAAGGTCGCCAACTCCGACGAGGGCAATGCCGCCGTCGAAGCCGGCGTTCGCGACAAGGTCATCAAGCTGACCGATCGCTTCCCGATGTACGGCTACATGTGATCGGTCGCCCATGCGCTGCCCCTATTGCGGTTCTGAAGACAGTCAGGTGAAGGATTCCCGTCCGGCAGAGGACGGGAATGCCATTCGCCGCCGCCGGATTTGTCCGGATTGCGGAGGTCGTTTCACGACCTTCGAACGGGTGCAGTTGCGTGAACTGATGATCATCAAGAAAACCGGTCGGAAGGTTCCTTTCGACCGGGACAAGCTTCTGCGGTCCTTCGAGATTGCGCTGCGCAAGCGTCCGGTCGATCGCGACCGCATCGAGCGGGCGGTTTCCGGTATCGTCCGTCGCCTTGAAAGCTCCGGCGAGACCGAGATCCCTTCGGAAGAAATCGGCCTGCAGGTGCTCGAAGCGCTGAAGAGCCTCGATGACGTGGCCTTCGTGCGCTACGCTTCGGTCTATCGCGATTTCTCCCATGCGGAGGATTTTGAGAAGGTCATCACCGAGATCAGCGCCAAGATCGCGCGCGATCCCGGCGAGTAGATTACGCTGGATAGAGCCATGACAGCGCCCAACCGTGAAGACGAGAGGTTCATGGCCGCAGCGCTGAGGCTGGCTCGCCACCATCTCGGACAGACATCCACCAATCCCTCCGTCGCCTGCCTGATCGTCAAGGACGGCGTTATCGTCGGCCGGGCCGTAACCGCGCGGAGCGGCCGCCCGCATGCCGAAACCCAGGCACTGACGGAGGCCGGTGCGAAGGCAAGGGGTGCTACGGCCTATGTGACGCTGGAGCCTTGCTCCCATCACGGCAAGACGCCGCCTTGCGCCGATGCGCTTGTCGCCTCCGGCATATCCCGCGTGGTGATTTCGATCCTCGATCCGGACGTGCGGGTTGCCGGGCGTGGCGTCGTGCGCCTGCGCGATGCTGGCATCACCGTCGATATCGGTGTTCTCCCCGAGGAAGGGCATCACGCGCTTGAAGCCTACCTCATGCGCCAGGTCAGCAAGAGACCCTATGTGATTCTCAAGCTTGCGGTTTCGGCCGATGGCATGATCGGCCGCAAGGGTGAGGGGCAAGTGCGCATCACCGGTCCGATTTCGCGCGGGCAGGTACAGATGCTGCGCGCGGAGACCGACGCGATTCTGGTCGGGATCGGCACGGCTGCGGCTGACGATCCGGAACTGACCGTGCGCTTGCCGGGGCTCGAACATTGTTCGCCGTTGCGCATCGTTCTCGACCGCCGGCTCGACCTGCCGCTTTCCTCCAAACTGGTGTTAACGGCGCGGGAGGTCCCCGTCATCGTGGTCTCCAGCGACGGATCCGGCGATGCGGATGCGGACGTTGATGGCGGCCGAGCAGCACGCAAGGCGGCCCTGGAGGCCGCCGGTGTCGAGGTGCTCGAAGCCGGCTCGATCGCCGACCTTCTTGCGGCACTCGCTTCCCGCGGTATCTCCTCGCTGATGGTCGAAGGCGGTGCTGTGGCTGCACGCGCCTTTCTCGATGCTGATCTGGTCGACCGTATCCAGCTCTACACCGGACCGGGGACCATTGGCGAAAACGGCATTGCATCCCCATTTGACCGTAAGTCCGTGCCGGCAGGCTTCCGGCGCGTCGCCGAGGCACGGTATGGCGGCGATCTGTTCGAGGAATACGAAAGAGAAAACTGATGTTCACAGGCATTGTTACCGATATCGGCACAGTCGACGCCGTCACCCCGCTGAAAGAAGGCATCAAGCTGCGTGTCGCCACGAGCTACGACCCGAAGACCATCGACATGGGCGCCTCGATCGCCCATTCCGGCGTGTGCTTGACGGTGACGGCTTTGCCTGAAGCCGGCAGCAACGAGCGCTGGTTCGAGGTCGAGGCCTGGGAAGAGGCGCTCCGCCTGACGACGATCGCCGGCTGGACGAAGGGAACGCGCATCAATCTCGAGCGCTCGCTGAAGATCGGCGACGAGCTCGGCGGGCACCTGGTTTCCGGCCATGTCGACGACAAGGCGGAAATTCTGTCGGTGGAAGCGGAAGGCGACGCTGTGCGCTTTCGTCTGCGGGCGCCTGAGCATCTGGCGAAATTCGTCGCGCCGAAGGGATCGGTCGCGCTCGACGGCACGTCGCTGACGGTCAACAAGGTCGCCGGCGCCGAGTTCGACGTGCTCCTGATCCGCCATTCGCTGGAGGTCACGACCTGGGGTGAGCGCAAGGCCGGCGATTTCGTGAACTTCGAGGTGGACACCATGGCGCGTTATGCGGCGCGCCTCGCCGAATTCCCGGCACCAAAGCCGGAGTAAGCCGACTTCCTCTTTTGCCGAATGCAAACCGCCCCCAATTGGGGGGCGGTTCTGGTTTCGGGAGGTGTTGACACTCAACGCACGTAGAGGGTCAGGCTGCCATCGGCTGCCTGTTCGGCGCCGGCAATGTTGTTCATCTCGACATTCTGCGCCTTGAGCTTGGCTGCAAGCGGCTTGTTGCCTTCGACGGCCGCGTGCAGGGACGAAATCTGTTGCGGCGTCGCTTCGTTGATCCACATGCGCGTCTGGCTCGATTCCTTCAGCGTATCCACGTCGACGACGTTGAAATGATCGCCCTTGAAATCGCGAACGGTGTGGTCGATTTCGGCCGGCCAGTTCATGGCTGCGCTCGCAGCATAGGAGACGCCGCCGAAGGAAAAGGCGGAGAGAGCAGCGATGACGGAAAGCTTGGCTATGCGGTTCATGGTCATGCTCCTTTGTTTGCCGGCAACAAGGCGCAAACCGACCCGTTAAGGGAACGCGGAACCTTGCGGGTTTCCGGGCCGGTGAGGACCGCCCTTTGCGGCGGCCAGCAGGGTTCGTTTGCGGGCGTTGTCACCCGCAAGCAAAGGCGCTGGACTGTTTCGACTGATTGGTCGGCGTTTGCTCCCTTCTTGGGGAGGGCGCGTCGTGCCAACGACTAGGAAACTGGGCCGGAATGTGGCCCTTTCCATGGCGCTTGCGTCGGGAAAACAATTAAAAATTGTTCATGTTTCGGCGTGCGCGCGAGCCCTTCGGTCGCCTGTCGCAGCTGCTGCCTTCTGGTGGCGCTCGAACATGATCACGTGGTTGCCGTGATAGGTCGTTCGCCAGAATTCCTTGAAGCCGTGCTTCTCCGCGACCCGGATCGAAGCGCGGTTTCCGACGTCGATGATGCAGGTCTTGCGCAGCTTCGGAAACTGGTGGTCGGCCCACTTGAGCGCCGCACTGACGGCTTCCGTCGCCAGCCCCTTGCCGTGCGCTTTCGGTGACAATGCCCATCCGGTTTCCATCGTGCCTTCGAGCGAAGGCGTGATGGCGCGGTGCACGTCGTGGAAGCCGGCCTCGCCGAGAAAACCCCCGGTCTCCCGGTCCTGGATGGCAAAGAAGCCGAAGCCGAAATAGTGCCACATGCCGACCTGGCGCAGGAACCGCGTCCAGGACTGTTCGCGCGTAAACGGCACCCCGCCGACATAGCGGATCACCTCGGCATCGCCGAACAGCGCGGAATAGGCGGGGAAATCGTCACGGCGGTAGGGGCGCAGGATGAGGCGGTCGGTCTCGATAATGGGAACGCTATGCATATTCGATCCTAAGCTGTGATGAAATCAGGCGCCGGGCTCGCCGTCCCAGTAGTCGACATCGCTTTCCGGACGGCCGGTGAAAAGGAAGCGTCTTTGGCCATCGGAACCACGCGTCCTGGCAAGGAATTTGCCGGAGTCCGGATACTCGCAGATTTCCGTGGCCGCCTTGGTCGAGATGGAAAGGTACTTGAGCGGCACCGAGCCGGTGTTGATCAGGTGGTGGGCCGTTTCCGGTCCACCCGCAGGGGCGCCCAGAATGTCGCCGGGGCCGACCGGATATCGCTCGCTGCCGAAGCGATACGTGCCTTCGCCTTCGATGATGATGAAAAGTTCTTCTTCGACGTGATGATTGTGGAACGGGCAGCCGGACTTGCCCGGCGGTACTTCACCGTAGCCGATGCCCAGATCCTTGAGGCCGAGTAGCGCGCCGAAGGCGGCGTCGCGGGATTCGAAAAAGGTGCCTTGCGTCCAGTGGTCGAGTTCTAGGTATTTGGGAGTAACGATCGGCTTTTTCGTATCGGTCACATGTTCCTCCCTCGCGTACCGTTGTCGCGGCAACGCTAATACGTTCTATCCGTGTCGCGCGTTCGTCCCGTCGTCAACCTGCGATCGCTAAAATTAGCGACGATGGTTACAGGAATACATCCTAGTGTTGCAATCCATTGGCGAAAGCATATGGGCGCTATCGCGCGTTGGTTTAACGCCGAGCTGCGCGGTCACGTTCGTCTGCCGATCAGCGCCGTGGCGACCTCGTGAAGACACCTGGCGATCCCAACGCAAAGGGTTTTCATTTCTTCGGTCGGTGGCAGGAGATCGGGCACCATGACCGTCATCATGCCGGCAGACGAAGCCGAACGCACGCCGTTGTGGCTGTCTTCGAGAGCGAGGCAATACTGCGGCGCGATACCGAGCCGACTTGCAGCCGTCAGGAAGGGGGCCGGGTGCGGCTTGCCATGATCGTAGTCGCCATAGGCAACGACCGTCGGGAAGCGGTCGCGCAATCCGTGCCGGTCGAGATTGCGCTGGACGTCGTGATGTTGTGACGAGGTGGCAATCGCAAACGGCAGGCCCATGCCGTCAAGCAGGTCGAGGAGATCGACGACGCCAGGCTTCAGCCGCAGCTCGGTCGTCGCCATTGTCGCAAATTGCGCCGAGGCACGCTCCCAGAACTGAGCGAGGTCGAAGGCATCGCCGAAACGACCGCGAAGCAACATGCGTGTCGCCTCGGCCGAAAGCCCGATCGTATCGAGATAAAGGGAGACAGGCATGTTGTGACCGAGCGCTGCCGCTGTCTGGATCATCGCGTCGCGGTAGAGCGCTTCGGTGTCGAAGAGCAATCCGTCCATGTCGAAGACGACGCCAAGAGGTTTCATGGGCAGGACGATGTTGGTCGAACCGATTTCGGGCATACGAAAAATCCAGCTTGATATCGACGGCTTCGAACTTGGAGCCAACAACGCGGCCGCGCAAGACCCACGGCATTGGCATTTTGCAGCGGCAACGGCCGCATGTTGCGGCCCTGTAAACGCGGCAAAAGGCCGTCTGCGGCGGAATTTGCTTGCCATTCGGCGCCGGGCGTGGTTTTACCGCCGCCTCAGCCGGTCGCATCCGGCGCGGAACTCTCAAAGACAGGTGATCCATGGCAGAGACCACGGCAGCCCACATCCTGATTGTGGAAGCGCGTTTCTATGACGATATGGCCGATGCATTGCTCGACGGCGCCAAGCATGCGCTGGACGCAGCCGGGGCCACCTATGATATCGTGACGGTTCCGGGTGCGCTCGAAATCCCGCCGGCGATTGCCATGGCACTCGACGGCGCCGACGAGGGCGGCACCGAATATGATGGTTTCGTGGCCCTTGGCATGGTCATTCGCGGCGAAACCTACCATTTTGACATCGTCGCGAACGAGTCTTCGCGCGCGATCATGGACCTCGCCGTCAGCGAGAGCCTTGCGATCGGCAATGGTATCCTGACGGTGGAGAACGACGACCAGGCCTGGGCGCGCGCCCGCCGGTCGGAAGGCGACAAGGGTGGCTTTGCTGCGCGTGCGGCACTGACCATGATTGAACTTAAGAAGAAATTGGGCACGGAAAAGTGACGAAAACCCCCTCGGATCAACCGCTGAAGCAGGTCAACCAGCGCGGTGCAGCACGCCTCGCTGCGGTGCAGGCGCTCTATCAGATGGACATCGGCGGCACCGGTGTCCTCGAAGTGGTTGCTGAATACGAAGCGCATCGCCTCGGACAGGATGTCGACGGCGACACCTACCTGAAGGCTGACGCCTCCTGGTTCCGGTCGATTGTCGCCGGTGTCGTGCGCGACCAGCGCAAGCTTGATCCGCTGATCGGCTCGGCCCTCCAGGACGACTGGGCTCTGTCGCGCCTCGATTCCACCGTGCGTGCCATCTTGCGCGCGGGCACATTCGAGATGCTCGAGCGCAAGGACGTGCCGGTTCCGGTGATCGTCACGGAGTATGTCGAGATCGCCAAGGCTTTCTTCTCGGATGATGAGCCCAAGCTGGTCAATGCCGTTCTCGACCGCATTGCCAAGCAGGTCCGCGGCGAACCGAGGAAGTAAAGTCGATGGTTGCGGCTGCTGCTGAGGACATGGGGAACACCCTTCGCGAAACACGCCGCAACGTTTACCTCCTGACAGCCGCACAGGCCGTTCTTGGCGTCGTCGGCCCCATCTGCTTTTCGGTCGGCGGTGTCGCCGGCTACCAGATGCTGGCGGAGGACAAGTCGCTGGCCACCGCGCCGCTCACCGCCTTTAACGTCGGCATGGCGCTCGGCGTCGTGCTGGTTGCGGTGTTGTCGCGCCTGATCGGCCGCCGCTTCGCCTTCATGAGCGGGACCGCAATCGCGGCCGCCGGGGCAGCACTCGCCGCCGTCGCGCTCTTCCGCGAGAATTTCTGGCTTTTCGCCTTCGCCCTTGCGATGCTCGGCTCGTCGAACGGCTTTACGCAGAAGTTGCGGTTCGCCGCCGCCGACGCCTCGCCGTCGTTCTACAAGCCCAAGGCAATCTCGCTGATCCTTGGTGGCGGCATCGTTTCGGCCGTTCTCGGTCCGCAGATCGTCATTTTTGCTGGCGACCTGTTCGCGCCGGTTTCCTTTGCCGGGGCTTTCGTCGTCCTGATGCCGATTTGCCTGGTTGCAGCCCTGTTTTTCGCGCCGCTGCGGCTGCCCGAGCCGGGCGCAATGGTGAGTGCCCACCACGATCAGTCTGTCCGTCCCCTCGGCGAGATTGTCCGCAGCCAACGCTTCGCCACCGGCATGATCTGCGGCATTTCCAGCTACGCACTGATGACCTTCATGATGACCGGGGCGCCGGTCGCCATGGTGATCGGCTGCGGCTTCTCGACCGAACTCGCCACGCTCGGCATCCAGTGGCACGTGCTGGCGATGTTCGCGCCAAGCTTCGTCACCGGCATGCTCATCAGCCGCTTTGGCGCCGAGCGCATCGTCGGCTGCGGCCTCCTTCTGCTGATGGCGTGCGCGGCGGTTGCGCATATGGGTATCGAGCTCTGGAACTTCTGGGGCGCGCTCGTATTGCTCGGCCTTGGCTGGAATTTCGGCTTCATCGGCTCGACGGCGATCGTTGCCAGCAGCTATCGCCCACAGGAGGCCGACAAGGTTCAGGCCTTCCACGACATCATCCTGTTCACCACGGTGGCGCTGTCGTCGTTTGCCTCGGGCAAGGTGCTCACCGCCTATGGCTGGGACATGCTGAACGCGGTCGTGTGGCCGGTAACCATCGTCTGCCTTATCCTCCTGCTGCTTCTGAAGCGGGCGCCGCGCAAGCCCGCCGCCTAACGCTCCATTCCCCTGAAATCTAAAGCGAACGAGGCGCCGCCAGTGGCGTTTCTCGGGGCTTGACGATCTCCTGTTGCAACCGCACTCTGGCCGCGCCGTGAGGGGTGCTGCTTGAGGAGGTGGTGCGTGATTCGCGGTTTTGAGGGGCCTGCGGCCGGGAGTGAGTCCGCGGGTTGTAACGGAGGGTAATGCGAAATGACCATTTTATTGGGCGTTATCGCATGCGGGTTGCTCGCGGTGGCTTATGCCATCTGGGCAACACAGTCGGTGCTTGCCGCCGACCAGGGGAACGCCCGCATGCAAGAAATCGCAGGCTACATTCGTGAAGGGGCGCAGGCCTATCTCACGCGTCAATACAAGACCATTGCCATTGTCGGCGTCGTCGTATTCATCGCCGCTTGGGTTCTTCTTTCTCCCGCCGCCGCTTTCGGCTTTCTGATCGGTGCGATCCTTTCGGGCGCCGCGGGGTTCATCGGTATGCATGTTTCGGTCCGGGCAAACGTCCGCACTGCCCAGGCGGCGTCAGTGAGCCTCGCCTCCGGCCTCGATATCGCATTCAAATCCGGCGCGATCACCGGCCTTCTTGTGGCCGGCCTCGCGCTCCTTGGCGTCTCGGTCTACTACGTCGTCCTCACGGCCGGCCTGGGTCATGAGCCCGCCTCGCGCGAAGTCATCGACGCACTGGTGTCGCTCGGCTTCGGCGCATCGCTGATTTCGATATTCGCCCGTCTCGGCGGTGGCATCTTTACCAAGGGTGCCGACGTCGGCGGCGACCTCGTCGGCAAGGTCGAAGCCGGCATTCCCGAGGATGATCCGCGCAACCCGGCAACCATCGCCGACAACGTCGGCGACAATGTCGGCGACTGCGCCGGCATGGCAGCCGACCTGTTCGAGACCTATGCGGTCTCGGTCGTGGCGACCATGGTTCTGGCGGCGATCTTCTTTGCCGGCACGCCTGTGCTTGCGACCGTCATGGTCTATCCGCTCGCCATCTGCGCGGCTTGCATCATCACCTCGATCGTCGGCACCTTCTTCGTGAAGCTCGGGTCCAACAACTCGATCATGGGTGCGCTATACAGGGGCCTGATCGTGACCGGTGTCCTGTCGATCCTCGGTCTCGGCGCCGCCACGTCCTTCACCATCGGCTGGGGCACGATCGGCACCGTCGCCGGCAAGGAGATCACCGGCTGGAATCTGTTCCTCTGCGGTATTCTCGGCCTGATCGTAACGGCCCTGATCGTGGTGATCACGGAATACTATACCGGCACCAACAAGCGGCCGGTCAACTCGATCGCCCAGGCGTCGGTGACCGGTCACGGCACCAACGTGATCCAGGGCCTGGCCGTCTCGCTGGAATCGACGGCTTTGCCGGCGATCGTCATCGTCGGCGGCATCATCGCGACCTACCAGCTTGCCGGCCTCTTCGGCACTGGCATCGCCGTCACCGCCATGCTTGGCCTTGCCGGCATGATCGTGGCGCTCGACGCCTTCGGTCCGGTCACCGACAATGCCGGCGGCATCGCGGAAATGTCGCATCTGCCGCCGGAAGTGCGTAAATCCACCGACGCGCTCGACGCCGTCGGCAACACCACCAAGGCCGTCACCAAGGGCTACGCGATCGGCTCGGCCGGTCTCGGCGCGCTGGTGCTCTTCGCCGCCTACTCGAACGACCTCAGCTACTTTGCCGCCAATGGCGACAAGTATCCGTACTTCGCCGATGTCGGGCAGATCTCCTTCGATCTCTCCAACCCCTATGTGGTCGCGGGTTTGATCTTCGGCGGCCTCATTCCCTACCTCTTCGGCGGTATCGCGATGACTGCGGTCGGCCGTGCGGCCGGGTCGATCGTCGAGGAGGTTCGCCGCCAGTTCCGCGAGAAGCCCGGCATCATGCAGGGGACCGAACGGCCGGACTATGGCCGCGCCGTCGACCTTCTGACAAAAGCGGCGATCCGCGAAATGGTCATTCCTTCGCTGCTCCCGGTGCTGGCGCCGATTGTCGTCTATTTCGGCGTGCTGCTGCTCTCGGGCTCGAAGGCTTCGGCTTTCGCGGCTCTCGGTGCCTCTCTGCTCGGTGTCATCGTCAACGGCCTCTTCGTGGCGATCTCGATGACCTCGGGCGGCGGTGCCTGGGACAACGCCAAGAAGAGCTTCGAGGACGGGTTTGTCGACAAGAACGGCGAACGCCATCTGAAGGGCTCCGACGCCCACAAGGCGTCGGTAACCGGCGACACCGTCGGCGACCCCTATAAGGACACGGCCGGGCCGGCCGTGAACCCGGCGATCAAGATCACCAACATCGTGGCGCTCTTGCTTCTGGCCGTCCTCGCCTGATCGCATCGATGCGCAAACAAAGGCCCGCGGAACATCGTTCCGCGGGCCTTTGTTTGGAATGGGGAGGATTAGTTGCCGAAATCCTTGAACAGGCTGCGCGCCGCGGCCTGACCGGCGCCGGGGCCTGTCAGCAGCTGGCCGAGGAAGCTCGTTTCCTTGCCACCTGTCGGCGTCGTGCGTGTCAGCATGTCGAAGACCTTGCCGTCCTTCAGCGTATAGTGAGCCAGCTGGCTGACGGTGCCTTCCTTGTCGAAATAGACGGCCAGGATCGATTGGTCGATCAGCTTGGGCTTCATGAAGGCGACAGGGCGCTTGCGCGTCTGCGAGATGTAGTAGAACACTTCGTTGTCGAAGGTCGCGGTCGTCGACGGCGTGCCGAGCGAGAGCAGCACCTGCTCGCGGCTGGAACCGACCGGAACGAGGTTTAGCGTTTCCTGATCAACCACATAGCCCTGATGGAGAACTTCACCGACATTGGCGGACTGGCAGGCGGAAAGGGTAAAACCGGCGATGGTGGCTACGACCGCCACGCGGCCGAGGGTCTTAAAGTTTTTTCTCAAATACCGCTTCGTCAACGACAGCTCCCCTTGGAGAAACGATGGCAGATCCGCCATTGCAATTCGTGCCTGCTTCGGTAAACCAGCTTCGGCTGTCATGCAACAACGTCATGGGCGCTTGCGCGCATTTCGAGAAAGCCAAGCCCGAGCTTTGTGATGATTTTTGGACTGTTTAAAAGAAAAAGTGGCAACACCGCGATTGTCGAGCGGCAATATGCATTGCTGACGGCGGCGGCACGCCAGCCCTACCTTTACACCGACCTCGATGTTCCGGACACGGTCATGGGCCGGTTCGAGATGCTGTCGGCGACGCTGATCCTCTATTTCCGCCGCACACGTGCTTCGGCAAGGCCTGGCCAGGAAATCGCCCAGGAGATCATCGATGCCTTCTTCGAGGATGTGGATCACTCGATCCGCGAGCTCGGTGTCGGCGACGCCGGCGTGCCGAAGAAGATGAAGAAGTTGGCCGGCATGTATTACGGTCGACTCGAATCCTATGCGGCGGCGCTGGAAGCAAGGGACGTCGAGGCCCTGGCGGCAGCGCTCAGGCGCAACTTCCACCCTGATGGCGGCGACGCGGCGCCTTCGATGGTTGCGCTCGCTGGCTATCTGCTGGCGGTTGAGGCCCAGCTCGTCGACGTCGCGGAAGACGCCGTCGAAATCGGCCAGTTGCACATTCCGCCGGCTGGGGCGTAATAGAAAACAAGAGCGTCGCCACCGGCAGCCGGTTGGCGGCTGCGTTCGCGATGGGTGCCAGGTAGCCCGCGCGAGGAAGGATCCAATCATGAAAGACGAAAGTCAGGCGGCCTTTTCTTATCCGGTGAAAGTAGGGCACATTTCGGCGAACGCGGTCAGCGTGCATCTCTCCGCCAACGAGCGCGAGCGCAAGGCGCTTGCCGCGCTTTGGAACATCAACGAGGTTCTGTCGCTCGAAGCCGACCTGCAGATCGCGCGCTGGAAGAAGGATGGCGTGAAGATCAAGGGCGACGTCAGGGCCCGCGTCGTGCAGAGCTGTGTCGTTACTCTTGAGCCGGTCGAAGCCGATATCGACGAACCGGTCGAAGCGATCTTCGTGCCCGAGGGCTCGCGGCTTGCCCGCCAGGCGAGCAATGACGGTGGCGAGATGATTCTCGACCCTGACGGCCCCGATATTCCCGATACCTTTATCGGCGACACCATCGACGCCGGCGTCGTCGTCAGCGAGCAGGTTGCACTCGCGATCGAGCCTTATCCCCGTAAGCCCGGCGTGACGTTCGGCGAGCGCATCGAGAGCACATCTGCCGATGACAAGAAGCCGAACCCCTTTGCGGTCCTGAGGGACTGGAAAAAGGACTGAGGTCGCGAAAGCGTCATCTACAATTCGGTTGTCACGCAAAGGAAAAGCAGTATTTTGGCCCCAAACCGGCCAGAAGAGCCGCTAAAGCGATCTGCCGCGTGCTTGGCTCAAGCGTCAGAAGCAATATGTTTCGTCAATGCGTTTCCGTTGAGTACGCCGCGGCGGCACGTGTTGTGTGGCAGAAATGAAGGATAAGACACGCGTGGTCAGAATTTCACTTGACGTGATGGGGGGCGACTATGGTCCTGAAGTCGTCATCCCCGGCGCCGCAAGGGCGCTTGAACGTCATCCGGACATCAAGTTCGTTTTGTTCGGCATCGAAGCGCAGTGCGCGGGCCTCCTTGAAAAACATCCGAAGCTGAAGGCCAACAGCACCTTTTACGACTGCGAGATTGCAGTCGCCATGGACGAGAAGCCGAGCCAGGCGCTTCGCCGAGGCCGCGGCAAGTCGAGCATGTGGAAAGCGATCGACGCGATCAATGCCGGCGAGGCAGATGTCGTCGTTTCCGCCGGCAATACCGGCGCGCTGATGGCCATGTCGGTCTTCTGTCTGCGCACCATGCAGGGAATTCAACGGCCGGCGATTGCCGCCATCTGGCCGACGCTGAAAGGCGAGAGCATCGTGCTTGATGTCGGCGCGACGATCGGCGCGGACGCGCAGCAATTGATGGATTTCGCGCTGATGGGCGGCGCCATGGCACGGGCGCTGTTCGAGATCGAGCGGCCGATGGTCGGGCTGCTGAATGTCGGCGTCGAGGAAATCAAGGGACAGGAAGAGGTCAAGGAAGCCGGCCGCCTGATCCGTGAGGCCAACATCGACGGCTTCGACTATTACGGCTTCGTCGAGGGCGACGACATCGGTCGCGGGACCGTCGACGTCGTCGTCACGGAAGGTTTTTCCGGCAACATCGCGCTGAAGGCCGCCGAAGGCACCGCGCGCCAGATCGCCGAGTATCTGCGCGCGGCGATGTCGCGCACGCTTCTTGCCAAGATCGGCTACATCCTGGCCAAGGGCGCATTCGACCGCCTGCGGGAGAAGATGGACCCGAGGAAGGTCAATGGCGGCGTGTTCCTCGGCCTCAATGGCGTCGTGATCAAGAGCCATGGTGGTGCAGATGCCGAGGGCTTTGCAGCCGCGATCGATGTCGGCTACGACATGGTGAAGAATGGCCTGAAGTCGAAGATCGAGCTCGATCTGGCGAAGTACCATGGCGGCGAACCGCCCAAGGCCCTTTCCGCCGGCATGAATGATGAGGTTTGAATAGATGATCCGTTCCGTCGTTCGCGGTTTCGGCGCAGCTTTGCCGAAGCGCGTGGTCACCAATCAGGAGCTGGAATCCAAGGTCGATACGTCCGATGAGTGGATCGTGCAGCGCACCGGCATCCGGCAGCGCTACATCGCCGGCGAGGGCGAAACCACAGCTTCGCTCGGGGAAGGTGCCGCGCGTGCTGCGCTCGCCAATGCGGGGCTTACCCCTGATGATATCGACCTGATCATCCTGGCGACCTCCACTCCCGACAACACGTTTCCAGCAACGGCTGTCAACATCCAGGACCGCCTCGGCATGCGCCATGGCGCGGCCTTCGACATGCAGGCGGTCTGCTCGGGCTTCGTCTACGCGGTTACCACGGCGGATGCCTATATCCGCGGTGGGCTTGCCAAGCGCGTGCTGGTGATCGGCTCGGAGACCTTCTCGCGTATCCTCGACTGGAACGACCGCACGACCTGTGTGCTCTTCGGTGACGGCGCCGGCGCCATCATCCTGGAAGCCCAGGAAGGCGAGGGCACCATTGCCGACCGGGGCGTGCTGACGGCGAAGCTTCGCTCCGACGGCGCACATCGCGACAAGCTCTATGTGGATGGCGGCCCTTCGACCACGGGGACGGTCGGCCATCTGAAGATGGAAGGCCGCGAAGTCTTCAAGCACGCGGTCGGCATGATCACCGATGTGATCGAGGCTGCCTTCGAGGCGACCGGGACGACGGCGGAAGATCTGGATTGGCTGGTGCCGCACCAGGCCAACCGGCGCATCATCGACGGCTCCGCCAAGAAGCTCGGCATCCCTCTCGATAAGGTTGTGGTCACGGTCGATCTCCATGGCAACACCTCCGCAGCCTCCATTCCGCTGGCGTTGAATGCGGCGGCGGGCGACGGCCGGATCAAGAAGGGCGACCTCGTCCTGCTCGAGGCCATGGGCGGCGGCTTCACCTGGGGCTCCGTGCTTCTCCGCTGGTAAAGAAATTGCTTAAGCAACAGACGCTTGACCGCAAAAGGCAAGGGCAATAGTCTTCGGACGCTGATCGGCGTACCAGACGTTGGTGGGGGAAGATGAGCGGAAAAACAGTAACACGGGCGGACTTGGCTGAGTCGGTTTTTCGCAAGGTGGGTCTGTCGAGGACAGAGTCTGCCGAATTGGTGGAAACCGTCATTGACGAAATATGCAACGCAATCGTGCGTGGCGAGAGTGTGAAGCTGTCCTCTTTCGCGACCTTCCAGGTCCGCGACAAGAACGAACGCATCGGGCGAAACCCGAAAACCGGCGAGGAAGTGCCGATTTCGCCCCGGCGCGTGATGACCTTCAAGGCGTCGAATGTCTTGAAGCAGCGCGTCCTGAAGGCGCATCTGGGCCGCAGGGCCAAGCAGAAACCGGTATCTCCCGTTTCGTGAACGCCTGACGACAGCCACAAATGTGGTTGAAAACCCATCCATAAGCCGTTGAAATGGAGCCGATTCGTGCCATCATTGGCGCGGTATCGGCTTCACTACGGCTTTCGAGCCTGAGTCGCACGGCATGGATTGGGAACGATATGGAAAAGAGCCCGGACGCTTTTCGCACCATCAGCGAGGTCGCTGACGATCTCGATCTGCCGCAGCATGTCCTGCGTTTCTGGGAAACCCGCTTCCAGCAGATCAAGCCGATGAAGCGCGGCGGCGGCCGGCGGTACTACCGGCCGGAGGATGTCGACCTTCTGAAGGGTATCCGGCATCTGCTCTATGATCACGGCTATACGATCAAGGGCGTGCAGAAGCTCCTGAAGACCAACGGCAACAAGTTCGTCGCGGCGATTGCAAGCGGCGATCTCGCGACCGTCGAGGCGCTGGCAGCCTCCAGCAACGAGGAGCCGGCACCGCCGAAGGCTGGTCTTTCCGAGGAGGATCAGATCGTCGGCCGTGCCAAGGCGCCGGCGAGCCGCCGCTTCTTCTCCTTCGGCGGCAGCAGCGACGACGTGCCGGAGATCTCGCTCGGAAAATCGTCGTCAGTGGGCAAGGAAGATCGCGCTCTGCTTCAGGAGGCGCTCTACGACCTCCTGGAATGCAAGCGGCTTCTCGACCAGGTGCGCTGAGAAAGCCTTTCAGGCGATTATCAAGACCGGTTCCGCACGGCCGAACGTCTGCCGAATGCGGTTGCCTCCACAGATACCTTTTACACAATTGCCAAGATGGTGCCGTCGGCGGGGTGCCCGCCGACGGGGGGCATATGCGCGTCCGTCCGCAGGGCGCCCGCGCATTATCCCAGCAAGGATTGAAAGCGTCAGTAGGAGATCCGGAAGCCGCCGGGGCTCGCCGCGGAGACGTCGGGCTCCGGGTAGGGGCCGGTCCACTGCGCATAGGTCGTGTTGGTCGAACCGGAGGTCGCACAGCCGGAGAGCGTGAGAAGCGCAAGCGCGGTGAGGGCCATAAGGGACTTAAGAGGCATGGTTTTCTCCTAGCAGGGGAGACGCTCCAGGCCTCAAGGGCCAGTATCAAACTGTCCCTCAATTCATCCATGATGGCAAGCTCACGTTGCGTTAGGCAGCAAGTTTCGAGCGACGGGATCTCGTTTTGGTGAAGGTTCGGTAGACGGACGGCCGGTCGGTGATTTCCTCGTCAGGCAGCATCGGAACTTGCAGACACCCAGTGGCGCGCGAATGGCGGGAGCTTTCTATGTCCATGGTCGCATCACAGGTGCGACGCCATGCTGTGAGTTTGCGGAAGTCCCGTTGGACTTTCGGTTCCCAAACATACTTTTCCACGCCGTTTGTTCCTTTTTCGATCCAGGCCGCATTTTCCCGCTTGCGCTCTAAGCGTTGGTTATATAGGGGTTTCCTCGGTTCGGAGCGTAGCGCAGCCCGGTAGCGCACTTGACTGGGGGTCAAGGGGTCGTGGGTTCGAATCCCGCCGCTCCGACCATTTTCCTCTTTGATTTCAGTCACACAGCAGCGCTACCGCAATTGGCGGCTGGCGGTAGCCAGCAGTTCCACGCGTAAAATCGCGCATTCGGGCACCCATTGCCCCGGCAAAAATCTCAAACGCCTGCTGATTTGTTTCGCTTTGGCCCACCGTGTCTGCTCCGAGATCGGATGCGGTTTTGTCGCTTGCGCCTGACAAAATTTATCGCCCATCGGAAATCGCTAAAATGCCTCGTTCCGGTGCGATGGTCCACGCGGTTGGGGTCGATCGCCGTCCTCGCGAAAGTGATGGAATGGCCTCATGGCGGGCGTCTGTCTGCCAAAGGAGGAAATGTAATGAAGACGTTTTCGAAGATTTTTGCCGCGTCGTTGCTCGGGCTTTCGGCCCTGACGGCAATGCCGCTCATCTCGGCGTCCGGCACTGCCCGTGCAGACGACGCCGTCATCCTCGTTCCGGGCCAGCCCACCGGCTCGCCGGGCGATACGGGTACAGCGAGTTCCAACCCGGACACCGGTGCTCCGAGCTCCAACCCTGATACCGGCACCGCAAACGCCAACGGTGATACCGGGGCGCCGAGTTCAAATCCCGATACCGGTGGCGGTTCGGGCGCAGAAGGGTCGACGCCTTAAGCGATCCTGCAACCGCAGCAAAAGAGGTCCTTCAGCAGGGCCTCTTTTTTGTTTCCCGATAATACAGCGCGGCAATCACGCCGTTCTTTCTGCGCTACCTGGTTGACTGGAGCAGGTCGACCGTCTGCCGCTTTGAGGCCGCGTTCTGGTAAAGGGCCTCTGTGCGATCGAGCATGACGGCGAGCGTAAAGCGGTCTTTCAGGTTTTCGGCGCTAGCCGACAGGGCCTTGAAGGGTTCGGGCTCCGCTGCCTGGATCATGGTCTTGGCGAGCGCGGACGTGTCGTCGCTATTGGGCAGGATATAACCGTTCCGATCGTCCTCGATCACCGTGCGCGCGCCACCGATGTCGGTTGCGATGATCGCCTTGCCGGCGGCGGCCCCTTCGAGCATCACATAGGACATCGCCTCGTAGCGGCTTGGCATCACCAGGAGGTCGAAGGCGGGAACGGCTTGCGGGCCGGTGAAGGCGGAGGTGAGATGCATGCGGTTCTGCAGTCCGCTTTCGGCGATCGCCTTGCGAAGGTCACCTTCGAGCTCGCCGCTGCCGACCATGACCAGGTGGCTGTTTCTGACGGAAGCGGCGACACTCTTGAACGCTGCGATCAGCCGTTCCGGCGCCTTCTGTGCGGAAAGTCGTCCAACAAAGCCGAAGACGAAAGCGTCCGGCGCGATCCCGAAGCTCGCGCGCAGCGTCTGCGCCATTTCGCATGAGGGCGGTGCCACGCCGTTGACGATCACCGACATGCGCTTCTCGGGCATATGCAGCGAGAGCGCATGGTGGAACTCGTCGTCGGAGACGCAGATCAGGTGATCGGTAAAGAAACGGGCCAGCGCCCATTCGATCGTGCCGTAGATGAGCCGTCCACCACGGCCGAGCGTCGGGTCCAGTGTGCGAAAGGCGTGGGGCGTGTAGATCCGCGGAACATGAGAACCAGGCAGTCGCAGGCGTGTCAGCGCACCGGCCTTGGAACTGTGGCCATGGATGATGTCGAAACTGTTGGCCCGCATGATGCGGCGGAGTTCGAGAAAGCGGATGACGTCAGACGGTCCGGGTGCGCGCTTCATGTTGACGGCGTGTACGGCAGGCAGGCCGATTGCCTTCAGTTCACGAACGAAACCTTCCTCGGCGCGCACCGGCGAATAGACGGCCTCGACGTGATGCCCGCGCTTGTGCATGCCGCGGCACAGATCGAGAAAGTGTCGGCCCGAGCCGCCGCCACTCGGCTCCAGCACCTGCAGGAGCTTGAGGGGAGGGGCCGGCGACCGGCGCGGAACCACATGTTCCATGGTCAGGAGCTCCGGCCGGCGCGCGCCTGCCGGCGATGGCGATATTCAAGGGCGGCGCATCCCCAGATGATTCCGATGAGCAGATAGAAGTGGCGCCAATGGTCCGTGTCGATGACATTGCCGACCCCGACATGGCCGAGAACGGCGACCCAGGCGATCATCAGATAGGTCTGCCAAGGGCGGTTGAGCAGCAGAAAGCGAAAGCCGAGCGAGAGCGTCCAGACGATCAGCGTCACGTAACTGACAAAGCCGAGCCAGCCGTAGGACGTCAGCGACTTCAGCCAGACGTTGTGCTCATCCTCCGGGAAGATCGTGCTGAAGACCATCGGGCCGATGCCGAGCGGCTTTTCCATCGACATCAGGAAGCCGAGGCGATGGCGATCGAAGCGGCCGAGGTGGCCGCCGTCATAATCCTGCACCAGCTGCGAGCGGCTGGAGAACAGTGTCGCGACCTGCTCGGACTGCAATGCCACGAGGAGCGCGCCGACGATCATGATCCCGCCGACGAGAGCCAACACCAGAATCCGCAGGCGGAAGAGGCCGTTTCGCTCCTTGAGCAGCATGACGAAGACGAAGGCGACGACACAGAAGAGGTTGAGGGCCCAGGCTGCGCGGGAGAACGAAAGAAAGACGCCAAGCGCCAGCACCATCAGCGCGGCGATCTTCGGGGGGGCTTTCTGGATGGGCTGCGTGAGGATGCCGTGGATGAGGTACATGGCCGGCACCGAGAGGAACGGGCCGAAGACGTTCGGATCCTGGAACGCGCCCTTGGCGCGGCCATAGAGCGTGAAGCTTTCCGCGCCCGGCACGGCGCCGAAGTAGCCGAGGATGCCGAGCAGGGCGGTGATGATGGCCGCCGCCGTCCAGGCATTGAAGATCAGCCGCAAGCGTTCGTGGCGGTCCTCGATGATGGCTGCGAAGAAGACCGAGGAGAGCGCGAGGAAGGCCGAGACCGCCATGTACATCGGCCCCTTCGTCAGGTCGGTCATGACCGTCAGGGACAGGATGCCGCCGACCATGAACAGGGTCAGAAGCGTCAGCAGCGGGGCGACGCTGCGCGAGATCTTGAGGCCCACGAGCGCCCAAAGGCCGATGAGCGCGACCAGGAACAGCTCATAGGGTGCCGGCTCGAAAATGACGAAACCGGAGAGAAACACGGCAAAGGCGACGAGCCCGGAGCCGAGCAGCGAGAGCGCCGCGAGCTGGGGGCGAGCGATCGGGAGCCGACCTGTATCGACGGTGCTCAATAGGCGTTCTCGGTATTGAGAAGCCGGAACGGCGTCAGGAACAGGATCTTGAGATCGAAGAGCAACGACCAGTTTTCGATGTAGTGCAGGTCGAAGGCGGTGCGCAGGCGGATCTTGTCGTCATTGTCGATCTCGCCGCGCCAGCCGTTGATCTGCGCCCAGCCGGTGACGCCGGGCTTGACGCGGTGGCGGGCGAAATAGCCTTCGACGACGTCGGAATAGGTTCGGTTCTGGGTCTGGGCGAGCACGGCGTGCGGCCGCGGCCCGACGAGCGACAGCTCGCCCTTCAGCACGTTGAAGATCTGCGGCAGTTCGTCGATCGAGGACTTGCGGATGAAACGGCCGACGGGGGTGACGCGCGGGTCGCGCTTGGTCACGGCGTTGCGGGCCGTCGGGTCGCTCATATGCGTATACATCGAGCGGAACTTGTAGACCTCGATGGTCTCGTTGTTGAAGCCGTGCCGCTTCTGCTTGAAGATGATCGGGCCCGGGGACGTCGCTTTGACGGCGATCGCCGCGCCGAGCATGATCGGCCACAGAAGCACGAGGGCGACCAGGCTGAAGAAGATGTCGAAGCCGCGCTTGGCGACCGAGTCCCAATCGGCGATCGGCTTGTCGAAGATGTCGAGCATGGGGACATCGCCGACATGGGAGTAGCTGCGCGGGCGGAACCGCAGGTTGTTGGCGTGGGCGGCGAGCCGGATGTCGACCGGCAGGATCCAGAGCTTCTTCAGAAGCTGGAGAATGCGCTTCTCCGCCGTCAGCGGCAGCGAGATGATCAGCATGTCGATGCGCGCCAGGCGGGCGAATTCCACCAGTTCGTCGACCGTCCCGAGCTTCGGGTAGCCGGCGATCACATTGGGCGAGCGGCGCTCGTCGCGGTCGTCGAAAATACCGCAGATGCGGATGTCGTTGTCGGGCTGGTCCTCGAGCGTGCGGATCAGGTCCTTGGCCGGCTGGCCGCCGCCGACGACGACCGCGCGGCGTTCCATCGTACCGTTCCGGGCCCAATGGCGAATGGAATAGGCGATGAAGGCGCGCTCCGCGATCAGAAAGATTGCGCCGCCGATGAACCAGCCGCCGAACCAGACGCGCGAATACTGGTGACCGGATTTCAGAAAGAACAGCGCGATGGCGATGCCGCCAAACGCGATGGCCCAGGAGGCGAGGATGCGCGGGATCACCCGCAGCCAGGCGCGCAGCGCCGGGATCTGATAGGTGTCGGCGATCTGCATGGCGGCGACCGCCAATGCGGAACCACCGACGAGAATTGCCAGGTACAGCGGCAGTTGTTCGAAGCCCGGCTGGACATAGAGCGCGTTGATGGCATAGCCGATCGTAAAGAGCGCGCTGAATTCGAACAGGCGCATCAGCCCCATGATCATCGCAGGCGAATAGGTATCGGCGCTGAACTGCTCGGCGATCTGCCGCGCCAGCGGATTGAGATCCGTGGTCGTTGTTTCGCCCGGCATTTCGCCGGGCGCGCGGGCGCGGATTTCCGAAATCTTCTTGCGAAGCGCTTCGGGATCGAACGAACCCGGGCGGTCAAACTTGTTCATGGCTGTCTTCCGGCGCTGAAGTCCCTCAGCCGGGATAGCAGAAAGCCACTAAGAAACGCTTACGTTGTGGGCAACACGCTATCGGCGGGCGGCTGGTAACGGCACAATTCCCGATAGAGGCTTAGCATATCCGCCGACATTACCGAAGCTGCAAATTGCGACTTGAACGTGCTCGGATCGGGCATCACACGTGCCGCCCAGTCCTTCTCGGTGATTGCGCGGGCCATGATGTCGGCGAGCGACCGGGCATTGGCGGGTTCGGCAAGTGCGGTGCTGTCGCGTCCGAGAATTTCCGGGATGCCGCCGACACGACTGGCGATGACCGGCTTCCGCGCCGCAAGCGCCTCGAGCACGATATAGGGCATGGACTCGGCGCGCGAGGGAACGACGATGTTGCGCGTCAGCGCGAAGGCCTCGCGCGTCTTCATCGCCGGCTGCATGCGGATGCGGCGGGCGAGGCCCTGCTGCAGCACCAGATCGCTGTATTCCTGCTGCTGCGGGCCGTCGCCGATCATCAGCGCCGACAGCGGCCTGCCGACAAGCCTTTCGGTCTGGGCGAAAGCTTCCACAAACAGATCGGGACCCTTCAGGTCCCGCATCATGCCGATATAGAGAAAGTCGACCGCATCCGGCCCAGGCGGGACGGTCTCGAACTCCCGGTCGTCGATGCCGTTGTAGATCAGTTCGTTGCGCTCACGCGGCGCGCCGACCTTTGCGAAATAGGTCTGCCGCTCGAAATCGCAGACGAAGACGAGGGCGTCGGTAATCCGCTGCTGGATCCGCTCCGCCGGGAAGACCAGCCGGCCTGTCATGGAGCCTGGACGGTAGTGCAGGCTGCCGCCATGCGGCGAATAGAGGCGGGCTACGCGATACCTGTTGACCCGCAAGGCTGAACCGATGAGCCGGGCAATGACGCCGCCTTTGGCGCCGTGCCCATGCAACACATCCGGTCGCAAACTTCTGATTTCCTTATAGCCGCGCCACAACGCGGCAAAATCCGACGGCCCGACCGAGCGATGGATCGGCATCCGTATCAGGCCGAGCGCCAGATAGGGGCGGATTTCGTCGAACAACCGATCCTCGTGACTGCCGCCTGTCGTGCTGTCGCAGAGGATCCCGACCTCATGGCCGGCCTTGGCATGCGCCTCGGCCAGGTCGCGCACGTGGCGGAATATCCCGCCGACAGGCGACCTGAAGCAGTGGATGATGCGCAAAGGCCGCTCTTGTTGCATCGAGATCAGAACAGGCGTTCGCGAACATAGATCGTGTCGCCGGCAAGAACCGCGTCGGTGATCGGAACCCGGCCGGTGATGATGCGGCCATTGATCTTGCGCGTGATGTCGGCGTTCGACTGATTGGCGCGCGGAGAGAAGCCGCCGGCGACCGCGATCGCGTTCTGCACGGTCATGCCGGGCACATAGGCATATTGGCCAGCCTGGCCGACTTCGCCCATGATGAAGACGGAACGGTAGCGATCGACCTCGATCGTGACGTCTGGATCGCGCAGATAGCCCTGCTTCAGCTTGGCGGCGATCATGCCCTCCAGTTCGGGTAGCGTCCTGCCGCGCGAGGCGACGGTGCCGATCAGGGGGAAGGCGACGTAACCGGCCTGATCGACCGTGTAAGTGCCGCTGAGACCGGCCTGTTCGAAGACATTGATGCGCAGGCGGTCGCCGCTGTCGAGCCGATAGGGCTGGATCGTGGCTTCACTGAAGGCCTTGGGTGCGGGCTGGTAGCTCGTGCAGCCGCCGAGCAACATCGACAGCGCTGCCGCCGTGATCGCGAGACCCGTCTTGATAGCTGCGGTGGACATGCGGTTCATAGGCTCCGGAAACGACCAGCTTTTGTGACGTTATCGGTCCGTTAGGGTTAATAGCAGGTAAACTCGCGGTAGAATTTTCGCGGAGACCTGGCGATACCGCCCCGTCTTTATCATCCGCAGGTTGATCGCATTAACCCTTGCGTTACCATGTTCCTTTACGGTCCGGCGAGATTTGAAGGTTCGGAGCGACTAGCATGTCGGGAAGCGGCAGCGCACAACAGGATGTGGATATCGACCTCGGCGGCCTGTTTCGCGCCGTCTGGGATCGGCGCGTCAAGGTTTTGCTCGCCACCGTCGCTGTGGCGGCGCTTGCCTTCGGCGCAGCAAAGATGATCGCGCCGGATTACCAGAGCGAAACCCGTGTACTCATCGAATCGCGCGAGCCGGAGTTCAGCGGCCCCAACCAGGCTTCCCAGGCGGGCGCCGACCGCGTCTTCGATGAATCCGGTATCCTCAGCCAGGTACAGGTGCTCAAGTCGGCCGATCTCATCAAGCAGGTCGCCCGCAACATGAAGCTCTATGAGCTCAAGGAATTCGACCCGTCGTCGGCGCCCTCGGCGCTTTCGGATCTTCTCGTCATGCTCGGGCTGAAGAAGAACCCGCTGGAGATGCCGCCCGAGGAGAGGGTGCTCAAGGAATTCTCCGACAAGCTCCAGGTCTACCAGGTGGAGAAATCGCGGGTGATCGCGATTGGCTTCACCTCGAAGGACCGCCAGCTTGCGGCCGCCGTGCCCAACGAGATGGCGAAGGTCTTCCTGGCGCTCCAGAGCGGTGCGAAACTCGACACCAATTCCGAGGCGACACGCTGGCTCGAACCGGAGATCGCCAATCTGCGCGAGAAGGTGCGCGACGCCGAGGCGAAGGTGGCGGCCTATCGCGCCTCGTCGGATCTGCTGCCGACCGGCGAAACCACCAACTTCGCGACGCGGCAGCTCACGGACATCTCGACGGAGCTGACCCGGGTGCGCGGCGAGCGTGCCAATGCGGAGGCGCGTGCCGCCGGGGTGCGTTCGGCGCTTGCGAGCGGCCGCGCGCCGGACACCATCGCCGACGTCGTCGGTTCACAGATGATCCAGCGGCTGAAGGAAACCGAGGCCAATCTCCAGGCGCAGGTCGCCGATCTTTCGACGACCCTGCTCGACGGTCATCCGCGCCTGAAGGCGCTGAAGTCGCAGCTCGAAGGCATCCGCGGCCAGATCAGCTCCGAGACCCGCAAGATCCTGACGAGCCTTGAAAACGAGGCGAAGGTCGGTGAACTGCGTGAGCAGCAGTTGACCCAGCAGCTGAATGCGCTGAAGGCGCAGTCGGCTCGGGCGGGCGAAGAAGAGGTGGGGCTGCGCGCGCTCGAGCGCGAGGCAACGGCGCAGCGGCAATTGCTGGAGACCTATCTCGCGCGCTACCGTGAAGCGACATCGCGCACGGTGGAGAATGCGACGCCGGCCGATGCACGGGTCATTTCGAGTGCCGTGGTTCCGACCGGCGCGAGTTTCCCGAAAGTGCTGCCGATCACGATCGTCGCAGCGCTTGCCACGTTCCTCCTGACCTGCATTGGAATCATGCTCGGCGAGCTTTTCAGCGGACGAGCCTTGCGGCCGGTCGCGGCTACGGGCGAACGGGCACCGGTCCACCCGCGTCCGGCGCTCGCCGCAAGCGTCGCCGATTTGCCGCCGGTCGAGATGGCTCAGGCTTCGCCTGCAATTGCGCCCGCAGCAGATGACGCCGTCGACTTGCTGCCTGCGATGGACGTGTCGCTTGCACCGGACATGGAGGAAGAGGCCGCCGAGGCGGATTTCTCGATCGAGGCCGTCGCCGAGCATCTGCGCGCCACCAACGTGCGCGTTGCGATTTCGGTTTCGCCCGGCGGAGACGAGGGTTCTACCGCCACCGTGATGCTCGCCCGGTTGCTGGCCGAAGAGGAGCTGAAGGTCGTATTGATCGACCTGACGGGTTCTGCCTGCCCGACACGCCTGATGGCGCGCTCGCAGCAGCTTCCTGGGATCACCAACCTGCTGGCGGGGGAGGTGCCCTTCACGGACACGATCCACGCCGACCGTTTTTCCGACGCGCACATCATTCCTCAGGGCGATGCCGATCCGCGTCAGGCGATGCGCGGCATCGACCGGCTGAAGATGATCATCGACGCCTTGACCAACGCCTATGATCTCGTCCTGCTCGAATGCGGCCCTGCCGATGAAATGGCTGTTGAGAAGATCGCTGGCCGAGATGGCGCGGAAATCATCCTGTCGGCGCCGTCGGTGAGCGATGAGCGGATCGTCGAGGTGCTGACCGGATTCGGCGCAGCGGGCTATCGCGACATCGTGCTGATGACCGGCCAGGTACAATCGGACCCCGAATACCCGGACCGCGACGCGGCATAATGGTCTCGCCGGCCACCGGCGACAACGCGCCTGGGCCCCGTCCTCTTATCTCGGTTATCAGTCGGCGCTGCTGTCGAAGGTCTTGTCTTGCCTTTGCCGTCGCGTGCGCTGGATGCGGGCATAAACGGCCCGGTTCGCCTTGATCGCCCTTTTTGCCCTCACGACGAGGTGATGCCGCAGGCCTGCGAGCCGGCCGGCGAACGTTACCGGCAACACGATGTCGCGCAGCGGTGTCTCGATCGTGCACCAGGAGCGTTTGTAGGGCTGGTCGCCGACGCCGAAATCGAACAGGCGCACGTCTTCCCCCGATAGGCGCTCGATCATGCGGTAAAACAGCAATTCACCCGGGCTGGCATCGCCGGCCAAAGCTTCGTCGATCGACCCGAACTGGCAGATCACGTGATCTGCCTTGCGGGAAAGTCCGGCGACGGCGACGATGCGGCCGTCGTTTTCGCCCCGCAGGCGGATGGCATTGAGTTCCATGAGTTGAACGTCGTCGCCCATACGGGCGGCGAGCGCATGGAAAAACGCCTGCGTTTCCTTGTCCTGGAAGACATCGGGAAGGCCGAGCGCAGCAAAACGCGTCGCCTTCTGCCGAAAGAAGGTATCAAGCAGCGCGTGGGCCTCGTCACCCGTACGCGCGACCACATAGTCGTAGCCGCCCATTTCAGCCAGCCGTCGCTCGGAAATGCGCATCTTTTTGCGCCGCCGCTTGGCGTTGAGCTGGGCCAGTGTCGGCTGAATGCCACCGAGAAGGGGAACCTGAAACGACGGGTTGGGATTGGCAACGCCCGAAAGCAGGGCGAAGGGGCTGGGGGCGCCGCGCCAGTCGCTCGGTAGACGATCGAGCATGACGATGTCGGCAAGGCCGCGCAGTGCGCCACAGATGGCGCGGGCAAGCGCGTCGGCAAGCGCGGGCGTACTGATGATCGCCGCGGCGTTGGGGGCAAAGAGCCCGGTGTTGAGGTTGCTATGCTCGGTTCCGATCAGCTTTGCCGTTCGAAACAAGCGTCCGCGCGCCACTTCCAGCGGCAGGACGAGCAGGAGTTCGCCATCGAAGGTAACGCGCAGAAGGGCCAGGTCGCTGACATGGGTCGCAGCCCAGGCGCTGCACCATTGATAGGCATGATGCAGCGAGTTCTCAGGAAGACCGTCGAGCACGCGCCACTCGGTTTCGAGCGCCTCCATATTGCGGTGAAGCGAGATTTCGAAGCGGCCGGCGGCATCGGTCGGATCTGCACGCAAGGACGCGTGCGCGCGGCGGTCGCCGGAGCCGTCCATGGTGAGTTCCGAGTTCGTCATCGCAGGTGCCGTCCGGTCCTTGTTGCGGAGAGATTGAACCTCAAGCCCGCTACGATCGCTTTAATTCGGGAATACTTATGAAGCCGATTGGGAATAACCGGCGAACGCGGTTAGCAAAGCGTGAAGCGAGGAATGTGAAGCGCGCGCAAATTTCAATCGAGAAAGCCGGTGGCCAACGCCTTTGCCCATTCCATGCGGTTGCGGCTGGCCGCAAGCCGGGACATTGCCATCCAGTCATAGGGGACATTGCGGAAGGTGACGTGCCACCCCGAGGCCGATTTCTCGATGATCGCGTAGCGGGCGTCCGGGGAGCCCGCCTCGACCTTGTGCGGCACCGGTTGGTCGTCGTCATACCCGGGGCAGCCGACGCTGCCGGGATTGACGACGAGGCGGCCGTCGGAAAGCCGCACGGCGCGCTGGATATGGGTGTGGCCGCACAGGATAACCGGATAGTCGACGCCGGCTGCTTTCGCTTCGATGGCCGAATGCTGCGCCATGTGGACGGTGCCATCGGCCGTCAAGGCCTCCAGCCAGTAGGTCTCGTCATCCGTCGGCGTCGCATGGCACAGGAAGAACGTTTGCTCGTGGACGTGTGCGACGGGCAGGGTCGCCAGCCATTCGCGGTGCTGCGGCTGCAATTGATCATAGGCTGCGCGATCAGATTGCCCCATTTCATGCGGATCCATGGTCAAAAGATAGCGATCGTGATTGCCGCGGATCGAAAGGATCGCCCGTTTGATGAGGATGTCGGCCGTGCGTGCGGCATTGAGGGGGCCGCTCAGATGGTCGCCAAGATTGACGATATCGGGGATCCCTTGCGCATCGATGTCGGCGAGCACCGCTTCGAGCGCAAGATCGTTGCCGTGGATGTCAGCGATAACTGCAAGTCGCATGGGCGTCCCCCCGAATGGCTACCGGATTGAGGATCAACGATCCTTGGCGGGCTTTTCCATCCATTTGATGATCAGCATGGCCGGCAATATCCAGAGCAGGCCGGTGAAGAAGAAGTAGGCCAGATGCACGTACCAGGGGGCAGCGCCGAGCAGTAGCGAGGCGAAGGTGACGGCGGCCAGCGCATAGACGACGACGAGGATGATGATCAGGATCGTGCCGATCAGCTTTCTGAGGCGTACGGGCATTTCATATCTTTCACATGGGCAAATGCGCGCGGAGCGGCCGCGACCGCATGCCGCAAAGGTTTCGGCCTTGTTTTGCATGCCGCTCTGGTGCAAATCAACGGCTTTCCTGAAGGTGCGACCGTTGATCCGTCCGGTTGCACCGCCGACAACCCTGCGACACCAGAGGGAACATGATGGCCGGCGTCGAAATGGCGACTGAACAAATGCTTCGAAACGAGATCGGCAGGACCGACCGCAACCGCCGGCAGATCCGCGGCTGGCTGGCAGTCGTGCTGTTCACCCTCTTTGCCCTGGTGCTCGTCGGCGGCGCGACGCGGCTTACCGAATCGGGCCTCTCCATCACCGAGTGGAAGCCGATCCATGGCGTGATCCCGCCGCTGACGGTCGCCGAGTGGGAAGAGGAATTCCAGCTCTACCAGCGCATTCCGCAGTATCAGCAGATGAACAGCAGCATGACGGTCGACGAGTTCAAGACGATCTTCTGGTGGGAATGGGCGCACCGTCTGCTTGCCCGCACCATCGGCCTGATCTTCGCGTTGCCGCTTGCCTATTTCTGGTTCACCGGAAAGGTCGAGCGCAAGCTGCGCATGCCGCTGCTCGGTATCCTTGCGCTTGGCGGTTTCCAGGGGTTCATCGGGTGGTGGATGGTTTCATCGGGCCTCGTGGAGCGCACCGAGGTCAGCCAGTACCGGCTTGCGACGCATCTCGTCATCGCCTGTCTGATCTTTGCCGCCTGTATGTGGATCTTCCGCGGGCTGAGCGCGCATTCGAATGACACGGCGCCCACCGACCGTTCGCGCAAGATGGCGGCGATCATCGCCATCTTCAGTCTGTTCCAGATCTATCTCGGCGCGCTCGTCGCCGGTCTCGATGCCGGCTTTAGCTACAACACCTGGCCGCTGATGGATGGCGCGATCATCCCGCAGGACCTGTTCCTGCAGCAGCCCTGGTGGATCAACCTGTTCGAGAACCCGAAGACGGTCCAGTTCGTCCACCGCATTGGCGCCTATGTGCTCTTTGCCTTCGCACTGATGCACATGATTGCCTCGCTGCGGGCCGCACCCGAAACCACCCATGCGCGCCGCGCCGTGCTCCTGTTCCTGCTCGTCTCGGTGCAGGCGGTGATTGGCATCACCACGCTGGTGCTGCAGGTGCCGGTCGGCTGGGGCGTGGCGCACCAGGGTGGCGCGCTTGTGGTGCTTGGCTTTGCCATCGCCCACTGGCGCGGTTTCTACGGCGAGTACCCGCGGCCGACGGCGATCGAACTACGCGACTGACCCGGACGAGCTCCGGAAAAAGAAAGACCCCGGCGAGCGGCTCGCCGGGGTCTTTTGTTTTGAGCTCAGTGCCGATCAGGCCGACAGCATCAGGTCCATGTTCTGGACCGCCGCGCCCGAAGCGCCCTTGCCGAGATTGTCGAGCAGGGCGACGAGGTTCACATGGTTGCCGCCAGGGGTGCCGAAGACGAAGAGCTTCATCGTGTCCTTGCCGGCAAGCTCGGTGGCGTCGATGCGGCCGAGCTTTTCACTCTCCTGGAGCGGCACGACCTCGACGATCGACTGGCCGGCATAATGCGCGACGATTGCAGCATGGATCGTCTCCAGCGTCGTGCCGGCGGCGAGGTCTTCGAGATAGAGCGGCACCTGGACGATCATGCCCTGTGCGAACTTGCCGACCGAGGGCGCAAAGACCGGTGCGCGGTCGAGCAGCCCGTGCATCTTCATCTCGGGCACATGCTTGTGCTTGAGCGTCAGGCCGTAGAGGAAGTGCGGTGCGCTGATGTGATCCGCATTGGTCTCGTCTTCCATCTGCGCGATCATCTGCTTGCCGCCGCCCGTGTAGCCGGAGACCGCGTTGACCGTCACCGGATAGCCGTCCGGCAGGATGCCGGCCTGGCGCAGCGGCCGGATCACGCCGATCGCGCCGGTCGGATAGCAACCGGGATTGGCGACGCAACGGGCGCTGCGGATCTTCTCCGGTTGCGCCTTGTCCATTTCGGCAAAGCCATAGGCCCAGTCGGGCGCAATGCGATGCGCGGTCGACGTGTCGATGATGCGGACCTTGTTGTTGCCCGAGACCATCGAAACCGCCTCGCGCGAGGCGTCGTCCGGCAGGCAGAGGATGGCGATGTCTGCTTCGTTCAGAAGATCTTCTCGCATCGCGGCGTTGCGTCGTTCCGCTTCCGGAATGGAAAGCAGTTCAAGATCGCTACGGCCGGCCATGCGCGTGCGGATCTGCAGGCCCGTGGTGCCGTGTTCGCCATCGATGAAGATCTTCGGTTTCATGATTTTCCCGTTCTGCCAGACAGTTAGAAGCCGTTCCGGAATCATTCTGGCATAGAATTGAATCAATTTCTCAACGGGCCGGCGGAACGCCGCCAAACCCACCTGTTCCTATATAAGCAGCGGCCATTCACCGCAACGGCAGCGCTCAGCGAAGCGGCGCACGCTCGGCAAGCTTCTCCGCATGCAGGCCCAGCATATACATCGCGACCGTCGCACCGGCGATTGCGGTGACGTCGGCATGGTCATAGGCTGGCGCCACTTCGACGACGTCGCTGCCGACCACGGTTAGCGCTCCGAGCTTGCGCAGGACAGAGAGGATCTTGGCACTCGACGGGCCGCCGGCGACCGGTGTGCCGGTGCCAGGCGCGTAAGCCGGGTCGAGGCAGTCGATATCAAAGGTCAGATAGGCCTTGCGCTCGCCGACCTGCCTTATGATCGTCTCGGCGATCTCGCCAGCGCTCATCTCTTCGACGTCGTAGCCATAGAGAATGCGGATGCCGCAATCCTCAGGCGCGTGCGTGCGGATGCCGATCTGGATCGAGGCATCTGTATCGATCAGGCTCTCGCGCGCCGCACGGCCGACAAAGGAGCCGTGGTCGATGCGCCCGCGTTCATCCGGCCAGGTATCCTGGTGGGCGTCGAACTGGACGAGGGCGAGGGGGCCGTGCAGAGCCGCCTGCGCCTTCAGGATCGGGTAGGTGACGAAGTGGTCGCCGCCGAGCGTCTGCAGATAGGCGCCACTCCTGATGATCTTAGTCGCTTCGCGTTCGATCGTTGCCGGCGTCTTCGAATGATTGCCATAGTCGAGGAGGCAGTCGCCATAGTCGACCGTCGCCATCTCCGCGAAGAGATCGCGGTCGAACGGGTACTGCGGATCGTTGTCGAAGATTGCCGAGGCGCGGCGGATCGCCTGCGGCCCGAAGCGCGCGCCGGGGCGGTTCGAAGTGGCGGCGTCGAAGGGAATGCCCCAGACGACGGCATCGACACCCTTCAACTGCTTCGAATATTTGCGGCGCATGAAGGAGAGAATGCCGGCATGGGTCGGATCGGACGCCGCCGATGTGAGTGAGCGCGCCGTCAGCGCATGATCGATCGTCCTGTTCGCCATATCCCGCCTCTGCCTCGGAGCCGGAAAGCGCGCATCCTCTGCGCGCATCCCGCTCAAACCTGTGGTGGCGGAAGGTTGGACAATCGTTGCCGGCAAGGCAAGGCCCTGCCGGCCGTTTCTTGGGCGATTACGAGGCCTTGGCTTCGTAGGTCGGGGCGAAATCGCCAAGCGCCTTGGCTTCGGTGATGCGCGCGGCGATATCCTCTTCGATGATCGTTTCCAGCTGGGCGAAACTGTCGATCACGTAATAGATCGGCTGGACGATATCGATGCGATAGGGCGTGCGCAGCACGGTCATAAAGTCGAACGGGCGGAACTCGACGCCTGGGGTCCCCATCGCGTTGCGTGTCTCGTTGGGCGAAGACACGATGCCGGCGCCATAGCAGCGGCGGCCCTTCGACGTGTTGATCAGCCCGAACTCGACGGTGAACCAGAAGATCCGGAACATGTGCCAGGAATAGCCCTTGCCTAGCGAAACCGCCTTTTCGCCGAAGCGACGGACGAAGTTGGCGTAGCTCTGGTTGGTCAGTAGCGGGCAGTGACCGAAGACCTCGTGGAAGATGTCGGGTTCTTCGATGTAATCGATATGCTCGCGGCGGCGAATGAAGGTCGCCAGCGGAAACTTGCCTTGGGACAGCAGTTCGTAGAAGCGGGACGGCGGAATGAGGGCGGGAACACCTTCGACACCGAAGCCGGTGGTTTCGGCAAGGCGGCGGTTCACGTCCTTCAACTGCGGCACGTGGTCAGGGCCGAGATCGAGCGTCTTGGCTCCCTCGAGGTATTCGTCGCACGCCTTGTCGGCCAGAAGCTTCATCTGCCGCTGGTACAGCTCGCCCCAGATCGCATCTTCTTCCGGGGTATAGTGATAGGTGCCGTCCGGTTCCGGCAGTTTGGCCGTGTAGCTGCTTTCCTTCGTCATGACGTCTCCTCGTTCGTCAGATGAACTCTCCTGTTGCAATTGTATCGCGGATGGAGCGAGTATTTGTTCCACAGTTGCCAGGTGGACGCCTGATCGCGGGAGGAAAATTCGAAATGCCTGCTGATGTGAAAGAAAGTCTTCAGCCCGTGCGAAAGCTGCTGCGGCTCATTCAGGCCGATAGCGGCCAGTCGCTCTCCGATCTCGCGGAGAAAGCCGGCATGTCGCAAAGCTCGGCCTGGCGGCGGCTGCAGGAACTGGAGACGGATGGCGTCATTCGCAAGCGCGTGGCGCTGCTCGATCCGGCAAAGCTCGACCTGAAACTCTGCATCATCGCCCATGTGACGCTCGAAGATCATCACGACGAGGCGATTGCCGCCTTTTCCGCCGTCGTGCGCGACCGGCCGGAGATCATGGAGTGCTACGCTCTATCTGGCACATTCGACTACATGCTGAAGATCCGCGCCAATGACGTCGAAAGCTACGATACCTTCATGACGCGCTATCTGATGCGCAATCCCCATGTGCGCACCGTGGTGTCGAGCTTCGTCCTGCGCGAACTCAAGTCGACGACGGAGTTGCCGATTTAGCCCGCTTGCCGGCGGCGACCGTGCGCAGCCGCAGAACTAGGGGCGTTCGAAACCGTATTGGCGCTCGATCTTGCCCACACGAACCTGATAATCCTCGTACCAGCGCTCGCGGCCGAGGCGCTGGGCCGTCAGGTGGCGGACATTGTTTTTCCAGGCCGCGATGCTCTCCTCATCCGCCCAGTAGGAATTGGTTAGGCCGAAGCCGTCGGCGCCGCGCACGCTTTCGAGACCGAGAAAACCCGGCTGCTCGCGCGCAAGTCGCTCCATTTCGTCTCCCATGTTGTCGTAGCCGTGGTCGCCTGCCGTGCGCCGCGAGGCGAACGTGACGATGTAATAGGGCGGCGCTGGGGTCTTGGCGACGGGGGAGCTTGTCATGCTGTGCCTCGAGGGGTCGACGTTGCGGGAAACGGTGCGGCGGATGATAACAAAAAAAGGCGGAGCAAAGCCCCGCCTTTCCAAGTGTCGCAGTTGAAGCGATTAACGCTTCGAGAACTGGAACGAACGACGTGCCTTCGCACGGCCGTACTTCTTACGCTCGACCACGCGGCTGTCGCGGGTGAGGAAGCCACCGCGCTTCAGGACCGAGCGCAGGCCCGGTTCGAAGTAGGTGAGTGCCTTGGAGATGCCGTGACGAACGGCACCGGCCTGGCCGGAAAGACCACCGCCAGCAACGGTCGCGTCGATGTCGAACTGGCCGTCACGGGCAGCAGCGACGATCGGCTGCTGCAGGATCATCTGCAGAACCGGACGGGCGAAGTAAGCCGCGTAGGGCTTGCCGTTGATGGTGATCTTGCCGGTGCCCGGCTTGACCCATACGCGGGCGACAGCGTCCTTACGCTTGCCGGTCGCGTAGGAGCGACCCTGGGCGTCGACCTTCTTGACGTGAACCGGAGCAGCCGGTTCCGCGGTCGTGGCGATTTCCTTGAGAGCGGAAAGGTCAGCCATTATCAGGCGCTCCTTGTGTTCTTGCTGTTCAGCTTGGCGACGTCGAGGACGGCCGGCTGCTGTGCTTCATGCGGGTGGTTGGCGCCTGCGTATACGCGCAGGTTCTTCATCTGGCGACGGCCGAGCGGACCGCGCGGAACCATGCGCTCGACGGCCTTCTCGATGACGCGCTCCGGGAAGCGGCCTTCGATGATCTGGCGCGCGGTGCGCTCCTTGATGCCGCCGGGGTAGCCGGTGTGCCAGTAGTACTTCTTGTCGGTGTACTTCTTGCCCGTCAGAACTGCCTTCTCGGCGTTGATGACGATGACGTTGTCGCCGTCGTCAACATGCGGGGTGAAGGTAGCTTTGTGCTTGCCGCGCAGGCGGTTTGCGATGAGGGAAGCGAGGCGACCAACAACGAGGCCTTCGGCGTCGATGATGATCCACTTCTTCTCCACCTCTGCAGGCTTCTGAACGAAGGTTGCCATATCAAAATCTTTCTTTGGACCCGAGCGGCGAACCGCTGGGCGTTTCTTGTTGCTTGGTTTTGTCCGGTTTCCCGGGCAAAAGAGAAAGCGGCCCTCAGAGGACCGCGATCTGCGGCAGCTTATACGCAAGTGCGAAACAAGCGTCAAGAACGCGAAATCTGCGGCATGGAAATAAAGATAAGCAAAAACAATATGTTATATGTATGGTATTTTGATACCACAAATTATCGCGGCGGAATCGAATAGGTCGCTGTGGCATGCGCAACGAGGTCGTCGTCGCCAACCTTGACGATCGACGCGTCGAGAACGGCGAGCCGCTTGCCGAGTTTGAGGATGCGGCAGGTGCATTCGAGCGGTTCCGGCTCGGGCTTGCGCAGGAAGTTGATGTTGAGATTGGTGGTGACGGCAAGCGCAACCGGTCCGATATGGGCGATCAATGCGACATAGGCCGAGACGTCCGCGAGCGCGAAAAGGGTAGGGCCGGAAACCGTGCCGCCTGGCCGGATATGCCGTTCGTTCGGGTCGAGCCGCATGGTGGCAAAGCCGGGTCCAACAGCCGTGACATGGAAGACCTTGCCGTCGGTATGGACCTGCGGGAAATCCGTGTCGAGAAATCGGTTGAGGTCGTCGACGGTCATGATCGGCTCGATGGTCATGCATTCTATCCTTCAACATGTCTGTCCGTCACCTGAAACCGGCTGGTGGCCGGACGCAAGGCGGAAAATGGTCGTAGGCGGAATGCGTCACGGGGGTGTGCCTGTCGGCTTGCACGGCACGCGTGGCCGGCGTACCACCAACCAAATTCAAGTTTCAGGAGAAGAAGATGGCCGACGTCGTGTCGTTCAAGAAGGAAGAGCCGAACGGCCTGCTGCTGCGTGAACAGTCTGGGCCCGTCTTGCGGTTGACACTCAACAACCCGCCGGCCAACGTGCTGTCGATCGCCATGATGGAGGCGCTGCACGCCGAGTTCGATGCGGTCGCCACCTCCAAGGACATCAGGGTCGTCGTGCTCGCCGCCACGGGCAAGCTGTTTTCCGCCGGTCACGATCTGAAAGAAATGACTGCGCACCGCGAAGACGACGACCGGGGCAGGGCCTTCTTCGAACGGACGATCCGCCTCTGCGGCGATCTCATGCTGAAAATCACCCGGCTGCCGCAGGCCGTCATCGCCGAGATCGATGGTTTGGCAACGGCAGCTGGCTGCCAGCTCGTCGCAAGCTGTGACCTCGCGATCTGCACCGACAGCTCCACCTTCTGCACGCCCGGTGTCAATATCGGCCTCTTCTGCTCGACGCCGATGGTCGCGCTCACGCGTGCGGCACATCGCAAGCAGGCGATGGAAATGCTGCTCACCGGCGAGACCATCGACGCTTCGACCGCCAAGGATTTCGGTCTCGTCAACCGCATCGTACCGCAGCAGTACCTGCGCCAGGTGGTCGACAAATACGCGGCAGTCATTGCCTCGAAGTCGCCACAGGCGCTGAAGATCGGCAAGGAGGCCTTCTATCGCCAGGCGGAGATGGACCTGCCAGAGGCCTACGATTATGCCGTCGGCGTCATGGCCGAGAACATGCTCGCGCGCGATGCCGAGGACGGTATCGGCGCATTCCTCGGCAAGCGCATGCCGGAATGGAAGGAAGACTGACGCTCAGGCGAGCTTCAGGAGCAGGGCGCCGAGCGCGATGACGCAGGCCGCTGCGATGCGCCAGACGCTGACCGGTTCCTTGAGGAACACGACCGAGATCACCACGGCAAAGAGGATCGAGGTCTCGCGGAGTGCCGCGACGGTTGCAACCGGCGCCTTGGTCATCGCCCAGAGCGCCAGGCCATAGGCGCCGATCGAGCCGGCGCCGCCGATGAGGCCCCGCCACCAGTTCTTGTAGACGTGGCGGGCGACCGGCTTGATGCCGCGCCGGGCAAAGGCCCAGGTGAAAAGCAGAACCGGCGGCAGCAGCGCCATCCACAGCGTGTAGGAGATCGCATTGCCCGAGACGCGCGCGCCGATGCCGTCGACAAAGGTGTAACTTGCGATGACGCAGGCATTGAGCAGCGCAAGCACGATCGCGTTCTTGCCGCCCTTGCGCGACTCGAAGGCGAGCGTCAGCACCCCGGCAGAGATCGTTAGGATACCGATCATCGTTCCGAAGGTGAGCTTTTCGCCGATCAACGCCCCACTGGTCATCGCGACGATCAACGGCGCCGCTCCGCGCATCAGCGGATAGACAAGGCCGATGTCGCCGGCGCGATAGGATGCGGCGACGAGCTGGAAATAGGCGAACTGGAACAGTGCCGAAACCAGGATGTATGGCCACGCTTCCGGTTTGGGCAACGGCATGAACGGCAGGAAGGGGATGGCGACGGCTGCGGCCCCGAGCGCGATCATCGCAGCGTCGAGCGACTTTTCCGTTCCCGCCTTGACCAACGCATTCCAGGTCGCGTGCAACAACGCCCCGAACAGGACGAGCGCAATGACATCAAGCGGCAAGATTGAAACCTCGGAAACGGTGTAGCGGGCGTTGAGACGCTTGTCGCGCCGCACGGGCGCAAAAGCAACCGGAAAGTCTTGCGGAAGCGGCAATCTTTGGCGGGGGACGAGCGGGCCGCACGGTTGACTTGGCCGGCCTCGCCATCATTATACGACCGTTTAACACGAACGGATCCGAAGCTGCAGATGAACCACGACGCTTACCCGGACTATTATCTCGCAGACATCCTGCGCGAGACCAAGACGATCGCCCTTGTCGGCGCTTCGCCCAATCCTGAGCGTCCGAGCCATCGGGTCATGGCGTTTCTGCTGCGCAAGGGCTACCGGGTAATCCCGATCAATCCCGGGCATGTCGGCAAGAGCATCCAGGGCCAGGCCGTGGTCGGGCGGCTCGCCGATATCAAGGAGCCGATCGATATGGTCGACGTCTTCCGCGCTGCCGACGCCGTGCCGGCGCTCGTCGACGAGATTCTCGCGTTGGAGACGCTGCCGCAGGCGATCTGGGGCCAGCTCTCCGTGCGCCATGACGGCGCTGCGGCGAAAGCGGAAGCCGCCGGCATCAAGGTGGTCATGGACCGCTGTCCGGCGATCGAGTACCCACGCCTGATCGGCTGATCTCGGGCGGCACATCGCCGGCGGACCATACAACCGTCAGTTCTTGAAAAATCCTCTTTGACCGCATGCGAAGGCTCTGGAATAGTGCCGCGGCTTGCGCGTGCAACTGCGCAGGTTCGATAGCGGTTCACGCGTAGATTCAAGGTGATAGAGCGTCTCCGGCGTGCCGGTTGGCGGCCGCGCTCTGGTCACGGGAGGGACGAAATGACGAAAGACAATCCTGGTTTCAATACGCTCGCAATCCATGCGGGGGCGCAACCTGACCCGACCACGGGTGCACGGGCGACGCCGATCTACCAGACGACGAGCTTCGTCTTCAACGACACCGACCATGCGGCGGCACTCTTCGGTCTCCAGCAGTTCGGCAACATCTATACCCGCATCATGAACCCGACGCAGGCAGTGCTCGAAGAGCGTATTGCCGCGCTCGAAGGCGGCACGGCGGCGCTCGCCGTCGCCTCCGGCCACGCCGCACAGCTCCTCGTCTTCCACACGATCATGAGCCCGGGCGACAATTTCATTGCCGCCAACCGGCTTTATGGCGGCTCGGTCAACCAGTTCGGCCACGCCTTCAAGTCCTTCGACTGGCAGGTCCGCTGGGCCGACCCTGCCGATCCGGCTTCCATCGAGGCGAAGATCGATCGGCGCACCAAGGCGATCTTCATCGAGAGCCTCGCCAATCCCGGCGGCACCTTCGTCGATATTGCCGCCATCGCCGAGGTTGCCCGCAAGCACGACCTGCCGCTGATCGTCGACAACACCATGGCCACACCTTACCTGTTGCGGCCGCTGGAGCATGGCGCCGATATCGTCGTGCATTCGCTGACGAAGTTCATCGGCGGCCACGGCAACTCCATGGGCGGCGTCATCGTCGATGGCGGTACCTTCGACTGGTCGAAGTCCGGCAAGTATCCGATGCTGTCCGAACCGCGTCCGGAGTATGCCGGCGTCGTGCTGCATCAGACCTTCGGTAACATCGCCTTCGCCATCGCCGCGCGCGTCCTCGGCCTGCGCGACTTCGGTCCGGCGATCTCGCCGTTCAATGCCTTCATGCTGGTGACCGGCTCTGAAACGCTGCCGCTGCGCATGCAGCGCCATTGCGACAACGCACTTGCGGTCGCCAAGTGGCTGAAGACGCACGACAAGATTTCCTGGGTCAACTATGCCGGGCTGGAGGACGACCCGAACCACGCCCTGCAGCAGCGCTATTCGCCGAAGGGCGCCGGTGCCGTCTTCACCTTCGGGCTCAAGGGTGGCTACGAGGCGGGCAAGCGTTTCGTCGAGGGGCTGGAAATGTTCTCGCACCTCGCCAATATTGGCGACACGCGCTCGCTCGTCATTCACCCAGCCTCGACCACGCACCGCCAGCTGACGCCCGAGCAGCAGGTGGCGGCCGGTGCCGGCCCTGACGTCGTGCGCCTGTCGGTCGGCATTGAGGATGTCTCGGACATCATCGCCGATCTCGAACAGTCGTTGGCAAAGCTTTGAAACACTAGCCGCGAAGGGCGCGTCAGCGCGCCCTTCGCAAGGGTGCCAAGATGACGAATATGCAGAAGTTTGACCTGTCCACCGTCGAGGCGGAAATCGGTACGCCGGCGGCCGACCGGCTCATCTCAGGCGCGCCGCAGTTCAAGACCTGGAACCTTGAGGAGGCCGAAGGCGGTCTCTATGCCGGGGTCTGGGAATCGACGCCCGGCAAATGGCGGATCGTCTACGAGGAGTGGGAATACTTCCACATCCTCTCAGGCTATTCGATCGTCACGCAGGATGGCGGCGAAGCGGCGCATCTGCGCGCCGGCGACAGCATGATCCTGCGGCCCGGCTTTGAGGGCACCTGGGAGGTCGTGGAGACGACCCGCAAGGACTATGTCATCCGTCTGTGATCGCTCGAGCACCGGAGATCAGTCTTCGGTGCTCGTCACCAGACGACGTCGAGGCGTTCCAGGCCGTGAAAATGGAACGCGTCCTTGACCTCGGGCTCGTTTTTCAGCCGCATGTTCGGCAGGCGCTGAAAGAGGATCGGCAGCGCCAGATTGAGCTCCAGCCGGGCAAGCGGCGCGCCGATACAGAAATGCAGGCCCGCTCCGAAAGAGACATTGGCGCCTTCGTCGCGCGTCGGCCGGAACGCGTTCGGTCCGGTGAACTTCTTCGGGTCCACATTCGCCGCTCCGAGCAGCAGGCCGATCTTGTCGCCCTTTCGCAGATTGACGCCTTCATCGAGTTCGATATCCGAGAGCGCATAACGCTGGAAAATATGCAGCGGTGCCGCAAAGCGCAGACACTCCTCCACCGCCAGCGCGGTTGCCCTCTCCGTGGCAAAGAGGTCTTTCGCCGGAAGTCCGGATTGCAGGATCGTCTTCACCGCGTTGCCGATCTGGTGCACGGTCGCCTCGTGACCTGCATTGAGGAGGAGGGCGGTGGTCGAGACCAGCTCCGCCTCCGACAGCCGCTCGCCATCCTTTTCCGAGGTAATCATGTGCGTCAGCAGGTCGTCTGCGGGGGTGCGGCGCTTCTCGGTGATGATGCCGCGCAGATAGTCGGCAAAATCTGCGGAGGCTTGATTAGCGTCGAGTTCGGTCTCGTAGCTCGGGTTGAAGACATACATCCGAACCATGCGATGCGACCAGTCGAGCAGATCGGGCGCCGCTTCGACGGGAATGCCGAGCATGCGGGCGATGATCGTCACGGGAAGCGTTTCGGCAAAGCTTTTCAGCAGTTCGACCTCGCCGTCATCGGCAAAGCTGTCGATGAGGGCATGCGACAGTTGCTCGATGTCCGGCCGCAGCTGTTCGATCTGCCGCGAGACGAAGGCCCGGTTGACGAGCGTGCGCAGCCGCGTGTGCGCCGGTGGTTCGAGTTCCAGCAGCGAATGCTCTTCGAGCGCGTCGAAATCCTTCAGATGCGGCTTCGGCAGCGGCAGGCCGAGTTCGTCGCGTGTCGCCACATGCAGTATCTGCCGGCCGAAGCGTCGGTCGCGCAAAAGCGCGTTCACCAGGTCGTAGCCGGCGAAATACCATTGCTGACGTTCCTCCCAGAAGAAGGCCGGGCACTGCGCATGGATCTCGGCATAGGCTGCGAGCGGATCACGGTAGAAGGCTGGATCCCGCGCGTCGATGGAAACGCGCCTCAGCGTGCGGTCGATGGAAATGGCAGGCATGGCAGCGGCTCTTCGCGGACTTCAATGGTCCCTATGTCTAAGGGAACCGCGGTTCGGCCGGCAAGGGCGGATATCGGCACCCGCGGCCATGAGGGCGTTGACAGCACGTGCCATGGCGGCCAATCTCTGCTGGCTGCGTAGGGCGCATCGGCAGAGGGCTGAAAGGGCAACGCCCGCCTACGGAACACAGACCGTAGTTGCGCCCATGCCAAACCTTGAAAACCTGAAGAAACAGGCGAAGCAATACCTCAGATGGCATCGCGACCAATACTATCCGGTCGCAGCCGAGATCAGGGCTGCCTTGCCGCGCTTCCGCGATCTTGACGACGAGACCATTCTCAAGTCGGAGTTCAAGCTCGCCGACGCGCAAGAACTGATCGCGCGTCAATCGGGGTTCGACAGTTGGCAGGCGCTCAAATCAGGAGCCCTGGCAATGACCATGCAATCCAAACCCGCCACACCCCAGCCGGTGCTGCAATCGACAGCCGCGCAGTTGTTCGTTGCCGATATCAGCGCCGCGTGCGACTTCTTCACAGAGAAGCTCGGCTTTGCGGTCGATTTCGTCTACGGCGATCCGCCCTTCTATGGGCAGGTGATCCGGGACAATGCTCGGCTCGCTCTGCGTCTCGTCTGCGAACCCGTCTTCGTCGGCGACATCCGGCAGCGCGAGCACCTGCTTTCCGCCTCCATCGCCCTCGATACCGCCAATGACATCAAGCAATTGTTCCTGAGCTACCAGTCGGCCGGGGTCTTTTTTCACCAAACGTTGCGCACGGAACCCTGGGGCGCACGGACGTTTATCGTGCTCGATCCCGACGGAAATCTGATCCTGTTTGCAGGGCCGGCCGATTGAACGAAAGCGCGGGAAGGGGCGCCGGTAGCGCGCGTTTGCTGCCGGCGTCCGTATCTCCAGGCGTGCTATCCGCGGGGAACAAACTTCCGCTTTCCTCCCTTTTTCTGTGGCACCAGGCGACCTATTTGCGCATGATGCGGCCAGCAAGCAGGGAGCGGCATGGGAAAAAACCAGTCCAGTCTATCGGCGGGGATCGTCGCTGCGATCCGCAAGAGACGCCCCACCGTCGTTCATCGCGAAGCCGCGGTCAGCCGTGGCGATATCGTAATCGCCTCCTACAACATTCACAAATGCGTCGGCACCGACGGGCGCTTCGACCCCGGTCGTACCGCCAATGTCATCGGTGAGTTGGGCGCAGATATCGTCGCGCTTCAGGAGGCCGACCAGCGGTTCGGTGAGCGTGCCGGTCTGCTCGATCTCGAGCATTTGCGCCGCGAGGCACACCTTGTTTCGGTGCCGATTTCCGGCTTTTCGACCAAGGGTCATGGCTGGCACGGCAATGTCCTGCTGCTGCGTGAGGGCGCCGTTTCCGACGTGCGGCAGCTCAAGCTGCCCGGCGTGGAACCGCGCGGTGCGCTGGTCGTCGATCTCGATCTGAAAGTGGGGCCGCTGCGCATCATCGCCGCCCATCTCGGACTTCTGCGGCATTCGCGTGCCCAGCAGGCCGAGGCGATCCTCGAGGCAGCGTCCGACGCGAACGGGCGGCCGACGCTGCTCATCGGCGACCTTAATGAATGGCGGATGGGGCGGCGTTCATCGCTGTCCTTCCTCAGCCCGGTATTCGATCCGTCCCACGCGACGGTCGCCAGTTTTCCCTCACGCTTTCCCCTGTTGCCGCTCGACCGTGTGCTCGGAAACCCGCATAGCCTGGTGACGTCGGTCGCCGTGCACGATTCGCCGTTGGCGCGGATCGCCTCGGATCATCTGCCGGTAAAGGCCTCGATCGACCTGAAGGCGGCGCAGCCGGAACAAAGAGACGGCCGACGGGTCGAAGCCGGGCGTACGGGGGCGGCCTAAAGGCACGGGCGAGTTTTCGATGGGATCCTCTATCCTGTTCACCGTTGCCGCCATCCTCGGACTGGTTGTGGCGACGGTTCTCTATGTCTACGGCCGGTTCGGCCGCCGCCCGCACGGGCCGCCGTCAAGTGCACTCCCGCTGGCCGATGCCGGCACGGAGCTCGACCGATATGTGGCGCCGCTCGTTGCGGGGCAGGCGGGTGCCAATGGGGTGGCGCTTGTTTCCGATAATATCGAGGCCCTGGTGGTCAGAGCGCACGCAGCACGGCGCGCCGGACGCAGCCTCGACCTGCAGTACTACTACTGGAAGGGCGACCTGACCGGTCTTCTTCTCGCCCGCGAGATCCTGGCCGCCGCGGACCGTGGCGTGCGCGTCCGGCTGCTGCTCGACGACATCAATGCGGGCATCCATGACCGAATGTGCATCGCGCTCGACGCCCATCCCCATATCGACGTACGGCTCTTCAATCCGAGCCGGGCGCGCACCGATCGCTTTCGCCGCGGCTTCGAAATGGCGATCCGCGCCTTCAGCGCCACGCGCCGCATGCACAACAAGCTCTGGGTAGCCGACGGCCGCGTTGCGATAGCCGGCGGCCGCAACATCGGAGACGCCTATTTCGATGCCGCCGAGCTCTCCAATTTCCGTGATCTCGATGTCTGGATGGTCGGACCCGTGCTGGAGCAGGCATCTGCCATGTTCGACCGCTACTGGAACAGCACATCCGTGCTCCCGATCGCGGCGCTGCGCACGCCGCGCAAGCAGTATCTGCCGGCACTGCGCGATGCCGTCGAAGGATTGGTGCGCACGCCGGCAGGCCGGTTCTATCTCGAGCGCGTCGACAAGGCGGTTGAAGAGGCGGAGATCTACCAAGGCACACGGCGGCTTCACTGGAGTTCCGAGATCCGTCTGGCATCCGATCCGCCGGAAAAGGCGCTGATGCAGCGGCGCCAGAACTGGCTGCTGCGCGAACTCTTTCCGCTGATCGAGGCAGCCACGCGGGACTTGCGGATAATCTCGCCCTATTTCATTCCCGGCGTTGCGGGCACGCGGGAGCTCGCCGCCATTGTTTCGCGCGGCGCTCGCGTGGCGGTCCTGACCAATTCGCTTGCAGCGACCGACGTTGCCGCCGTTCACGGCGGTTATGTCAAATATCGCCGGAAGCTCATCCGGGCCGGCGTCGCGCTCTTCGAGTTGAAGGAGCAGGGCGATGTCGCCGAGGGACACCGCATGACATTGTTCGGACGCCGCAACGCGAGCCTGCACAGCAAGGCGTTCGTGGTCGATGGCCTGAACGGTTTTGTCGGCTCGATGAACTTCGATCCGCGCTCCGCTTCACTCAACACGGAAATGGGCGTCGTCTTTCAGGATGTGGCACTCGCCGGCGAACTGGCTTCCATGTTCGAGGAGGAAACTTCGCCGTCGATCAGCTACCGGGTCGACATCGAAGGATCGCGTCTTGTCTGGCGTGATCGCGCCAATGGCTCCGAGCGGCTGGTGCGCCACGAGCCGGACGCGAGCCTGGCAAGGCGCATGATCGCCGGGGTAATCCGTGTGCTGCCGATCGAGTCGCAGCTGTGAACAGCGCCCAGGTTCGCGGAATTCCCCTTCGTTTACCGATATCACCGAAGCCTGTGTGCAGAGTTTGCGTCCATGGCCTCAACCGAGGATATCGATGGAAAAATGTTCTATCGCCAACCATGTGTGGAGGACGGCCGAACTTCGAAGCAAAGCGGACCTTCGATTAAGCTTATCGAAGCTTCGCGACTTGAAGTGAAGGGTGTTGACACTCTATGTAGGAGCAGAAGGTAAATCCCGTGATTCCCGGTTCGCAAAGGTTTTGCGAACCCGATTGATGAAGGTTCGATATGAGAAATCCCGTTGATACCGCCCTGGCACTGGTGCCGATGGTTGTTGAACAGACCAACCGCGGTGAACGTTCCTACGATATCTTTTCGCGCCTTCTGAAGGAGCGCATCATCTTCGTGACCGGCCCGGTCGAAGACCAGATGGCAACGCTCGTCTGCGCCCAGCTTCTTTTCCTTGAAGCAGAAAACCCGAAGAAGGAAATCGCGCTCTACATCAATTCGCCGGGCGGCGTCGTCACGTCGGGCATGGCGATCTACGACACGATGCAGTTCATCAAGCCGGCCGTTTCGACGCTCTGCGTCGGTCAGGCCGCCTCGATGGGTTCGCTGCTCCTGGCCGCCGGCCACAAGGACATGCGTTTCGCCACGCCGAACGCGCGCATCATGGTTCACCAGCCCTCGGGCGGTTTCCAGGGCCAGGCCTCGGATATCGAGCGCCACGCCAAGGACATCCTGAAGATGAAGCGCCGCCTCAACGAGGTCTACGTCAAGCACTGCGGACGGACCTATGAAGAGGTTGAGCAGACGCTCGATCGCGATCATTTCATGAATGCGGACGAAGCTCTGAGCTGGGGCCTTGTCGACAAGGTTCTGACCTCGCGCGAAGAGATCGAGGGCGGCGAGCAGGCCTGATAACGCGCATTTGTGTCGGGATAGATGTAATTGTGACACAATTGTAATGGCTCAAGGGCTTTATCGACAGGGTAAAGCCGGTAATATGAACCATTAATGCTATGTTGGAATCTGTCAGCGTAGTGTTCGTTCGGAGTTGGGAGAGTCGTTGCGGCTGCGTCGGGCGTTTACGCCTGGGGCGGTGAGTACTCCCGGAAGCCCTGTTTGAGGTTGAGGCTCAGGGCAAATTGAGTGGTCCGCGATACTTATCTTGAAAGTGTCCGGCGTGCTGGAAGGAAGTGGAAATGAGCAAGGTCAGCGGAAGCAACGGCGGTGACTCGAAGAATACACTTTATTGTTCGTTCTGCGGCAAGAGCCAGCACGAAGTCCGAAAACTGATTGCCGGACCGACCGTGTTCATCTGCGATGAATGCGTCGAACTGTGCATGGATATCATTCGCGAAGAGAACAAGACCTCGATGGTCAAGTCCCGCGACGGTGTTCCGACCCCTCAGGAAATCATCAAGGTTCTGGACGAATACGTCATCGGCCAGCAGCAGGCGAAGCGCATCCTGTCGGTCGCCGTTCACAACCATTACAAGCGCCTGGCGCACGCCGCCAAGGGAAGCGACGTCGAGCTTGCGAAGTCGAACATCATGCTGGTCGGCCCGACCGGCTGCGGCAAGACCTATCTCGCCCAGACGCTCGCCCGCATCATCGACGTGCCGTTCACCATGGCCGACGCAACGACGCTGACCGAAGCCGGTTATGTCGGTGAAGACGTCGAGAACATTATCCTGAAGCTGCTTCAGGCTGCCGACTACAACGTCGAGCGCGCCCAGCGCGGCATCGTCTACATCGACGAAGTCGACAAGATTTCGCGCAAGTCCGACAACCCGTCGATAACCCGCGACGTATCGGGCGAGGGCGTGCAGCAGGCGCTTCTGAAGATCATGGAAGGCACGGTTGCCTCGGTACCGCCGCAGGGCGGCCGCAAGCATCCGCAGCAGGAATTCCTGCAGGTGGATACGACCAACATCCTGTTCATCTGCGGCGGTGCCTTTGCCGGCCTCGACAAGATCATCTCCGCCCGTGGTGAGAAGACCTCGATCGGTTTCGGCGCAACGGTCCGCTCGCCGGAAGATCGCCGTGTCGGCGAAGTTCTGCGTGAACTGGAGCCGGAAGATCTCGTCAAGTTCGGCCTGATCCCGGAATTCATCGGTCGTCTGCCGGTTCTGGCGACGCTCGAAGATCTCGATGAAGATGCGCTGATCCAGATCCTGTCCGAGCCGAAGAACGCTCTGATCAAGCAGTACCAGCGCCTGTTCGAGATGGAAGACGTCGAACTGACCTTCCACGAGGACGCGCTTCGCGAGATCGCGCGTCGGGCGATCGTGCGCAAGACCGGTGCCCGTGGCCTTCGCTCCATCATGGAGAAGATCCTGCTCGACACCATGTTCGAGCTGCCGACGCTCGAAGGCGTGCGCGAAGTGGTCATCTCGGACGAGGTGGTCAAGGGCGCTGCCCGGCCGCTCTACATCTACTCGGAACGGTCGGACGAAAAGACCAACGTTTCGGCCTGAGCGTCCTGAATTACCCTCTGAGAAGCCCGCCTCGTGCGGGCTTTTTCATGTCTGCTTCATGTGTTCACACTTAGCTGTTGAGACACCTGCGCCGGGGCGCAGATTTCACAATTCGATTGTTGCTAAAGTGCCGCAAACAACGCAATGATGTGACGATTCAATGAAGGACCTTAATGGTTGCGGTCCATGAGCTTGTAGTCCGTCGCAAGGTCCGCAACAGCATTGATGCGTAGTCAGAAGGACCCGGCCACTGTTTGTGGATGTCTGCGTCGAGCCTTGAAATGGACGCGGTCGCACTCCACTTTCATGTGGAAAATATGACAGCCGGGAGTGCCTGTAGGGCTCCCGGATACGGGCCCGAAATCGGGACGGAAAGGAAATGACATGACGAACAAAACGTCACCGGCGACTGAAAGCGCGACCTACCCGGTCCTGCCGCTCCGCGACATCGTAGTCTTCCCGCATATGATCGTGCCGCTTTTCGTCGGCCGCGAAAAATCGATCCGTGCGCTTGAGGAAGTCATGGGCACCGACAAGCAGATCATGCTTGCCACCCAGATCAACGCCACCGACGACGATCCGGAACCGTCCGCGATCTACGAAGTCGGTACCATCGCCAACGTTCTGCAACTGTTGAAGCTGCCCGACGGCACCGTCAAGGTACTGGTCGAGGGCCGCGCGCGCGCCAAAATCGACGGCTACACGCCGCGCGAGGAATTCTATGAGGCTGCGGCGCATAGCCTGAGCGAGCCGGAGGAAGATCCGGTCGAGATCGAGGCGCTCAGCCGCTCGGTCGTCTCCGAATTCGAAAGCTACGTAAAGCTCAACAAGAAGATCTCTCCCGAGGTCGTCGGCGTTGCCAGCCAGATCGAGGACTATTCGAAGCTGGCCGACACGGTCGCTTCGCACCTGTCGATCAAGATCGTCGAAAAGCAGGAAATGCTGGAGACCACCAGCGTGAAGATGCGCCTGGAAAAGGCGCTCGGCTTCATGGAAGGCGAGATCTCCGTCCTGCAGGTGGAAAAGCGCATCCGCTCGCGCGTCAAGCGCCAGATGGAGAAGACCCAGCGCGAGTACTACCTCAACGAACAGATGAAGGCGATCCAGAAGGAACTCGGCGACGGCGAGGACGGCCGCGACGAGATGGCCGAGCTCGAAGAGCGTATCGCCAAGACGAAGCTTTCCAAGGAAGCGCGCGAAAAGGCTGATGCAGAGCTGAAGAAGCTGCGACAGATGAGCCCGATGTCGGCGGAAGCCACCGTCGTTCGCAACTACCTGGATTGGCTGCTCGGCCTGCCCTGGGGCAAGAAGTCGAAGATCAAGACCGACCTGAACCATGCCGAGGAAGTGCTCAACGTCGATCATTTCGGCCTCGACAAGGTCAAGGAGCGCATCGTCGAGTATCTCGCCGTGCAGGCGCGTTCGACCAAGATCAAGGGCCCCATCCTGTGCCTCGTCGGCCCTCCGGGCGTCGGCAAGACCTCGCTCGCCAAGTCGATCGCCAAGGCGACCGGCCGCGAATATGTGCGCATGGCGCTGGGCGGCGTTCGTGACGAAGCCGAGATCCGTGGCCACCGCCGCACCTATATCGGCTCCATGCCGGGCAAGGTCGTTCAGTCGATGAAGAAGGCGAAGCGGTCCAACCCGCTGTTCCTGCTCGACGAAATCGACAAGATGGGCCAGGACTTCCGCGGCGATCCGTCGTCGGCGCTGCTCGAGGTGCTGGATCCGGAACAGAACTCGACCTTCATGGACCACTACCTGGAGGTCGAATACGACCTGTCCAACGTGATGTTCATCACCACCGCCAACACGCTGAATATCCCGGCGCCGTTGATGGACCGCATGGAAGTGATCCGCATCGCCGGCTACACGGAAGAGGAAAAGCTGGAAATCGCCAAGCGGCATCTGCTGCCGAAGGCGATCCGCGACCACGCGCTGCAGCCGAAGGAATTCTCGGTCACAGACGGCGCGCTGATGGCGGTCATCCAGACCTACACCCGCGAAGCCGGTGTGCGTAACTTCGAACGCGAGCTGATGAAGCTCGCCCGCAAGGCCGTGACCGAGATCATCAAGGGCAAGGCCAAGAAGGTCGAAGTGAACGCTGCCAACATCAACGACTATCTGGGCGTTCCGCGCTTCCGCCACGGCGAAGCCGAACGTGACGATCAGATCGGTGTTGTCACCGGTCTCGCATGGACTGAGGTCGGCGGCGAGCTTCTGACGATCGAAGGCGTCATGATGCCCGGCAAGGGCCGCATGACCGTCACCGGCAACCTGCGCGACGTGATGAAGGAATCGATTTCCGCGGCGGCTTCTTATGTCCGCTCGCGCGCAATCGACTTCGGCATCGAACCGCCGCTGTTCGACAAGCGTGACATCCACGTGCACGTACCGGAAGGTGCGACGCCGAAGGATGGCCCGTCGGCCGGCGTCGCGATGGCAACCACGATCGTGTCGATCATGACCGGCATCCCGATCTCCAAGGATGTCGCAATGACCGGCGAGATCACGCTGCGCGGCCGCGTGCTGCCGATCGGCGGTCTGAAGGAGAAGCTGCTGGCAGCGCTGCGGGGCGGCATCAAGAAGGTGCTGATCCCGGAAGAGAACGCCAAGGATCTCGCCGAGATCCCGGACAACGTGAAGAACGCGCTCGAAATCATCCCGGTTTCGCGGGTGGGCGAGGTGCTCGAACACGCTCTGGTGCGCATGCCGGAACCGATCGATTGGGACCCGGCAAACGAGCCGGCAACCGTAGCACCGGTTGATTCGCAGGACGAAGCAGGCTCCTCCGTCGCCCACTGACGGGCGCTTGAAAATGGGTGCAGCCGGCTCGCGCGGCGCTCATTTTGCAGAAAAATTGGGAAGACCGGCCATTGGCCGGTCTTTTTTGTTGTAAAAGCGCCCTGCAAGCCTTGCATTCCAAGGGATTAGGCGCAATTGGGAAAGGCAAGACGCGGGCGAAGCGCAAGCCGCCGCGCCTTAAAACACAGTCGTTTCGAACCAATCTGAAAGGGGTGGAAACATGAACAAAAATGAGCTCGTGTCTGCCGTTGCTGAGAAGGCCGGACTTTCCAAGACCGACGCATCTTCTGCAGTTGATGCAGTTTTCGAGACCATCCAGGCTGAGCTGAAGAACGGCGGCGACATTCGCCTGGTCGGCTTCGGCAACTTCTCGGTTTCGCGCCGCGAAGCCTCGAAGGGCCGTAACCCGTCCACGGGTGCGGAAGTTGACATCCCGGCACGCAACGTGCCGAAGTTCACGGCCGGCAAGGGCCTGAAGGATGCCGTCAACGGCTGATGAGATTTGCTTGGCGGCCGGACACGAGGCCGGCAGTCCAGGTATTCGAGGGTTCGGCGCAAGCCGGACCCTTTCGCATTTTGGGGGCAGCCCTTGCGGGTGTCCGTCATTTGCTCTAGGGCTTGCCCATTCTCAGGGCGGGGTGAAAGTCCCCACCGGCGGTAAGGGCATGACAGCGCGGCGTCTTGGAGACGCGCGAAGGTGGCCCAAGCCCGCGAGCGCCTTTCCTCGATTTTTGGGGAGAGGGTCAGCAGATCCGGTGCAACTCCGGAGCCGACGGTCATAGTCCGGATGAAAGAGAATGGTCGCTGGCACGAAGGGCAGGGATGCCCGGCGTCGTGCCGTGCGCTCATGCGTCCTGATTTGTGTTTGGTCCGCTTTCAGGGTGCATGACATGAATCAGACTTCCCTCGGCTTTTCCTCCTCGCGCGCCATGGCCGGAGCCGGCTTCATGGTGTTGGCCGGGATCGCTTTCGCCGGCCTCAATGTCGTCACCCAATGGCTGACGATGAAGCTCGGTTTTCCAGCCACCGCCATGGCGTTCTGGCAATATGCCTTCGCCTTCCTCTTCTCACTGCCGTTTCTGCGACGCGTCGGGCTGTCGGCCATGCGCACCGACTATCCCTGGCGTCACGTCGCGCGCGTGGTGTTGGCCGCCTTCGGTGTGGGGGCCTGGGTCTCCGGTCTGGCGCACGTGCCGATCTGGCAGGCGATCGCGCTGGTCATGACCTCGCCGTTCTTCATCATCCTCGGCGCCCGCCTGTTTCTCGGCGAACGCGTCGGCGCGGCGCGTTGGGCCGCAACCGCGGTCGGTTTCGCCGGGGCGATGATTATTCTCGAACCGTGGTCGGACAGCTTCAGCTGGGCCGCCCTTTTGCCGATCCTGTCGGCGCTGTTGTGGGGCGCTTCGTCGCTCATCACCAAGAGCCTCACAAGTCTCGAGCGCCCCGAAACGATCACCGTATGGCTGCTTGTGCTTCTGACGCCGATCAACGGCGCCATCGCGCTTTCGGCCGGCTTCACCATGCCGGATGGGACAGCACTCGGCTTCCTGCTGCTCGCCGGGATACTGACCGTAGTCGCACAATATCTGCTGACGCTCGCCTATACTGTTGCCGACGCTGCCTACGTGCAGCCCTTCGACGATCTGAAGCTGCCGCTTAACGTCTTTGCGGGCTGGCTGGTCTTCGGTTACGCGCCGACAGGATATCTTTGGGTCGGCGCAGTGCTGATCCTTGGCGCCTCGCTGTTCATCATGCGCAACGAGATGCGGCGCGAGCGCGCCGCGCCTGCAACCGGAACGGTGTAAAACCCAAGCGTTGTCATTCGGCTGTCATCGGCATCGCGCAGAACCCCCATGTTTTCAGTGTTCGCACATGGGGGATTTCATGACCATCACTTCGCGCGTGACCGCGCTTGCGGCCGTTCTTCTTGCATCCGCAGCATTTCCTGCGGCGGCCGAGCCCGTCTTCAACCGCATTGCATCCTTTGCTGTTGCCGATAACCTGCCGGAAGGCGATGCGCGCAAGGCGCTGACATCTGCCGAAATCATCACGGCCAGCGAAGACGGCAACACGCTTGTCTATTCCGACAGCCCCGGCAAGCGCGTCGGCCTGATCGACATCACCGATGCCAAGGCGCCGAAGGCAGCCGGCACGGTCTCTTTTGACGGCGAGCCGACCTCGGTCACCATCGCCGGTGCAAAGGCACTCGTCGCGGTCAACACGCGCGAAAGCTTCGTCAAGCCTTCGGGGCTTCTTGCGATCGTCGATCTGGCCTCGAAGAAAGTCGATGCGACCTGCGATCTCGGCGGCCAGCCGGATTCGATCGCCGTCAACAAGGACCGCACGCTGGCGGCCATCGCCATCGAGAACGAGCGCGATGAAGAGCTGAACGACGGCAAGATCCCGCAGATGCCGGCCGGCGACCTCGTCATCTTGTCTTTGAAGGATGGTGTTGCCGATTGCGGTTCGCTGAAGCGCGTGACGCTGACCGGTCTTGCCGAAATCGCCGGTGAAGACCCGGAGCCGGAATTCGTTTCCTTCAACGGCAAGGACGAGATCGCGCTGACGCTGCAGGAGAACAACCACATCGTCATCATCGACGGCAAGACGGGAACGGTGAAGACGCATTTCTCTGCCGGCACGGTCGACCTCAAGAACATCGACACCAAGCGCAACGGCGCGATTGCCTTCAAGGACGAGCAGCCGGGCCGCAAGCGCGAGCCCGACGCGGTGAAGTGGCTCGACGACAACCGCATCGTTGTTGCCAACGAAGGCGACTATGAAGGCGGTTCGCGCGGTTTCACGACCTTCGACACCACCGGCAAGGTGCTCTTCGAATCGGGCGCGAGCTTGGAGCATGCGATTGCCGCCATCGGCCACTATCCGGAGAAGCGCTCTTCGGCCAAGGGCGTTGAGCCCGAGGGCCTGGAAGCGGCGAAGTTCGGTGACGACAACCTGTTCTTCGTTCTGTCCGAGCGTGCCTCGATCGTCGGCGTCTACAAGGATACGGGCGCCGAGCCTGAGCTGCTGCAGCTCCTGCCGTCGGGCATCTCGCCGGAAGGCGCCGTCGCGATCCCCGCGCGCAATCTCCTTGCGACCGCAAACGAAGTCGATCTCGTCGAGGACGGCGGCGCGCGCTCGCACGTGATGATCTATGAGCGTGCCGAGGGCGAAGCGGTCTATCCGCAGATCCGCTCCGCCGAGAAGGATGGCCTGCCGATCGGCTTCGGCGCACTCTCCGGTCTCGCTGCCGTCGCCGACAAGCCCGGCTTCCTGCGCGCCGTCAACGATTCGGTCTACTCGTCGCAGCCCACGATCTTCACCATCGACGCCACCCAGAAGCCGGCGCTGATCGCCGAAGCGCTCGCCATCACCCGCGATGGCGCACCGGCGCAGAAGCTCGACATCGAAGGCATCGCCAATGACGGGGAAGGGGGCTTCTGGCTCGCGTCGGAAGGCAACTCCGACAAGCTCTACAGCCACGCCATCTTCCACGTGAACAAGAAGGGCGAGATCAAGAAGGAAATCGCCCTGCCGGAAGAGCTGCGTGCCGGCGAAACCCGCTTTGGCTTCGAAGGCATCACCGTTGTCGGCGAAGGCGACGAGCAGACGCTGTGGATGGCGGTTCAGCGCGAATGGAAGGATGACGAGAAGGGCTTCGTCAAGCTCGTCTCCTACAACGTGAAGAGCGAAGAATGGGGCGCCGTGCGCTACCCACTCGAAAAGGCCGGTGACGGCTGGGTTGGTCTGTCGGAAATTTCCGTCCACGGCGACTATGCCTATGTCATCGAGCGCGACAACCTGATCGGTCAGGCTGCCAAGCTGAAGAAGATCTATCGCGTTGCGCTCTCGGAACTGAAGCCAGCTGCCCTTGGCGGTGAACTGCCCGTCGTCAAGAAGGAAGAGGTTCGTGATCTCATTCCGGAACTGAAGGCGCTGAATGGCTACGTCGTCGACAAGGTCGAAGGCTTCACCGTCGATGCCGCCGGCAACGGCTATGTCGTCACCGACAATGACGGCGTCGACGACTCCTCTGGCGAAACCCTGTTCTTCTCCATTGGCGCCATCAACGCGATGTAAGCGTTACGGCCCGGAGAAAACGGGAGAGGCCGGGACATGACGTCCCGGCCTCTTTCTGTTTCGGCACTTGTGATTTGCGACGAGCGAGAACGCGCTCCTAGCGGGCGATCGCGATCTGCGCTGCCTCTTCGGCCTCATCCTTGCGCTTGCGGATCTCGTCCGTCCGGTCGACCAGTTTGCCGACGATATCAAAGAGCGCGTCGAGTTCTTCGTCGTCGAGGGCCGAGAAGATCTCCTCGAGCAGCTGCTTGCGCGGATGCTCTGCGGCTTCCAGTACGACGCGGCCCGTTTCGGTGATCGAGACGATCTTGGCGCGCCGGTCTTCAGGATCGGGCTTGCGCATGACCAGGCGGTCACGCTCCAGGCCGTCGATCGCTTCGGTGACGGTGCGCGGCGCGAAGTTCAGCGCGCAGGCGATGTCGGTCGAACGACAGGGGCCGAGCTTGCTGAGGAAGAAGAGGAACTTGCTGCGCGCCAGCGACACGCCTTCCTCGGTCATCGATTCGTTCACCAGCCGGTGAACCCGGTGGTAAAGTTCGAACAGTCTATCGGAAACTTCAAATGTCTTCTTCATGATCGTCGCTGGAATTTCATGAGGTGCCATGTGAAATGGCAGTAACATTAGTGATAGTTATAATTGCCGCATTTGTCGACACAAACCTCCGGCGTTTCACGGTAACTCCATCGCCGACAAAGAAACGGCCGCCATTTCTGGCGGCCGTTTCACTTGATGCGGCATGAAATTCTCGCGACAGGCGACCGTTTGCGCGTCACACGACTTGCGCGTCGCCTCCGATCGCGATTAGGCGGCCCAGCGCGCGCCGTTGGTCGACTGGGTGTAGCCGTGACCGCCAGCCTCGGCGAGCGTGAAGCGCGCGATCAGTTCGCGCAGACGGCCGGCTTCCTGGGCAAGCGTCGCGCTTGCCGCATTGGCTTCCTCGACCATCGCCGCGTTCTGCTGGGTGACCTGGTCCATCTGGTTGACGGCCGTATTGACCTCGGAGAGCCCGGCGGACTGTTCCTGTGCCGAGACGGCGATCGCGTCCATATGCTGGTTGATCGTGACGATGAAGCCTTCGATCGTGCGCAGAGCCTCGCCGGTTTCGCGCACGAGACGGACGCCGCTTTCGACTTCGACGGCGGAGTTGCGGATCAGATCCTTGATCTCCTTGGCCGCGTTGGCCGAGCGCTGGGCAAGCTCTCGCACTTCCTGGGCGACGACGGCGAAACCCTTGCCGGCATCACCGGCACGCGCTGCTTCGACGCCGGCGTTGAGCGCCAGCAGGTTGGTCTGGAAAGCGATCTCGTCGATCACGCCGATGATGTTGGAGATCTGGCTCGACGAATGCTCGATGCGGCCCATGGCGTCGACCGCGCCCGAGACGATCGCGCCGGACTTGCGGGCGCTTTCGTTGGCCTGGCCGGCAACGCTGCGGGCCTCGTGGGTGCGCTTTGACGAATTGCCGACATTGACCGTGATCTGGTCGAGTGCTGCCGCCGTTTCTTCCAGAGACGCTGCCTGCTGCTCGGTCCGGCGCGACAGGTCGTCGGCGCTCTGGCTGACTTCACGGGCACCGCTGTCGATGCTGCCAGATGCTGACGAGACGGCGGCAAGCGTGTCGGCGAGCTGGGCGACAGCCTGGTTCAGGTCGTGACGCAGCTGCTCGAAATCGGGCGAGAAGGGTTCGTTGAGCTGGAAGGCGAGATCGCCCGAAGCAAGGCGGCGCAGGCCGCTCGCAAGACCGGCGGTGGCTTCCTGAAGGCGGCGCTGGGCTGCTGCTTCCGCTTCTTCCGTCACGCGCAGACGCTCGGCTTCCGCTTTGGCGCGCTGTGTCTGGGCGTCGGCTTCGAGATGCTGATTGGCGATCGCCGCCTGGCGGAAGACCTCGACTGCACGGGCCATCTCGCCGATTTCGTCCTTGCGGGCGCCATAGGGGATGCTGCTGTCGGTGTCACCTTCGGCAAGGCGTGCCATTGAGCGGGTGATGATCTGGATCGGGCGAGCGATGCCGCGCACGGCATAGAGGATGGCGCCGAGCACGATGACGGCGGCAAGGGCGATGACGCCGATCTCGATCATGCGGATCTGGTCATGCGTGGCCGAGCTTGCGGCAACGGCGGCATCCGCGCCGGCGAGGTTCAGCGCCCGCATTTCCTTGATTGCCTCGTCGACCTTGCCTTCGGTCTCGCGCATCTCGACCTTGAAGACGCTCTGCGCCTTCATGTTCTCGAGGTTGTTGGAGAGCTTGACCATGCCTTCGGCGACGGAGAGATAGGCCTGATAGGCAGTCCGGACATTGTCGAGCGCCGCCTTGTCGGCATCGGTGACCATCAGGCTCGAATATTCGTCGGCGAGCTTGTTGAAGCCTGCGACGGTCTCACCGATGACCTTTTCCGCTGCCTTCTTTTCAAACGGCGTCAGGGAAATCAGATGGCGGGCAAACGCCATGCGGGTATCGGAAAGCTGCGTTTCGAGCGCGCGGGAAAGCGAGACGCGCGGTAGCCAAGTGGTGGCGATCTCGTTGTTGCGCTCGTTCATCATCTTGATGCCGCCGAGAGATGAAACGGCAAGCACCGAGACGATAACGGCGACCACGAGGAAAAGGGCAATAAGCGTGTGGGAAATCTTGAGCCGTGACATGGTACCCCCGGAAGGACGGCCGTCCGTAAAACTGTACTTGAATTAAGTCATTCCGGCTCTTGATCGTCATGACGGAGCGGATAGCCGAAGCAGGAATCATTCCGGTGCCTGGACGCGCTTGAAACGCAGCCGGGGCAAACCTATCGAACAAGATGTTACAAAAGCCCTAATCGATTAAAGTGAGTATAATCTCATATTTGCAGGCAGCGCCGCGATGTCTTGAACAGACGATGTTAACAATCGCCGCCAACCGCATTTGTATTAGCGCCGCCTTTACTTCAGCAGGCTGAAATATGCTTGCCGGTAGCCTGCGCATCTCGCAAGTGGATGACGTGTGACGGCTGATTGACGGGCGGTGGCGGGACGGCCATGGTCGGCCATGCCCTTCCGTTTCGTCCATACCGCAGACCTGCATCTCGATTCGCCTCTCCGCAGCCTCGCCCTTAGAAATGCCGACCTCGCAGAGATCGTGCGCGGGGCGTCGCGGCAGGCTCTGGTCAAGATCGTCGATCTCTGCATCGCCGAAGAGGCCGATGCCTTGCTGATTGCCGGCGATCTCTATGATGGCAGCCAGACGTCGATGAACACGGCCCTGTTTCTCGGACGGGAACTGCGCCGGCTGGATGAACACGGCATCCGCGTCTTCATCATCCGCGGCAACCACGACGCCCAGTCGCAGGTCACCAATGAACTGACCCTGCCGCCGTCCGCCCACGTCTTCAAGGGCAGGGCAAAGGCGGTGGTCGCCAAGACGCTGGCAAGCGGTCGCGACGTCTATGTGCACGGCGTAAGCTTCGCCAGCCCGCATGCGCCCGAAAGCCTGCTTCCGGCCTTCCAGCCGCCGGTGCCCGGCGCGGTGAACATCGGCATGCTGCACACGAGCCTCGCAGGGGCCGCGGGTCACGATCTCTATGCCCCCTGCAGCGTCGCCGATCTCGTTGCCCATGGCTTCGATTACTGGGCGCTTGGCCACATCCACCAGCGGCAGGTCCATGCGGCGGACCCCTTCATCGTGATGCCGGGTATGCCGCAGGGTCGCGACATCAATGAAGTCGGCGTGAAGAGCGTGTCGTTCGTCACGGTCGACGACGACGGCCATGTCAGTCTTGCCGAGCGGGCGATCGGCATCGCCAGCTTCGAACGCCTTCGTGTCGATCTGACGGGCATCACGGAATGGCGCGACATGCTCGATGCCGTCAGGCAGGCGCTTTCGCGCACCTGTGGTGAAGCGGCGGCAGAGAACGTCATCCTGCGTCTGACGCTCGCCGGCGCGACGCCCTTGGCCTGGCGCCTTCGCCGTGACGCGGACCTGTTGCGGGCGGAGATCGACAACATCGCCGCCGGCATCGCCGGCTGCTGGATCGAGAACGTCGAACTCACCTGCGGCAACGCCCGGACCGAAAAACCGGGCGCCATGCTCGATCCCGTCGAAGAGCTGGCGGCGCTCGTCGAAGCGGACGTCTTGCCGGCGCACGGGTTTCGCCAGGACGTGCTGGCGGCCGTGGAAGACGTCCTGCACCAGCTTCCGCCCGAGCTTCGCCAATCGCTGGCACCGGACGAAGAGGCGGTCGCGCGGCTGGCGTTTGAAGCCGGTGTGTCGGGAACCGCCGAGGTGCTCGCCCATCTTCATGGCGGTGGCGCCGGCGAGGGTGGCCACTGATGCGGATCAGCGCGCTCGATCTCGTCCGCTACGGCAAGTTTACCGATCGTCGCCTTGACTTCGGCGATGGCGTGCCCGGCACTCCCGACCTCCACATCGTCTACGGCCCCAACGAGGCTGGAAAGTCGACCCTGTTTTCCGGATTCCTGGATCTGCTCTTCGGCATCGAGCATTCGAGCCCCTACGGCTTCCTGCACCCTTACCAGACGATGCGCGTGGGCGGCACGATCGAAGCGGCCGGCCGCAGCGATCGCGTCTTCCGGATCAAGCGAAAGACGAACTCGCTGGTCGGCCTCGACGACCAGCCCTTGCCCGACAACCTGTTTTCCGGAGCGCTCGGCGCGATCGATCGCGACACCTACCAGATGATGTTCTCGCTGGACGACGAGAGCATCGAGAAGGGCGGCGAGGCGATCCTGAAAAGCGAAGGCGAACTCGGGTCGCTGCTGTTTTCGGCAAGCTCGGGCCTTCCGGACAGCACGGCGATCCTTGCAGCCCTGCGCGGGCAGGCCGACGGCTTCTACCGGCCACAGGCGCGCAAGCATCAGCTTGCGGAACTGAAAGGCGAGCTTGAGGCCCTGAGGGTCGAACGCAATGCGCTCGATATCAATGCACGCGAATATGCGGCGCTGCGTAAGACGCTGACGCAGGCGCGTGAACGCCACGATGAAGAGATCATGCGTCGAGCCGAGTTGCGGCTGGCGCGGGCCCGCCTGAAAGCCGAGGTCGAAGCGTTGCCCCATTTCGGCAGGCTGCGCGCCCTCCGCGCGGAACTGGCGGGCGCTCCGCCGCTGCCGGTACCGCCAGCGGAGTGGGCGAGTGAACTGCCGGCGCTTCGGCGCCAGGAGGCGGAGACCGAGATCAGGCTACGACAGATCGACAACGAGATGCAGCATCGCCGCGATGCGCTCGAGGAAATGCCGCTCGACAAGGAAGGCCTCTGCCTGATCGAGCGCCTGACCGCGCTTCAGGAAACCGCGCTTGATGCGCGTTATGTCACCGCGGCGCGCGACATGCCGTCTCGATTGGAGGATCTGGCGCGGACCGGGGCAGAAATTCTTGGCTGCCTGTTGCGGCTCGGCGAACCGGCCGACCGCGATCCCGCGTCGCTTTTACTTGCGGCCGGGACCGGCGCGCAGCTTCAGGATTTGGCGCGCCGGCACTCGGCCCTCGTCGAACGTGTCGCTTCGGCTCGCCTGGAGCTGCAGAGCGCCGTCGAATCGGATCGGGACGCTGAAGGCGATTTGCTACGGCTCGAAGAGCAGGGGGCAGCGGACGTCTCCGGGCTTGCCGAAAAGCTGTCGCTGCTGCGGCGCAGCGACTGCGTCCTGCGCAAGCAGGCGGCGCAACAGGCCATCGACCGGCTGGATGCGGAACTCGCCGACAAGCTTGTGCAACTGAGGCCCTTTGCCGGAACGGCCGATGACCTGCTCGCGCTCGACGCCCCGTCGCCGGCAACGCTGGAGACCTGGCGCAGGGCAGCTGCCAGTCAGGAGGAGCGGCATTTGCGAGTTGTCGACCGCATCGCCGCCGAGCAGGAGTTGCTGGCGGGGGACGAGGCGCGGCTGGCCGGGCTGTCCGCCGTTGGCGGCACGATGGACGATTTCTCGGCCTCAGCACTGCGTCAGCGCCGCAATAAAGCGTGGCGCCAGCACAAGGCGGAGCTTGCTCTGGAAACGGCCACTGCCTTCGAGCAGGCGATGAGCGAAGACGATGAGGTTTCCGCGCGACGCCTTGCGGACACGGCGCAGCTTGCCGACATGCGCGGCTTGTCGCTGTCGATCGCCGAGCGGCGTGCCCGGATCGAGACGCTGCGTCAGCAGGAGAAGCAATCTCTGGCCGACGCGGCGACGCAAGCGCAGGTTTTGGCAACAGCCGTCTTGGCCTGCGGCTTACCTAGCGTGATGCGTCTGACGCAGCTGGAGGCTTGGCTGACCACACGGCTTGCGGCGCTGGACCTGCGCGCGCATTTGCGCGCGGCGCGCCAGGATTTCGATCGCGCCCATTCCGAGGAGGCCGAAGCGATTGCCGGCTTGCGCGAGGAGCTTGCGGCCATAGATATCGACGGACGCCTGCCGGAGCGGCTCGACAACCTTCTCCTTGCCGCCGAGCAGGCGGTGTCGCAGGCGCGTGCGCTGGACGGCGCCCGCAATGCAGCCCGTGAGGCGGCAAGCGGGCGCGAACGCTTCTGGAAAGCCGGCAGTCGGCGCTCGATCTGGCTGAAGACGCGATGGACGCGTGGCAAGAACAATGGTCGGAACTTCTTGCCAAAAGCTGGCTGGCCGCGCGGAGCGAACCGCTGACGCCAGAGCAGACCGGTCCGATGCTGACGATCCTGCAGGAGCTCGATAAGCTGACGCAGCGCAAGGCCGACCTCGAATATCGCATCGCCGGCATGCGCAAGGACCAGGTTGAATTCGACCGTGCCATTGCCGAGCTTGCCCGCGGGACGGCCGCTGATGACACACTGACGACCTACATGACGTTGAAGACGCGCGCCGCCGAGGCGCAGCGGCTTTCGGATCGCCGCGCAACCTTCCTCGCCGAAATCGCCCGCCTGGAGGAAGAGCGGCGTGTCGCCTGTGCGGAGCGGGAACTCCATGTGGCGCGCAGGCGGCAGGTGCTTGAATTCTTCGACTGCGAAACGCTCGATGAGGCCGCGCAGCTATTCGAGGCCGGTCGGGAACAGCAGCGCCTGCGTGAACGCGTCGCCGAATCGGAGGCGGATCTTGCCTCCCGCCTTGATGTCGCCGAGAGCACGCAGGCGGAGGCTTTGCTCGCGGAACTCGATGACACGGCGGTGCGGCTGGAGCTGGCACGGCTGGATGCCGCACTCGAACAAAGCGACCGCGACGTGAGTGAACTGCATACGGAGATGCGGGAAAGAGAAAAGGCGCTCGCGGCTGTCGAAGGCGGCGACACGGTCGCAGAACTCGAACAGAAGCGGCGGACGTTGCTGCTCGACATCGAAAACAAGGCGCTTGCCAATCTGCGGCTTCGCGCCGGCGTAATCGCCGCCGAGACCGCGCTCCGGCTTTTCCGCGAGCGGCATCGCAGCGCAATGATGCGGCGCGCGTCGGAGACCTTCAGCCGGATCAGCGGCGGAGAATATTCCGGCCTGTCGGCGCAGTCCGACCGGGGACAGGAGTTCCTGATCGCCAATGCGTCGGCCGGCGGGTCGAAGCTTGCCAAGGATCTCTCCAAGGGCACGCGCTTTCAGCTCTACCTGGCGCTCAGAATCGCCGGCTATCACGAAATCGCAGCCGCGCGCGAATCGCTGCCCTTCATTGCCGACGACATCATGGAGACCTTCGACGACGGACGCGCCGGCCGCGCCTTCGAGCAGATGGCCGAAATGGCCCGCGTCGGCCAGGTGGTCTATCTGACGCACCACGAGCATCTTTGCGAGATCGCCCGTGAGGCCTGTCCGACTGTGACAATCCACAGGTTATGATAGGCTCGCGGGCGAGGCCGGGCCTGTTGGCCGTAGCGTACTTTCGCTGACGACGAGCGCCACACACGAAAATCGGAGGAACGAGATATGGACATCATACCCGGTGGATCGAGACCTTCGATACGCGCCCCGGCGGAATACTTCACCGGCACGGTACGCCAGGACCCGGTGATCGAGGCCGCAGACCCGGCGCGCGTCCGCGCTGTCAGCGTCACCTTCGAACCCGGCGCTCGGACGGCCTGGCATACGCACCCGCTCGGCCAGACCCTGGTTGTCACCGCCGGCCGTGGTCTCGTGCAAAGCTGGGGTGGCCCCGTGCAAGAGATTCGTATGGGCGATGTCGTCTGGTTCCCGCCGGGCGAAAAGCACTGGCACGGTGCAGCACCCGATACGGCCATGGTGCATCTTGCGATTCAGGAAGCGCTCGACGGCAAGGCTGTGGATTGGCTGGAGCATGTCAGCGACGAGCAGTATCGCGGCGGGTAGCGCCGGTGGGCCTATCGATACGTCGGGATTTGGCGGGTTTGCTGCTCCGGCGAGGCTGACGGTGCGGGTATCGCGATCGAGGCCGTCGAATCCCTGATTCCCGACTGTTGACGGCTGAGCTCTAAAGCCAAAGCAATTCGAAGCGGCAGGCCTATCGCAAACGGCACGCGATAACGCGAACAGCAATTTGAGCAGATTTGGTGATGATTTTCTGTGGGAGAAAATGGTGGGCGATGAGAGACTCGAACTCCCGACATCCTCGGTGTAAACGAGGCGCTCTACCAACTGAGCTAATCGCCCTTCCGCGTTTGGACCGGATCAGTCCGCCGCGTCGGTGGCCGTGATCTAGGCGTAACCGAAAAAAACCGCAAGAGCATTTGTATCGTTTTTATGATTTTTTTTGTTGGCGGTTGCGCGACACCCCGAAACTGCGGGCTTCGTGCTTGTGGACAAAATGCGCGGACGGCGCCTCGGTAACGGCGAACGGGGGGAGGGAGGGGAGGCAATCCGGAATCAGCCTCCGTGTACGCGCATCGACGAGTGCGTGTTGGGATAGGTGACGGCGGGCCGGTGGCGGCAGGCGCCATTGGTCCATTTCGATTTCGATCCTTTTATCGCCCTGTGGATCAATTTTCACTCCGTCACGGATTTGTCTTCAAACACGCTTGACACCCCAATCCGAACCGCTTAGTTAGCCGCTCATCGAACGGCGCTGCTGCTCGATGCGGGGCGGAAACGCCTCAACCAAGTCAAGATGATGCGGGTGTAGCTCAGTCGGTTAGAGTGCCGGCCTGTCACGCCGGAGGTCGCGGGTTCGAGCCC